>NZ_LT606946.1:635903-1271806 GCF_900095175.1 Polynucleobacter necessarius
TTGAAGATATTTCCTTGTGGACCTTTTAAAGACACAGTATTTTTAGCTGTATCAATTGCCTCAATGCTAGCAGTTGCAGTAACAGTATTGGTAGTAATAATGCCTGGCTTGTCGCCTTTTGGAGCAGTAGTAGTGCTAGTAGTAACTTGCTCACTAGTAGTGCCTGGGTTTTTGACCTTAGCCAATTCAATCGCAACAGCGAGTTCGTAGACAACATCAAAACGGTCACCAACTTTAATTTCAGCAAAGTTCTTCACTTCTGCGCCAGCAACAATGGTGGATTCACCATCTTTGTTTTTAAGTGTCACTGTACGAGTTGCTGCGTCAATCTTGATGACTTCGCCATCATAGATAAGGGCAGTTTCTTGAGCAGCTACGCCAGCAATCGGAGCTTTCGGTTTGTTGAGCATGAAGTAAGCGCCTGCAGCAATAGCAGCAAGTACAACAATAATGACTAGTTTTTTCATAACGGTATTAATCCTTAATAAATTGAGGTGCATTAGCTGTAGGTAGTAATGCAGTAATTGATAAATGCAGTAAGTTTGGCATTTATATAGATTGTATTACTCATACCATTCATCAGAAGCATTTTTGAAGATGGTTCGAGTAAATAAGCCCTTAATACCCGACTATTTTGCTTATTTATCAAAATGGACTGTCATATCAATAGCGCATACTAGATAGATACCATCTATAAGGAGTATGTATGTATGCCTTGGAAGTTATTCTCGGGATTTATCCTCTCGGGTCTGGCCCTTACAGTCAGTGCAGCAACACCGCAAGACTTGCTGAGGAACTATGAGGCTCAATCTGGAAAAGCATCACCCGCCAGAGGCGAGCAGTTCTTCAATGCCAAGCATGGCAAAGAATGGAGCTGTGCATCTTGCCATGAAAATCCCCCAATCACGACACTAAACACATTGTTACTGGGAAGGTCATTAAGCCATTAGCCCCTAGCGCAAATCCAACTCGCTTTACTGATGAGGCTAAGGCTGAGAAGTAGTTTAAGCGTAACTGCAATGATGTACTCGGTAGAGACTGCACTGCACAAGAAAAAGCGGACGTTCTATCTTGGTTGCTAACTGTTAAATAAGTCTTATCAATATGAAAAAATCTATATTTATTGCTGCATCCTTACTGCTGGTATCTTCATCTACATTCGCTGCCAAGATGGCAATGCCTGCAGATGCGCCAGCTTCATATGAAGCTGAGTGCGCAAGTTGTCACATGGCTTATCCGCCAGCATTATTAAACGAACAAAGCTGGAAAAATGTCATGTCTGGCCTATCCAAGCACTTTGGTACCGATGCTAGTGCGGATGCAAAGACTCAGACTGAAATTACAAGCTGGTTAGTAAAGAATGCCGCTACTCGACAGAAGTACAGCGAGACCGCCCCCGAAAACCGCATTACTAAAACTTCATGGTTTATTCGTAAGCATGATGAGGTGAGGGCAGATGTTTGGAGGCGGGCAAGCATCAAGAGTCCTGCCAATTGTGGAGCTTGTCATATTGATGCTGCAAAAGGCATTTTTAGTGAGAACAATATTAAGATCCCAGCGAAATGAGCCATCAGGTGAATGAGTCAATTCGTGATGCAGTTGGAGCCACTGGCAAGGTAAGAGAAGCCATTATGGTATGGGACATGCCGGTAAGGGTGTTTCATTGGCTACTGGTGATTTGTTTTGCTGGTGCTTGGCTTAGCTCAGAGAGTGAGCGATGGGCCATGATTCACTATGCATTTGGGTATACTGCGTGCTTACTTGTTCTCATTCGCTTGGTGTGGGGCCTGATTGGCACCCGCTATGCCCGATTTAGTCAATTTCTGAAAAGTCCAAAGGCAGTGCTTGAGCACTTTTGGGCTATGTTGCGTGGCCACCCTCATCACGATGTGGGACATAACCCAGCTGGTGGTCTCGTCATGTTTGCGCTGATGCTGCTCATCTTGCTCATTGGATTGAGCGGTTATTTATCCGTTAAAGAGTTTTTAGGTAATGTTGTTTCAGAGGTGCATGAGGCAGTTTCTAGCTTAGTTCTGGGTCTAGTCATCGTTCATATTATTGCAGCTGTGGTCATGAGTTTGATCGAAAGACAAAATCTCGTCAGATCCATGGTGACAGGTAAGAAGCAGGGTATGCCAGAGCAAGGAATTCGTTATCCACAATATCTAATCGGTGCCCTCATTTTTCTTGGCGCTCTCTACTTCTTCTATCTAACTTTAACTGGCAGATTGCCCAGCCTGACTCAGTAAAAGTCTCCCCGATTGAAGATTGAGATCGGGGATATTCACCTCGTTGTACGATAGATGGCATGAAGCTCCTGATAGCCCTGTATTTCTATATTCTTGCCACCATTCAGTTGGGCTTGTTATTGGGTGTCTATCACTACTATCGCTCTCAAAGTGCTGTTAGGCCAAGCGCTTATTGGATGGGATCTTTGGTGGTGAGTATTTTGGCCTTAGCCATCTTTGGTACTGGAGTTTTGACTATTGAGGATGTCTCAAAGCCGGAATTTAATTTCACCATAGCCAATACTTTGTTCTATGTGGCTGCTATTTTGCAATTGCTATTTTGTAGGTCGCTGAATCAGCCAATTAGTAAGCGAATCGAGTACGCCTTCATATTTTCAGTCTTGATTTTCATTCCATTCTTTGAGTGGATGCGGACTCATGGCACATTCGAAATTCGAACCGCAGTCATTTGTGTCATTACTGGATCTTTCTTTATTTGGCAGATTGTTCAATTGCGTGAAAAGAGAAAGTCGACTCCTTCGAAGCAATTAATGTATTTGCAATATGCCACTACTGCAGAATTATTTTTTGCTATTGGGCGACTTTCTGTAGTCGTCGCATCTGGCTTCACCATTCGTCAGGTTGAGCAGATTCCTCAATTTTTGATTCTTCTGACAATTATGCAAATCGTGATGAATACGCTGGCTTACATTGCCATTGGTGGTTATTGGTCTGAGCGTATTGCGCTGGCAAGTGCTCAATCGCAAACTGAGAACAAAGAAATTAAAGCTTTATTAACTGAGCGCGAGAATTTAATTTCGAATTTACTGAAAGCCAATAAAACTGCGGCAACAGGAGCTTTGTCGGCCTCTATAGCCCATGAGCTTAACCAGCCCTTGGGGGTATCGCAACTGAATATTCAGTTTCTGCAGAAGAAGTTGTCTGAGGGTCATTTGACTTCTGAGCAAAACCAAGAGATTCTGGCTGCGTTACTGGCTGATAACCAGCGCGCCTCCAGCATCATTCAATCGCTGCGCTCTATATTCTCGGATGGAAAGATTGGCGCCGAACAGATCGAGCTTGACGAATTAGTTGAATCTATTCTCAAGATTACCAAGCCAGAAATTCAGACGAAGAATATTCAAGTAGTTCTAGACCTTGACTCACATTCTCTAATTAACGTGAATCGCGGCGAGATCCAGCAAGTGCTTCTGAATCTCATTAATAACGCAATCCAGGCCCTAAGTGAATCCACTCGATTCTCTCGAATACTCCGGATTGAGGGTCGAGATGTTTCTGGGGGGATTCAATTGCTTATCTCTGACAATGGCGGTGGCGTTCCGATTGATGCCCGGATGCACTTATTTGAACTGCTCTCCAATAGCAACAAGCGCTCAGGTATGGGTCTGGGTTTATGGCTCTGCCAACACATTGTTTCTCGTCATGGTGGCCGCATTCGCTATGAAGATGCCCCTAGCGGTGGCGCTCAATTTACTGTATTTTTGCCATCCACGCAGGAGTAGCTTACTAGCTATAGGGCTAATTGCCCAAAGACAGTCGATTCTTTACATTCGATAAGTACCTTTTTTACCAATATTTGCATTAACTCAAGGCCCCCATGAAAACCCAATTAACCCTGATTGCTGCATCTATCGCACTAATTTCTGGAAACGCTGTTTTTGCAGCAGGCGGAGGTGGAGTTGTTGCTGATCCAGGTGCAATGCAAGGAAAGCATTTTGACCCTAAAGGTAAGGCCCCTTCAACTTTTACGGTAGAGCTACAAAACGGCTTACGCAAAACATTGCCTTTTGAAGATAAGCGTGATTTTGAAGAGTCCAAGAGGGGATTTATTGCGGCGCCTGCCTATAAAACCATCATGGCTGATGCAGGTAACGTAGCTTGGGATATGGGCAGCTATGAATTCCTATTGCAAGGTAAGGATTTCGATAGCGTTCATCCATCATTGCAACGTCAAGCAATTCTTAATATGGGTTATGGCCTTTATGAGGTTGTGCCAGGAAAGATCTATCAAGTTCGTGGCTTTGACTTATCCAACATCAGCTTTGTTAAAACCAATACCGGCTGGATTGTCTTTGATCCATTGACCTCCAAAGAGACTGCAAGAGCAGCTTTGGAATTGGTTAATGAGAAGTTAGGCAAGCGCCCAGTGGTTGCGGTGGTGCACTCCCATTCACATGCTGATCACTTTGGTGGTGTGCGTGGCGTAGTGGAAGAGGCGGATGTGAAGAGCGGTAAGGTCAAGATTATTGCTCCAGCTGGCTTTATGGATCACGCAGTAGCAGAGAACGTCTACGCTGGTAATGCAATGACACGCCGCCTGTATTTCCAGTACGGTGTTTTATTGCCACGTAGCCCATTTGGCCACGTTGACCAATCGATCGGTAAAAACACTGCCGCAGGTAATCTCGGTTTAATTGAGCCAACCATTCTGATTAATGAGCCGTTTGAAAAAATGACAGTGGATGGCGTAGAGATGGAATTCCAAAATACGCCAGGTACCGAAGCTCCGGCGGAGATGAATACCTACTTCCCACAGATTAAGGCATTCTGGGCTGCTGAAAACATCACCGGCACCATTCATAACATCTATACCTTGCGTGGCGCTTTAGTACGCGATGCCTTGGCATGGTCTAAGAATATTAATAATGCTTTATATCGTTATGGCACTGAGGCGCAGGTTATGTTCGCCTCCCATTCATGGCCACGCTGGGGCAATGATCGCGTACAAGAAGTGATGCGTACTCAGCGCGACAGTTACGCTCACTTGAACAATGAAGTTCTTCATTTAGCGAACAATGGCGTCACGATCAATGAAGTGCATAACGTTTACAAGCAGCCAGAGAGCTTAAAGTCTCAGTGGGCAGCACATAGCTACCACGGTTCAGAAGAGCACAACAGTTGCGCAGTAATCAACCGCTACCTGGGTTACTGGGACGCTAATCCTGCAACTTTGATTCCCCTATCACCAAAAGATTCTGCGCCGCTGTATGTCGAAATGATGGGTGGTTCCGGCAAGATCATGGCAAAGGGTAGGCAGCTCTATAAACAAGGTAAATACCGTGAAGCAATGGAGATTGTGAATAAATTGGTTTATGCAGAACCAAACAACACGGCAGCCAAGGATTTGCTGGCAGACATTTTTGAACAAATTGGTTGTCAAAAAGAAAGCCCAAGTGTGCGTAATAGTTTCTTGGGCGCGGCCTACGAACTTCGTCACGGTATGCCTTCTGGAGCATCGCCAAAGACTAATGGCCCTGACATGATCAGAGCAATGACTACTGAGTTATGGCTCAATGCCTTAGCCATCAGCATGGATAGCAAAAAAGCTGCCGGCATGAAGTTCACTATTAATCTCGACACCCCAGACAATGGTGAAAAGTTTGTAATCGAGATGAGTAATTCTGCGCTAACTAATATCAAAGGCTATCAGGATAAAAATCCGAACCTGACTATTACTGCGAATCGTAGCGATTTAGAAAAGGTGATGAGCGGTCAAACCACTTTTGAAAAACTCCAAGCCGAAGGAAAGGCTAAATTTGAAGGCGACCGTAAAGCATTTGATCAATTGCGAAGCACGATGACCACCTTTACTCCAGACTTTGAGTTGATGCCTGGTACAAAATCTAAAAAAGCCTCATCTACCCAACCAAGTAAAGACCCGTTTGAGGCTCCTCCAATTGCCAATTCAGATGGCGCTTAATGAAGTCGCATTGTGATTAGATCGGTAATTGTGAAATAGAAAATGGGCCCCTAGGAGCCCATCTTTTTTGTCCAAAAGAGATCAAGCGCTTTGATCGGAGTAGAACTCTCATCAGAATGATTTTTACTATCATCGAGTAATGAATTTATTATTTTTTTGAATTCCAAACTATGAAAGTATTTGGAATTTTTCCTTTGAAGTTCGCTGAATTAGTTTACTGATTTTTCGTAAAACTCTTTCTTTTCGGCCTCGATAAAACTATGGATCATAGCCCTCCATACCGCCTGTACAACGTCGATGTTTGCTCCTGTTGAATGCGCCAGAGTTGTTACTTTCTCTATTACCTGCTCCACTCTTTTGGGCGCCTCTACATCTAACGTGGTCAGCTTAAAGTGCGCTGCTTGTTTAACGTAGGCTCCACGTTTCGCAATAAGAGCCACAATTTCCCTGTCGATTGAGTCAATATTTCTTCTAACATCGCTAATATTGACGCAAATTTCAATATCCTCTTGCTGCATGATGCTCCCCGTTGATTGCCCGATCTTCCATTGTTAATCAATTGGAATACCCTGTTGCAATGAGGCCTATATTTCTAATCAATGATCTGCCGTTTAATTCATAAGCGACAAGAAAAATTACGTACTGGCTAATCTTGGAGAGTTGCAGCTCACCAATAGATGTCTGCTCTAAGGCTAAGGATTAAATGCTCCACCATCTTCCAATGCTTTTAGTTCGCCACCTGCAATACCTAATTCCTGAAGCACCTCATTAGTGTGCTCACCGAGTAAAGGGGGGTGACGAGATACCTGCTGTGGAGTCCCCATCATCTTGACAGCAAAGCCGATATTTGGAACCTTGCCTTCAATTGGATGATCGATTTCCATGCGCATCTTGCGATGCTTGCCATGTTCGCTATCAAATGCCTGAGGATAAGTGTTGATTGGCCCAGCTGGAATGCCAGCCGCTAGCAGGAGATCCACCCATTCTTCACTGGTTTTAGTAACGAAAGTCTTTTCAAATTCAGATGCCAGTATTAAGCGATTGGCAAGACGTAAGGGATTCGTTCTAAACAATGGATCCTCGAATAGCTCAGGGCGTTCAATTTTGTCGCAGAGCAGTTTCCAAAGTTTTTGATTCGTTGCGCCCATGACAAAGTAGCCGTCTGAGGCCTTCATGGCCTGATAGGGTGCACTCATATGATTGGCGGTACCTAGCTTATAGGGCTCAACGCCGGTGCCCCAGTATTGCGCTGTATCCCATATGGAAAATGCCAGCGCAGAATCAAATAAGGAGGCATCAATAAATTGACCTTCACCCGATTTAGTCTTGCCGATATAGGCTGACAATATTCCATAGACTGCAAAGAGGGCGCAACCAATATCGGCTACTGGAACACCTGCTTTTACTGGAGGGCCATCTGGATAGCCTGTCACACTCATGACGCCGGACATAGCTTGTGCCATCAAATCAAAACCCGGGCGGTCAGCCCATGGACCTGTTTGACCAAAGCCGGAGATACTGGCGTAGACCAAACCTGGGTTGATATCTTTGAGTGTTTGGTAATCGATGCCGAGTTTTTTCATGACCCCAGGTCGATAGTTTTCTACCAAGATGTCTGCGGTCTTCACTAATTCAAAGAAAACTTTTTTGCCAGCATCGGTTTTGAGATTAAGGGTGACGCTGCGTTTGTTGCGATTCATATTCAGAAAGCCCATGCTATCTGAACCTTTCATCTTGAATCCCATGGCGCCACGAGTTTGGTCACCTGTGCCTGGAGGTTCAATTTTGATGACATCTGCACCCAGGTCGGCAAGCAACATGCAGCAATAGGGGCCCGCCATGACTTGACTCACATCAAGCACTCTAACGCCCGCCAGTGGCAGGGGTTTGCTATTTGAAGCGTTCATTTTGTCTCAATTATTTTTATGTTTAGAATGAAGTGCTAATAATAGCTGTCAATATAAATCAAATAGAAAGACCTTGTTGTGAGCCTAGCCCATAGGCTTCATTGATCAATTTCATGGCTAATACCGAAGCTTCCAAAACGCCGTCACTTGCCGAAGTTCATTTAGAGCTTCGTAACGGTATGGCATTCATTACCTTTGATCATGTAGCTGCGCGCAATGCAATGACTGCGCAGATGTATCAAAGCTTAAAGACTATTTGCCAAGATTTAACCAAGAACTCCACCGTACGAGTTGCGATTCTGCGTGGTGCTGGCGGTAAATCTTTTGTATCTGGCAGTGACATTGCCCAGTTCGCCAGCTTTACATCTGGTGAGGATGGTATTCGCTATGAGGAAGGAATTGATGACTACCTCACTCCATTAGCCATGTTGCCTATCCCCACCATTGCAGTCATCGATGGCATGGCAGTAGGCGGTGGGCTTGCTATCGCCAGTTGCTGTGACTTTCGTATCTCTACGCCGGATGCGCGCTTTGGAGTGCCCATTGCCAAGACGCTGGGCAATTGTTTATCCGCCGGCAATGTCGCTTGGCTTGCTGCACATCTTGGTATCAATATCGTCAAGCGCATGTTGCTGTTAGCCGAGTTGGCGACTGCGCCAGAATTACTCCAGCAGGGCTATCTATTGGCTACGTATCCTGCTGAAGAACTAGAGCATGAAGTAAATCAGTTGGCAGAGCGTTTAATGAAGTTAGCGCCCATCACACAGAAATCAACTAAGCAAACTCTTGCAAGACTCATCAAAAATAACCTACCTGATTGCAGCGATTTGATTCGGGAGTGCTATGGCAGTAAGGACTTTAAGAATGGGGTTGCTGCATTTTTGGATGGGAAGCCACCCGTCTGGACAGGAAAGTAATTCAATTCCCGTATCAGTAGCTAGCGCTTACAAAAACATCTCTTGTAAATTATTCAGGTAACGCAAACCTTGTTCGGTAGCCTTCAGCTTGTTGGGGTTTGAATCTAACAAACCTTTTTTACAAGCCTCATCCAATCCTTTTGAAACCACATTGAGTGGCAGGCCCGTACGCTCGCTAAAGGTGATGGTGTCAACACCATCAGTGAGACGCAATGTATTGAGCATGAATTCAAAAGGAAGGTCTTTGCTTGGGATCTCCCTCGCTTCAATCAAGGCATCCCCTTTGCTTTCCATTGCCTGCATATAGGTCTCAGGGTGACGCTCTCGCACTTGCCGGGTGATTTTGTCTGGGAAGGAGATCTTTCCATGGGCTCCGGCGCCAATGCCAATGTAATCACCAAAGCGCCAGTAATTGAGATTGTGTTTGCACTCTTGATCTTTCTTGGCATAGGCAGAGACTTCGTAGCGTCTATAGTCTGCTGCTTCAAGGAGGGCTAAATTCTGCTCAAAGATTGCATCAATCTCATCTTCGTTAGGTAGCTTGGGTGGGAAATTAGCAAAGTAGGTATTCGGCTCAAGCGTCAGGTTATAGAGGGACAGATGTGGCGTCTTAAATGAGAGAGCTGTTTCAATATCTGCTTTAGCAGCTTCCAGGGTTTGATTTGGTAGGCCGTACATCAAATCTAAATTGACCGACTTGAAGTGCTGCAAGGCAATCTCAATCGCGCGCTTGGCTTCTTCACCATTATGAATACGTCCCAAGGCTTTTAACTGCTCATCCTGAAAACTCTGAATGCCCAAAGAGACTCTATTAATGCCTGCCTTAGCAAAGCCTGCAAACTTGTCGGTCTCCACTGAGCCAGGGTTAGCTTCCATCGTGATTTCGCAATCGGGCTCTAAATTTACTCTTGCCCGAATAGCTGACAGTAACTCATTCATGCCGTTAGCAGATAACAAGCTAGGCGTGCCACCACCAATAAAGATGCTGTGGACTTGACGACCCCAGATGCGAGGCAGCTCCGTTTCGAGATCAGTAATAAGTGCATTGATATAGCGCGCTTCATCAAATCCTTGCGAAGCTTTCCCGCCATTGCTTACATCTTTAATTTGATGTGAGTTGAAGTCGCAATAAGGACACTTCTTTTCGCACCACGGAAAATGAATGTACAAAGACAGCGGGGGTAGGGCAGTGAGTTTTGGCGTAGTGGCCAAAACGGGATTAAGCGTATTCAGCACGGCTTTGAATTTTTGCAATGAGTTCGCGCAATGCTTGGCCGCGGTGGCTAATGAGATTCTTCTCTGAAGGCCCTAGTTCCGCAGCGGTGATACCGAGCTCAGGCAAAAGGAAGTGAGGGTCATAACCAAATCCATGACTTCCTTTAGCTGCATCAATAATTTGCCCATACCAACGGGTTTGCACAATCAGTGGCTCCGGATCATTAGCGCTATTGACCATCACTAGCGCGCAGACATAATGCGCTCCACGATCGGTTTTTCCTTGCAGTGCTGCAATGAGTTTTTGATTGTTGGCGGCGCTATCCCCATCAAGACCTGCATAACGAGCTGAGTAGACGCCGGGCACACCATCTAATGCATGGGCGCAAATTCCGGAATCATCGGCAAGTGCGGGTAGGCCACTAGCAGCGCTGGCATGGCGTGCTTTAGCCAAAGCATTCTCAACAAAGGTGTGGTGAGGCTCTTCAGTTGATGGAATGCCTAATTCGCCTTGAGGGACAACATGAAAATGGAATGGCGCCAAGAGCGCCTGAAACTCTCGAACCTTATCACCGCTATTTGAGGCGAGTACAAGCTTTTGCACAATCTACCTTTGCTCTTTATTGAAATGCTTTATGTTGAAGCTGGGTTAAATCTTGGATGCCTTGCTCCGCCAGATCTAATAGTGCATTTAATTCAGCGCGGGAGAACGCTGCGCCTTCAGCTGTACCTTGCACTTCAATCATGCCACCTTTGCCAGTCATAACGACATTCATATCGGTATCGCAAGAAGAGTCTTCTGGATAGTCCAAATCAAGCACTGGCACGCCTTGATAGACCCCAACAGAAATCGCTGCAACGCTATCAATAATGGGGTCTGATTTGAGTGCGCCACTTTGCAGGAGTGTGTTAATTGCATCACGTGCAGCAACATAGGCGCCCGTAATCGATGTGGTTCTGGTTCCACCGTCAGCTTGCAAGACATCGCAATCTAGATGGATAGTTCTTTCGCCTAAGACTTTTAAGTCAAAGACGCTACGCATCGCGCGACCAATCAAGCGCTGAATCTCTTGTGTGCGACCAGACTGCTTACCTCGTGCAGCTTCACGATCACTACGGGTATGAGTGGAGCGGGGGAGCATGCCGTATTCAGCAGTCACCCAACCCTCACCTGAGCCCTTTTTATGAGGAGGCACCTTTTCCAGAACGCTGGCAGTACAGAGTACCTTGGTATCACCAAATGCAATCAGAACTGAGCCTTCTGCGTGCTTGGTAAAAGCCCGGCTGATGCTCACTGGACGCAATTGCGTGGGGGTACGGCCACTAGGGCGGGTGATGTTGGGCTTGGTCATGGGGTTTGGTCCTAAAGATCTACAATGTCCATATGATATCGAGCATGACTGGTTATGGCAGCGCTTCACGCCAAGTCTCCCTAGGAGCTGGTGTAGTAGCTGATCTGCAGGTGGAATGTCGGGCTGTCAACAGCCGCTTTCTGGATTTGGGCTTTCGTCTTCCGGACGAGTGTCGCGGGGCTGAGCCTGCCTTACGAGAGATGGCGACTCAAAGCCTATCCCGAGGTAAGGTCGAGTTTCGGGCTGCATGGCGCGTTAATTCGGGTGCAGCTGGGGCGGCCAAAGCCAACCCCCATGCCTTGGGCGCCTTAAACAAAGATCGTTTAGATGCTTTGTATACCCTTCAGGAGCATGCTCAAGTCGCCTTTCCTAATGCAGAGGCATTGCGTATCGCCGATATTTTGCGTTGGCCAGGGATTGTTTCTGAGCCAAGAGGTGAAGAGGAGGGTTGGATTGCAGCAACCGTAGAAGCGGGTCGTGCCGCTTTGGCTGCCCTCATGGATAGTCGCCATGCTGAGGGCAAAGCGCTTGTGACGGTATTAACAAACATCACTACCAAGATGCGTGAGATCGTGAAAACGATTGAGCCCAAGGTTCCGGTTTATGTTGCCCAGTATCAAGAAAAGCTCACAGAGTGTCTTGCTGAGGCACTGGCTGCCCAAGAGCAGGCTAAAGGTAACGGTGGCTCTGGTACTGAATTGATGGAGCGTATTCGTCAAGAGGTGGTGCTTTACGCGGTTCGTATCGATGTTGCGGAAGAGTTTGCTCGACTCAAGACTCATCTTCAGGCGGTGGATACTGCGTTGGCAGGTAAAGGGCCGGTAGGGAAGCGTTTAGATTTCTTGATGCAAGAGTTGAACCGTGAGGCCAACACTTTGAGCTCCAAATCTGTTTCTGAAGAATGCACTCAAGCCGCCTTAGAGCTCAAGCTCTTGATTGAGCAGATGCGTGAACAAGTCCAAAATTTAGAGTAACCATCACTTACACAAATTATTATGGCCAGCCCTAAACCTAAAGCCAACCCATCTCCCGCTTACCAAGGTAGCATGTTGATGATCGTTGCCCCATCGGGCGCCGGAAAATCTTCTCTGGCGAATGCTTTGTTGCAAGAAGATGCGGCACTCAAGCTCTCCCTTTCCACTACAACACGTGCGCCAAGGCTGGGTGAGGTGGATGGCAAGGACTATCGCTTTATTAAAAGAGATGAATTTATAGCTGAACGTGACCAAGGTAATTTCTTAGAGCATGCTGAAGTGCACGGTAATTTTTACGGCACTTCTAAAGCTTGGATCGAAACTCAGATGAAAACCGGGCGTGATGTCATGTTGGAGATCGACTGGCAGGGTGCCCAGCAAATTCGGCAGATTATTCCCGAGGTACAGTGGATCTTCATCTTCCCGCCTTCATTTGAGGCTCTAGAGGAGCGCTTGCGTAAACGTGGGCAGGATGACGAGGCAACTATTCAGAGAAGGTTAGCTGCAGCGCATTTAGAGCTTCAGCATGCCCATGAAGCAGATTTCATTGTCATCAACGATGATTTTGAGCAGGCTTTAATTGATTTACGCCATATCGTCGCAGCCAGCCGCTTACGCTCAGGGCCGATTATGGCTCGCAACCCTGCGCTTTTAAGGCGGCTTGGGGTCTAATCAGTTATCCTATAGGTATTGAAGCTAAATTTAAGTGAGTTCAGCATGGCCCGTATTACTGTAGAAGATTGTCTAAAAACTATCCCAAATCGTTTTGAGCTGGTATTGGCCGCGACTTATTGTGCACGTCAATTAGTTCAAGGTCACTCCCCACGTGTTGAGTCCAGAGATAAAGCAACTGTAGTTGCGTTACGTGAAGTTGCTGCTGGTGTAACTGACCGTGACATGTTGACCAAAGTACCTTTGTAATTCAGGGGTTCCGTTGTGGAGCTCCCCTTAGGCGACCCAATCACATCGGAATCCAAAGGGCAGCTCTCGCCCAAAGAGACTGCTAATAGCGATAAGTCTTCGATCATCGCAACTTTGTTGGCTCAATCGAGTCGACATTTATTTGGCCCTACTTCTGCGCCAACACTGCCACTAAAGCATCAGGTTGTTTCTATTGAAGGGCTGATTTCTAAATTAGGCTATCTCAAGCCCGAAGAAGTTGCACTCATTAAGCAAGCATTTCATTTTGCTGATGCAGCCCACCTTGGACAATATCGCCATAGTGGCGAGCCTTACATTACCCATCCTGTTTCCGTTGCCGAACTGTGTGCCACCTGGCATTTAGACGCATCCTCCATCATGGCGGCGTTACTGCATGACGTGATTGAAGATACGGGATGCACTCAAGCGGATCTGGTTGGAAAGTTTGGTAGCAAAGTAGCTGAGCTTGTAGAGGGTTTGACCAAGCTGGATAAGTTGGAGTTCCAGAGTCATGCTGAAGCGCAAGCAGAAAGCTTTCGCAAGATGTTTATGGCAATGGCTCGTGATGTGCGAGTTATTTTGGTCAAGCTGGCTGATCGCACGCACAATATGCGCACTCTTGATGCTGTGCCAATGGAGAAGCGTCGCAGGGTGGCTGCTGAAACAATTGAGATCTATGCTCCGATTGCACATCGCTTAGGTCTCAATATTATTTACCGCGATCTACAGGGCCTGAGTTTCCGTTACTCAATGCCTATGCGTTTTAGGGTGATCGAAGATGCGGTGAAGCGGGCGCGAGGTAATCGCAAAGAGATGGTGGAAAAGATTTTGCAGAACGCTCGCATGGCCTTTGCAAAAGTGAATCTCGAAGTTGATCTACAAGGCCGAGAAAAAACCCTCTTCAGTATTTACAGCAAAATGCGCAGCAAGCATCTGAGCTTTTCTCAAGTACTTGATGTCTATGCCTTCAGGGTTACCGTTCATTCGATTGATGAGTGCTATCGCGCCCGCGGAATTTTGCATGCTCTCTATAAGCCAATGCCGGGCAAGTTTAAGGATTACATTGCAATTCCTAAGCTCAACGGCTATCAATCTTTGCACACAACACTCTTAGGACCATCGGGTGTGCCGGTTGAGTTCCAGATACGTACTGGTGATATGCATGCAGTCGCTGAGGCTGGCGTTGCTGCGCACTGGGCTTATAAGGATGGCGGACCTGATATGAGCGAGGTGCAAAACCGGGCTCATCAATGGCTGCAATCCTTGATTGATATTCAGGACAGCAGTGGGGATTCACAAGAATTCTTAGAGCACGTCAAAATTGATTTGTTCCCAGATGCAGTTTATATTTTTACACCAAAGGGTCAGATTAGAGCCTTGCCACGTGGCGCCACTGCTTTAGACTTTGCTTATTCGATTCATAGTGATGTGGGTAATACCTGTGTTGCTGTCAAGATTAATGGCATGCAATTGCCGCTACGTAGTGAGTTAAAGAACAGCGATATTGTTGAGGTGGTGACATCGGCCAACTCCCAGCTGAATCCGGGCTGGTTGGCATTTGTCAGGACGGGTAAAGCTCGCGCCTCTATTCGGCATTCACTAAAGACCAAGCATTACGCCGAATCTCTTCAGTTGGGGGAGCGCCTCTTGGCTCATGCTTTACGTCAACAAGGGGTAGATGCTGGACTTTTATCTCCAGAGATCTGGGAAAAGTTATTGCATTGGACTGGGGATAAAACGCGCGAGGAGGCTTGTGTCAATATTGCCTTGGGTCGCAGATCCGCTCAAGAGTTAGCAATTCGATTGAAGATCTTGATTGATGATGAAGGCGGTTCAGAGCAAATGCGCCTGGGCGCGGCAGATTGGGTCGCTCCTCATCAAGAAGTTACCTCACACCATCATCAGCGTCAGACTATTTTGGTAGATGGTCGCGAAGGTAATTCGATTAGCTTTCAAACCTGCTGCCATCCGATTCCAGGGGACAGCATTATTGGCTATCTCGGCAAAGGTGAAGGCTTGCAGGTGCACACGAATGATTGCCCAGTAGCCCTCAAAATGCTTTCGAAGGATAGCGATAAGTGGGTAGAGGTCGAGTGGGGCAAAGAGGTTAACCGAGAGTTTGAAGTTGACCTGGCAATTGATACGCGCCAAGGTAAAGGTGTATTGGCTAGGGTAGCAAGCAGTGTGACTGCTACAGACTCCAACATCATGAACGTATCGATGGATGACCGATATAAAGAAGATACTGTTACGATTCGATTCACAATACAAGTATCGGATCGTTTGCACCTCTCGAAGGTGATGCGCAGTCTGCGCACTAATCATGATGTGATGCGTGTAACCCGAGTACGGGGTAGTTAATTCCTGTATTTACTAGCTACTGGTACTGAACTTCTAGGATTTCAATTTCGCTAGGGCCGCTTGGCGTCTGAATTTTGACGCAATCACCCACGCGTGCCTTGATCAGGGCTTTAGCAATCGGGGAGACCCAACTGACATGCCCGAGCTCTAAATCAACCTCATCAACCCCCACAATGGTGATGGTCGTCTCCTTGCCTGCATCAACCCCCTCTAGGCATACATATATCACGGTCGCCCCAAAAAATACCTGCTCAGCATCTGTATCTCCTGATTTTCGGGCCTGGTTATCGACTACTACGGCAAATTCCAGGCGTTGGTTTAGGAAGCGAATCCGTCGATCTATCTCCCGAAGTCGCCTTTTCCCGTAAATGTAGTCCCCATTTTCAGAGCGATCGCCATTGGAGGCGGCCCAGTGAACAACCTTGACAACCTCAGGCCGATCAAGGTTCAGGAGCTGTAAAAGCTCGCTTTTGATACGTTCATGACCGGCGGGTGTGATGTAGTTCTTCTCTTCCATGGCATAATTATAGCTATTGCGGCTGTAGCTCAGCTGGATAGAGTACTTGGCTACGAACCAAGAGGTCGTGGGTTCAATTCCTGCCAGCCGCACCAACCTATACAGGGCCTAGTTGAAAAACTGGGCCCTTTGCTTTTTCTGGTGTTTCATCGAACGTACACGGACTTCCCTTATAGTTTGGTTATGAGCATTTCTGACCCCAATTTGTCCCCTGAGATGGCCCCTATAGCGACTTGGTCGCAAGTAGACCAGACGCGCGCTCAGGTTTCTTTAAGTGGCGTGGCCAATGTCTATTCTTTAGCAGGAGTCTGGACGCAAATTAGCCAACAACAGGCGGCTTGGTTACAACAGGGTGGTGGCGGGGGTCAGCACCTGATTTTTGATGCCTCCAAAGTGAGTTCACTTGATGGTTCAGCGTTTGCATTCTTAATTGATATTCAAGAGGCTCAGCAAAAAGGTGGCGGCGAGTTTGAAATTGTTGGTTTGGATCCAAAGTACCAACCTTTGTTACATGAGTTTGACCCTATCAACAATCTCTTCCCAGTGCCTACTCCAAAGCAAAAGACTAGTTTTGTGGTGAGCACTGGTATGGCCACCCAAAATCTATTAGATGATGCGCGTGGCTTAATTACCTTTACAGGGCATTTAGCAGCGGATTTAGTGTGGTCTATTCGCCATATCAATCAGGTGCGTTGGGGTGATTTTGTTAATGCAGCTGTCGAAGCTGGTATTGCTGCCTTGCCAATTGTGGGTCTCGTGTCATTTTTGATTGGCGTGATTCTGTCTTTCCAAGCAGCAATTGGTATGGAGCAGTTTGGCGCCGTTTCTTTTGTCGGTCCCTTGGCTGCGCTTGGCATTGTTCGTGAGATGGGTCCTTTGATTACTGCCATCTTGTTGGCAGGTCGATCATCTGCTGCTTTTGCAGCCGAGATTGGTACGATGACTGTCAACAGTGAGATTGATGCTTTGGTAACTGGTGGCTTAAGTCCAGTACGTTTTTTAGTGGTCCCCAGAGTGCTGGCAGGTATTTTGGTAATGCCCATTTTGACCTTATATGCCGATATTGTGAGCATCTTCGCTTCCATGCTAACAATACAAATTTACGGCATTCCATTCATTAATTTTTATAACGGAATGTTATCCGCAGTTGGTATTGAAGATATTTTGTCTGGCTTATTGAAGGCCACCCTATTTGGTGTAGTGATTTCAGCAGTTGGTTGCTTGCGTGGCATGCAAACTGGTACCGGTGCTGCTGCTGTGGGCATCTCAGCTACTCGCGCAGTAGTGAGCAGTATTGTCATGATTGTT
The DNA here is from genome assembly GCF_900095175.1 of Polynucleobacter necessarius. Taxonomy (NCBI): domain Bacteria; kingdom Pseudomonadati; phylum Pseudomonadota; class Betaproteobacteria; order Burkholderiales; family Burkholderiaceae; genus Polynucleobacter; species Polynucleobacter necessarius. The sequence continues at coordinate 653,325 of NZ_LT606946.1, forward strand.
TTAGTGGATGGCATCTTTGCCTATATTTCTTATAGGACTGGTTTCTGATGACTACTTCAGATAACGCAATCGACGTTCAAAATTTGACTGTGGGTTATGGCTCCAAGGTCTTACTGCAAAACCTGAACTTTTCCGTTCAGAATGGTGAGATTTTTGTCATCCTGGGTGGCTCTGGCTGTGGTAAATCAAGCCTCTTAAAGAATTTATTCGGTCTATATCAACCGCTCGCTGGAGATGTATTGATCGAAGGGCAAAACATTACTACTGCCCAAGGCGCAGATCGTCAAAAGATTATGGCTAGCTTTGGGGTGATGTATCAACAGGGCGCCTTATTTGGCTCCATGAATTTGCTTGATAACGTGACGCTCTTTATGGAGGAGTACACGCACTTAACTAAACCCCAAATGGATTTATTGGCGCGCTGCAAATTGGATCTGGTTGGTTTGTTGCCATATGAGTCTTATATGCCCAGTGAAATTAGTGGTGGCATGCAAAAGCGCGCTGCGATTGCAAGAGCGATGGCGCTAGATCCCAAGATCTTGTTTCTGGATGAGCCTTCAGCCGGATTAGATCCCATTACCTCTGCTGATTTGGACAGCACGATTCTCGACCTCTCAAAAAATTTAGGCTTTACTTTTGTTATCGTTTCACATGAATTGGCAAGTATTTATTCCATTGCCGATAAAGTCATCATGTTGGATAAGGATGCTAAAGGCATCATTGCTGAGGGTGACCCTAAAGTATTGCGAGATACTAGCAAGGACCCTCGCGTACATCAATTCTTTAATCGCATCATGAGTAAGGACGCAGCATGAGCAATAACACCAACCCCAATTACTTTCGCCTGGGTATTTTTGTGCTGGCAGCGATCGGAGTGCTGCTGGCCGTCGTTCTCATTTTTGGCTCAGGAAAGTTTTTTAAGAAATCCTTCCATGTTGAGACTTACATTAAGCAATCGGTTACCGGTTTAGATACGGGTGCTGCTGTGCGTTTTCGTGGCGTAAAGGTTGGCCAAGTTTCCTTTATCGGCTTGACTGGTGATACCTATGAGAGAGATACCCCACTGCTTGATCGCCGTGAATATGTCGTTGTGCGCATGCAAATTTTTGGTGATGGAGTTGATTCACAGGATTTTGCAGGCTTAATCAAGAATGGTATGCGCGCCCGTGTGAAATCGATGGGGATTACAGGCGTTAATTATGTTGAGCTGGACTTCAGTTCCAATGCATCTCAATATCCTCCGCTTCCTTATCACTGGAAGCCAGAGTATGAGGTTGTGCCATCTTTGCCTAACCAGGCTGACGAAATCATTTCTGGTATTCAGAAGTTGATCGGTGCTTTAAATGCATTGGATGTAGATGGGACTCAGAAGAAGTTTGATGCACTCTTGGGTAATCTGAATTTACTAATGGCAGGTGATGGCAAAGAAAATTCTGGTTTAGTGAGCTCCGTAAAAGACCTGAATGTTTTATTGGCTCGCATTGCTAAAGTAACGGATAAAGGCGAGCTCGAGGTATTAATCAATCAATTGGTTGCGACTATGGTGTCATTACGTCAAACGGTGAGCAGTGTGCAGGGTGACACTACGGCAACAATGGAAAATATTCGCCAGGCAACAGAAAACCTGAACGAGTTTTCTCGCATCGCTAGCCAGTCTCCTTCAACCTTAATTTGGGGTGAGCCACCTCCAAAAATTACCCCTCCTATGAATGGAGTTCAGAAATGAGCATTCGAACCCTAAAAAATTCCTCTGTTCTCCAGTTTCTGGTTTGTGTCATCGCAATTGCCAGTCTCTCCGCCTGCTCGCTTCCACAGCGTCCTGCCATAACTACCAGTAGTTGGATGGTTGGTCCTGAGAGAACAGGTGCTCCGAATACGCCTCGCTCTGATTTATGGCTCAAAATGGGCTCGGTATCTACTACGCCACCATTTGATGGTAAATCTTTGGTTTATCGCTTGGGCGATCAGCGCTATGAAAAAGATTTTTACAATACCTACTCCGCGCTACCCAACGAAATGATTAGCAGTGCCACACGTCAGTGGATGAATCAAGCTCAAATTTTTGCAATGACGGTAGGGCAGGGAAATAGCTTTTTCCCGTTTTACACGCTACAAGCTTCTGTAGATGAATTCTATGGAGATTACCGGGTACGCCCTGAGGCAGTTGTGACTGTTGAATTCTTTTTGACAGTAACTAATGGAACTCGGTCTAATCCAGTGGTTGGGACCAATCGCTATACCAAGCGCGTACCCCTAAAGGACAATACTCCTAGTGCTTTAGTGCAGGGTCAGCAGGAAGCATTGGCGCAGATCTTAAAAGAGTATGAGGTAGCGCTGTATCAGTACGCAGCGAATTTGCCTAAGTCCCTCGGAAAACAATAATTCATAAAATGAGTCATTATTAAAATATGGGGGCGATATGAATTTAGGTCTAAATGGAAAAGTAGCTCTGGTGCTGGCCTCAAGCCGAGGTTTGGGTCAGGCAATGGCAGTTTCTCTGGCTCGTGAAGGTGTTAAGGTAGCGGTGACCGGCCGCAATCCCGAGGGTTTAAAAAAATCTGTTGAGTTAATTGAAGCTGCTGGTGGAACTGCCTTAGCTTTGAGTTGGGATTTATCGGACCCTTCAGTTATTGACGGCTTAGTAAGTAAAATAGAAAAAGAGCTTGGCCCGATTGATATCTTGGTGAACAACACTGGTGGACCGCCTCCAACTCTAGCTGCTGGTCAAGATCCTGCTTTATGGCAAAAGAGTTTTAATGACATGATCCTATCGCTCATCAGCATTACTGATCGAGTACTTCCGGGGATGCGTCAGCGCAAATGGGGTCGCATTATTACCAGCACCACTTCTGGTGCGATTGCCCCAATTAAAAACTTGGCAATCTCCAATACCCTGCGCGCTGCGCTATTAGGCTGGTCTAAAACCCTGGCAGCTGAAGTTGCTGTCAATGTGATCATGCCGGGTCGTGTAGTAACGGATCGCTTGCGCCAATTAGATGAAGCGCGTGCTCAACGCGAGAACATCAGCTATGACTCTGTTGTGCAAGCCAGCTTGAAACAGATTCCGGCAGGCCGCTATGGTGATCCCCAGGAATACGGTGATACTGCCGCGTTTCTAGCAAGTCAGAATGCTTCCTATATCACTGGGTCAGTGATCCGTGTTGATGGTGGCCAGATTCAGGCGATTTAATCGCAGTGCTAGTGAGCTTTCTGCGGGATATTCGGCGGGACCTGCAATCTAGTGAGCTGATTGCTTTACTAGTTGCACTCACTCTCTCTGTAGCAGCATTATCCAGCGTCAGTTTTCTGGCGGATCGGATGCAGCGAGCTTTTCAGTTTGATGCTCGCCAATTGCTTGCTGCAGATCTACTGATTGTTTCTGACTAACCTTTACCCGAACGATTTATTCGAGAGGCGACAGATCGTCAACTGAGTTCTGCTCAAATCGTCGTCTTTCCGAGTATGGCCACTGTTGGCGCGCAGAGTAGGCTTGCTTCTCTCAAGGCGGTTACTAAGACTTATCCTTTGCGCGGCTCTTTACAGGTCTCGCCTTCCCAGACAAATCTCACCCCGCCAACTGCTTCGGTCTGGGTGGATCCAGCCATGCTCAACGCATTGAAGGCTAAAGTGGGCGATCAGATGCTCTTGGGGGATAAAACGTTTTTAATTAGCGGCATCTTAGAGCGTGAGCTCGATCGGGGTGCTGGCTTTATGAACTTTGCACCACGCGTGATGATGTCCTTAGATGACTTGCAGTCAACGGGTCTCATCGGTTTGGGCAGTCGCGTTACTTACCGTCTATTGCTTGCGGGAAATGATCAGGCTATCTCTGATTATGAAAAATGGGCTACACAATGGATTGAATCTGAAGGTCTCAGGGGAATGCGTATTGAGACCTTGGAAAACGCATAACCAACGATGCGTAAAACTCTAGAGCGAGCAGAGCGATTCTTATCTTTGGTTGCCTTGCTAACCGCAATGGTGGCTGCAGTAGCGATTGCATTATCTGCGCGCCGCTATGTTTTAAAGCAGGCCGATGTATGTGCGGTCATGAAATGTCTTGGAGCAAGTCAAAGGACAATTCTGGTAAATCAAATTAAGGTATTAGGTGCTCTGTGCTTATCAGCTGCTCTGATGGGTGCGGCTATTGCTTACGGAGTTCAAGAAATATTAATTCGTATTTTGGGTGATTTAGTTTTTGCTGATTTGCCTGTGATTTCCCTCTGGCCATTAACTTGGAGCATCTTATGCTCCTCCTGTTTATTAATCGGCTTTGCTGGCGCCCACCCTTATTTAGTTTGGTAATGATCTCACCAGTTCGGCTGATTCGCAAGGAGTTAGGTTCGGTCAATATCAAAGCACTTTGGGTTGCACTCTTTGGGATGATTACTTGTTTAGTTTTAATTGCTATCGCAGCGCAGGATTTAAAACTGGCTTCTTGGGTTGCGATTAGCTTTACTTTGGCCGTTACTCCTTTTGCCATAGTTTCTTGGTCATCACTACGCCTACTCAATCTTGGGTTTTCGAGTTGGAGCACTAAGAGCTTTGCTCTCCGCTTTGCGTTGACTGCACAAGCACGCCGCGCAGGATTTGCGGTGATGCAAATTACTGCTCTAGGTATTGCTTTGATGGCTTTGCTGCTGATTCTCTTGCTTCGTCAGGATTTATTGGTTACGTGGCAAGGAAACATTCCAGTGGATGCACCCAATCGCTTCATGATTAATATTCAGAAAGATCAAAAGCCTGACATTACTCAGTCGCTGCTGAGTGCGGGAGTGGCCAATCCTAGTTTTAGTCCAATGGTCCGTGCACGCTTGATTGAGGTTAATGGCAAAGCCATTGGGCCGAATGATTATGTTGATGAAAATGCGCGTCGCTTAGTTGATCGAGAATTCAACCTCTCTTATACCGAGCAATTGCCGGATGGTAATCGCATTACTTCTGGAAAGTGGATTGAAGACGCTGCGCCGCAAGTTTCTTTGGAGGCGGGTATTGCTAAGACTTTAAAGCTCAAGCTGGGTGATCAAATGACTTTTGAGCTTGCTGGTGAAAAAGTGACTGCACCAATCACTTCTCTGCGTAAACTGGATTGGAGTTCCATGAAGGTAAATTTCTTCGTCATCATGCCACCCGCCATGCTTGCTGACATGCCTCAATCGTGGATTACCCCTTACTATCAAAGCCCTACCATTGAAGGGCTTGATTACCAGCTTGCACAGAGCTACCCCAATCTGACTATCGTCGATGTAGCAAGCTCTTTGCAGCAAATACAAGACGTCTTGGATCGACTGTCTTCAGTGCTAGGTCTATTGTTCGCCTTTACGATTGCAGCGGCGATACTGGTGCTGGTAGCTGCAATTGCAGCAACTCAAGATGAGCGCTTTAGAAGTGCGGCATTACTCAAGGCGGTAGGAGCATCGCGCGCTTTACTGAGAAAGATAGCTCTGTCTGAACTGCTGATTATTGGAGTGCTGTCTGGGGTCCTTGCTGGACTGGCTGCTGGAGTGGCTGCATGGGCGCTTGGCCGATTTGTATTGGAGATTGAGTTCAACGCATTCGCACAGGCTTTGGCGATGGGTATGATCTTTGGAGTTGCTGCTTGTCTCTTAGCTGGATATCGCTTTCAGAGAAAAATTCAGACAACAACTGCAATGGAGTGTTTGCGCGAGATTTAGGGCGCACCCCCTAACTTACGAGAGTGTTTTAGGAGAGTGTTACTAAGTTCTTTGGTGGCTCAACTAAACGTGTGCCACTAAAACGGTCTGGCAAGCTTTGGCGTAGCAGGGGGCTTACGCGATTCAAGTAAATGCTTAAGGGCCATAGAAATAAAGCAACCGCAAAAAGCATCTCAATAATTTGCCATCTCTGTGGTTCGAAAAGCCACTGCAGAAGAACGCAGGGTATGAGCCATAGGGATCCATAGCCATAGCGCCAGGTTGCTTGCTTGCGAGTGAGGTTGTAGCCCCCTGGACCAATCATGCGTATCTGCCAGGTTTGCATCGCCAGCGTCTGTCCAGACTTTGCCCAATACCAAACAAAGTAAATCCCAAGGACGACATAGAGGTAGAGGAAGGTGAGCCAGCTTGACAATGAGATGCCAAACAGAATGCATAGGCCTAAATTAGGAAGTAAAAATGTCAGAGCTATTACACCCAGTAAAACTAATTGCTCATAAAGCGTGCAAGAGACGCGCCGCCAAAATTGCGGGGCAGGAAGTGCGTTTAATTCCGCTGGGGTAATCACGACTGAGGAATTCTTATTGATTGCTTGAGTCGCTATCCGAGCTTCCTTCTTGCGGTGCAACTTCTTGAGCTGGAGTGACTGCAGCAGGTAATGTCGGAGCTAAGTTCGACTGCTGAATGATGGGGTGTTGTTGCAAGGTTGGCGCACTTACGACAGTGGGTTTCTTCTTTTGATTTAATTCAGCCTGAGCAAGTTTATTTTTTTGCTCGGCACTCAGTTTTTGATAGGCGCTCCAAGCTTCAGCTTTTTTCTCAGGTGGAAACTTGAGGCTACTTAGGTAATTCTCTCGTGCAATACGACGATCTTTTTGAGACAGGTTTGACCAGCTGGCCATGCGAGACTGAAGCCGTTGTTGATCTGCCGCTCTCATCCTGGGGTACAGGTTGGCTACTTGCGTCCATCGTTTACGACTTTCGGGCAACATGTAGTCCCAATCATCCTCGAGAGGGGCCAGAATTTTCTGTTGTGCAGGCTTTAGACCTTCCCATGGCCCATCCTGCTTTTTCTCTGGGGTAACGGTACTTTTGCTGTGACTGCTTGTTGCTGTCTGAGCAAATGCAGTGGGCGAGATAAGGGCAGTAACAGCTAGCGCAAGGGCTGAGCTGATGTTTAGGACTGCACAAATAGAGCGTAAGTTTTTTAGCATGCGCTATTTGAATTTTCGTTTGGTATTAAGAGGGTGATTTGGGTGTATCCAAGTCATCTTGCCAATTCCAACTAAGCCAAAAACAAGAACAACAAGAGGGATCACCCAACCCACGTTATTCCAAAAAGAACAAGAACCCGAAGACCAGTTCCCAGAGGTGCTGGCCAAAACATATTGTTTGATACGCACTTTTTCTGGTTTTTTGACGGAAAGTGCCTTTAAGCGTGCTGCATACAGACGATCTTTGATGCCAGCTGGCAAGGATTGAGATCCTTGGCGGAGCAGGGCAGCAGCGGACTGGCCAAATTGGTCAGCTTCTGTTGGGCTTAGGATATCTTGATTGCGGTTCACAGCGTAATTCCTTTTAATTTCAATGCTTTAGCTAGAGTCTGGGTGGCTCTTGAGCAGTGGGTTTTGACGCTTCCCTCGCTACAGCTCATGGCAAGGGCAGTTTCAGTAATGCTCAGCTCATCCTAATAACGCATCAGGAAGGCTTCTCGTTGACGGGCAGTCAATTTTATATTTCTGACTCTAGGGACTCCAAAAGCTGACTACGTTCTAGCTTAAAGGCATCATCTTGGTGAATTTCACTGTCATCCGGGGCTGAAAGTGACTCTAGAGGGTCGAAATCATCATTTTCATCCGATTTCTTGCCCATATTGGAGAACAGGGTTACCTAGGTATTTCGAACCTTTTTACGTCTAAACCAATCATGAATGCGGTTTTGCAGAATTCTGGTGAAAACCAGGGGTAGCTCGGCTGCCGGGCGATCACCATATTTTTCAGCCAACTTAATCATGGCATCTTGAACAATATCTAAGGCTGCATCGTCATCCCGCACAGAATAGACTGCTTGCTTGAAAGCACGCTGTTCAACGCTGCTGAGGAAGTCAGAAAGTTCTTGGGGTGAAGCCATTCAGTGGATTAGACCTGAATCAGATGGAATTAGTCTATTTTAGGGGATTGCTATAGAATGTAGGGCTTACTACCTAAAATCTCATTCAAGAAGTGGTTTTTTCCGGTAGCAGCACCGTTCGAACTCAGGCCACAAGCAGGAGACAGAGCAGACCAAACAATTTTTTGTCGAAAATTGCAAAGGACGAAAGAAAACGAATACAAGCAGCGCCGAATTTTTAGCTTCTAAAGCTAACCAAGACACAGCTAACCCAAATTCCACAGCGAATGCGCCTGAAATGATTGGCGCCGAGATGTTGGTAAAGGCATTGCACAAAGAGGGTGTTGAATACGTTTGGGGTTACCCAGGCGGTTCTGTTCTCTTTATCTACGACGAAATCTTTAAGCAAGACAAGTTTGAACACATTCTTGTTCGCCATGAGCAAGCAGCAGTTCATGCGGCCGATGGCTACGCACGTGCAACCGGTAAGGTTGGCGTTGCTCTAGTGACATCGGGCCCTGGCGTAACCAATGCGGTTACCGGAATTGCTACTGCTTACACTGACTCCATCCCAATGGTGGTCGTCAGCGGTAACGTGCCTACGTATGCAATTGGTGAAGATGCTTTCCAGGAAGCAGATACCGTAGGTATTACTCGCCCAGTGGTAAAACACAATTTCTTGGTGAAAGATGTAAAAGACCTTCCTTTAGTGATTAAGAAAGCTTTTCACATCGCACAGACCGGTCGTCCAGGCCCAGTATTAATTGATATCCCTAAGGATGTCTCTGCTGCGAAGGGGCCATTTGTTTATCCAGATACTCTGGAGATGCGCTCCTATAACCCAGTTATTAAAGGGCATAGCGGGCAGATTCGTAAGGCAGTTTCTTTATTGCAAGAAGCAGAGCGTCCATACATCTATACCGGTGGTGGCGTTATCTTGGCTGATGCCGCACCCGAGTTAAAAGAGTTTGCTGATTTGCTAGGCTATCCAGTAACCAATACCTTGATGGGTCTTGGTGGATTCCCAGGAACAAGTCCGCAATTCCTCGGCATGCTCGGTATGCACGGTACTTACGAAGCCAATATGGCGATGCAGCACAGCGATGTGTTGATTGCGATTGGTGCTCGTTTTGATGACCGCGTGATCGGTAACACCGCACACTTTGCAAGTCATCCACGCAAGATTATTCATATTGATATCGACCCATCCGTGATTTCGAAGCGGGTGAAAGTGGATGTTCCTATCGTTGGTAATCTCAAAGAAGTATTGCAAGAGATGACTGCTCAACTCAAAGCTGCTGGCCCTCGCAAGAATGATGCGAAGCTTGCTGCATGGTGGGAACAGATTAACGAGTGGCGTAAAAAAGATTGCCTGAAGTACGACGAAGCTTCACAAATTGTTAAGCCTCAGTACGTAGTTCAAAAGTTATGGGAACTTACTGGTGGCGATGCATTCATTTGTTCTGACGTAGGTCAGCATCAAATGTGGGCTGCTCAGTTCTATAAGTTTGATAAGCCACGTCGTTGGATCAACTCTGGTGGTCTGGGTACGATGGGCGTTGGCTTGCCTTATGCCATGGGTATCAAGAAGGCATTCCCTGATAAAGATGTATTCACCATTACAGGTGAGGGTTCGATTCAGATGTGTATTCAAGAGTTGTCTACTTGTAAGCAATATGACACCCCTGTGAAGATCGTTTCATTGAATAACCGCTACCTCGGTATGGTTCGTCAGTGGCAAGAGTTGACTTATAACAAGCGCTACTCCAGTTCGTATATGGATTCATTACCAGACTTTGTGAAGTTGGCTGAGGCTTTTGGCCACGTTGGCATGCGCATTGGGAAGAAGTCAGATGTTGAAGGCGCCCTCAAAGAAGCGATTCGTTTAAAAGATCGCACTGTGTTTATGGATTTCCAGGCTGATCCAGAAGAAAACGTTTGGCCTATGGTTCAAGCGGGTAAGGGTATTACTGAAATGCTTTTGGGTAGTGAGGATCTCTAATGCGACATATTATTTCTGTATTGATAGAGAACGAACCAGGGGCATTGTCTCGTGTGGTTGGCTTATTCTCAGCTCGTGGCTACAACATTGAAACACTCAGCGTTGCACCTACTGAAGATCCCTCACTTTCTCGCATGACGATTGTTACGATTGGTTCAGAGGATGTCATTGAGCAAATCACAAAACACTTAAATCGCTTAGTTGAAGTGGTGAAGGTGTTTGATTTGACTGAAGGCCCTCATATTGAGCGCGAGCTCATGATGATCAAAGTTCGCGCTGTTGGTAAAGAGCGTGAAGAGTTGAAGCGTACAACGGATATCTTCCGTGGTCGCATCATTGATGTGACTGATAAGAGCTACACCATTGAATTGACTGGTGATGGCGCTAAATTGGATGCCTTTATTGATTCGATTGATCGTGCATCGATTCTGGAAACTGTCCGTTCGGGTGGCTCTGGTATTGGGCGCGGCGAACGCATCCTCAAGGTTTAATTTTTTTTAACTGATTACTGAATTAACTACATTTTCAATACAAGGAAAGAGCATGAAAGTTTTTTACGATAAAGACGCTGATTTGTCCCTCATTAAAGGCAAAAAAGTAACAATCATTGGTTACGGTTCACAGGGCCACGCGCATGCTTTGAATCTCAAAGATTCAGGCTGTAACGTGACTGTTGGTTTACGTAAAGACGGTGCCTCTTGGAGCAAAGCTGCGAATGCTGGCTTAACAGTTAAAGAAGTTGCCGAAGCCGTTAAAGATGCAGATGTAGTCATGATGCTTTTGCCTGATGAGCAAATTGCTGAGGTGTACAACAAAGAAGTGCATCCAAATATTAAGCAGGGCGCTGCATTGGCATTCGCTCACGGCTTTAACGTTCACTACGGTCAAGTTCAGCCACGCGCTGACTTAGATGTAATCATGATTGCTCCTAAAGCACCAGGCCACACTGTGCGTGGTACTTATGCTCAAGGTGGCGGCGTTCCCCATTTGATCGCTGTGTACCAAGATAAATCTGGCTCTGCTCGTGATGTTGCTTTGTCATACGCAACAGCAAACGGTGGCGGTCGTGCCGGGATCATTGAAACAAATTTCCGTGAAGAAACTGAAACTGACTTGTTCGGTGAGCAGGCTGTTCTTTGTGGTGGTGCAGTGGAATTGATTAAAGCTGGTTTCGAAACTTTGGTTGAGGCTGGTTACGCTCCTGAAATGGCTTACTTCGAGTGCTTGCATGAGCTCAAGTTGATTGTTGACTTGATCTACGAAGGTGGTATCGCCAACATGAACTACTCCATCTCTAATAACGCTGAGTATGGTGAGTATGTGACTGGCCCACGTGTTGTTACTGAAGATACTAAGAACGCAATGCGTCAGTGCTTGAAAGATATTCAGACTGGTGAGTATGCTAAGAGCTTCATCTTGGAAAACAAAGCAGGTGCGCCTACTTTGATTTCACGTCGTCGCTTGAATGCTGAGCATGACATCGAAGTGGTTGGTGCTAAGTTGCGTGCCATGATGCCTTGGATTGCTAAGAACAAATTAGTTGATCAGACTAAGAACTAAGCAAGAAAAAAGTATCAAGTAGTTAGAAACTAATAGCTGTAACTGAAAAGGCTCAGAACAAAGATGATGTATCCGCACCCCATTATTGCGAAAGAAGGTTGGCCGTATTTGGCATTAGTGGGGGCTGTCACTTTGCTAGTCCACTATCTAGGTGGTATTGCATGGTCATGGCCTTTGTGGATTATCTTTATCTTTGTTCTGCAGTTCTTCCGCGATCCGCAGCGTATTGCTGCTATCGGTCGTGACTTAGTTTTATCTCCAGCCGATGGTCGTATCGTCGTAGTGGAAAAAGCCAATGATCCTTATGCGGGTCGTGAAGCTTTGAAGATTAGTGTTTTTATGAACGTATTTAACGTTCACTCCAACCGTAGTGCAGTTAACGGTTTGGTAAAAGAAATTCAGTATTTTCCGGGCAAGTTTGTGAATGCCGATTTAGATAAAGCCTCCACTGAGAATGAGCGCAATGCTGTTGTGATTGATGCCAACGGTCAAATCGTGACTTTGGTCCAGGTTGCAGGCCTCATCGCCCGTCGTATTCTTTGTTATAGCCATGTGGGCGATAGACTAAAGGCGGGTGAGCGTTACGGCTTTATTCGCTTTGGCTCCCGTGTCGATGTATATTTGCCACTAACAGCCGAACCTTTGGTCAGTGTTGGTGATAAAGTTTTTGCTACTAACACTGCGTTAGCTCGCGTACCCGGCTTAGATTAATTAAGCCGTTTTAACTGGGAATTTTCTTTGAGTACATTTCGTCGTCGTGGCCGCATAGACCGTAGTCGCCTTGCTCCTAAACGAGCTGAGCGTTCCCAGGCTGAATGGGCTGAAGAGCTTAGCGATGGAATTGATTTCGAGGTAGAAGAGCTGCACGCGGATAAGCCGCGTCAACGCAGCAAAGGAATCTACCTACTACCAAACGCATTTACTACAGCGGCTTTATTCTGCGGCTTTTTTGCGATCGTTAATGCGATGAACCACCAGTTTGAGATGGCAGCTATTGCCATCTTTGCATCCCTAGTTTTGGATGGCATGGATGGTCGCGTTGCGCGCATGACGAATACTCAAAGTGCTTTTGGAGAGCAGTATGACTCTCTAGCTGACATGGTGTCATTTGGTGTGGCCCCAGCGCTAGTGGCTTATGAGTGGGCCCTGAAAGATTTGGGTAAGTGGGGTTGGTTGGCTGCCTTTACCTATTGCGCCGGTGCCGCTTTGCGCTTAGCCCGTTTTAACGTCAATACCGGTGTTGTGGATAAGAAGTTCTTCCAGGGCTTGCCTAGTCCAGCTGCTGGCTCATTAATGGCTGGGTTCATCTGGTTGGCTGACGACAATAAGATTCCAGTACGTGATAGCGCCATTCCTTGGATTACCTTCTTTCTGGCTGTTTATGCCGGATTGACAATGGTGTCTAACGCCCGTTTTTATAGTGGAAAAGCCTTAGATGTTCGTTACCGAGTTCCATTTGGTGTGATGGTCTTGATGATTCTGACCTTTGTCTTGATCTCCTCGAATCCACCATTAACCCTATTCGGCCTCTTTGTGGTGTATTCCATTTCTGGTTATGTCATTTGGGCATGGGAATGACTTAGTGGTCGCCGTTTTAGCTAAAACCGGGTTTTTAGGTTATATTTAATCCATGTTGATGAATTTCTCACTTTTATCTAGCCTTCTTCTGCTGGCACTAAGCTTACAGCTTGGGGCAGGTAAGGCCTGAGTTAATGAGATCAAAGTAATTCATTAACCACCACATACCAGCCCCAGCAAATTGCTGGGGTTTTTGTTTTTAGATTCGTAATGAAGTAATAAACACCATTAAGTAATACTGAACCGGAGAGTAGTGATGAGCGACAAAGTAATCATTTTTGATACCACCTTACGTGATGGCGAACAATCACCAGGCGCTTCAATGACAAAGGACGAAAAGGTGCGTATTGCTCGCCAGTTAGAGCGTCTCAAGGTTGACGTGATCGAGGCTGGGTTTGCTGCGAGCTCTGAGGGCGACTTCCAGGCGATCTCTGCAGTTGCTGCTGCAGTAAAGGACTCCATCGTATGCTCACTCGCACGTGCTAACGACAAAGACATTACGCGCGCAGCGGATGCTTTGAAGGCTGCCAATGCAAAACGCATTCATGCATTCTTGGCTACCAGCCCATTACATATGGCGGTGAAATTGCGGATGTCTCCAGAGGAAGTATTAGAGCAAGCGAAGCGTTCCATTCGCTTTGCCCGAAACTTGGCGGGAGATATTGAGTTCTCAGCCGAAGATGGTTATCGCTCAGAGATGGATTTCTTGTGCAGAGTGGTTGAGGCGGTGATTAATGAAGGTGCCACCACCATCAATATCCCTGATACCGTAGGTTATGCCACACCAGAGTTATATGGCGAATTCATGAAGACTCTGTGTACCCGTGTACCAAATTCAGATAAAGCAGTCTGGTCTGTTCATTGCCACAATGACTTGGGTATGGCTGTTGCTAATTCATTGGCTGGCGTGAAGATTGGTGGCGCGCGTCAAATTGAGTGCACCATTAACGGCTTAGGCGAGCGTGCTGGTAATACAGCCTTAGAAGAGATCGTAATGGCTTTGCGTACTCGCAAAGATTACTTTGATATGGTGTGCGGTATTGATGCAACCCAGATCGTTCCAGCTTCTAAATTAGTCTCACAAATTACTGGTTTTGTTGTTCAGCCAAACAAGGCAGTCGTTGGCGCTAATGCTTTTGCGCATACTTCCGGCATCCACCAGGATGGCATCTTGAAGAATCGTGATACCTATGAAATCATGCGCGCAGAAGATGTGGGTTGGTCCGCTAATAAGATTGTGCTTGGCAAATTGTCGGGCCGCAATGCATTCAAACAGCGTTTACAAGAGTTGGGTATTGCGATCGAAGCTGAAGCGGATTTGAATGAAGCATTTGTGCGATTTAAAACATTGGCTGATCAGAAATCAGAAATCTTTGACGAAGATATTATTGCCATCATGTCGGATTCTGCTGCAGCGGAAGAAGGTGAGTTTTATAAATTTTTCTCTTTGAGTCAGCATTCTGAAACAGGTGAGCGACCAAAATCTAAAGTTACCTTCCGGGTTGGCGATAAAGAGACAAGCTCTGAGGCTGAAGGTAATGGCCCGGTTGATGCTAGCTTGAATGCGATTGAAGAGATTGTGAAGAGTGGGGCAGAGCAATTGCTTTACTCAGTCAATGCAATCACTTCGGGTACACAATCTCAGGGTGAAGTGACTGTGCGTTTGGCTAAGGGTGGGCGCATCGTCAATGGTGTGGGCACTGATCCGGACATTATTGCCGCGTCAGCGAAAGCGTATTTATCTGCGCTGAATAAATTGCATGATCCTGGCCAAGCTAAGCTCAATGCGCAGATGACCCCCTAAGCGGGGATATCTGAAACACCTTCTTTATTTATTGAGATCGGTATTTTGATAGTACTTAGCGCCTTTGCCGGTGATGTCTGCGGCAAGGCCTGAGTCTGTGAGTTGATGCATCAATACGCCGGGAGCCACTACTGCGGCATTCTGATAGGCACCTCCATTGGATTCATATTTAGCAGCCGCAGTTGCTTGTCCGCCAAAGGTCCACCCAGAGCTGACGAAATCATTTATCGCAGCTTTTGTTTGGAAAACAAAGATATTCTGAAACGATGTGATGCCAATGCCTAATCCAGCTTGTACTTGGATCATATCCATATAAATGGGCTTGGAATTTTTTTGAATCACAACGCCGCTTCCTGAGCCGCCGCCCGCAATCAAGATCTTCATACCAAAGTTGTTAAAAGTGGCATAGCCAACCGATTTCTCTATGACTTCTTTTGCCTTGGGCTGAGCTTGGTAGAGCGCCTTTAGGGTGTCAGTGCTCGTCTTGAGGATGTCTTCACGTTGTTGGGTAACGGTTTTTTGAGGGCCAAAAGGATTGGAAAATTGGGCAAAAGCGCTGTTATTGAGGCAAAAAACACTCAAAACCAGGGTAAATATAGGGGTGGTGAGGTGATAAATTTTCATAAGCTATTGATTTTATTGATTATTTAGGAATTTTTTGCCCAAAGGATTCCTAGAGAATAGCAAGTTATTGGGGGGAGAGGCCTCATTTTTTGGCTTCTCTCTGCTACAATTCGAGGGCTTTGATTTTTAAAGCTTTTTTGTTTTATTTGATTAATAAATGCACGACACAAATTGGGTGAAAGCTCAGGTGTTCGCAAGTAAGGAGTATGAAAATGGCAGTTGCTGATATTAAAACGGCGGAAATCGTCAAAGAAAACGCGCGCAGCGCAAACGATACGGGTAGCCCTGAAGTTCAAGTTTCATTGCTTACAGCCCGCATCAATGAATTAACCCCCCATTTCAAAGCTAACGCAAAAGATCATCACAGCCGTCGTGGCTTGTTGAAGATGGTTTCACGCCGCCGCCGCCTCTTGGATTACCTCAAGGGCAAGGATTTGGGTCGCTATCGCGCATTGATCGAGAAATTAGGTCTCCGTAAGTAATTCTTATCGGTATTGCAATGCCATCTTTCTTAAGGTTGTTTCTTAATAGAATCAGTCTTAAGCAGATGGCATGTTTTTTGAGCGCTTCAAGATTATTTGTGTAGGGGATCGTGTCATTCCAATGAGTTTCTGGGTTGAAGAATTCAGTGCCTCCCTGGAATGGCATCCCTTGTGATCTTTAATCGCTCCAGTGTTGTCGTGACACTGCTTTATCCCACGACAAGCGTAAAAACCATGTGGCTTTTACGTGAACAATTTGGAGAAGATCAGAATGACGATGTTTAAAAAAGTAGTAAAAACGTTTCAATGGGGTAACCATCAAGTCACTATGGAAACAGGCGAGATCGCTCGCCAATCTGGTGGTGCTGTCATCGTTAACGTTGATGACACAGTAGTAATGGGCACAGTAGTTGCCTCTAAATCAGCTAAGCCAGGGCAGTCATTTTTCCCATTGACTGTTGATTACCTCGAAAAAACTTACGCCGCAGGAAAAATTCCTGGTGGCTTCTTCCGCCGTGAAGGCCGTCCATCAGAAGGCGAGACATTGATCTCCCGCTTGATCGATCGTCCATTGCGTCCATTGTTTCCAGAAGGCTTCTTAAACGAAGTTCAGGTAGTGGTGCATGTGTTGTCTATCAACCCAGATGTGCCTGCTGATATTCCTGCGCTGATCGCTGCTTCTGCAGCTTTGGCAGTTTCAGGTATTCCATTTGCTGGCCCAGTTGGCGCAGCACGTGTTGGTTGCGCTAACGGTCAGTACCTCTTGAACCCAACTCGTACAGAGCAAGCTACTAGCGAAATGGATTTAATCGTTGCCGGTACGCAAGCTGCTGTATTGATGGTTGAGTCAGAAGCCAATCAGTTGTCAGAAGAAGTAATGTTGGGTGCGGTTGTATACGGTCATGACCAAATGCAAACTGCGATCAACGCTATTAATGATTTAGTGCGTGAAGCTGGCAAGCCAGAGTGGGATTGGACTGCTGCTCCTAAAGATGAGCCATTCATTGCTAAGGTCACTGCATTGGCTGAAGCGCCATTGCGCGAGGCTTATCAGATTCGTCAAAAGGGTGCTCGTTCAGACAAGCTTAAAGAAATTACTAAAGAAGTAATGGCTAAGTTATCTGAAGAGGGTGATGTTGACGCTGTTGCCGTTAACGACATCCTGTTTGAAATCGAAGCGAAGATTGTTCGTAGCCAGATTTTGAATGGCGAGCCACGTATTGATGGCCGCGATACCCGTACTGTTCGTCCGATCGAAATTCGTAATGGTGTATTGCCACGCACACACGGTTCAGTATTGTTTACCCGTGGTGAAACACAGGCTCTTGTAGTAGCTACTTTAGGCACTGCACGCGATGAGCAGATCATTGACGCGCTTGAAGGTGAGTATCGTGATCGTTTCATGTTCCACTACAACATGCCTCCGTTCGCTACTGGCGAAACAGGTCGTGTAGGTAGCTCTAAGCGTCGTGAAATTGGTCACGGCCGTTTGGCTAAACGTGCTTTGATTCCAGTACTGCCAAGCGCAGAAGATTTTGCGTACAGCATTCGTGTGGTTTCAGAAATCACTGAGTCCAATGGTTCCTCTTCAATGGCTTCTGTTTGCGGCGGCTGTTTAGCCATGATGGATGCTGGTGTTCCAGTGAAGGCGCACGTTGCTGGTGTTGCAATGGGCTTGATTTTGGATGGCAACCGTTTTGCAGTGTTGACAGACATCTTGGGTGACGAAGATCACTTAGGCGATATGGACTTCAAGGTAGCGGGTACTGCTAACGGTATTACCGCTCTTCAAATGGACATTAAAGTTCAAGGCATCACTAAAGAAATTATGCAAGTTGCATTGGCTCAAGCTAAAGAAGGTCGTTTGCACATTGTGAGCAAGATGCAAGAAGCAATGGGTTCAGTTCGCACTGAATTGTCTGCACATGCTCCACGCATGGTTTCTTTCAAGATTCATCCAGACAAGATTCGTGAAGTAATCGGTAAGGGCGGCGCAACAATTCAAGCCTTGACTAAAGAAACTGGTTGCAGCATCGACATTAAAGATGACGGTACGGTAACAATCGCTTCTACTTCTGCTGAAGGTATGGCTGAAGCAAAAGCACGTATCGAAGGCATTACTGCTGAAGCTGAAGTAGGCAAGATCTACGAAGGCCCAGTTGTGAAGTTGCTCGAGTTCGGTGCTTTAGTAAATATTCTTCCAGGTAAAGACGGTCTCTTGCACATCTCTGAAATCTCTAATGAGCGTGTAAAAGAAGTTAAAGATTATTTAGCAGAAGGCCAAGTAGTGCGCGTGAAGTTGTTAGCTGCTGATGAGCGCGGTCGTTTGCGTTTGTCTCTCAAAGCTGCAATGGCTGATGAGGGTGGCACGATTGCTCCGTTAGCTGGCGCAACCGAGGCTACTGCTGAAGCGACTCCTGCATCTGGCGAAACTGCTTAAGTAAAGTAAGCGAGCGGGAGTTCATATGCGCGTAATGGAAATCAAAGAGTTTGGCGCACCAGAAATGCCGGTGTCTGCCACTCGTCCTGACCCAGTAGCTCCGGCTGCTGGTACGGGTGAGATTTTGATTAAGGTAATTGCTGCTGGGATTAATCGCCCGGACGTTTTGCAACGCAAAGGTCATTACCCAGTTCCAGCGGGTGCATCTGATATTCCTGGTCTCGAAGTGGCTGGCGAGATTGTCGGCGGCGACTTAGCTCACGCTAATAATCTGTTTGGTCTCAAGATTGGTGATAAGGTTTGTGCGCTTGTGCAAGGCGGTGGTTACGCAGAATTGTGTACTGCCCCCATTGCCCAATGCTTGCCTTACCCAAAAGGATTTACCGATCAAGAAGCAGCCTCATTGCCTGAAACTTTGCTAGTGCAAGGTGGCTCGAGCGGTATTGGTGTGACTGCTATTTTGATTGCTAAGGCTTTAGGTCACAAAGTATTTGTGACTGCCGGTACCGATGAGAAGTGCGCTGCTTGCCTAGCTTTAGGTGCTGACTTGACGATCAATTACAAGACACAAGATTTTGTAGAAGAAGTAAAGAAAGCTACAGATGGCAAAGGCGTCAATGTAGTGCTCGACATGGTCACTGGTACCTACGTACAAAAGGAAATTGATTGCTTAGCTGATGATGGCTGCATTGTGATTATTGCGATCATGGGCGGATCAAAGGCTGAAGTAAATACCGGACAAATTTTGCGTCGTCGTTTAACCATTACTGGTTCTACCTTGCGCCCACGTCCAGTGTCATTTAAGAAGCAAATTACTCAGCAGTTGCATGCGCGTATCTGGCCTTTGTTAGATGCAGGCAAGTTAAAGCCAGTGATTTATAAAACATTCACCTTGGACCAAGCTGCTGATGCCCATCGTTTGATGGAGTCTTCTGAGCACGTTGGCAAGATTGTGTTAACTGTTTAAGTATTGAGCCAGATTTAATGCGTCCACTCACTGTTATCGGCAACTGGAAAATGAATGGCAGTCTTGCAAGCAACGCAGACTGGGTCAAGACCGTTTGCCGTGGCATGGAGCAGGGAATGCCTGCAGGTCGCAAGTATGCGGTGTGCGTTCCTGCCCCTTACTTAGCGCAGTGTGGCGATTTAATTCGTGATTACTCATTGGCTTTTTTAAGCTTGGGTGCTCAGGATGTATCGGCTTATGCTGCTGGCGCGTATACGGGCGAGGTTGCAGCCTCTATGCTGAAAGAGTTGAATTGCGCTTATGTGATTGTTGGCCACTCTGAGCGTCGCCAATATCATCGGGAGGCGGATGAGCAGGTTGCTGAGAAAGCCCTTCAGGTACTCGACAACGGCATGATCCCAGTAATTTGTGTCGGTGAGTCTGCTGATGAGCGTAACTCTGGTCGTGAGGTTGAGGTAGTGCGAGGTCAAATCTCAAAGCAAGTCGCTATTTTGCAAGACCGTTTGGCTGACTGCCTAATTGCTTATGAGCCTATTTGGGCTATTGGTACCGGTAAGGTGGCAAGCGCTCAGATGGCCCAAGATATGCATCGAGCAATCCGCTTGCAGTTAGCGGAGTTCGATAAGGATGTAGCTTCCCACGTGGGAATTTTGTATGGCGGCAGTGTTAAACCTGATAATGCCGTTGAACTGTTTGCAATGCCGGATATTGATGGCGGATTGATTGGGGGCGCTTCATTGAACCCACAAGATTTTCTGGCCACTTGTCAGGCCTAGATTTTTTATTTGGAGATAAGCCATGGAATGGTTTAAGACTTTATTGATCGTTTTGCAGGTAATTTCAGCTTTGGCTGTGATCTTGCTTGTGTTGTTACAGCAAGGTAAGGGCGCCGATATGGGGGCTGCATTTGGTTCTGGATCCTCGGCTAGTCTGTTTGGCGCCAGTGGTTCAGCCAATTTCCTATCCCACACAACTGCTATTTTTGCGGCAGTCTTTTTTGTCTGCACTTTAGGCATTACTTGGATTGGAAATAAAAAGGAAGTTAGCCCTGGAATTTTGTCTGGCACAGTAGCGCCGGTTGTGGCTCCAGCGCCAGCTCCTCCAGCCCAGGATCCGACTAAGCCGGCTGTTCCAAAGTAAAAAAAGTAGGTTTTAAGCACTCAGTACCCCTGTTTTTGGGGTAACTCAGTGGTGCAATGCAGTAAAATTGATGGGTTTTACAAGATGCCGACGTGGTGAAATTGGTAGACACGCTATCTTGAGGGGGTAGTGGCTTAGGCTGTGCGAGTTCGAGTCTCGCCGTCGGCACCAAATTGTAGAATTTGTAGGGGTTTATGCTGTAAATCAAGGTTTTGTGTACCGGAATAATTGATAATTTGTGGCTAATTAGGACTTACCAGACGAACGACTTAGGGCCATTTTGAATCTCGCTAACTACTTTCCCGTTCTGCTTTTCATCCTCGTAGGTATTGGGGTGGGTTTAGTCCCCATGTTCCTCGGAAAAATCTTGGCTCCTTCGAAGCCAGACGCTGAAAAACTGTCTCCATATGAGTGTGGTTTTGAAGCCTTCGAAGATGCGCGTATGAAATTTGATGTGCGCTACTACCTTATTGCCATTTTATTTATCTTATTTGACTTAGAAACTGCCTTTCTGTTCCCGTGGGGTGTGGCTTTGCGTGACATTGGCTGGTTTGGCTACGCTTCCATGGTGATTTTCTTATTGGAATTCATTGTGGGCTTTGTGTACATCTGGAAAAAGGGCGCTCTCGACTGGGAGTGATCGATATGGCATTAGAAGGCGTTCTCAAAGAAGGATTTGTTACCACTACTGCAGACCAGTTAATTAACTGGACGCGTAACGGCTCTCTATGGCCCATGACTTTTGGTCTTGCTTGCTGCGCTGTAGAAATGATGCATGCGGGCGCTTCCCGTTATGACTTAGATCGATTTGGTGTGGTTTTCCGCCCATCTCCACGTCAATCAGACTTGATGATTGTGGCTGGTACCTTGTGTAACAAGATGGCTCCGGCCCTTCGTAAGGTCTATGACCAAATGCCTGAGCCACGCTGGGTAATCTCCATGGGCTCTTGTGCCAATGGAGGTGGTTATTACCATAACTCGTATTCAGTAGTTCGCGGTTGTGACCGTATCGTGCCAGTGGATATCTATGTTCCTGGTTGCCCCCCAACTGCAGAAGCGTTGATCTACGGAATCATTCAGTTGCAATCCAAGATCGCTCGTACTAGCACGATTGCGCGGAAGGCTTAAATCATGTCAGATCGTTTAGTTCAACTCGCCGCCAATCTAGAAAAAGTTTTAGGTAAGCGCGCTCAGTCAATTGAAATCGCTTTGGGTGAAGTTACTGTTGTTGTAAATGCAGATACTTATTTTGAATCTGCCATGTTGTTACGCGATGACCCTTCCTTGGCTTTTGAGCAATTGATTGATTTATGCGGTGTAGATTATCAAGACTACCGTGAAGGGCAGTGGGGCGGTCAGCGCTTTGGCGTTGTCTCACATCTTTTGTCCATTGCCCATAACTGGCGTTTGCGTGTACGTGTATTCGCACCAGAAGATGCGTATCCAGTGGTTGCTTCACTAACTCCGGTTTGGGCTGCTGCTAACTGGTTTGAGCGTGAGGCGTTTGACCTCTACGGCATCTTGTTTGATGGTCATGAAGATTTACGTCGTATCTTGACTGATTACGGTTTCATCGGCCATCCGTTTAGAAAAGATTTCCCAATCTCTGGAAACGTAGAAATGCGCTATGACCCAGAGTTAAAGCGTGTGGTGTATCAGCCTGTCACGATTGAAGCGCGTGAAATTACACCGCGTATCGTGCGTGAAGAGCAGTACGGAGGTCCGGTTTAAGTCATGGCACAAATTAAGAACTACACCCTCAATTTCGGTCCTCAGCATCCTGCGGCACACGGCGTATTGCGTCTAGTGTTAGAGCTTGATGGTGAGGTAATTCAGCGCGCTGATCCGCACATTGGTTTATTGCATCGCGCTACAGAAAAATTAGCAGAGACGCGTACCTGGATTCAGAACGTTCCTTACATGGATCGCCTGGACTATGTATCAATGATGTCCAATGAACATGCTTACGTGATGGCGATTGAAAAATTGCTGCAAGTAGATGTGCCTTTGCGTGCCCAGTACATCCGTGTGATGTACGACGAATTAACCCGTTTACTCAATCACCTCTTATGGATTGGTTGTCACGGTTTGGACGTTGGTGCAATGGCTGTGTTCTTGTACGCCTTCCGCGATCGTGAAGATATTTTTGATATGTACGAAGCCGTTTCAGGCGCTCGTATGCTTGCTGCTTACTATCGTCCAGGTGGTGTCTATCGCGACCTGCCAACGCAAATGACTCAATACTCCAAGTCAAAGATTCGCAGTGCTTCTGCAATCAAGCGTTTGAATGAAAACCGTAGCGGTACTTTGCTCGACTTCATTGAGCAGTTCTCAAATGGTTTTGATGCCAACGTAGATGAGTATTGCAATCTCTTAACGGATAACCGTATTTGGAAGCAACGTTTAGTAGGTATTGGCGTTGTTTCACCTGAGCGTGCTTTGCAACTCGGTTTCACGGGCCCAATGTTGCGTGGTTCTGGTATTGAGTGGGACTTGCGTAAAAAGCAACCTTACGAAACTTACGACAAACTCGACTTTGATATTCCGGTTGGCGTGAATGGTGACTCTTATGATCGCTATTTAGTCCGCATGGAAGAAATG
Source organism: Polynucleobacter necessarius (assembly GCF_900095175.1). Taxonomy (NCBI): domain Bacteria; kingdom Pseudomonadati; phylum Pseudomonadota; class Betaproteobacteria; order Burkholderiales; family Burkholderiaceae; genus Polynucleobacter; species Polynucleobacter necessarius. Next base: position 676,307 of record NZ_LT606946.1, read on the forward strand.
CGTCAATCGAATCGCATCATTAAGCAGTGCGTGGCTTGGCTCAAGGCAAACGATGGCCCTGTCATGAGTGATAACCATAAAGTATCTCCGCCAAAGCGCGTAGATATGAAGACCAATATGGAAGAGTTGATTCACCATTTCAAACTCTTTACTGAAGGTATGCACGTGCCTGATGGCGAGGCTTACTCTGCGGTTGAGCATCCAAAAGGTGAGTTTGGTATCTATTTGATTTCTGATGGCGCCAATAAACCTTACCGTATGAAAATTCGTGCGCCAGGATTTGTACATTTGTCCGCGATGGATGAGATGTCACGTGGCCACATGTTGGCCGATGCCGTAACCATTATTGGTACCCAAGATATCGTGTTCGGGGAGATTGACCGCTAATACAGCGCGCCAAGGATGAATTCATGACAACAACTCTTCAACTATCTGACAAAACGCTCGCAGACATTGCACGCAATGTCGCGAAATATCCTCCAGAGCAAAAGCAATCTGCTGTGATGGCTTCCTTAATTGCTGCTCAAACTGAGGCAGGTTGGGTTTCGCCTGAGGTAATTGAGACAGTCGCCCAGATTTTAGAAATGCCAACCATTGCGGTGGATGAGGTAGCTACTTTCTACAATATGTATGACACCAAGCCGATTGGTAAGTACAAATTAGTAATTTGCACAAACCTACCTTGCCAGTTAACTCATGGTGAAGCTGCTGCAACGTATTTAAAAGAAACATTAGGCATCGGCTATAACGAGACAACTCCTTGTGGCACATTCACCTTGAAAGAGGGTGAGTGCATGGGTGTTTGTGGAGACTCTCCAGTAATGCTGGTCAATAACAAGCGTATGTGTAGCTTCATGAGTAAAGAAAAGATTGATGCTCTATTAAATGAACTCCGTGCTGAAGGGAAAGCAGTATGACCAGCTTGCACGATAGACACATTAAGCCTTTAATCCTTGCTGGATTAAATGGTGAGAACTGGCGTTTAAAAGATTATGAAAGCCGTGGCGGATATCAACAGCTGCGTCGCATTATTAATGACAAAGTCGCACCGGATGCGATCATTGCTGAATTAAAAGCATCATCTTTACGTGGTCGTGGAGGCGCAGGCTTCCCAACAGGGTTGAAGTGGAGCTTTATGCCCCGTCAATTCCCTGGCCAAAAGTATTTAGTTTGTAATAGTGACGAAGGTGAGCCGGGTACATTTAAAGACCGCGACATCATGCGTTACAACCCACATGCCTTGATTGAGGGCATGATTATTGGTGCCTACACTATGGGCATTACTGTGGGCTACAACTATATCCACGGTGAAATTTGGGAAGTCTATTCCCGTTTCGAGGAAGCGCTTGAGGAAGCTCGTGCTGCTGGATATCTTGGCGACAAGATCATGGGTAGCGATTTCAACTTCCAATTGCATGCTGCTCCAGGTTGGGGTGCATATATCTGCGGTGAAGAGACTGCGCTTTTAGAGTCGCTTGAAGGTAAGAAGGGTCAGCCTCGCTTTAAGCCACCATTCCCTGCAAGCTTTGGTTTGTATGGCAAGCCAACCACGATCAATAACACTGAAACTTTTGCCGCTGTGCCATTCATCATGGCAATCGGTGGTCCAGCGTATTTAGAGTTGGGCAAGCCAAATAACGGTGGTACGAAGATTTTCTCTATCTCTGGCGACGTTACTTATCCAGGTAACTATGAGATTCCATTAGGCACCCCGTTTGCTGATTTATTGAAGCTTGCTGGCGGTATGCGTGATGGCATTCCATTGAAGGCAGTTATTCCTGGTGGATCTTCTTCCCCAGTGATTCCGGGTGCCGAGATGATGACTCTCACGATGGATTACGACAGCATTGCCAAAGCAGGTTCGATGTTGGGATCTGGTGCCGTGATTGTGATGAATGAAACCCGTTGTATGGTTCGTGCCTTGGAGCGCTTATCTTATTTCTATCACGAAGAATCATGTGGTCAGTGCACCCCATGTCGTGAGGGTACTGGCTGGTTATGGCGCATCGTTCATCGTATTGAGCATGGCGAAGGTCGTCCAGAAGATTTGGATTTATTAAACGATGTAGCGGCAAACATTCAGGGTCGCACGATTTGCGCTCTAGGTGATGCGGCTGCTATGCCGGTTCGTGGCATGTTGAAACATTACATGGATGAATTTGCGTATCACGTAGAACATAAGCGCTGCTTAGATTCTGCAAAACCTTTATAAGACATTGAGCACGGGACATCTTAAAGTGAGCATGGTTGAAATCGAATTAGATGGTAAGGCAGTAGAGGTTCCGCAAGGTTCGATGGTGATGCACGCCGCGAATAAGCTCGGTACTTATATTCCTCACTTCTGTTATCACAAGAAGTTATCTATTGCTGCTAACTGCCGTATGTGTTTGGTAGAAGTAGAGAAGGCGCTAAAGCCATTGCCAGCTTGCGCTACTCCAGTTACGCAAGGTATGAAGGTGTTTACGCATTCTGCTAAAGCAGTTGAAGCTCAGCGCTCTGTTATGGAGTTCTTGCTCATTAACCATCCTTTAGATTGCCCAATTTGCGATCAAGGTGGTGAGTGCCAGCTGCAGGATTTAGCGGTGGGTTACGGTAAATCGAATTCACGCTACGAAGAAGATAAGCGTGTTGTATTTCATAAGAATGTTGGCCCACTTATCTCTATGCAAGAGATGACGCGTTGTATTCACTGCACCCGTTGCGTACGTTTTGGCCAAGAAGTTGCCGGCGTCATGGAATTGGGTATGGTCAACCGTGGTGAGCATTCTGAAATCACGACTTTTGCAGGTCAAACCATTGATTCAGAGTTGTCTGGAAACATGATTGATTTGTGCCCAGTAGGTGCATTGACTAGCAAGCCTTTCCGCTACGCTGCTCGTACTTGGGAATTGGGTCGTAAGCGTTCTGTAAGTCCGCATGACAGTCTTGGTGCGAACACGACTATTCAAACAAAAGCTAACAAAGTGATGCGCGTTGTAGCTTTGGAGAATGATGCAATTAATGAGTGCTGGATTAGTGACCGTGATCGTTTTGCTTATGAAGGTCTCAATAGTGCAGATCGCGTAACTACACCAATGGTGAAGCAGGGCGGTCAGTGGTTAGAGACTGACTGGCAATCCGCACTAGATTACGTTGCTCATTCACTCAAAACCATTTCTTCTGAGAGCGGTCCTGAAGCGGTTGCTGCTTTAGCGCACCCAATCTCCAGTACTGAAGAGTTATTCTTGCTCCAAAAAATGATTCGCGGTTTGGGTTCTAAGCAAGTTGAGACTCGTTTACGTCAAGCTGACGTGAAAGGTGCTGCTTCTGCCCCATGGTTGGGCATGCCAATTAGCAAATTAAGTGAGCTCGATCGTGTTTTGGTAATCGGCAGCTTCTTACGTAAAGAACAGCCATTGATTGCTGTGCGTTTACGTACCGGCACAAAGCATGGCTTGCAAGTTGCACGTATTGATGCGGGTGGCGATGATTGGTTGATTTCTGCTGCTGGCATTGCTGCTGCTCCAAGCGCATGGGTTAACACATTGAGTGAAGTTGCTTTGGCGGTGGCTAAAGCAAAATCTGCTGCTGCTCCAGCGGGCATACCTAACTTAACAATTTCTGCTACTGCGCAAAAAATTGCGGATAGTTTGCTGTCTGGTACGTCTACTTCAGTATTGCTAGGCTCTGCTGCAATCGCGCATCCACAAGCATCTGACTTACATGTCTTGGCGCAATTCATTGCCGAGCAAACTGGCGCTACTTTAGGCTTCTTACCGGTTGGCGGTAATGCTGTTGGTGCTAGCTTGGTCAATGCCAACGGTGTTGGTGTTGAATCAGTGCTTTCTGGTGATCGTCGTGCTGTCATCTTGATGAATATCGAGCCAGACGCTGACTTGCCAAATCCTACGCAAGCGCGTGCTGCTTTGGCTAAAGCCAATACAGTGATTGGCTTAAGTGCCTATAAGAGTGCTGATCTGCTTGAGGTCGCCGATGTGATTCTGCCGATCTCTACATTCACAGAAACAGTTTCTACTTTCGTTAACGCAGAAGGCCGTGCGCAAACGATTCAACCCGCGGTAAAACCGTTGGGTGATTCTCGTCCAGCGTGGAAAGTATTACGTGTTCTAGGTGGTTTATTGAATTTAGATGGATTCTTGTACAACATGCCTGAAGAGGTATTGGGTGAAGCGCTTGGTGAAAACTATTGCACTAAGTTATCAAATCAATCTACTGCAAGCGGATTGGTTAATGGAAACGCAGCTGTAGCAGCAGGTTTAGAGCGTTTATCTGATGTTGGTATTTACGCCGGCGACCAAATCATCCGCCGTTCGTCAGCATTGCAGTTAACGCGTGATGCGAAGCGTGGACATCAAGTTGGATTGGGTCAAGCACTCTTTAATGAGTTGGGTTTGAAAGAGGGCGGTGCTGTGCGAGTGACTCAAGATGGTCAGTCCGTAGATTTGCCAGTCACATTGGAAGCGAATTTAGCTCAGGGCGCTGTCAGAATTTCTGCGGGCACTATGGCTAGCGCTAAATTGGGATCGATGTTTGGTCCTGTAACTGTTAGCAAGGCATAAGGGACGAGATGGATAATTTCTTGAACCTCATTACCACCCAAGGTGAGGCAATCTTTGGCTCACTATGGCCATTAGTTTGGGCTTTGGTGCGTATCGTGATCATCGTGTTGCCAATGTTTGGCGCCGTTGCTTATATGACTCTTTGGGAGCGTAAGTTAATCGGCTGGATGCATATCCGACTCGGACCAAACCGTGTTGGCCCATTAGGTTTGCTGCAACCAATTGCCGACGCTTTGAAGTTGCTCATGAAGGAGATTATTTCTCCTACTCGGTCTAGCAAGGTTTTGTATTTCATTGCACCGGTGATGGTGATCATGCCGGCTTTTGCTACTTGGGCAGTAATTCCATTCCAGGCAAAAATGGTCTTGGCAGACGTCAATGCAGGCTTGCTGTACGTAATGGCAATCTCATCTATTGGTGTTTATGGTGTCATCTTGGCGGGTTGGTCATCTAACTCCAAATATCCTTTCCTTGGTGCAATGCGTGCTTCAGCGCAAATGATTTCTTACGAAATTGCGATGGGTTTTGCATTAGTCACAGTATTGCTGACTTCAGGCTCTTTGAATCTGAGTAGCATCGTTGCCTCTCAAGAGCAGGGTTACTTTGCTGGTATGGGATTGAACTTCCTCTCTTGGAATTGGTTGCCATTGCTCCCAATGTTCGTGATTTACTTTATCTCTGGTGTAGCTGAAACCAATCGTCATCCATTTGACGTAGTTGAGGGTGAGTCCGAGATTGTTGCAGGTCATATGGTTGAGTACTCCGGTATGGCTTTTGCAATGTTCTTCTTGGCTGAATATGCCAACATGATCTTGATTGCTGCATTGTCTGCAACGATGTTCTTGGGCGGTTGGTTGCCGATTGTTGATTTGCCAATCCTGCGTGATATCCCAGGCTTCTTCTGGTTATTTGCTAAAACATTCTTCCTCTTGTCTTGCGTCATTTGGTTGCGTGCTACATTGCCACGCTATCGCTATGACCAAATCATGCGGTTGGGTTGGAAGATCTTTATTCCCATCTGCGTATTCTGGGTGGTTGTCGTTGGCGCCTGGGTTGTATCCCCATGGAATATTTGGAAATAAGTTGATTAATCATGTTTAAGAAAATTTCCCAATTCCTCGATAGCTTGATGCTCAAAGATATCTTGACTGGTATGTCGATTACCGGTCGCTATCTCTTCAAGCCAAAAATTACCGTTCAATATCCAGAAGAGAAGACTCCACAGTCCGTGCGCTTCCGCGGTTTGCATGCTTTGCGCCGTTATGAAAATGGGGAAGAGCGTTGTATTGGCTGCAAATTGTGTGAGGCGGTATGTCCTGCATACGCCATTACGATTGAAACTGCTGAGCGTGATGATGGTACTCGCAGCACCAGCCGTTATGACATTGATTTAACTAAGTGTATTTTCTGTGGCTTTTGCGAAGAGGCTTGCCCAGTAGACGCTATTGTTGAAACGAACATTTTTGAGTATTTCGGCGATAAGCGTGGAGATTTGTACTTCACCAAAGAAATGCTTTTGGTTGTAGGCGATAAGTATGAAAAAGATATTGCCGCTAACCGCGCAGCTGATGCGCCTTATCGTTAATCGAATAGAACACAACGACATATGACATTCGATACTTCTACACTCTTCGCAGCCTTCTTTTATGCCTTTGCTGGGCTCCTAGTGATTTCAGCATTGCGCGTGATTACTGCTCGTAACCCAGTGCATGCCGCACTATTCTTGGTTTTGGCATTCTTCTGCGCCTCTGGTCTTTGGATGCTTCTGAAAGCAGAGTTCTTAAGCTTGGCTCTCATTCTTGTTTACGTTGGTGCCGTGATGGTGCTCTTCTTGTTTGTGGTCATGATGATGGATCTTGATCTCGAGCATTTACGTCGTAATTTCAAGAGGTTCTTACCCGTAGCGTTCTTGATGGGTGCGGTCATCGTCTTAGAGCTGTCTATTGTCTTGATTCGTAGCTTTATCGGCACAAGCGCTCCAGTGCAGCCGATGCTTGAAGAGACGGCTATGGGCAATACCCAAGCTTTGGGTATATTGATCTTCGTTGATTATGTTTATGCTTTCGAAGTTGCTGGCGTCATTCTCTTGGTGGCCATCATTGCCGCCGTTGCTCTGACCCTGCGTAATCGTAAAGATTCCAAGTCACAGAATATTCATGAGCAAGTGAACGTCAATTCTGCTGATCGCATGCGTATCGTGAAGATGGACTCTGATATGGCCGCCAAGCAAGATGCTCGCAGAGAGAAGAAATGACTATTACCTTAGCCCACTATTTAGTGCTTGGCGCAATCTTATTTGCGACCAGCGTCATTGGTATCTTCTTGAACCGTAAGAATGTCATTGTGCTTTTAATGGCAATTGAATTAATGCTTCTCTCGGTGAACATGAACTTTGTAGCCTTCTCTCACTATTTGGGTGACATGGCTGGTCAGGTATTCGTATTCTTTATTTTGACTGTGGCTGCTGCTGAGGCGGCAATTGGTTTAGCAATCCTTGTTGTGCTTTTCCGTAAGGTAGACACCATTGATGCAGATAACCTTGACCACTTAAAAGGCTAGTCATGCAATTTACCTTAACTCTTCCTGTTCTCTGCGCAATTCCACTGGCGCCATTATTTGGCTCAGCTATTGCAGGATTCTTTGGCACTAAATTAGGCGGGAATCGCATCGGAAATGGCGCTTGCCAGTTTGTCACCATTCTCGGTGTGATGATCGCTTTCGTCTTGTCTTGCTTTGTCTTAGTGCAAGTAATGGATGGCTTTTATTTCAACGGTACTGTCTATCGCTGGATGCAATTAGGCGAGCTCAATCTCGATATCGGCTTCTTAATTGACCCGCTGACAGCGACCATGATGTGTGTAGTGACCTTTGTTTCTTTGATGGTTCACATTTACACCATTGGTTATATGGAGGGTGAAGAGGGTTATAACCGCTTCTTCTCATACATCTCACTCTTTACCTTCGCTATGTTGATGTTGGTGATGAGCAACAATCTCTTGCAACTCTTCTTCGGTTGGGAAGCGGTAGGTGTAGTTTCTTATTTGCTGATTGGTTTCTACTACGAGCGTCAATCTGCAGTATTTGCCAATATGAAGGCCTTCTTGGTTAACCGTGTTGGTGACTTCGGCTTCATCCTGGGTATTGGCTTGCTATTGGCAAGTACTGGCTCTATGCAATACGACGTCATTTTTGCTCAAAATAATGCATTGGCTGCGCAAACATTGCCCGGTACTAGCTGGAATTTGGTGACTGTTGCCTGTATCTGCTTATTTATCGGTGCGATGGGTAAGTCAGCTCAGTTCCCATTGCACGTTTGGTTGCCAGACTCTATGGAAGGCCCAACTCCAATTTCTGCATTGATTCATGCTGCAACGATGGTGACAGCTGGCATCTTTATGGTGTCACGCATGTCACCTCTATTTGAGTTGTCTGATGCTGCCTTGAGCTTCATCTTGGTAATCGGTTCAATCACTGCGCTGTTCATGGGCTTCTTGGGTATTGTTCAAACTGATATTAAGCGGGTGATTGCCTATTCAACACTCTCACAATTGGGTTACATGACTGTTGCCTTGGGCGTATCTGCTTACCCAATCGCCATCTTCCATTTGATGACACATGCATTCTTTAAGGCGCTTTTGTTCCTTGCGGCGGGTAGCGTGATTTTGGGTATGCACCACGAGCAAGATATGCGCAAGATGGGTGGGCTCTGGAAGTACATGCCAATCACATGCCTGATGATGTTATTGGGTAACCTCGCATTGATTGGTACGCCATTCTTCTCTGGCTTCTATTCCAAAGACTCCATCATCGAAGCGGTGGCTGCTAGCCATATTCCTGGCTCTGGCTTTGCTTACTTCGCAGTGATGGCTAGCGTATTTGTAACAGCTCTGTATTCCTTCCGTCTGTACTTCTATGTATTCCACGGTAAAGCCCGTTGGGGACATGCTGATGCTCACGCACATGATCACCATCATGATCATGCAGAGCAGGGCGATGATCACGCGCATCATGGTTTGGCTCCAGGTCAAAAACCGCATGAGTCACCATTTGTTGTGACTCTGCCATTAATCTTGTTGGCGATTCCTTCTGTGATTATTGGTTACTACACGATTACACCTTTGCTGTTTGGTACTTATTTCGGCGATTCAATCTTTGTGGATATCGGTAAACATCCAGCGATGAAAGAACTTGCTGAAGAGTTCCATGGCCCGATCGCGATGGCAATGCATTCGTTGACGTCACCAGTCTTGCTGCTCGTTGTTCTTGGCGTGCTGACTGCTGCAATTGGTTATCTCTGGGCACCAAAATTGCCTGGCGTTGTTGCGCAAGCATTTGCTCCAATCAAGAAGCTATTGGATAACAAATACTATCTCGATGATTTAAACCAAGCAGTGTTTTCTAAAGGCTTGCTGTGGATCGGTGGTGTCTTATGGCATCGTGGCGATCAACAGGCTATTGACGGCTTCTTGGTTAACGGTAGCGCACATGCAGTAGGGCGCTTTTCTGCAGTGATCCGCCATTTGCAATCCGGTTATCTCTATCACTATGCCTTTGCAATGATTGCAGGCTTAGCGGTATTGCTAGCTTGGGTTTTGTACGCTTACCTGCCTTTTGTTCGCTAGGCCTTTGTTACTTAAGTAGCCATCATGATTCTTTCTTACGCCATCTGGATTCCGATTTTCTTCGGCATCATTATTTTGTTCTATGGTTCAGAGAGACCGACGGCCGGTGTTCGCTGGTTGGCTCTCTTTGGTTCTGTACTGGGCTTTATTGCCACCCTCCCGCTGATTATTCATTTTGATATTGCCAATCCTGGCATGCAGTTTGTTGAAAAGATTAGTTGGATTCCTCGCTACGACATCAACTGTCACCTCGGTATTGACGGTATCTCTGTCTGGTTCATTGTTCTAACAGCATTTATTAATATTTTTGTAGTGATTGCTGCATGGGAAGTGATTGACAAGAAGGTTTCGCAGTACATGGCTTCTTTCTTAATCCTGTCTGGATTAATGATTGGTGTCTTCGCTGCTTTGGATGCATTGTTGTTCTATGTATTCTTTGAGGCAACCTTAATCCCGATGTACATCATCATCGGTGTGTGGGGTGGTCATAACCGCATCTACGCCGCATTTAAGTTCTTCCTGTACACCCTGCTTGGTTCATTACTCACTTTGATTGCCATGCTCTATTTGTACAACGTGACAAATACCTTTGAAATCTTGGCTTGGCATAATGCTCGCCTCGATATCGTTGAGCAAATCCCCCTGTTCTTCGCCTTCTTCATGGCCTTTGCTGTGAAAGTCCCAATATGGCCTTTGCATACTTGGTTGCCAGACGTACACGTTGAAGCGCCAACAGGTGGGTCGGTAGTATTGGCGGCAATTATGTTGAAGCTGGGCGCTTATGGCTTCTTGCGTTTCTCATTGCCAATAGCCCCTGATGCAAGTCAGTACCTTGGCCCATTTGTGATCTTCCTATCTTTAGTAGCTGTGATTTATGTTGGTGCAGTAGCCTTAGTTCAAAAAGATATGAAGAAGTTGGTGGCCTACTCCTCAGTGGCACACATGGGCTTTGTGACCCTCGGTTTCTTCCTCTTTAGCCCGCTGGGTATTGAGGGCGGTATTGTGCAGATGATTTCTCATGGCTTCGTTGCTGGTGCCATGTTCCTCTCAATTGGTGTGTTGTATGACCGTATGCATACCCGCCAAATTGCAGATTACGGTGGTGTGGTTCACCGTATGCCCGCATTCACTGCATTTGCGGTCTTGATAGCAATGGCGAACTGTGGTTTGCCAACCACCTCTGGTTTCGTAGGTGAGTTCATGGTGATTTTGGCTGCCGTAGATTACGACTTTGTAATTGGTATTTTGGCTGCAACCGCCTTGATTCTGGGTGCTGCTTATTCCTTGTGGATGGTGAAGCGCGTTTTCTTTGGCGCAATCACTAACAAGCATGTTGAGGTATTAAAAGATCTCAATGCGCGTGAGTATTTCATGATGACAGTACTTTCCATCTGTGTAATCGGAATGGGTGTTTATCCAAAGCCGTTTACCGACATCATTCATCCGTCTGTAATTAATCTGCTGCAGCATGTTGCTGTAAGCAAACTCTGAGTACAAGCTAATGCAAGAATTTGATCTATTCGCCATCCTGCCGGAACTTGTTTTACTCGTAGCTGTCTGCCTATTATTGGTAGCTAGCGTCTATGTACCGGAGCGTCAGCCATCTACACCCGGCGTAGAGCAAGATATTTTCCATACGCCACGTGGAGTTGGTTTCGTCTATTTCTTTACGATTATTTTGCTGGCCTATCTTGTTTTTGTTTATGCGGCGCGAATGGCTGATCCATCTGTTGTTGCCATGAACGGCTTGTTTCAATCAGATCCTATTTCCAATCTTCTTAAGGCATGCTCATGCGGTGCCGTGTTAGTGAGCTTGGTGTATTCAAAGCAATACCTTAGCGATCGTGTACTGTTCCGTCCAGACTTTATTGTTTTGGCTTTATTGGCCTTGTTGGGGCAATGCATACTGATCTCTGGCGCCAATCTATTAACTCTTTATTTGGGTCTTGAGTTAATGGCTTTGCCTACTTATGCCTTGGTAGCTATGCGTCACAATAGTGAGAAGAGTGTAGAGGCTGCTATTAAATACTTTATTTTGGGCGCATTGGCATCTGGTTTCTTGCTCTACGGTATGTCTATGCTTTATGGCGTAACCGGCTCACTTGATTTAATTGAAATCTTCAGAATAGTTGCTGATCCACGCGTTAATCATTTGGTGATGGCTTTTGGTTTGGTATTTATTGTTTCTGGTTTGGCTTTCAAGTTGGGTGTTGTGCCATTCCATATGTGGGTACCAGACGTGTATCAAGGCGCACCAACAGCAGTGACCTTGATGATTGCTGCAGCTCCAAAGATCGCTGCATTTGCTCTGCTATTCCGTTTATTGGTGAATACTTTATTGCCGCTGATGGGTGACTGGCAGCCAATGTTGGTCTTGTTGGCGGTTCTGTCCTTGGTAGTGGGTAACATCACTGCTATTGCGCAAACCAATATGAAGCGCATGCTGGCTTACTCAGCTATTGCTCAAATGGGTTTTGTATTGCTGGGTATGTTGTCTGTATTTGACGACCATGCTTTTGGTGCATCCATGTTTTATGCAATCACTTATGTATTAACTACATTAGGCAGCTTCGGCCTCTTAATGATGTTGTCGCGCAAGGGTCATGATTGCGAAACTATTGATGATCTCAAGGGCTTGAATAAACGCCACCCATGGTTTGCCTTTATTGGCCTGGTAATGATGTTCTCTTTGGCCGGTATTCCACCGACAGTAGGTTTTGCTGCTAAGTTGGGTGTACTTGAAGCCTTGGTAGATGGTGGACATACTTTCTTGGTCATCATTGCCGTGATTGCCTCATTGATTGGTGCTTTCTACTACCTCAGAGTGGTCAAGGTGATGTACTTCGATGAGCCGAAAGAAGAGCATGCGGAGGAGATATCTGGATCTGGTTTTGCTCGTGGAATTTTGAGTTTGAATGCGATATTCGTTTTGGCTCTAGGTATCTTCCCGGCTGGACTGATGGCTGTTTGCCTGGATGCAATGCGCCGTACTTTATTGGGTTCATAGGTAAGCAACTCAAACTGATTCTGATGAAGGCTCCGAATAGGGGCCTTTCTCTTTTCTGTCATCTAGATTTTGTATGATGGTCATTCAATTGATGAAAGACATGCTATGAGTGAAAAATCCTTTAAAGACTTGCCAATTGGCGATGCCCATTTGAGAGAAGAGCGCTTATCTGGTGAGGATATTTACAGCGGCATCTTTTTGAATATGAAGCGCGATCAAGTCAGCTTGCCTGATGGCAATCAAGCGGTACGTGAATACCTGACACATCCTGGTGCAGTTGCTATTTTGGCTATCTTGGATGATGGCAGGGTACTGATGGAGCGCCAATATCGTTACCCAATCGCAAAAGCTTGTATTGAAATCCCTGCGGGTAAGTTGGAGATTGGCGAAGATCGATTGTTATGCGCCCAGAGAGAATTGGAAGAAGAGACGGGTTATTCCGCTACTAAGTGGAGTTTTATCCGTCGCATTCATCCAGTCATTTCCTACTCGACAGAATTTATTGACATCTACCTCGCTGAAGGTCTGGTATCTGGAAAAAGCCATCTAGATGATGAAGAGTTTTTAGATGTATTTGCCGCTCCTCTAGAGCAATTATTGGAGTGGGTGGAGCAGGGTGAGATTACAGATGTGAAGACGACAATTGCAACGTACTGGCTGGATCGTTATCGTCGTGGTCTTGTGAGCCCTAAGCCTATCGCGGGGTAATTTCATAATCCTATTAAAATAGGGCTATTGAATTTAGTACTTTTGCCCCTATATAGGTCTTATGAAAGTTTATAATCTCGCTTGCCCACTAGATCATCGCTTTGAGGGATGGTTTGCCTCTGAGGAGGATTGCCTTGCCCAGCAGGACAAGGGAATGCTTGCGTGTCCTATTTGCGATAGTACCGAGATTACTAGGATGCCATCGGCTCCACATATTGCTAAATCAAGCTCTAGCAAAAATGTCTCAACTTCAACCGAGCTGACTGTTGCCAGCCCTGCGACAACCGATCACTCTGGTGTCAGTGGCGGCCTAACTGGCGACGTTGTGGCCCTGACTGGAAGTAACCATTCTCAATTAGAGGCGCAGGTACAGGCAGCCTTTTTGAAGGGTATGCGTGAGTTGATGGGACGCTCTGAGGATGTGGGCAGCTCATTTGCTGAAGAGGCTCGCAAAATTCACTATAAGGAATCTCCTGAGCGGAGTATTCGCGGTCAAACCACTCTAGATGAAGCTGAGGCTTTGCGTGACGAAGGCATTGAGGTCATGGCGATGCCCATGCTACCCGCCTTTAAAAACACGTTGCAGTAGCCAGTTTCACCCTGATTCCCCTATACTTGGTGTGCACCCAAGGTCTGGGTATAACCATTTATTAGGATAGGATAGGTACTATGAAACGCTTTTTTCTGGCGCTCACTGTGGTGGCTTACTCCAAGTCCTCCGATTCTAAAGAAATCAAGGTTGCTGTATCCCCCGCATCTCCGCCAATGTTGTTTGACGACAAAGAGCAGATCGTCGGCGTAGATATGGATATTTTCCAGGGCTACTGCCAGTCTCGCGGCTGCACTTTTAAGGTAACTCCTTATGATTGGGCTGGAATGCTAGGTGCCGTTTCTAGCGGCCAAGCAGATGTTGCCTTCTCTGGCATCGCTATTACTGATAAGCGTAAAGAGGTCATAGATTTTTCTCAGCCTTACTATGACAATGCTTGGCATTTGGTGAGCATGAAGAATAAAAATATCCAGATCACGGATTTAAATCAACTTAAGAAATACTCCATTGGCTATCCGCGTGGCATGGCTTACGATGACCTCATTAAAAATGAGTTGGAGCCAAAAGGCTACTACTCCTTGAGCAAGGTCAAACTGTATCCTTCCTATGCTGAAGTGATCACTGATCTGCAAAATGGTAATCTTGATCTGGCCTTTATTGAAGAACCTGTATTACTCAATTATGAGAATAAGTTGAAGCTACCGATTCAGAGCAGCTATGTATTTACAGGTTTTGATAAGCTGGGCTTTGCTTTTGCTAAAGACTCTAAGTTGCGTGATGACTTTGATAAATACCTCAATGAACTCGGCCCAGATAAGATTAAGGCTATTCTAGATAAGTGGATGAAATAATCGCTACCGATCAAAGTCTTAATTAGTAGTCGAAAGCCCGCCCTGTGACTTTTCTGGATATTCTTGCCCAGTTAGCCCAGGGCATTTCTTATACGGTTCTGGTAACGCTCGTTTGCTCTGCAACGGGTTTAGTGGTGGGTTTATTTCTTGCAAGCCTGCGTCGTATGGATATTCCTTGGCTCATTCCGCTGATCGACAGCTATACCTATGTATTTAGGGGTGTGCCAGTTTTAGTTTTACTGTTTATGGTGTACTTTGGCTTGCCGGGTATTGGTTTTAAAGTCCCACCCTTGATGGCGATGGCTCTCAGTCTAGGTTTGGTTGCTTCAGCGTATTTGGCTGAGGTATTTCGGGGAGCATTCAATTCCATAGATCCCGCTGAAGTGACTGCTGCTCAAGCCATGGGTATGAGCCGCATTCAGGTCCTCAGATTTATCGAGTTACCGCAGATGTTGCGATTCTCGATTCCAGGCATGGTCAATGAGTTCACCTCAGTTTTAAAGTACTCACCATTTGCTTACACCGTTGGGATCCCAGAGATTACCAAGCAAGCTATGACTTTGACCTCGACAACGCTGCGGGGTATTGAAGTCTATCTGGCAGTGGGCATTCTCTATTTTGTGATTTATAGAATTTGCTTGCTTGGCGTTCAGTTACTAGCTAAGCGTTATCAAATTCCGGGGATGAGTCCAGCATGACATTATCAAAAGAGGTAATACTGTGGCACTAATTCAAGTAAGAGATTTGGTTAAGGAGTTTGGCGGACAAACAGTTCTGTCCAATGTCAATCTCGATCTCAATGAGGGCGATGTGCGCGTCTTGATGGGCGCATCAGGCTCTGGTAAGTCTACTTTATTGCGCTGCCTCAATCGCTTGGTTGAACCTACTTCCGGATCTATCGCTTTTAGGGGTAGGGAAGTATTGGGCCCTGATGTTGATGTGCGAGAGTTGCGCAAGCAGATTGGTTTTGTATTTCAGCAATTCGCTTTATATAGTCATTTAACTGTTTTGGATAATGTTTCATTGGGCCTGCGCAAGTTGCATGGGATGGGTAAAGCAGAGGCGAAAGAAAAGGCTTTATTTGAGTTGTCTCATTTTGAAATGACGCCGCATCAAGATAAATACCCCTCACAGCTTTCAGGAGGGCAGAAGCAACGCGTAGCCATTGCAAGGGCGCTTGCTATGGATCCGGCAGTCTTAGTTCTTGATGAGCCCACTTCAGCATTAGACCCTGTCATGTCTAGAGATGTTGCCGATCTGATTAATCGCTTACATGGCGAGGGTATCACCATGATCTGCGTTACTCATGACCTCAACTTGGCCCGCAATATAGCGGATACAGTGATGTTCTTAGATCGCGGTGTGATTCGTGCTGATGATCGGATTGATGCTTTGAGTAAGCACTCTGATCCAGAAATCAATGCCTTCTTTGGTGCAGAGGAAAAGCGTTAATGGGAGGGTGGTCATCATTCATCCGTGATCTCACGGAGCAGATGCCCTTAATTCTGACTGGGCTTGTGAATACTTTGCAATTAGCAGGCTTGATTAGCATCTCAGGATTGCTATTAGGCATCGTGGTGTTTTATCTCACCCTCAGCAAGAATCAGTATGTGCGCAGTGCTATCAATTCTTATATCTCTTTCTTTATTGGGATGCCCTTAATCGTTCTGCTGTTCTTAATGTATTACGGCTTACCGCAATGGGGTGTTCGACTCTCTCCATTTACAGTGGCTTTTATTGGTTTTACTTTCAATGTGACTGCCTACAACGCAGCGTATTTAAAGACTGCCTTTAATGGTTTGGATAAGACCCAACTTGAGGCAGCGAGTGCACAGGGATTTAGTCCTTTGCAGATTTTTAAGTTCATTACTTTGCCGCAGGTCATTCGTCTTTCCATTCCTGCGCTCACCAATCAAGTCATTGCGAATCTAAAAGACAGTTCGGTTGCATTTTTGATTCAGTACACCGAGTTTTTTGCTCGCATACAAGAATTAGCTGCAACTAACTTCCAATTCTTTAAAGCCTACTTCTTAGCTGCCTTGGTGTATCTAGCTTTGGTCTCGGTAATTGTCTTATTCGCTCGCGCGATTGAGCGGCGCTACTTTATTTCTACTTAATCTTTAATGGGATCATGATAAAAAATAGCGACCCGAAGGCCGCTATTTTTATTGATAGATACCTACCGTAGTATCAATTATTTCGAAGTTGGCATTACAAACTCTGCGCCTTTAGCAATGCTCTCAGGCCAGCGCTGCATCACGCTCTTCTGCTTGGTATAGAAGCGAACACCTTCTTTGCCGTAAGCATGCATATCGCCAAAGAGGGACTTCTTCCAGCCGCCAAAACCATGCCAAGCCATTGGAACCGGAATAGGTACGTTGATACCAACCATGCCCACTTGTACACGGCGCGCAAATTCACGGGCAATATTGCCGTCGCTTGTGAAGCAAGCAACCCCATTGCCGTACTCGCAAGCGTTCACTAAATTTAATGCTTCAGTGAAGTTCGCTACTCGTACGCAAGATAAGACTGGGCCAAAGATTTCTTCCAGGTAGATCTTCATCTCTGGGGTGACGTTGTCAAAAAGGGTGCCGCCAATAAAGAAGCCATTCTCATGACCTGGTACTTTCAAGCCGCGACCATCTACGAGTAACTTGGCGCCTGAAGCTACACCGCTTTCAATGTAGCTAGTAATTCGCTCTAAGGCGGCCTTAGTAACGATAGGGCCCATTTCAGCATCGAGCTCCATGCCGTTCTTTACTTTAAGGGTTTTGGTGCGCTCAATCAGTTTTGGCATGATTTTCTCTGCAACATCGCCAACTAAAACGGCTACTGAAATTGCCATGCAGCGCTCACCAGCAGAACCATAGGCCGCCCCAATCAAAGCATCAATTGTTTTATCGATATCCGCATCAGGCATGACAACCATGTGGTTCTTGGCGCCACCTAATGCTTGTGAGCGTTTGCCAAAGTGTGCGCAACGCTCATAGATGTAATTTGCAATCGGAGTTGAGCCGACAAAGCTGACCGCTTTGACATCGGGATTCTCAATTAAAGCATCAACAGCCTCTTTGTCACCCTGAACAACGTTAAATACACCGTCAGGTAAACCCGCCTCTTTTAAGAGCTTGGCCATCAACAGCGAAGCTGAAGGATCAGTTGGGCTTGGTTTCAGAATGAAGGTGTTACCGCAAGCAATGGCCACCGGGAACATCCACATTGGCACCATCACGGGGAAGTTAAATGGGGTGATACCAGCAACCACCCCCAAAGGTTGACGCATGACCCAGTTATCAATACCGCGCGTGACTTCGCCCTGGGCATCAGTAAATACCTTGCCGTGTTCTGCAGTAATGATGGCAGCTAATTCATCACGATGGGCATTGAGTAGCTCAAGGTACTTGAACATGATGCGTGCGCGGCGCAATGGGGAGGTTTGGCTCCAACTTTCAAAGGCCTTTTGGGCAACTGCCACGGCAGCATCAACATCCTTACGGCTGGCTAAAGAAACGCGTCTTACAACGGCTCCTGTAGAAGGGTTAAAGACATCGGCAAAACGACCGTCTTTTGGGTTGACGACTTTACTGTCAACAAAATGGCCAATATCTTCTTTTGATTCAAAGGCTTGTGGTGCACTCATAGATTTTGCCTAATATTTTTCTAGTTTTAGAGTCAATAGACTTAGATGGCTTGGTATCCGCAGAAGTCTATGGTCTCGTTTATCCTACTCATTCTATTTTATCGCTTTCATTACCTTTTCGCTTTTCAAGATCCAAGGGCATTTAAATGAGTCTTCTATTTTCCAGCTACACGCTGAGCTCTCCTAGGGGTGGTATAACGCTCCCCAATCGCATTGTAGCGGCGCCAATGTGCCAATACTCGGCTGTGAATGGCGAAGCTCAGGATTGGCATTTAATGCACTGGGCAATCTCCTGAACAGCGGGGCAGGCTTGTTCATTATTGAGGCCACTGGTGTGACGCCAGAGGGGCGCATTACCCCTGCCTGCCTTGGTTTATGGGATGACCGCACGGAGACCGCCCTAAAAGACAAGCTGAGTCGAGCTCGTAAGCTAGCCCCCAAAACCCCTGTTTTCATTCAGCTGGCGCATGCTGGCCGAAAAGCTTCTAGCGCTACCCCTTGGGAAGGTGGGCAGTTGCTTTCTAAAGAGCAGGGTGGCTGGGACACGCTTGCACCTTCAGCTATTCCTCAGTTAAAGGATGAGCGTTTACCTCATGAACTTTCTAAAGCAGAATTGGCAGAACTCATTACTGCATTTGTTGTTGCGGCGCAGCGTGCTGAACGCATTGGCGTAGATGGTATTGAGTTGCATGGGGCGCATGGTTACCTCCTGCATCAATTTTATCGCCAATCGCCAACCAGCGCACTGACGAATATGGCGGCTCTTATGAGAATCGCATCCGCTTTCTCTTGGAATTATTTGCAGCAGTACGCAATGCATACCAAGGCGTCTTGGGTATTCGGATTTCTGCCAGCGATTGGATTGAGGGTGGTTGGACTCCCCAGGAAACTGCAGATTTTGCATCCCGCCTAAAACCATTGGGATGTGATTTTGTACATATTTCATCGGGGGGGTATTTCACCCTTGCAAAAGATCGTGATAGGACCAAATTACCAAGTACCATTCGCCAAAATCGTAAAAGATCAATCTGGCTTGCCTACGATGACAGTTGGCTTGATTACAGAACCCCAGCAAGCAGAAGATATTCTCCAAAAAGGGGATGCGGATTTGATTGCCTTGGCCCGAGCATTTTTATATAAGCCACGATGGGCTTGGGAGGCTGCTGCAGCCTTGGGCGGTACCGTACCATCGAATGAGCGCTATTGGCGTTGTCTGCCACGTGAAGCTCAGGCCATATTCGGGGATGTCAAAGTAGGACAGCGATAATAGACCCCATCCCGTACTCAATCCCTAATATTAAATAATCACTGAGTTAGTTATGAAGCAACACTCCGTAAGAGAATCTTGGCTGGAAGATGCCGTAAGACATTTAGAGCCTGTATTTTCAAAGGCAGGCTATGCAATTCCACCTGTAAGGGTATCGTGCGGATTTCCAGCCTCCAGCAGCCCGAGGACCACGCGAGGCCAGTGCTGGCCTCGCGAGCGTTCTGGTGGTGGGGTGAATGAGATTTTCATTTCTCCAAAGTTGGATGATCCAGTGCAATTGTTAGATACCTTAGTACATGAGTTATGTCATGCGGTAGATGATTGCTTTAGTGGTCATGGCGAGGACTTTAAAGGCATCGCCATGACCGTCGGTCTAGAAGGCCCTGCCAGAAGGCGCATGCTACTGAAGAGTTGATGGTGCGTCTGATGATGATTAGCCAAGAGCTTGGCCCATATCCTCATCAAGCGATTGTTTTTCCGCCACCAAGACCGAGCAATGCAAGTCGCAATAAAGCCAAATGTGCTCAGTGTGGATATGAGGTGACCTTATTAAAGAAGTGGGCTACCTATGGAGCCCCAATTTGCCCAAAAGATAATATTCGGATGCAGGAGACTGTTGCCGAGACAATTGAAAATACAACTGAGCACGATACAGAATCGGTAACTGGTTCTAAACCCAAGGCCGATGAGATTCGTCGGGCGATTAGCTAAACCCATGCATGCAAATGATCGGATGACCCATTAAATGAAGAAAAATACAGTAGTTCAGAATCCAAAAATCGCCGTTATTGCTGGCGATGGAATCGGTAAAGAGGTGATGCCAGAAGGCGTTCGCGCACTAGAAGCTGCTAGCAACAAGTTTGGCATTGGTATGCAGTTCGACCATTTTGATTTTGCAAGCTGTGATTACTATCTTCAGCACGGCAAGATGATGCCGGATGATTGGTTTGTTACGCTGATGCAGTACGACGCCATCTTCTTTGGCGCCGTTGGTATGCCAAACATCCTTCCAGACCATGTCTCTTTGTGGGGAAGTCTCATTCAGTTTCGTCGCTGCTTTGACCAGTATGTCAATTTGCGACCAGTGCGACTGCTTCCCGGTGTGCCATGCCCATTAGCAAACCGCAAGCCGGGGGATATTGATTTTTACGTCGTACGTGAAAATACTGAGGGTGAATACTCCAGTGTTGGCGGAAAAATGTTCCCTGATACTGATCGAGAGTTTGTGATTCAGGAATCTATTTTTACAAGGCAGGGGGTTGACCGCATTCTTCAGTATGCTTTTGATTTAGCGCAAAGTCGTCCAAAGAAACATTTAACCTCTGCCACTAAGTCCAACGGAATTGCTATCACCATGCCCTATTGGGATGAGCGAGTTGAGGCGATGGCTAAGCAATTTGGCGATGTGAGAATGGACAAATACCATATTGATATCTTGGCTGCACACTTTGTGATGAACCCAGACAGGTTTGATGTTGTAGTAGCCAGCAATTTATTTGGCGATATCTTGTCGGATTTGGGTCCAGCATGCACCGGAACAATTGCAGTTGCGCCATCAGGAAGTATTAATCCAGAAGGAAAATTTCCTTCTTTATTTGAACCAGTGCATGGATCAGCGCCTGATATCTTTGGCAAGATGATTGCTAATCCAATTGGTCAAATTTGGTCCGGGTCGATGATGTTGGATCACCTGGGCTATCCAGAGGCAGGCAAGGTTATTTTTAATGCAATTGAGCGAGTTCTTGCTGCAGATAACTCCCCACTGACGCCTGACTTAGGTGGCAAGTCTCGTACGGATGACTTGGGTAAGGCGATTGCAGCAGAAATCTAATTGATTTTAGTTAGGCAACTAGTTGGCTGCAGTAGAAGGACTCCATACGGGGTCCTTTTTACTTGCCTTTGCAATCTCAGTTAGGATCTTTTCGTGCAGCTGACAATCCTCTTCACTTGCAGTCATGAGCTTGAGTTTGCTTGGTAAGGCTTTGATTTGGCTAGATGCATCGGTGCCAACGGTGTAATCAATCAAATCAATGGATAGATCTTCCTGACCACGTGTCATGGCTACATAGACCTCCGCCAATAACTGAGCATCAAGTAAAGCGCCGTGCAAGGTGCGATGTTGATTGCTAATGGCAAAGCGTTCACAGAGGGCGTCTAGCGAATTACGCTTACCTGGAAACATTTGACGGGCGTCGAGTAGGGTGTCGGTAATTTTGGAAGCAAGACCTCTAAACGGTTGGCGCTTGAGTAAAGCAAATTCGTTATCCAAGAATCCCAAGTCAAATGCTGCGTTATGAATGACAACCTCAGCACCATCAACAAATTCAATCAACTCTTCAACAATATTTGCAAATACCGGTTTATCGGATAAGAATTCACGGGATAGTCCGTGAACTGCAAAAGCGCCTGCATCAATATCGCGCTCAGGATTGATGTAGTAATGAAAAGTACGATCAGTTAGTCGACGACCCACCATCTCAACGCAACCGATTTCAATAATACGATCGCCAGTTGCAGGATTAAGGCCAGTAGTTTCGGTATCGAGAATAACTTGACGCATTAGATGCCTTCCAGTACAGATTCAGGGATGTTCATGGGTCCATTACCCGCATATTTATCCAAATAGAGGTAGATCACAGGGGTAATGATTAAGGTAACAAATTGAGAGAAGATCAAACCACCGGCTACGCTAATACCTAAAGGTTGACGCAGTTCAGCACCCGCACTTAAACCTAGCGCAATCGGCAGCGCTCCCATGAGAGCAGCAATGGTCGTCATCATGATGGGTCTAAAACGCAGGATGCAGGCTTCGCGAATTGCTTTTTCAGGTGAAAGCCCTTTGTTGCGTTGTGCATCTAATGCAAAGTCAATCATTAGAATCGCATTCTTTTTCACGATACCAATCAGCAGCAGGATGCCAATCGATGCCACGATGGTTAGCTCAAATCCAAAAATGCGCAAGGCTAGAATGGCGCCAATCGCAGCAGAGGGTAGGCCAGCCAAAATAGTGAGAGGGTGAATATAGCTTTCGTACAAGACACTCAGGAGAACATAAATAACCCCTAAGGCTCCAAGCAACAGAATAATTTGACCAGATTGATTGCTTTTAAATACTGCTGCATCACCACCATAGCTGGTGATGATTGAGACTGGCAACTTGATTTGCTCTGCAAACTTATCAATCGCCTTAGTGGCGTCCCCTAGGAAGACATCCGGCGCCAAATTGAAGGAAATCGTCACAGCCGGAATTTGACCTTGATGGTTTACAGAAGTGGGCCCTACTGTGCGTGCAAACGTTGCTAAGTTCGAGAGAGGAATGAGCGTATTAGTCGATCTGCCTCGGACGTAGACTTTATTAAGATCGGTTTCAAATTGCCGATCGTTTTCGGCAGCCTCCAGAATGACCCGGTAGGTGTTGACTGGCGTATAAATCGTTGAGACTTGGCGCTCGCCAAATGAAGAGTAGAGGGCTGTTCGGATACCTGCAACCGAGACGCCTGCGCTAGCTGCTTTTTCACGGTCAATATCAATTTTGACGTTTAATCCTTTTAATTGGGAATCGCTGGTGACATCTCTAAATATACGGTCAGAGCGCATCTTCTCAAGCATTTTTTCAGCCCACTCATTCACACCTTCAAATCCGACGCTTTGAAGCGTATATTGATAGCGGCTTTTGCTACTACGACCACCAAGTTGTAAGTTTTGCACCGGACTCATATAAATCTGAATACCAGGGATTTCCTTAAATTTAGTCCGCAACCCCTCCATGACCTTGCTCATCTTCTGGCGTTCACTCTTGGGCTTCAGAATCACAAAGAATCTACCAGTATTACGTCCTGAGCTCATACCCCCGCCCAAAATCGAGATGGATGTTTCTACATTGGGATCTTCATCTACGATCACTGCAGCACGATCTTGCAATTCAAGCATCGTTTTAAACGAGGTATCTTGCGCTGCCTCAACTGTGATGCGGAGTTGCCCAATATCTTCTTCCGGGAAGAATCCTTTGGGGCTAAATACAAAGAGGGCAATCGTGACTATGAAAGTGGCTAACGTTCCCCACAACACCTTTTTTCTATTAACCAGTGCTAAGTCTAAATAATGGGTGTACGTATTGAGAGACCAGGTAAATATACGATCAAAGCCCTTTGTGAGTGGATAGCTTTTTGATTCGCTATGCTGTTCTTTGAGAAATCGACTGGATAGCATGGGCACTATAGTGAGCGACACTACGGCAGAGACAAGAATTGAGAGGGTGACAACGACTGCAAATTCTCTAAAGAGAAGTCCAATAGGCCCTGCCATAAAAAAGAGCGGAATAAATACAGCAACAAGAGATAGTGAGATGGAGACAATCGTAAATCCAACCTCTTTACTTCCCTTCAGTGCAGCCTTTAGTGGGCTCATGCCGCCCTCGATGTAGCGCATGATGTTTTCTAGAACAACAATCGCATCATCCACCACTAATCCAACCGCTAAAGTAATGCCTAAGAGCGAAATATTGTCTAGGCTGTACCCCATAAAATAAAAGACAAAAAAAGCGCCAATGAGAGAAATCGGCAAGCTAATAGAAGGGATGACAGTAGCTGCAATATTTTTAAGAAATAAGAAGATGACGAGAACAACCAATGCTATTGTTAATAGCAATGTGATATTGACATCATGGATCGATTCGATAATCGATGTTGATCGATCATTAATGAGGCTGAGCTGAATAGATTCTGGTAGTTGAGCCTTAAGAGTGGGCAGTAAACGTTTAATCTCGTTGACGACTTCTACTGTATTTGCATTGGGTTGTCGCATTACCCCATGGCAATTGAGCGCTCGCCTTTAGCGGTCGCAAAGGTTTTAACATCCTCATAACTCTCTTCAACGATAGCAACATCTTTGAGATATACCGGGAAGCCATTGCGTTGCGCAATAATCAGATTGCCAAATTCTTCAGCTTTAACAAGTTGAGGGTTTGCATAGATCGTAATCAGTTGTCTTGGGCCATCAAGCGTGCCGATAGGGCTATTGGTGTTGGCTTTGTTAATAGCGGCAGCTAGCTCATCCATAGTGATATTGCGATTGACTAGAGCGTCCGGTTGAGCGCTGATGCGAATCGCATACCGTTTGGCGCCATACACATTCACCTGTGAAACGCCGCTGATGGTAGACAGATTAGGGGCCATCAAATTTTCAGCGTAATCATTAATTTCAGGTAGGCTGATCGATGGTGAGCTCATCCTAATAATGATGACGGGAGTATCCGCTGAATTGATTTTGCGATATGACGGTGGAATCGTCATCTCAATTGGTAGGCGTTTTTGGGCTCGCAATAAAGCTGCTTGAACATCGACAGCCGCCTTATATATCGCGATCATTATTAAACTCAAGGGTAACGCTGGTAGCCCCTAAGGTGCTACTTGAGCTAATGATTTTGATGCCATCAATAGTAGAAAACTCCTTTTCTAAAGGTAGCGCTACAGCTGAAGCCATATTTTCCGGTGAGGCACCCGGTAGAGTTGCTGTGACCGAGATGATCGGCGTATTAAAGCTGGGCAGGGCGGCAACAGGAATCTTGAAATAGGCGACGCTGCCAGCGATCACGGTTGCTAGCGAGAGCAAAACCGTCATTACCAGTCTTCTAATACATAATTCTGAGAGCGTCATTTTACTTGGGCTGCAGCAGCTTGGGCTGACTTTGCATTGGCTAATGCAGTTTCTAGTCCTGCTTTTGAAATAAAGTTTTTAGTAACCAATTCCTTAGCGCGTAAGTATTGTTTTTGAGCATCATCAGCTAAGGCTTTGAGCTTTTCATAGTTAGCTGTGTCTGTGCGATTGTCGAGAGTAAATAAGAGCTCATCCGCTTTGACATCTTGACCATCTTTAATGTGAATCTTCTCCACTTTATTGGTGACCATTGGGCGAATATCCACAATGCTGTTGGAAACAATTGTTCCAGTAGCTTCAATCACAAGTGGAATATCTTTCTTTTCAGTCACGATGCTGGTGATGGTTTGAACTGCACCAGCTTTACTACCAGGTGGGAAAAAGTAGTTGTAGGCTTTTGATCCAACAAATAGGATGAGCACCGCAATCAAAATACGCCACTTGTACTGCATTACCAAAGCTTTGCTAGTGGAGTAATCTAATTTATGTAATGAAGAGAATGCAGGGGAGATCTTTTGCCACACTTTGCACAAGCGTGTCATGACCCAGTTTTTGAGTAATGGCAATTTGGCAACAGTTTTATCTAGCGCAGATTCTATTTTGGACACGTTCTCGATTTTTCTTGGATTTATAAGGATTGAGGGCTCATTTTGGAGCTAATTTACATCTTTTCATTCTCTCACAAGACCACTGAAAACGGGCTCGAGGGCAATGCTTTGGCTTAAGGTAAAAATTCCTCTACACCCCGGTTGGCTAGTAAGTCAGCAAGCTCATTTCCAGGGTGGCCATTGTGTCCACGAACCCAATGCCAAGAGATCTTGTGTTCAGGGATGAGGGCATCCAACTCTTGCCATAAATCGGCATTCTTAACCGGATCCTTGCTGGCTGTCTTCCAACCTCTTTTTTTCCAACCCTCAAGCCACTCAGTCACACCTTTTTGGACGTACTGCGAGTCAGTCCAAAGTTCTACCGTGCTAGTTTGCTTCAGGGCTCGTAGCGCATGAGTGACTGCGCTAATTTCCATGCGGTTATTGGTGGTGTGCTCAGCCCCGCCATGCAAATGCTTCTCGTGGCCGCCTGAGCGTAAAACTGCCCCCCAACCACCAGGGCCAGGATTGCCTTTGCAGGCGCCATCGGTATAAATGACAATATGGGGCAGGGATTTGGTGTGAGGCATTCCGTTAATTTACTTTGTCTTGGTTGTTGGCTAAATTCTGTCGACTTTCAGTTGCTGGGCTTAATTGGGTGAGTGCTGGAATCCGTAAACCTTGAACCTGGCCAATGAGGCGGATGCCTTGCTGACGTTTAATGGCTGAAACTAAAAAAACTGCTCCAAAAATAGGCCACCAGCGGTTACCGGCAGGCTCCATAAAATCCATTCTACCCATGCCCGATGCACTGCTCAGGGGGAGCTTGTAGCACCCAAAATGACCACGATCTAAAGAGAAGTTCAATAGTTGCAACCAGTCTTTCACTCTGAGTAGGCTAATAAATTGCCCGTCTCGAGGCAGGTAGGGGCTGCCAATCAATCGGCTGAGATATTGGCGCATACCCCAAAGGCTAGCCGGGTTAAAGCCCGAAATAATGAGGCGACCCTCTGGGCGCAGGACACGCTCAGCCTCCCGCAGAATTTGATGGGGGTCCGCAGCAAACTCCAAGACATGCGGCAGTACCAATAAATCGATGGTTTCAGATGCAAAAGGCAGTTCGCTAGGATCACCTTCAACCTGATGCCAATTGAATTCGGTAAGCTGTTTTTGGCGGTCATTGGAGTGAATCAGGAGTGCATGCAAAGGCATACGGTTTTCTACCAATGTGTTGATTTGCGGCAAACCGATCTGTACGGCATAGAAACCAAAGACATCCGCTACGATCTGATTGAAGCATTTCCGCTCCCAGGCCAGCACATAGCGTCCTGGAGGTGATTGCAGCCACTTTTCCCATGAACTCCATGGTGGTGCAGGCATCTGGGATGGGGGGGGTGGGGTTGGTATCATGGGCGTATGGTGAAGAATACTTTATTGCATGTTTGGTCGATACCGGCTTTTGATGACAACTACATCTGGTGCATACATGATGGTCAATCCGCCTTGATCGTAGATCCAGGTGATTCTGGGCCAGTCTTGAAATACCTAGGGCAAGAAAACCTCACTTTGACTGGTATTTTAATTACCCACCACCATGCTGACCATACTGGCGGCATTCTGAATTTATTACAGGCTTTGGGATCTGTTCCAGTCTATGGTCCCGCTAGTATTGATATTCCTGGTCGTACGAACGCCATGATGGAGGGCGATAAGATTGAAGTGGCTGCGCCACGTATTAGCTTTGAGGTGTATGAGGTGCCGGGTCATACTCTAAGCCACATTGCTTACTTTGCGAATATGCAGGCCAATGTTGTTGAGCCTATGTTGTTCTGTGGCGATACTCTATTTGCCTCTGGCTGCGGCCGCTTATTCGAAGGCACGCCAACGCACATGAGCCAATCTCTCGCTAAGTTCATTGCCTTGCCGAAAAATACGCTGGTGTATTGCACTCATGAATACACCTTATCGAATATCCGATTTGCTCTTGCAGTTGAACCCAATAATGCCAACCTCATCACTTGGGCAGAAACTGCTAAGGCTCTGCGAGATCAGCATTTACCAACCTTGCCAACGACTATCGGTCAGGAATTGCAGGTGAATCCTTTTATGCGCTGTGACCAACAAGCTGTAATTGATGCAGCTATCGAGGTCTCTGGTGAAAAATTATTGCCAACGCCCGCACATGTTCTAGCGGTGATTCGGGTCTGGAAGGACCGGTTCTGATGTTGTGGCGCTATGCGGCGATCCTATTGATTGCCGCACTCTCTGGTTGTGCGAGTACCGGAGATTGGTCTTCGGATTCCGCTGGCCAATCAGATCCACGGGCGGCAAAAGCAAAGCGGGTCAACCTCAAGAATCAATCTGTTAGCGGCATTTACGCGCCGTCAAGCAACTTGTGGATACGGATTCGGGATGGCTTTGAGATGGAACCCATGAATACTCCTCTGGAGATTGAGCAGGTGAGGTGGTTAAGTGCTCGACCTGACTATGTGCATCGATCAATGGAACGTTCTTCGCGTTATTTGTTTTATATCGTGCAAGAAGTACATGCACGCAATATGCCGATGGAGATTGCGCTCCTCCCCTTTGTTGAGAGTGCTTTTGTGACGAATGCTAAATCCAGTGCAAAGGCCATGGGTTTATGGCAATTCATGCCAGCAACCGGAAAAGACTTTCAGCTGACGCAAAACGTTTTTAGAGACGAGCGCAGGGATGTACTGCAGTCAACTGATGCTGCCCTCGATTATTTGCAGCGTTTACATAAGCAATTTGGTAGCTGGGAGCTTGCTTTGGCAGCATATAACTGGGGTGCGGGTAATGTCGCTAAGGCTCAAAAGCGGAATCTTGCAGCGAGATTGCCAACGGATTATTTAAGTTTGAAGATGCCTAACGAGACTCGTAACTATGTTCCCAAGCTCATGGCTTATCGTCAAATCGTTTTAGATCCAGAGGCTTATGGAATCGTCTTACCTGAATTGGAAAACCATCCTTATTTTGTGGCGGTAGACGTTGGTAGTGATATTGATGTTGATTTAGTGATTAAGTTGGCAGAGATTCCATCCGAAGAGTTCCACAATCTCAATCCGTCATTTAATAAACCAGTAATTTTGAGCAATGCCAATCAGCAGATCTTGTTGCCTTTTGGGCATGCGGAAATCTTTCAAGAAAATCTCAAAAAATACACCAAGCCACTTTCGACCTGGACCGCGGTGCGCATTGCAAAAACTGAGCCAGTAGATAGGGCTGCTAAGACCTTGGGGATGGGCAGATGCCTTGCGGAATATCAATGGTATTACAAAGGGGATGCGCATTCGGGCGGGTTCAACTGTATTCATCCCCAAAACAAACAAAAATGCGGGGGATATCTCTCTGGCAATGGCTGAGAATGCCAACCTCAGTTTGCTTAAACCAGCTCTAGCGCCTAAAAAATGTGCAAAAGGGGCCAAGTGCGCATCAAGAAAGCCCTCAAAAACAGCAGCGCAGGGCAAATCTACCCCAAATAGCGCTGGCTCTCAGCATAAACACGCATCGACAGGGCTTGCAAAATCTGCGAAAAATGGAACTGCGAAAGTTACTAGCCCTGCAGCTAAGACGTCAATTGCCAAAGGAACTAGCAAAATCCAATAATTTCAGAATCTTTAATTTACTTATTTAGGTTGACCATGTCCTATAAATCAGAACACGAACGCTCCATTAAAGACCCAGATGGTTTCTGGGGAGAGCAGGCAAAACTCATTCATTGGGAGAAGCCATTTAGCAAGGTTCTGGATTATGCAAACCCTCCGTTTGCGAAATGGTTTGAAGGTGGCTTAACTAATCTTTGCTACAACGCAGTTGATCGCCACCTCAAAGATCGTGCGGATCAAATTGCCCTTGTTGCTGTGTCAACAGAAACAAACGTAGAAAAAGCATACACATTTAAAGAGCTCTGCAAAGAAGTCAATCGTATGGCTGCCATCTACAAAGCTAATGGTGTTCAAAAAGGCGATCGCGTATTGATCTACATGCCGATGATTGCTGAAGCATGTTTTGCAATGCTCGCTTGCGCACGTATTGGTGCCATTCACTCTGTAGTGTTTGGTGGCTTTGCATCCCATAGCCTAGCTTCACGTATCGATGATGCAAAACCAAAGATGATTGTGACTTCAGAGGCAGGATCACGTGATGGCAAATCAGTGCCCTACAAGCCATTGCTGGATGAAGCTATTACTTTGGCAAGTTACAAGCCAGAAAAAGTATTGATTGTGAATCGCGGTTTAACAGAGTTCACTACAGTTGCTGGACGTGATTTAGATTACGCAAGTGAGCGCCAAAAACACTTAAATGACTTGGTGCCAGTGGAGTGGGTTGATGCTACGCATCCTTCTTATATTCTGTATACATCCGGTACAACCGGCAAGCCTAAGGGCGTCCAGCGTGATACCGGTGGTTACGCTGTGGCCTTGATGTCCACCATGAACCACATCTTCTGTGGCAAGCCTGGTGAAACCATGTTTACTACTTCAGATATTGGTTGGGTTGTTGGCCATAGCTACATCATCTATGGCCCATTGCTCAATGGCATGGCTACGATCATGTATGAGGGCACACCATTGAGCCCGGATGCAGGTATTTGGTGGAAGCTGGTAGAGAAGTACAAAGTCTCCGTAATGTTCTCTGCGCCAACAGCAGTGCGTGTTTTGAAGAAGCAGGATCCTGCATTCTTAACAAAATATGATCTTTCAGCATTACGTGCCTTGTTCTTGGCAGGCGAGCCTTTAGATGAACCTACTGCAAGCTGGATTCATGATGCGATCAAGAAGCCGATTGTCGATAACTACTGGCAGACAGAAACTGGCTGGCCTATGTTGGCAATTCAGCGTGGTGTTGAAGTGATGCCGCATAAATTTGGTTCACCTGGCGTTCCTTCATTTGGTTACAACATGAAGTTGCTTGATGATGCGACTTCAGAAGAGTTGGGTTCAGATAAGAAGGGCGTGATTGCCATCGAAGGACCTCTGCCTCCAGGTTGTATGCAAACTGTTTGGGGCGATGACAAGCGCTTTGTCAGCACCTACTGGGAAACCATTCCTGGTAAGACGATTTATTTCACCTTTGACTGGGGTATTAAGGATGACGACGGCTATTTCTTCATCTTGGGCCGTACCGATGATGTGATTAACGTTGCCGGCCACCGTTTAGGCACTCGTGAGATCGAGGAGAGTATTTCTGGTCATTCCAATGTTTCAGAAGTGGCGGTAGTGGGTATTGAGGATAAGCTCAAAGGGCAGGCTGCGATTGCTTTTGTGATTCCTAAGGATTCTTCCAATACCGCGACTTTGGAAGCGGAGTGCATGAAAACTGTGGATTCCACATTGGGCGCGATTGCTCGTCCTGGCCGCGTGTATATCGTTACCGCCTTACCTAAGACACGTTCAGGCAAGATTGTGCGACGTGCTCTCCAAGCAGTTGCTGAAGGGCGCGATCCTGGCGATATCAGCACCATGGAAGATCAGGCTGTTTTAGCTCAAATTAAGACCATCATCGAGCAAAGCGCAAAGTCTTAAATTTCCTCTGGAAATGATCAAAATAAGCCCCTCAGTCATTCGACTGAGGGGCTTATTACCTTCCGCTTGATTGGCTGGGAATCCAAGGGTTTATACGCAAAACTGGTACCATTGTTAGGTTCAAAACTTAATAATTTACCCTAGCGCTTAAAGACACTCACCTCCCGCACAAACAGTCCTGGGTTGGTCTTTTTGGGGTGTTGAGCGTCGGATGGAGCAGGGACTGGAGATGGTTTGTCACCCTTGCTTCCTTCTTTTCCTCCCGCCGTGTTGGCTCTAGCTGACGGCACTGTGTTTCCCGGTCTGAGTATTGGCACCCCTGGCGAAACTACCGGCGAAGTCGTTTTCAATACCGCGCTCACTGGCTATCAAGAGATCATCACTGATCCTAGTTATTCACGCCAAATTGTGACCTTGACCTATCCCCACATCGGCAACGTTGGTGTGAATGGTCAGGATGCTGAGTCGGACCAAATTCATGCGGCTGGTTTGGTCGTCAAGGATCTCTCCAAACGCGTATCCAATTTCCGCTCTGAAGAAAGTCTCGACGCCTACTTGACCAAGGCAGGTGTAGTCGGTATCTCTGGTATCGATACTCGCAAACTTACTCGCATCCTGCGCGACAAAGGCGCTCAGTCTGGCGCAATCGTTGCAGGCAAGATGGGTGATGACGCAGAGACTCTTAGCAAGAAAGCTTTGGAATTGGCCAAAGCCTTCCCGGGCATGGCTGGTTTAGATCTGGCTAAGGTGGTGACCACTAAATCCCCATATCCATGGCGCGAAGCCGAGTGGGATCTTCATGGTCCTGACGGCAAACCTGCATACAGAACTCTAGATACCAGTAAGCCAATCAAAAAAGTCGTTGCTTATGACTTTGGTGTGAAGCGCAATATTTTGCGCATGCTCACCGAGCGTGGCTGTGAGTTAACGATTGTTCCGGCGCAAACTAGTGCTGCGGAAGTATTGGCGATGAACCCAGATGGCGTGTTCTTCTCAAACGGCCCCGGCGATCCTGGGCCTTGTGATTACGCGATTGCTGCTGCAAAAGAAATTATTGAAAAGGGTGTTCCAACATTTGGTATTTGCTTGGGTCACCAGATCATGGGCTTAGCTGCTGGTGCTAATACTTTGAAAATGAAATTTGGTCACCATGGTGCAAACCATCCCGTAAAAGATTTAGATACTGGGCGCGTAGCAATTACATCCCAGAATCATGGCTTTGCTGTAGATGCGAATTCCTTGCCTGACAACATTCGTGTCACGCATGTATCTTTATTTGATGGATCCCTACAAGGTTTGGCTTGGAAGGATAAGCCTGCTTTGTGTTTCCAAGGTCACCCTGAGGCCTCACCAGGTCCTCATGACATTGCCTATTTGTTTGATCGTTTTGTGGAGCTCATGAATGTTAGCGATGCTGCCGCTGTTGGTAATAAAGGGGGGGGCAAATAATGCCTAAGCGTAGCGACATTAAGAGCATCCTAATTATTGGTGCTGGTCCAATTGTGATTGGACAGGCTTGTGAGTTTGACTATTCCGGTGCACAAGCTTGTAAAGCTCTGCGTGACGAAGGTTACAAAGTCATCTTGGTAAATAGCAATCCCGCAACCATCATGACGGACCCAGAGATGGCAGATGTGACTTACATCGAGCCAATCACCTGGGAAGTAGTAGAGCGCATTATTGCTACTGAGAAACCGGATGCCATTTTGCCAACAATGGGCGGTCAAACTGCCTTGAATTGCGCGCTCGATTTACATCGCGATGGTGTTCTCGAGAAATATGGCTGCGAATTGATTGGTGCTTCACCTGAAGCAATTGATAAAGCGGAAAATCGTCAAAAGTTTAAAGATGCGATGACCAAAATTGGTCTGGGATCTGCTAAGTCAGGTATTGCGCATTCGATGGATGAAGCGCACGAAGTCCAGCAACGTATTCAGAAAGAAACTGGTAGTTTAGGTTTCCCGGTGGTCATTCGCCCTTCATTCACGATGGGTGGATCAGGCGGCGGTATTGCCTATAACCGAGAAGAGTTTGAAGAGATTTGTAAACGCGGTTTAGATCTTTCACCAACCCGTGAACTCTTAATTGAAGAGTCTCTCTTAGGTTGGAAAGAGTTCGAGATGGAAGTGGTGCGTGACCGTGCCGATAACTGCATCATCGTTTGCTCAATCGAAAACTTAGACCCGATGGGTGTGCATACCGGTGACTCGATTACTGTTGCGCCCGCACAAACCTTGACTGATAAAGAGTATCAATTGATGCGTAATGCATCAATTGCGGTATTGCGTGAAATTGGTGTTGATACCGGCGGTTCAAACGTGCAGTTCTCGATCAACCCAGTGGATGGTCGCATGATCGTGATTGAGATGAACCCACGGGTTTCACGTTCATCGGCGCTGGCCTCCAAAGCAACGGGTTTCCCAATCGCGAAGATTGCTGCGAAGCTGGCAATGGGTTACACCTTGGATGAGTTGAAGAACGACATTACCGGTGGTGCAACCCCAGCATCATTTGAGCCATCCATTGACTATGTTGTGACAAAGATTCCTCGCTTTGCGTTTGAGAAATTCCCGCAAGCGGATTCTCGCTTAACAACGCAGATGAAGTCGGTTGGCGAGGTGATGGCAATCGGCCGTACCTTCCAAGAGTCATTCCAAAAAGCACTACGTGGCTTAGAAGTTGGCGTAGATGGCTTGGATGAAGTCTCTACAGACTTGGATGACATTATTCAAGAAATCGGCGAGCCAGGCCCAGATCGTATTTGGTATTTGGCGGATGCTTTCCGTATGGGAATGGGTTTAGATGAGGTTTACAACGAGACTAAGGTAGATCCTTGGTTCTTGGAGCAGATCGAAGAACTCATCACGATGGAAGCAGAACTTAAGCAGCGCAAGATTGATAGCCTGTCGGCGCCTGAGCTGCGCTTCATTAAGCAAAAAGGTTTCTCGGATCGTCGCCTAGCGAAATTATTGGGAGTAGATGCTTCCTCTGTTCGTGCGGCCCGTCATCGCCTCAAAGTGGTTCCTGTATATAAGCGTGTGGATACCTGTGCAGCCGAGTTCTCTACGAATACAGCGTATTTGTATTCCACCTACGAAGCAGGGCACGGTGAGTGCGAATCTCAGCCAACAAACAAAGACAAGATCATGGTCTTGGGCGGTGGTCCAAACCGTATCGGTCAAGGTATTGAGTTTGACTACTGCTGCGTACACGCTGCATTAGCAATGCGCGATGATGGTTATGAAACCATCATGGTGAACTGCAATCCAGAAACCGTTTCCACTGACTACGACACATCCGATCGTTTGTATTTCGAGCCATTGACTCTAGAGGATGTTTTAGAAATCGTAGCCATTGAAAAGCCAAAAGGTGTGATCGTGCAGTATGGCGGCCAAACTCCATTGAAGTTGGCTTTAGATCTTGAGGCTAATGGCGTTCCGATCATCGGCACATCACCAGACATGATCGATGCTGCAGAAGATCGTGAGCGTTTCCAGAAGTTATTGCATGAGCTGAATCTTCGTCAGCCGCCTAACCGTACAGCGCGTGCAGAAGATGAGGCTCTGAAGCTTGCCGAAGAAATTGGTTACCCATTGGTAGTCCGCCCTTCCTATGTATTGGGTGGTCGCGCCATGGAAATCGTCCACGATGGTCGTGATCTCGAGCGCTATATGCGTGAGGCGGTCAAGGTTTCTCATGACTCACCGGTATTGTTAGATCGTTTCTTAAATGATGCAATTGAGTGCGATGTTGACTGTATTAGCGATGGTCAACGTGTGTTCATTGGTGGTGTGATGGAGCATATTGAACAAGCTGGCGTTCACTCTGGTGACTCTGCCTGTTCATTGCCGCCATACTCACTATCTGATGAGACGATTGCAGAAATTAAGCGTCAAACTGCTGCGATGGCCAAAGGCTTGAATGTAGTTGGCTTGATGAACGTCCAGTTTGCGATCCAGAACGTTGACGGTAAAGATATCATTTACGTTCTCGAGGTAAACCCACGCGCTTCCCGTACTGTGCCATTTGTGTCTAAGGCAACCGGTTTGCAGTTAGCCAAGATTGCTGCCCGCTGCATGGTTGGTCAGACTCTGGATCAGCAGGGCATTAAGTCAGAAGTGAAGCCTGCTTACTATTCAGTAAAAGAAGCGGTATTCCCATTCAACAAGTTCCCGGGCATTGATCCAATCCTGGGGCCAGAGATGCGTTCTACTGGTGAAGTCATGGGCGTTGGTAAAACCTTTGGTGAAGCCTTATTCAAATCTCAGCTAGGCGTTGGCATTAAATTACCTAAGAGCGGAACTGTGGTGTTGACTGTTAAGAATGGCGATAAGCCTAAAGCGGTAGAGGTAGCTAAGCTCTTGCATCAACTGGGATTCCCAATGGTGGCTACTAAAGGGACAGCCGCCGCTATTGAAGCAGCTGGTTTGCCAGTTCGCGTAGTCAATAAAGTAAAAGATGGTCGCCCACATATTGTGGACTTGATCAAGAATGGTGAAATTTCTTTAGTATTTACTACTGTGGATGAGACTCGAACAGCCATTGCGGACTCACGCTCTATTCGTACAAGTGCACAATCTAATAACGTGACTTATTACACTACGATTAGTGCAGCACGTGCAGTAATGGATGGTTTAATGACTTCACAAAATGGCAACAAAGAGTCTCTTGAAGTGTATTCATTGCAGAATCTGCATAAGACTCTCAATTAATTTAAGTTAGGTAAGAAGCATGAGCACAATTCCGATTACTAAGCGTGGCGCAGAACTCCTCAAAGAAGAGTTACATCGCTTAAAGCATATAGAGCGCCCATCAGTGATTAATGCCATCTCTGAAGCACGTGCACAGGGCGATCTTTCTGAGAACGCTGAATACGATGCTGCTAAAGAGAAACAGGGCTTCATTGAAGGTCGTATTCAGGAGCTTGAAGGAAAGCTCTCTGCAGCCCAAATTATTGATCCAGCAACTTTGGATGTGAATGGCCGCGTAGTGTTTGGTGCGACCGTAGATCTTGAGGATCTAGAGGATGGTACAAAGCTCACGTATCAAATTGTTGGTGATGATGAGGCGGATATTGAGCTCAATAAGATCTCTATTAGCTCACCAATTGCCCGCGCTTTGATTAGCAAAGAAGAGGGTGATGTTGTTTCAGTTCAGGCCCCTGGTGGTAATCGCGAAGTAGAAATTCTTGCGGTTCGTTACATCTAATACATACCAATTTAAATGCAGACTTCAGAGACCTCTCATTACATTGGGGCTCAAAGACTCTTTATTCTGCTGGCAGGTTTATGGGTAGGCAGTCTTCTGGCCATAGGCTACTTAGTCGCACCAGCGATTTTTAGCACCATGACGGATCGTCAGGCGGCGGGTATGGTCGCTGGGAGCATCTTTAAGTTGGAGGCTTACCTTAGCTTGATTGTCTGTATTGGCCTCATGGTTCTGGCCAACCTCTTAGTGAATCGTGGCCTTAATCAATACAGACTCATTCGATGGCTTTTATTAGCCATGTTGTTATGTTCCGTTGTAGCTGCTTTTGTTTTCATCCCCTGGATGAATGCTCTGAGGGATGCTGCTTTAATTCAGGGCATGCCTGTAATGCTCTCACCCTCAGCAACTTTGTTTGGCAGGCTGCATGGCGCCTCCAGCATTCTATTTATGCTGCAGAGTCTTCTGGGAATCCTCTTGGTTTGGCGACTCACTAAGAGATGAAGTCAGAGCCAAGGTAAAAGTTAAGTCAAGAGTTGAGTAATAAAAAACGCCGACTAGCGGCGTTCTTTATTTGGTAGCAGTGAGCTGCAATATTCAGCTTAAGAACCTAAAGATTTCTTCTTTGTGCTGCTCATACGTACCTTACGCTTCTTAATCGGGGCAGGTGCAGCAACTGCTTTGCGATAGCCTGGCGATGACCAATCAATTTTGGATTCGGCAGCGTCAGCACGTAGGACGCGTTTCTTAGGAGTGGCGCTTTTTACAGCTGCAGCTCTTTCGAATGGTGACTTGCTAGCTGCTGAGCGTCGATCTGATCTCTCAGAAGTGCTGGTGCGAACACCGGTTTTTGCTACTACACGATTGGGTTGACGTTTAGTGCGGGGTGCTTGCAATGATTTTTTAGTTTGCTTACTAGATCGACCCAAATTGAGCATTGCTGCGTCAACGATATCGATAGGCTTCCACAGCACAAGTAATTTTCCGATGTGCTGAACTGGGGCTGCACCCAGTTTGTCGCACAGCTCTTCATAGATGGCAATGCGCGCATCACGATCATCACCAAATACGCGAACTTTGATTAGCCCATGATGGGAAATAGCTAGCTTTGCCTCTTTAATGACCGCAGGGGTCAGGCCGTCGCCACCAATCATGACAACTGGGCTTAGTCCATGGGCGTCAGCTTTGAGGGATTTACGTTGTGCGGGGGTAATAGTAAGTGCAGTCATGTGCTCGATGATAGAGCATTAGGGCTTGTAAAATAGGGCTTTTGGCCCCATATAAGACCATATGAAGATGATTTAAGTCGATTCCTTTTGCCTTGTAGGGCATAAACAAGGAAAATGGACGTCGAAAGTGGGTAAGTTGTGGCAAAGAATAAATTTAATAAAAGTTGGTTGCAGGATCACTTAAATGATCCGTACGTGAAGATGGCTCAAAAAGAGGGTTATCGTGCACGAGCCGTTTATAAACTGAGTGAGATAGACGAGCAGGACCGACTGATCAAAGCAGGAATGACCATTGTGGATCTTGGGAGTGCACCTGGGAGTTGGTCTCGGTACGCCCGTAATCGCCTGACTGAACTTGGTAAAAATAATCCGAATATTGAATCTGGAAAGCCAGATGGAACCATCATTGCGATCGATATTCTGCCGATGGAGGATATTGCTGACGTTTCCTTTATTCAAGGAGACTTCCGTGAGGATGAGGGTTTAAAGGCGCTTGAAGCTCTTTTGCCTGCTGATGCGGATGGGAAGGTCGATTTGGTGATGTCCGATATGGCTCCCAATTTATCCGGTGTCGGGGTAGCGGATGCTGCTCGAATGGCTTTTTTAGCCGAAATCGCCCTCGATTTTTCGGTTCAACACCTCAAGCCTGAGGGGGCTTTACTGATTAAGTGCTTTAACGGTAGTGGCTATAGCCAAATCGTAGAATCCTTTAAAAAGGTCTTTAAAACAGTGGCCTCCAGAAAGCCTAAAGCCTCCAGAGCAAAGTCCTCGGAGATCTTTTTGTTGGGTAGAGACCTTAAACCACCTAAATAACCCCCCTAAAAGTAGGGGTTTATGAAATAAATTGGGTCTCAACCCTTGAAAAAGCCTGGTAGTAGAATCAAATGCTTAGGTATAGCAATCCGCTTTAACTCCCGGATTAATCCGGCAAAGGTCTGTTTTGAATAACAACATGCTGCAAAAAATTGGTGTTTGGCTCATCGTGGGTCTCGTGCTCTTTACTGTTTTTAAACAGTTTGATAAGCCAAGAGACGCCAATCAAGTCACATATTCTCAATTCATGGACGATGCCAAGGCTGGCAAAGTAAAACGAGTTGATGTGCAAGGCCGCACTCTGCAAGTGACGCCGAATGACGGCAGCAAGTACTCCATCATCTCCCCAGGAGATATTTGGATGGTTGGTGATCTTA
Organism: Polynucleobacter necessarius; assembly: GCF_900095175.1. Taxonomy (NCBI): domain Bacteria; kingdom Pseudomonadati; phylum Pseudomonadota; class Betaproteobacteria; order Burkholderiales; family Burkholderiaceae; genus Polynucleobacter; species Polynucleobacter necessarius. Next base: position 714,923 of record NZ_LT606946.1, read on the forward strand.
TGAAATACGGTGTTCAAGTTACCGGTAAAGCCGATGACGAACCGAATATGTTGGTTTCTGCTTTATATTACCTCGGCCCCACTTTATTGATTATTGGTTTCTGGTTCTTCATGATGCGTCAGATGCAAGTTGGCGGTAAGGGCGGGGCATTCTCATTCGGAAAATCTAAAGCACGCCTGATTGATGAGAATAGCAATACTGTTACTTTTGCTGATGTTGCTGGTTGCGATGAAGCTAAGGAAGAGGTCTTTGAGATTGTGGATTTCTTAAAAGATCCGCAAAAGTTTCAAAAGCTTGGTGGTCGCATTCCGCATGGTGTATTGCTAGTAGGCCCTCCGGGTACTGGTAAGACTCTGCTAGCGCGTGCCATTGCAGGCGAAGCAAAAGTACCTTTCTTCTCCATCTCTGGTTCAGACTTCGTAGAGATGTTTGTTGGTGTCGGTGCGTCACGTGTGCGCGACATGTTTGAGAACGCCAAGAAAAATTCTCCTTGCATCATCTTTATTGATGAGATCGATGCGGTTGGTCGTCATCGTGGTGCTGGTATGGGCGGTGGTAATGATGAGCGTGAGCAAACTCTCAACCAAATGCTGGTTGAGATGGATGGTTTTGAAAGTAATAGCGGTGTAATCGTTGTTGCTGCAACTAATCGCTCTGACGTCTTGGATCGCGCATTGTTGCGTCCAGGTCGTTTTGATCGTCAAGTACACGTTGGCTTGCCAGACATTCGTGGTCGCGAACAAATCCTGCAAGTGCATATGCGCAAAGTTCCGATTGATCCAGATGTGGATGCAGCTGTATTGGCTCGTGGCACCCCTGGTTTCTCCGGCGCAGATTTAGCAAACTTGGTCAATGAGTCTGCATTGTTTGCAGCGCGTCGCAATAAGCGTGCTGTCGACATGAAAGACTTTGAAGATGCCAAAGACAAGATCTATATGGGTCCTGAGCGCAAGTCCGCAGTCATGCGTGAAGAAGAGCGTCGTAATACGGCGTACCACGAATCTGGTCACGCAGTTGTTGCTAAGGTATTGCCTAAAGCAGATCCAGTACATAAAGTCACCATCATGCCGCGCGGTATGGCGCTTGGTGTGACATGGCAGTTGCCAGAGTTTGATCGTGTGAATTTGTATAAAGACCGCATGATGGAAGAGTTGGCGATTTTGTTTGGCGGACGCGCTGCTGAAGAAGTCTTCCTGCATTCCATGAGTACGGGTGCATCTAATGACTTTGAACGTGCAACCAAAATGGCGCGTGACATGGTGACACGTTACGGCATGAGTGATAGCTTAGGTACGATGGTCTACGTCGATACTGAGTCTGAAAGTATGTTTGGCCGCACTAGCTCGAAGACGGTTTCTGAGTTAACTCAACAAAAGGTGGATTCAGAGATCCGCGCCTTGGTTGATAGCCAATATGCATTGGCAAGATCCATCCTTGAGCAAAATCGTGACAAGGTTGAAGCGATGGTTGCTGCTTTGCTGGAATGGGAAACCATTGACGCTGAGCAAATCAATGACATCATGGAAGGCCGTCCACCACGCGCACCAAAGCCACCACCAGCAACCCAGTTTGGCAGCTCTGCTGGTACGCCAGGTCCTGCTGCGGGTGCCGCACCAGCGACTGCTTAATTAGTCCAAGCTCATAGCAAGGTGATCAAGCAAAATCTGCCCGCAACATGGCGTTGCGGGCGTTTTCTTTTTGACTTCAGTAAACGTCAACGCCCACTGGTGATGGGCATTCTCAATGCCACACCGGATTCTTTTTCGGATGGTGGCAAGTTCAGAACGCCAAGTGATGCTATTGCGCAAGCAGAGCGCATGATTGCTCATGGTGCCGACATCATAGATATCGGTGGCGAATCTACTCGCCCTGGTGCAGAACCTGTCTCTCTACAAGAAGAGTTGGATCGCGTCTTGCCCGTCATTGAAGCTTTAAAAGATTACGGCGTAGCTTTGTCAATCGATACCTATAAAGCCGAGACCATGCGCCAAGCACTCAAGGCCGGAGTCGATTGTGTGAATGACATCTGGGCGTTACGGCAAGAGGGCGCATTAGATGCAATCATAGAGAGTGATCCAGATAATCCAGATAAGCAATGCGGTATTGTTTTGATGCACATGCAACGTGACCCACAAACAATGCAATTTGATCCTGAGTATCAAGATGTGATTGCAGAAGTAAAAGAATTTTTACAAGAGCGCGTTAACTTACTGGTTAATCGAGGCGTTGCTAAAAATAGAATTGCCATCGATCCTGGTTTTGGATTTGGGAAGAGTCTCGAACATAACCTCAAGATGCTGGCCGATTTTGATCAATTCTCCCAATTGGGTTATCCGGTCTGAGCAGGGATTTCTCGTAAATCCATGTTGGGCAAGCTAACAGGCCGTGACACCAACGATCGTGTGGCTCCCAGTGTAGCTGCTGCCATTCTGGCAGCAGATCGTGGTGCTCGCATCATCCGCGTCCATGATGTTCAGGAGACCGTGGACTCCCTCAAGCTCTGGGAAGCTATTCAAGGCGAATAAGCCAATAAAACATCTCAGATAAAAGCTCACAAGTTTTATAATTAAGCCCATGAAAAAACAATACTTTGGTACTGATGGCATACGCGGTGAAGTAGGGCAATTTCCGATTGTTCCGGAGTTTATTACCCGCCTTGGCTATGCTGCTGGAAAAGTGCTGGTGCAAAACGCTAAGCCAGGTGAGCGTTGCACAGTATTGATTGGAAAAGATACCCGTGTTTCTGGTTATTTATTGGAAGCCGCTTTAGAGGCTGGCTTCGCTGCCGCTGGTGTGGATGTCATGCTATGCGGGCCAATGCCTACCCCGGGTGTTGCTTACCTGACTAAGGCCTTGCGCTTATCTGCCGGTGTAGTGATTTCAGCTTCTCATAATGCTTATCAGGATAACGGTATTAAATTCTTCTCCGCAGAAGGCGGCAAGCTCACCGATGAATTTGAGTTAGCAATCGAAGCTGAACTTGCTAAACCGATGGGCTGTGTTAGTTCAAAAGAATTGGGTAAGGCCTTCCGTTTAGATGATGCTGCCGGCCGTTATATCGAATTTTGTAAATCCACCTTTCCTGGTGAGCTCAATCTCAAGGCAATGAAGTTGGTAGTCGATTGCGCTAATGGTGCGGCATATCATACGGCTCCTCATGTTTTTCATGAGCTCGGTGCAGAAGTGATTTCGATTGGTGTTCAACCAGATGGTAGAAACATTAATGATGGATGCGGTGCCACAGCTCCAGCGGCGCTCATTGAAAAAGTCAAAGAGACTAAGGCGGATCTTGGGATAGCTTTGGATGGAGATGCCGATCGCTTACAGATGGTGGACGCTTCAGGACGATTGTTTAATGGCGATGAGCTCTTATACGTACTCGCCAAAGATCGTCTTGCTCGCGGAGAAAATTTAGGCGGTGTGGCTGGCACTTTGATGACTAACTTGGCTGTTGAAAATGCCATCAAAGCATTGGAGATTGGATTTGAACGCGCCAATGTGGGCGATCGTTATGTCTTGGAGTTGCTCAAGCAAAAAGGGTGGATTATTGGTGGTGAAGGCTCTGGCCATCTCTTGTGTCTAGATCAGCACTCCACTGGTGATGGCACTATCGCCGCGCTGCAGGTATTAGCTGCCATGAGTCAGGCCAAGAAGACGCTGGCACAGCTACTGGATTCCGTAAAGCTATTCCCCCAGGTGCTTCTCAATATCAAATTTAAGGCTGGATATGACTGGAAGGCTGATAACGCCCTCAAATCCCAGATTGCTCAAGTAGAAACAGAGCTTAAGGGTACGGGTAGGGTGCTTATCCGTGCTTCAGGCACTGAACCCGTCTTGAGGGTCATGGTTGAGGCGAATGATTGTGCGGTTGCTATGAATGCAGCCAAGAGTATTGCTCACTTAATCCCATCATTCTAAGTCATTGAATTTACTGAGGTAATTTTCAGTAAATTCACTGTCATAAAAGAGTCATACTCAATCCGTATCGTTCAGTTATCGCAATGTTGCGTGAACTAAACGAGGATTAATCCACATGAAATCATTCTTGAAAAAAGCGCTCATCATTGGCGCTATTTCAGTAGCCCCAGTTGCCTATGCAGCTGACATAACCGGTGCTGGCGCTAGCTTCCCATACCCAATCTACACAAAGTGGGCTGAAGCTTACAAGGCCAAGACAGGCTCAAGCCTTAACTATCAGTCTATTGGTTCATCTGGCGGCATTAAGCAAATTAAAGCAAAGACAGTTGATTTTGGCGCTTCTGACAATCCAGTCAAGTTTGAAGCTCTGGAAAAAGACGGTTTAGTTCAATTTCCAGCAATTATTGGTGGTGTTGTACCAGTCATTAACGTGGATGGTATTAAACCTTATGAGCTCAAATTATCACCAGATACATTGTCTGATATCTTTCAAGGCGCTATCACTAATTGGAATGATAAGCGTGTTGTGTTGAATAATCCTGGTATGAAGATGCCTAATTTGCCAATTACTGTAGTGCACCGAGCTGATGGTTCAGGTACTACTGCAATTTTTACCAACTACCTAGCTAAAGTGAGTCAGAACTGGAAAGAGGCTGTTGGTGAGGGTGCGGCTGTTAAGTGGCCTGCTGACTCCTCGGTAGGTGGTAAAGGTAACGAAGGCGTTGCTGCAAACGTATCTCGGGTTAAAGGCGCAATTGGTTACGTAGAATACGCCTACGCTAAGAAAAACAAGCTGATCAGTGTTTCCTTAAAAAACAAAGATGGTCAATTTGTTAAGCCTGATGACACATCTTTTGCAGCGGCAGCTGCAGGTACTGATTGGTCAAGGATTCCGGGTATGGGTACATTTATTACCAATGCTTCTGGCGCTAATTCATGGCCAATTACTGGCGCATCATTTATTTTGATGTATAAAAACCCAGAGAACAAAGCCAATTCTGCTGAAGTGTTGAAGTTCTTTGACTTTGCTTTTAAAGAAGGCAAGAAAATGGCTCTAGATCTTGACTATGTACCAATGCCAGATGCAAGTACTGACTTTATTCGTAAGAATGTATGGTCAAACATTGCCAACAAGTAATTTTTAGATTGAGCATTTAATCTCAACTCTAAAACAGCCCCACATTTCGTGGGGCTGTTTCAGTATTAAACGAAGTCTAAATATGATTGAATTAACCCACTCAGCTCCAACACCGCAGGCATTGCGAATTGCTAAACTACAACGTGTTCAAGATTTTTTATTTCATGGAATAACGCAATTTTTTGCCTTATCGGTTCTGATTGCGCTAGTTGGTATCATCATCTCCTTAGTGATAAATGCTTGGCCAGCATTAGACAAATTTGGTATCGGTTTTTTCTTCACTAAAGAGTGGGACATTGTTAATGGTGAATTCGGTGGCCTCATTGCCATTTATGGCACATTAGTAACATCCTTGATTGCCTTGCTCATTGCAGTTCCGCTGAGTTTTGGTATTGCGGTATTCTTAACTGAGCTATGTCCGGGGCCTCTGCGCAGACCTTTAGGCACAGCGGTTGAATTGCTTGCGGCAGTTCCTTCGATTATTTACGGTATGTTCGGTCTCTTTATTTTTGCACCCATATTTGGTGAATACGTTCAGCCTGCTCTGGCTGCAACCTTGGGTCAAATTCCTGGATTGGGGATATTATTTTCTGGTGCATTTAATGGCATCGGCATCCTATGTGCTGGCCTGATTTTGGCAATGATGGTTTTGCCGTTTATTGCTTCGGTGATGCGTGACGTTTTTGAAATCGTTCCCCCTGTTTTAAAAGAGTCCGCCTACGGGATTGGCTGCACCACTTGGGAAGTAGTTAAGAATGTGGTGCTCCCTTATACAAAAGCCGGCGTGATCGGTGGCATTATGCTGGGACTAGGTAGAGCGCTTGGTGAAACCATGGCGGTAACCTTTGTGATCGGTAACGCACATCGTCTGTCAGCTTCATTATTTTCACCAGGTAATTCGATTGCTTCTACATTGGCAAATGAGTTTGGTGAGGCTGAGCTTGGAGAGCATTACTCATCTCTATTTGCATTGGGACTTGCGCTTTTCATAATTACTTTTGTCGTATTGGCTATTGCCAAGTGGATGCTCATCAGTATGGAAAAAAAGCAGGGACTTAAAACATGAACGGCTTATCTAATATCAATCCGGCAATTTTTGCTAAACGGAAGCGTGCCAACAAGATTGGCTTATTTCTATCTACTGCTGCTATGGCATTGGGAATGGCCTTTTTGCTATGGATTTTGAGTGTTTTATTATTAAAAGGCTTTTCTTCTATTAATTTGGATGTATTCACTCACAGCACGCCTGCACCTGGTTCTGAGGGTGGGGGTTTAGCGAATGCAATTGTTGGCAGTTTAATGATTGTAGGAAGCTGTACTCTGATTAGTACGCCGATTGGCGTATTGGCCGGCTTATATCTCTCAGAGTATGGAGATAGAAGCAAGGTGGCCTCAGTAACCCGCTTTGTGACTGACATCATGCTATCTGCGCCATCCATTGTGATTGGCTTGTTTGTTTATGCCATTGTGGTCGCGCAAGTACGACACTTCTCAGGTTGGGCTGGCACGATCGCATTGGCTTTAATTGCGATACCAGTGGTAGTTCGCACAACTGAAAATATGCTGCGCTTAGTGCATGGAAGCTTGCGAGAGGCTGCCTATGCTTTAGGTACCCCTAAGTGGAAAGTAGCTTTCATGATTACTTTGCGCGCTGCCCAAAGCGGGGTAATTACTGGTATTTTGCTGGCACTTGCCCGAGTGAGTGGTGAAACAGCGCCATTGCTTTTTACCGCTCTGAATAATCAGTTTTTCTCAAGCAATATGAATGCACCTATGGCCAATTTACCGGTGGTGATTTTCCAATTCGCAATGAGCCCTTACGATAACTGGGTTGATTTGGCTTGGGCCGCAGCTTTGCTCATCACTTTTGCCGTACTGGGTCTGAATATTCTTGCGCGTGTAGTGTTCCGCGAGAAAGTACGGAGTTAATGAGTAATATGAAAACCATGTTTGACTTAAATACGATTGATGGTCAAGGAATAAGAATGAACGACACAACTACACCAGTAAAAAAAGACGTTAAAAATGCCCTAGAGGTTCGTAATCTGAACTTCTTCTATGGCTCATTTCAGGGTCTAAAGGATATTAATTTAGATATTGAAGAGGGCAAGGTAACAGCATTTATTGGCCCATCTGGTTGTGGCAAGTCAACATTGCTACGCACGCTTAATCGTATGTATGACCTCTATCCTGGACAGCGTGCAGAAGGGGAGATCAATTTTTATGGCCAGAATATTTTAGAGCCTAGACAGGATCTCAATCTCTTGCGATCACGAATTGGAATGGTTTTCCAAAAACCAACCCCATTCCCAATGTCGATTTATGAAAATATTGCCTTTGGTGTGCGTCTCTATGAAAAGCTTTCCCGTTCAGAGATGGATGAGCGAGTAGAGTGGGCTTTAAATAAAGCGGCTTTGTGGAATGAAGCTAAGGACAAGTTAAATCAAAGCGGTCTTTCATTATCAGGTGGTCAGCAGCAGCGTTTATGTATTGCTCGAGGTGTTGCGGTAAAGCCTTCCGTGATTCTTTTAGATGAGCCAACTTCAGCATTGGATCCGATTTCAACTGGAAAAATTGAAGAGCTGATTAATGAGCTCAAGCACGAGTACACGATTGCGATTGTGACCCACAATATGCAGCAAGCAGCCCGTGTATCGGATTACACTGCTTATATGTACCTTGGTAGTTTGATTGAGTACGGTAAAACCGATGAAATCTTTATTAAGCCTAAGCGTAAAGAAACAGAAGATTACATAACCGGTCGATTCGGTTGATTGGAGATGAATATGCCAGATAAACACCTTTCTTCGCAGTTTGATGCCGATTTAAATTCTCTCTCTAGTCGTTTGCTGGAGATGGGCGGACTTGTTGAGTCCCAAATATCTTCTGCAATGCGTGCTTTTACGCAGATGGATATTGATACTTGCAATGTCGTCATCGCTAATGAAAAGATCGTGAACGATCTCGAAATTCAAATCGATATGGCTTGTACTGAGTTGATTGCACGTCGTCAACCTACTGCTCGAGATTTGCGTTTGGTGATGGCGGTATCGAAGGCGATTACCAACTTAGAACGCGCTGGCGATGAGGCAGAGCGTGTGGCCAAAAGAACAAAACGATTGATTGAGTCTGGTGTCGCCAACAATATCAATGTCGCTGAGATCCGCTTATCAGGCCAGATGGCCATATCTTTACTGCGTCGTAGCTTAGATGCATTTGCTCGCTTAGATACTGTGGCAGCGGCGGAAGTAGTTCAGGAAGATCGCCAGATCGATGAAGAATTCAAGGGCTTTGTTCGTAAGTTGATTACTTACATGATGGAAGATCCGCACACCATTTCCACTGGTTTGGATATGCTCACCATTGCTAAAGCAATTGAACGCATTGGTGATCACGCTAAAAATATTGCAGAGTTTGTGATTTATATTGCCAAGGGCTCAGATGTGCGTCATATCCCCCATGAGGACTTGGTTCGCGAGGCGAATAAACCGTAACTATTGATATCTAAACGGAATTTGCTATGACTCACCGGATATTGATTGTTGAAGATGAGCCTTCGATTGCTGAGCTCATTGCAATTAATTTAAGCCATGCAGGATATGAGGTGCAAAAGGCACTTCAAACTGAAGTTGCGGCAAGCTTGATGCGCGAGGAGCTTCCAAGTCTACTCATTTTGGATTGGATGCTCCCTGGTAAATCTGGCGTTCAATTTGCTCGAGAACTCAGGGCAAATGAACGCACTAGGTCTTTGCCAATACTCATGCTCACTGCCAAGAGTGAAGAGAACGACAAGGTCTTAGGCCTTGATTCTGGGGCTGATGATTATGTGACCAAGCCTTTTTCTCCTAAAGAGTTAGTCGCCCGTGTAAAGGCATTGCTGCGCCGACAAATACCACTAGAGGGAGATGGTCCCTTAGCGATTGGTCCATTAAGGCTAGACCCAGTTTCACATCGCGTGAGTACTGTGTGGCCAAATAGTGATCCGCAGACTTTATCTTTAGGGCCTACCGAGTTCCGATTGTTGCAATTTATGATGGCCAACCCAGAAAGAGTCCATTCTCGTGAGAACTTGCTCGATAAAGTCTGGGGTAATGAGGTCTATATAGAAGAGCGTACTGTTGATGTGCACATCAAGAGACTCAGGGCGGTCTTATCTCCGGCAGACTGTGATCGCTACATAGAAACAGTCCGGGGTAGTGGCTACCGAGTCACGAAAACTCCCACCCAGACCTGATATTCATTGGGTGGGGTAGGGATTTTCCATTTCCCTGGTGCAGATGCTCTAAGATTGCGGAATGTTCTCCGTTTTTTTTCGATTTTTTCTTCTTATTTGCGCAGCTTTTTTTGCTGCTTTGATTGTCGAAACTAATTTTGGCTCTATTACAGGTATTTCAGTAGGCATTGCTTTTTTATCGATGCCGCCGATCTACTCCTACATTAACTTAGCCCGCCTACGAAAATACACTGTAGAGGATCGGCTGGAGTCAATGCCATTGCCAAGCGGTTACTGGGAAGAGGTTTTCTTTTACCTGCAGCGATTAGTGCGTAACCTGAAGTTACAAATGCTATCGGTTGAGAAGCAGCACGATCGATTTATTGAGGCATTCCAGGCATCGCCAAACGGCATCATGATGCTTGATGATCAAGATCAAATTGAATGGTGCAATGCAATCTCAGAGCGCTTCTTTGGCCTACAGTTCAAGCGTGATGTTATGCAACGTATCAACTTCCTGATTCGTCGACCTGAATTCATTCGCTATCTTCATAATCGTCATTTTGAGGAACCGTTACTTTTAGAGCGCATGGGTCCTAAATCAAATCTGAGTTTGATGCTACAAGCCTTTCCTTTTGGTGAGAAGCGCCACTTACTCTTGGTGCAAGACGTTACTGATCTACAAAAAGCAGATGCCATGCGACGCGACTTCGTGGCAAACGTTTCCCATGAGATGAGAACTCCCATTACCGTATTAATGGGGTTTCTGGAAACTATTCAATCTTTAGATTTAGATAAAGTCCAACAGGATCAATATTTTGAGATGATGATGTCTCAAGCCCAGCGTATGAAAAGCCTTGTAGAGGACTTGCTAACTTTAGCTAATTTAGAAGCGAATTCTTTGCCGGCACCAGCCCAGCTTATACAAATGCAGACTGTCATGGCGCTTCTAAAAAATGATGCTGAGGCACTCTCTCAGGGTCATCATACATTTCATTTTGACATTGAGAGCTCTAAAAATATTCTGGGGGAAGAGCGGGAAATTCTCTCAGCATTTAGTAATTTAGTATCTAATGCGATTCGATATACGCCTGATGTTGGCTCTATTAGCGCATCTTGGCGCGTAAATGCTGCAGGAGAGGGCGAATTCTCAGTTGTGGATACTGGTCCAGGAATCGCTTCTGAGCATCTTTCTAGGCTGACCGAGCGCTTCTATAGAGTAGATCGTAGTCGCTCACGCGATACCGGTGGAACTGGCCTAGGACTAGCTATTGTGAAGCATATTGCGAGCCGACATCAAGCGCAATTACTGATAGAGAGTACGCCTGGAAAAGGGAGCGCTTTTACACTGCGCTTCCCCAGGGAGAGGCTGACAGATTAGATAAAAGTTTTAATCCTTTTTATCCTTTTTCTCTTTTTTACGCTTTGATTCCTTAGGTAATTTATCTAACTTACCGTTGGCGTAAAGGCACCAGACTTTAATTTCTTCTAGAAGTTCAGTGAGGTCCTCATAAGATAGGTTTTTAAAGTCTTGTAAGCCAATGGCTCCAGACTCTTGAAGCTGTTTAACAGCGTCTTCGTACTTATATTCACTCATAAATTTCCACGTAAAGTTGTAAGAACGAGGTAATCGTAGCAAAGTAATATGACAAAACCTTTTTTTTGATATTTCTGGGGTTTTATTGAGTTTTGCTCCTTAAGCTCAATGAAAAATTACACAATTTTTCTCATTTTTAGCGAGAGATAGACGCCAGCACCAGCCATTGCCATGAGGACCATCACTATATAGAAAGACTCCTTAAGCCCGGGGAGGTCCTCCATATTCATTCCCATGATTTCCGTGATCAGGGTCATGGGTAAAAAAATGACTGTCATGACTGAGAGTACTTGTAAGTTACGGGCATTGAATTCGGCAACATGGGCAGCTTGTTCATCCTGCAGAATTTTGGCTCTGTCATATAAATTTGAAATTTCTTGCACTAAATGAGAAAGTAGATCAAGGTCATCGCTCAGCCTGAGCTTGTCTTCTTCCGAAAACCAGTAGGGAACTTTCTTTTGTAGGCGATTTAAAGCAATGAGTTCTGGTGAAAATTGCCTTCTTAAGCGGCTGCAATCGATGCGTGTTCTTCCTAGGTATTCATGTTCGGGAAGTTCTTTTGCTTTTAATAGCAGCTCCTCTTGATCATCCATGGTGTCGGAGAGTTGGATTAATAAGGTTCGCAGATATTCAGCGCGCAGATCAATCAGTTCATGGAACAATTCGATAGCCGAGCAGGGATTAAGGGCTCCACTTCCCAAGTCAGAGCGCAGTCGATCCGTTGTTCTTAAGGGATTGTTGCGTAGAGAGATCATCAATCTCGGGGTGAGAATAGCCCACAGAGTACCTAGACTATGATCACTATCATCATCGCCAAACTCTTGCTGGAAGTCATTCATCACCATTAATAAGCAATCGTCCAGCTTTTCAATGCACTCAAGACGACTACGAGTTACTCCTTCATCAATCATTTCGACAACGCGATCCGGAATTAAGGGCGTATTTTGAAGCCAGCGCTGCACTTGAGAATTAGATAAATTGAGGTGAAGCCAAATCGATAACCCTGGATTGCTTAGTGCATCTGCGATATCAAAAAGTGGAATTTCAAAATTTTTCCCCGAGGATGACATAGCCCAAGCAAAGACGACACCATTAATGGGGAAGGGTGGCGCCGCGTTGACTATTGTTGTCATATTGATGTCTTGTGAAAGGGTTAAATTAATTACTGTAATAAAAAAGGAGGTCAGCAATGAAACAATTTTTTGTCAAAGTCTTGCTTATGTGGCATGAAGTACGTGCTGCTTATCGCAGTCGGTATAATGGGCATCGCTTAGGCAGTTAAAACCGCCAGGTAAAGCCAATTTCAGTGCGGGATGCATTCATGCCGGTATTGCCTAGTACTAAACCCATGTTGGCAGCACTTCTCATATAAGAAAGTCCAATATCTAAGCCCTCGTTCATTGAAAATATTGCTGCGAGAAGAGCGTAATTTGTCAGATATTGCTCTGTACTGGGTGGATTGGTTGTTATACCCATATCTAGGGCAAGTCTGAGCTTTTCCATTACACGCCAAACGGCGTGCAGCTGAAAAGAACAGAATATTGGTCCGGTTTTCTGGGGGGCTGCACCAATCGCATAGTTTGTGTTGTAAAGGGGCTTGGTGTACATCGCATTGATATGCACTTCCACCGAATCCCAATAGCGTGAGCCAATGAGGTTCAGTCCGTAATTAGGGAGTGCCAAATCCAAGCCAGCAACTTGTTGTTGCGGTGAGCCTGGGAGGGTAATGCTGGGTTTAATTGCAACCGCCCATTTCCCATCCTCATCTTCAGCAAAGCGCCACTTTAGAGCTAGGACCTTATTGGAGATCGGCGAGTAGTTTCCTCGCGGCGCAGCATAGTAGGTAGTGCCAAATGACATCTCAATATTCTCAGCAATACCTCTTGTGTAGGTGAATGGGAAGGCGCTAGCACCTGATCCACCAAAGTACTCCTCACCAGGTGTAATGATATCAACGGTTGCAGCGCTTCCGCTACCATGGCTTGCGGTTTTGAAGTAGTACTGCTCAATTTGATTCGTATTTTTAGCTACAGTACCTGCATCATCGGTATTCAATGGCTCAAATGCAGAGCACATCGCCGAGAAAAAAGTAGAAGAGTAGCGATAAAACGCATGGGATAGCTTGCAAAAGATAAATTCTTTAAAAATACAGAGTAATTATTACGGCTTGATGTAATTGTGGAAAAACTTTGCAATATCTTTTGCTTGTACTGAGTAATTAAACTGAAATATTCAATCAATAAGATAGGGCGATATTCATATCTCGAGAGTTAACCATGATTGAGTCTAAAAAAATGGATTTATCTAAGGTGTTCAGGCCGCATCTTGAGCAATCTTCTGATGAAACATCGAATATTAAAGAGCATTTGCTAACCCACAAATTTAACAAGATTGAAAGTCGTGCTGCCGGCTTTTTGTTAGATAAAAAATATGCATTAAATCTAGATGAGGTAATTTAATTACTGCGCATATGGAAAAGCATTACAACATTCTGTTCTTATGCAATCGAAATTCAGCAAGATCCATTATTGCTGAGGCTTTAGCAAGCACCTTGAGCCATGGACGCTTTACTGGCTATTCTGCTGGTGCGAACCCTTCGGGATTAGTTCATCCTTACGCCCTCGAAATGGTTAAAGCGATGGGGTATCCGATCCAACTCTTGAGGAGTAAAAGTTGGGATGAGTTTGGCAGAGAGGGTGCTCCAAAGATGGATTTCATTATTACCTTATGCGACACGGCGATGGGTGAGGATTGCCCATATTGGCCTGGACATCCATCAATTGCTCACTGGGGATTTCCAGATCCAGCATCTATCGAAGCAAGCGATGTTAAAGCAATGCTGTTCGCATTTAAACAGGTTGAAATTGGACTACGCAACCGAATTGAGCTTTTAATGGATCTGCCCATTGAGACACTCGATAGATTGGAGATTAAGGAGCGACTTCATAATATTCACTATAGAAGTAAATTCTTGTAGTCTTTTTGCGTGATTGAGTTCAATTGATTTTAATGTCTTCATTCTGAAATATTTCTCTGTCATGATCTATTTGTGAATAGATTGAATCAAGCTCAGCATGCCATCATTACTTGCCCAAATTGTCAGGGTCATGAAGTTTTGGATATCGCCCAAGCTAGTTCCATGCACCTTTACAGATGCCCCTCATGTAATGGCCTCCTAAAGGCAAAATCTGGGGATTGCTGCATATTGTGTAGCTTTGCTAACAGGGATTGCACTAGTTCCGAGCAAAATTTAGCTGCTTAAGCATTTACCAGTAGACTAGGCTTCATTTTCATGAATATGTCATTAGAGTTTCATAAAATAGACATATTCATATTGAAACCTGTTAACTGGAACAATTTTGGCTGTTAATAAAGATATTTCAGGAAATAATCCCCGCGATTTGGTGGCTGCAGTCGACCTTGGGTCTAATAGTTTCCGCATGCTTGTTGCTCAGGTGGTGAAAACACCATCGGGAACTCAGCTGCGCCCGATTGATACTCTGCGTGAGTCTGTACGTCTTGCGGCAGGTCTTACTGATAATAAGTTGTTGGGAAATGATGCCTATCAACGTGGCTTGACGGCTATTCGTCGCTTTGGTGAGCGCATTCGGGGTTTTGATCCTTCCAAGGTGCGCGCTGTTGCAACCAATACCTTAAGGGTGGCAAAGAATGCCCCCAGCTTTATTCGGGATGCCGAAGAGGCTTTAGGTTTCCCCATTGAAGTAATTGCGGGTGTTGAAGAGGCGCGTCTGATTTATATTGGCGCTGCTCATGAGGTCTCTGCTGTCCAGGGAAATCGCTTGGTGGTTGATATTGGCGGCGGTTCTACTGAATTCATCATCGGTAAAGGCTATGAGCCAAAGCTGATGGAGAGTCTCTATATTGGCTGTGTCTCGCATAGCTTACGATTTTTCCCTAAAGGCAATATTGATGCCCATGCCTTCAAAGAAGCAGAATTAGCGGCACGTCGAGAGATTCAGGTGATCTCTGGGGCTTACCTCAAAAGTGGCTGGAAACAGGTTATTGGCTCCTCTGGAACGGCTCGTGCTTTGGCAGACCTGATCGCAGAAAATAACTTTAATGGCCACCAAAGCGAAGGCTTGACCATGGGACGCGTGAATGGCGCTAATGGGCTCATTACTCGCGATGGCTTGAGATCCATGAAGAAGCATCTTCTCAAGTATGACAATATTAGTCAGGTAGTGCTGCAGGGCTTAAAGGATGATCGTAGATCGGTCTGGCCGGGTGGTTTAGCGATCATGATTGCTGTCTTCGATGAGCTGGGTATTGAGAGCATGGAGGTCACAGACGCAGCACTGCGCGTAGGAGTTTTATATGACCTGCTAGGCCGCTCACAACATGACGATATGCGCTTTGTCACAGTAGAGCAGTTTATGCAACGCTATGCTGTTGATCGCGAGCAGGCAAAGCGAGTAGGAATACACGCCGCAGAATTTTTATCTCAATTACCAAAGCCAGACTCTGAGGATCGTGAAGATAACATCGCCTTGTTGCAATGGGCTGCCAATCTTCATGAAATCGGTTTATCGATTGCTCACAACGGCTATCACAAGCATTCAGCATATATTGCAGGTAATGCGGATATGCCAGGCTTTTCAAAGAATGATCAGGCAAGGTTAGCTGCACTTCTCATTGGTCATGCCGGCAAGCTCGGAAAATTGGCGAATAATTCTAGTTTTAGAGATTGGCGAATGCTGTTCTGCTTACGCTTATCGCAGGTGCTTTGCCGCGGTAGAAGTGATATTCAACTTCCCAAAGTAAAGGTATCCGAAGTCAATGGCTCTTATTTAGTAAGCCTATCAAAAGATTGGGTAGACGCCCATCCTTTGACAGAGTTTAGTCTGCTCAAAGAAGCGGCCGAGTGGGAACGTATCGGCCGTCCATACAAGGTCATCTTGCGTTAATTACATGCCCAAGAAGTGCTTGGCGTAGCGTGGATTGATTTCAGATAAGCGGAGCATGGTGAGTACATCAGCGGTATTAAAGTCCGGATCCCAGGCTGGGGCGCTACAAATCTTGGCGCCTAACTTGAGGTAGCCTTAATCAAGGGTGGCGGCTCGACTTGTAGGCCGCCATTTAAGCATTCTAAGGGCAGTGGCAGTCGAGGGAAGGCATGATTTTCCACCGGAGCCATTTGATCATTGCTCAGTGAGTTGTAGAGGCTAGCAGCAAAATGTCCTCCGTCTGCCATCGGAATGCTTGCACAACCAAGCATGATTTTATAATCGTGTTTTTGCATGTACTGGGCTAGACCACTCCACAATGCCATGATGACCGCGCCAGAGCGGTAGTCAGCGTGAACACATGAGCGACCCAATTCAACCATCTTGGGGCGCAAGTGATTTAGGCGAGAAAGATCAAATTCAGAATCTGAGTAGAGGCGACCAATCTCAGCGGCCTTGTGCGGAGGAAGGACTCGATAGGTGCCAACCACCTTCAGCGTCTCTTGATCGCGGATGAGTAGGTGGTCGCAGTAGGTGTCAAACTCATCGATATCCAAGTCTTCAGGATGGGCGGGTAGGCTTGCACCCATTTCTTCTGCAAACACCTTGAAACGCAAACGTTGCGCTTCCTTTATTTCATTAGGATTTGAGGCCCAGCAAATTTGAAAAGCGGGGCGCTTGGGTTTGCTAATTACCTTCTCGTTAGCAATCGGCTCAACGTCCAGTACTTCGTTGCGTGCACGCAAAGCAAACTTTTTGCCAAATAATTTCTTGGCAATTTTTTTGGAAAAAAGCTTTTTAATTGCCTTGGCTTTACTGGCCTTCTCTTTCTTTGGCTTTTGCTCAAAGCGCCCATTGAAAAGATCAAATGCAGCAAGAGGATTTGGAATATCAGACATGAGTTTCCTTATATAGGTTTAATCAATCGTAAAAGGACTCTGTTACCAATTGATGACAAGTGGAATGCAAATGGTCGCCCAAAGTAGGGCGGCAATGAGCAGCGCCAACATGACGGCTGCTGAGCCAAAGTCTTTGGCTCTTTTAGACAAATCATGATGCTCAAAGGAGATTCGATCAATCGCCGCTTCTACGCTGGAATTGAGTAACTCCACCACTAAAACAAGTATTAGAGAAGAAATTAAGACGCATTTTTCAATTGAGCTAATAGGCATCCATAACGCTATCGGGGTGAGTAGGGCTAGTAGGGTTAATTCTTGTCTAAAAGCGCTTTCTTCCTTATAGGCATACACAATGCCGCACCAAGAGTTTTTCGCTGCGTGCCAAGCTCTGGTGAGACCGCGATTCCCTTTGTGCGGGTTTTGCTTAATATCGTATGGAGTTGTCAAAATATCGGCTTAAGCTAAGGCTGTTAGATGAATTTGCGTAGAAGGCACAGGCTTGAGGTGTTTAGCAAATTGCTCTGAGGCAGCTCTCCAAGAGAATTTTTCAGCATGTGCTCTGGCAACCTCGCGTGGAATTCGTAAAGCTTGCATACAGGCTTCCCGCAGATCTTCGTTCATTCCACCTGCAGGAGAGTCGCCAAGAACATCAATTGGACCAGTCACTGGATAGGCGGCAACAGGGGTACCGCAGGCCATAGCTTCAAGTAATACCAAGCCGAAGGTATCGGTTTTGCTAGGGAATACAAACACATCGGCGGCTGCGTATACCTTGGCCAGTTCATCTTGCTGCAAAACGCCTAGGTAATTAATATTGGGATATTTTTGCTTAATCTCCGCCATGGCAGGGCCATCGCCTACAACCCATTTGGAACCAGGCAAATCAATTTCTAAGAATGCATTGATATTTTTCTCGATAGCAACCCGTCCGACGTATAGAAAGATAGGGTGAGCGCTATTAAGTGCTTTAGAGTCCTGCATTTTGAAGATATCCAGATCAACACCGCGTGACCAGAGCACCACATTTTTGAGTCCGTATTCTTCAAGATCATTTTTAACCACAATAGTGGGTGCTATTACTGCCATTGATGGACCATGGAACCAGCGAATAAAGGCATAAGTGATAGCCAATGGAATTCCTGTGCGAGCTTTAACGTACTTTGGAAAACGGGTATGGTATGCAGTAGAAAATGGCAGATTATTTTTAACGGCATATGCGCGTGCAGAAAGACCTAAGGGACCTTCGGTAGCAATATGCATCGCATCAGGAGCAAATTCTTTAATTCTGCGTGCTACTTCTTTGCCGGGAAATAAAGATAGTGCAATATCCGGATAGGTGGGGCATGGAATGGATTTAAAACCATTCGGCGTAATCATTTCTACCTCGTGGCCCATGCCAATGAGTTCGGAACGGGTCTGCTTGAGAGTCCTAGCAACGCCGTTGACTTGTGGATCCCATGCATCCGTAATAATCATAATTTTCATGCGATAGCCTCTTTATTAAGAACTTGAACAGCGGGTTGATGAGCAATTTCTGCTGCGACTACTGGATCACCTTTGATGTGTGTCCAGTAAATAATTTTGAGTTCACCGGTAGTTGTTTCCACCAAGACCGAAAGACTCTCAACCCAGTCACCATCATTGCAATAGAGTAGGCCATCGATTTCGCGAATTTCTGCTTTATGAATATGGCCGCACACAACACCGTCGCAGTCACGCAAGCGGGCTTCTCTAGCCATGATGTGTTCAAAATCAGCGATATAGCTCACTGCATTTTTGACTTGATGCTTGAGGTACTGGGAAAGAGACCGGTACTGTAAACCCATCTTTACGCGCAACATATTGAAATAGCGGTTGATGTAGAGGATGAAGCTATACATGGAATCACCAACGTAGGCGAGCCACTTGGCGTATTGCATTACCCCATCAAATAGATCGCCATGTGTAACCCAGAGTTTTTGCCCATCAAGCGTAGTGTGGATTACCTCTTCTTGAACTTTGATGTCACCAAAAGACATGCCAAAGTATTGTCTGGCAGCTTCATCATGATTGCCGGGGATATAAATGACTTCAGCGCCTTTACGAGCTTTGCGTAATAACTTCTGCACTACGTCATTGTGTGATTGGGGCCAGTAGAAAGATCGTTTTAATTTCCAGCCATCAATAATATCCCCCACCAAATAAAACGTATCTGCTTCATTGTGTTTTAAGAAATCGAGGAGGTACTTTGCCTGACACCCAGAAGTTCCTAGGTGTACATCTGAAATCCAGATAGCTCTGTAGTGCATCATGTGTTCAGATTAAGCCCGTTGTTTATGAAGGCCTCATGACACTTTTAAGTCAGTTTGATGACTTGATTTATATTCTGAGCTTATGACAATTCATGTATCGACAGATAAAAAATCACCTAGCAAGATATTGCCTATTTTTGTTTGGGTGAAAGTATTCATTCATGTTCTTGCAGGTGTTTTCACGCTCTCGCTGATCTTTCCATTTATTAGTCAATCTCAAAAAGATTGCAAAATTCAGCAATGGTCAAAGCGCCTCTTACATATTTTTAATTTAAAGTTGATAGTCACTGGCTTGGAAAATGTGACATCTGCTCCTGCTTTATTTGCGTCAAATCATATTTCTTGGCTGGATATTCATGCCATCAATAGCTGCAAGCCGACTCGCTTTGTTGCTAAGTCAGAGGTAAGAGTCTGGCCCATTTTTGGCTGGATGGCAAAGCAATTGGGAACTGTTTTTATACGCAGAGATAGTACCCGTCATGCTAGGCAAGTAGTGGAGCAAATGGCAGAAGTGCTCAATACTGAATCGATTTGCATTTTTCCAGAGGGAACCTCCACCAACGGGGCCCAGGTATTGCCTTTTAAACCTAATCTCTTTGAGTCGGCCTTGGCTGCTAAATCCCCGATTTATCCTCTCTCCATACGGTATCTCTGTGAGAAAACGGGCTTGAGGAGTGACTCACCTGCTTTTATTGGAGAGATGGGGCTTTTGGAATCGATGTCTAGGGTGATCCATGAGCCTGGCTTGCTAGTCCGAATAGACTTTTTGCAGCCTTATCGCCCCCAGATTTCTGGGGATTCTGATCGTAAGCAGGTGGCAGCTTATTGCCAGGAATCGATCGCCCAAACCCTATAAGCAATATATGTAATAAAAATGTCATGCTCTTAAGATAAAAAGATACAAAGCCTTAGAGGAATAAATGACATCAAAGCATAAAGAGATGGCTGAATGGTATCAGCGTGCTCAAGAAGAAATTCTCGATAGCATGGATGAAGAGCTCGAAATGGAGCTTGATGATGATCGCCTTTCCCAGGATGAAGGAGGTAAATCTGTTATTCCCCGAAATGTTTACTTTAAGGAATTATTTCGCCTGCAAGGTGAACTGGTAAAGCTTCAAGACTGGGTAGTGGAGAATAAGCTCAAAGTTGCTGTTTTATTTGAGGGGCGTGATTCAGCGGGTAAGGGTGGCGCTATTAAGCGGATTACCCAACGACTCAATCCACGTGTTTGTAAAGTAGTTGCTCTTACGGCTCCCAGTGAGCGTGAGAAAACCCAATGGTATTTTCAACGCTATGTTGCCAATTTGCCGGCAGGTGGTGAGATTGTCCTATTTGACCGTAGTTGGTATAACCGCGCTGGTGTAGAAAAGGTCATGGGATTTTGTACGGATGCTGAGTATGAGGAATTTTTAAGGACGGCCCCTGAGTTTGAGCGAATGATTATTCGTTCTGGAGTTATCCTCATAAAGTACTGGTTCTCTATTTCGGATGATGAGCAGTACAACCGTTTCATGATGCGTATTCATGATCCATTAAAGCAGTGGAAGCTTAGTCCAATGGACTTGGATGCCCGTCGTCTGTGGGAGGCTTATACCAAGGCCAAAGAAACCATGCTCGAGAGGACTAATATTCCCGAGGCTCCTTGGTGGGTGGTGGCGGCTAATGATAAGAAAAAGGCGCGTCTAAATTGCATTTCTCATTTATTGGATCAGATTCCCTATAAGGAGATTGATCATCTAGTGACTACCTTGCCAGCGAGGGTTCATAACCCAGATTACTTGCGAGGTCCAGTTCCCAAGGAAATGTACGTTCCCGAGGTTTACTAATTTTTTCTGGACGGTGTTAATCTCTCATTAATAATCAGTGGGAGATAAATATTGAAATCAAAGCTAGAAATAACCAATCGGGAATTCAAGCTTCTGATCAAGCCTCAGGGGCTTGATAGGCGGAGGACAATTACCGCATTAAGTGATCAGATCCTTAATTTTTGCAAGAAAAATAAAGTAGACTTTTTCCATCTAGATACTACGCAAACGGGTTTGCGTAGTATCTATTTCTACGACACGCCGGGCGAGGATTTTCGCCTGAATAATGTGATTCTTCGGGTGCGAGAGTCTCGGCAAAATATTTGGATTGATGACTGGTGTGAGGTGACTCTCAAGTGCCGCACAGGTGATATTGAGAAATCCAATCAATTTAATCCGACCCCAAAAAAATCCATTAAGTCCCGTTTGCGCCTCAAAGAAGAAATTCTACGAGGCGATGCGATTGGTTCAGCAAGATCCATCTATTCCAACAATGCCATCTTAGATGCGGTACCAATCGATAGTCTCTTTGAGCGATCTTTATCGAGTGTGATTAAATTCTTCCCGGGGTTGGCTAAGCTCCCTATTGATAAGAAGAAGCCGCTGCGCATTGTTGGTGGTAATACGAATAAGATTCTGGAAGCGTGTTTGCCGATTGGTAATTTGGTCTTTGGTGATGGTGTTCAGGCTCATTGTGAAATTGCGATTTGGATGAGAAGTGTCGGTGACCCAATTGTCGGTGAGCTTGCATTTTCATATCGCGTTAACGATGCCAACAGAAAGCAAGCTAAGGCGCATAAGCGTGCGGATAAGTTCTTTAAAAAACTCCAAGTTGAGCTTGCGAACTGGCTAGAAATAGGCAGCACTAAAACAGCTTTGGTTTACGGAAAGCCCGAATAGCAATGGGTTTGGGTAATGAGACTGTCAATGCTGGAGTGCCGAGCTTAAAAGATCTCTTTGTGCAATTTTTCATCATTGGGGCGGTTAGTTTTGGTGGTGGAATCATTGCGTATGAGCGGATTCTGTTGGTTGAGAAACGTAAATGGCTTTCGGCAGATGAGTTTATGGCTTACCTTGATATTAGCCAAACCATGCCGGGTCTTAATTCCGTTAACCTTGCAGTAATCTCTGGCGATCATTTGCGGGGTGCCTTGGGTGCAATAACCGCAACCTTAGGCCTCATTCTGCCGGGATCGATCTTTGTATTGGCGGTAGGCATCATCTATGCGAGTGCCGCAGACCATCCTTTAGTTAACTATGTTTTAGCCGGTATTGCTGCTGCAGCAACTGGACTTTTGGCTGCTATCACTTACAAGATTGGTAGTGACCATTGGCGACATGCGAAATCTTTGCTCATTATTATTTGCACTTTTTTATTAATGAGCATTGCTAAATTATCTTTGCCCTATGTCATCTTGATTATGGCGCCGATTTCCCTGTATTTATATCGGCCGGGTAAAAAAGCATGAGCGTATTAATTCACTTGGCATTGAGCTTTGCCTTGCTATCCATTTTGGCGGTTGGTGGAGGCACTGCTGTATTGCCGGAGATGCAAACAGTATTAGCACAGCAGTTCGGCATTAACCATACTCAATTCGTTCATATATACAGTATTGGTCAGCTGGCACCGGGACCTAATATGTTGATGGTATTGGTGATTGGTTATCAAATTGCCGGGCTGATGGGCGCAGGAGTTGTATTGCTTTCCTTCTTCTTGCCGTCGAGTTTCTTGTGTTTCTACGTTGGCCGTCTATGGAATCGCTTTGGTGAAAATCCTTGGAGACGTTCTATCCAAAATGCATTGGAGCCCATTTCAATTGGCTTAATGGCTTCGGGTGTCTATGCTGTAGGCAAGGCTTCTATAGTGGGAGGGATTACTGCGGCGCTTGCGCTAGTGACTCTTTACCTCATCCTCAGAACCAAAATTAACCCAGTATTGGTTATTTTGGGTTCTGGAGGACTTGGTGCCTTGCTCATGGCGTACTTGAAATAGTCTCGGTTTAGAAAGTGCCTCTTAAACCCACCATCAGACTTCTGCCTGGTTGTGGTGCAAAGAGTCTCACGGCCATTGGTGTAGTTGCATAACGAATTTGCTCATTGAGTAAGTTCTTCAAATTCATATACACAGTCCAATTCACATCCTTAATCTTCTCTGTGTATGAGATGCCTGCGTTCAAGAGATTGTAGCTTGGCGCAGGACCAATTTCCCAACTAGCCAATCTATTCTGTTGGTAGCTATAGATATAAGTTGCGTTGGTGAGCCAGCCATTGCGTTGATGGGCCAGTTCTGCACCTAAACGAGGGGCTGGTTGAAGTGGTAGATTCCCACCGGCATCAAAAGTACCTTGAGAGGCATCACCAAAGATGCGCCCACCAACACCATGCTGTTGCCAGTTATAAGTCAGTTCACCTTCAATGCCTTTGATAGTTGCTGCAGCTTGTTGAGCGGTTACCACGCTAAATCCATTACCTTCTTCACCCCCATTATCAATTGCCGCACCCGTGTAATAACCATAGATATAGTTATTGAATTTATTTGCATAAACGCTGGCCTTAGCTCGCACCAAACCACTGGTTTTTTGAATATTAAATTCAAGATTATGTGAGGTTTCTTTATTGAGATTGGAGTTGCCAATATCAAATGTTGCCGTAGATTCATGTGCCCCATAAGAGTAAAGCTCTTGAGCGCTAGGAGCACGCTGAGAAACGGTATAGGCAACACCAGCACCATGACCTTGCATAAAGTTCCATAAACCGCCTGCAGAATAGGACAGTAAATTAAAGTTGCGATTTTGGATGCTGATGGCTGGTGTATCCCCGCCAGTATTCACAGGCTCTGGTACCAATTCGGTTCCTAAGTTTGGCTTTTGAGCTACGTTGTTATAGCGCAGACCCAAATTCCCCTGCAAGGAATTCCATCTACCTTCCTCTATCCAAAATAGCGCATTGGAGTTTGTCTTGGTTGGGGGAACGATGGCGTAACTTCCAGAACCAACTTCTGTGGCATTAAGAGATGCCGCTGATACTTGGGCTCCAAAAGCGCCTTTCCAGCCGGCAATGGGATTATGAGCAAGCTCAAAACGCGCTTCATTAGCGATATTTTTCCAGAGTGAGGCCGCTTCACCAACGTTATTAAATTCAGTATGGTTGTAGTTGGAATTTGCAGCACTAAATTTAAAGGATGAAAATCCTGCAAATGGATCGCGTGTTTGATGTTGTAAGTCGTAGCGATTCTGTGACTGATTAATCGAGCCACCTTCAGGCGTTGGGATGCCGTAGTTATTATTGAGGCGCTCAACCGAAACACCGGTATAGCCGTTCTGACCAATATAAGAAACGCCAACGCCTAAATTATTTTGATTGCTATATGAATTCGGAAGCTTTCCTGAGTAAGGTACGCTTTGCGGCTCCCCTGGATTGATTGACCACTCTTGGTTAGGCCCACCTTGGCTTGCGTAGCCTGGAATGCGATAGTCATCGGCATTATTGATTGCTGTATCTACGTGAACAGCTACCGAACCAAATGCACCATCGACCTCTAATGCACCAGCTCTGCCATTATTCACCGTCTCATAACTGGTATTGACGGCGCCTGTTGGTCTATCAGGTAAGTTGGTTAGGATTCGGTCATTAACTACGTTAACAAGGCCACCGCTTGAGCCTGAGCCGTAGAGTAGGGCGGCTGCACCACGCAAAACTTCAACTTGATGGGCATTTTGCATATTGTTGCCAACAGCATGATCCTGAGAGATGTTCGAAACATCGCCTACCGATAATCCATTTTGCAAAATTTGGACACGAGCACCTTCCAGTCCCCGAATTACTGGACGTGATGACCCCGCACCATAACCTGTAGCGGATACGCCTAATTCATTGGCAAGTGTGGCGCCCAATGTAGTACCTAATTTGTTGAGAAGCTCATCACCACCTTGCAAAATCTTAGTGGGCGTCAAAATACTTTGCACTGCCTCTTGAGAGCCGGTAGCAGTAATTTCAAGGGAGGGCTCTGATTGGGCAAAAGCAGTAGTGCTAATTAATCCTGAAACTAAAGCGCAGATGAGTTTGCGCTTAGCCAATGGCTTGTTAATTTGATGCATGGTATTTCCTTCAATCCTAATGCGCACCACCGATCAGATGGTGCAATAAATCTAGAGGTCAAACAAATTGAGTTTGGCGTTTTGGGCGATTTACAGGATGAGGCTAGGTGGAGCCCTAGATTGATACAGCCCTACATGAATGCGGGCTGGCAAAGAGTCATTTGATGCCACTTGCACTTCATGGAAGAAGTTATTGGCAAAGAAAAGATTGGGTTCAGAAGTAGCGAACCCGGCAAGCGTAAGTGCATCGAGCAAATGGCAGCTTACTGAACCATGTCCAAGCGAAGGGGCTTGATCTACGCAAGTCTGTTCAACACTTTGGTGATGGATTCCAGAGTGAGAAATGCTATGGGCAAAGCCAACCCAATGAGTGCCTAATAAGCTGGCAAGCAAAAAACTCAGGGCGATCCACCCTCGGAATTGCTTGTTCAAATTGCTTGTAAATAAGGCTTTCATGCACCAAATCTTACAGTATTTGCCCCCTTAGACCATCTCAGTGTAGAATATCGGTTCCGTCGGAGTGTAGCGCAGCCTGGTAGCGCACCTGCTTTGGGAGCAGGGGGTCCAAGGTTCGAATCCTTGTACTCCGACCACTTTTTCTTTGCATTAGTTTTCAGTCCCAGTACACACTGCCTATAGCTCAGCTGGATAGAGCAACGCCCTTCTAAGGCGTAGGTCGCACGTTCGAATCGTGCTGGGCAGACCAAACTCTCAGGCTCTGATCCCTCTCAATTTAATCCCCTTACGAATTCATTACAGGTGTAGACTCGAGCTCATCAAATAGATTAGGCGTTTAATGCCAATAGAGCTTTTACTAGCCGTCGGTGCTGGGTTAATTTGTGGCTTTCTCAACACAGTGGCCTCAAGCGGTTCAGCGGTTACCCTCCCTTTATTAATTTTTATGGGTTTTGCCCCATCTATGGCAAATGCAACCAATCGTGCTCCAGTCGTTATTGGAGCGCTCATAGCATCTATCACATTTTTGCGCGCTGGCGTTATTGATTGGAAGCTCGCTTTTAAAGTGCTTATCCCAACGGCCATTGGCAGCATTGCGGGGGCAGCACTTGCTGAATATATGCCTGAAAATGATGTAAAGCTCCTCATCACCATTGTTGTGCTTTGTGCATTCCTATTAATTTTTTCTGGTCTGAAGAAAATAATTGAAAAAGAGTTTGAAGGAGGTGTTCGCTTTAGGTATTTTGAGTTTTTTATTCTGATGGCCGTAGGATTTTGGTTGGGCCTAATTGTTTTGGATGGCGCAACTTATATATTGCTAGCTTTAATTGCATTCATCCACCTTCCCTTAGTCAAAGCAAATGCCTATAAAAACCTAGCAATTCTAATAACCTCAATGATTGCCTTAGCGTCATTTTCAATCAAGGGTGAGGTGAATTGGGAGGTCGGTGGCATTATGGCGCTTGGCAGTATCGTGGGGGCATTTCTAGGGGCAAAGTTATCCCTGAATCTCTTGGCCAAAGTTTGGACATTTCGCTTCTTGGTAACCGTTATTTTCTTGGAATTAATACACTTGGGCATTCAGTATTACCACGAACTTATTTCATAGTGATACTGCTAATTTTGCATTCTCATATTTAGATGCCCAAGTGATCAATTCAATCAAATTCCCATTTCCTTGAATACTTCCTTGGCGCAACGAAAGCTATCAATTGCAGCTGGTACACCACAGTAAATCGCTGCCTGCAAAAATACCTCTTGAATATCTTCCTTACTCAGGCCGTTATTAATAGCGCCTTTGACGTGAAGCTTAAGTTCATGAGGGCGATTTAAGGCGGTAATCATTGATAGATTAATGATATGCTTCTTGTTCTTCTATCCAGGCCAGGGCGGTTCCAAATTTCATTCCAGCAGTACTCAGTCACTAGTTCCTGCATCGGCATTCTTAATGGAGTTGTCTACATACTCTGCGCCCAGCACTTCACGGCGAGTCTTAAGTCCTTTTTCAAATGCTTCTTTATTCATATTAGTCTCCTGAGTCAATGTTGTGTTCAATGGATTCCATATATTGCCACTATTCAGGTGCACCCGTTTAGCCTAGAATGGTTTTTTATGACTATTACTCTTTCTTTGCGCCTTGCCGCCATCTCCTCCATCATTACCCTAATAAGCGGCTGTAGCGTTGATAAACTAGAGGCACGACTGCAGGCTGACCCTCAATGTAAGTCAGTCGTCAATTCCAAAACCGGAGCCTTGATGCCATGTCCAGGAACTGATAAAGAGTTTTATAAATCCATTCCAGCTCTCAATGCGAACGTCCCGAAAGTTAATCAGCCTGCAGGGGTTCAAGCATCCAAAGTGACTGCAAGCTCATCACCAGCGCCCGCATCAGCATCAACGCCAAAACCCACAAGTGCACCGGTTGGGTGCAAGCCACAGCTTCATCAAAAGTCAGGTAGCTTGATGCCTTGTCCGGCCCCATAAATTTGGAATAAATTGAAGTTTGCAATGAGCGTATGATCTTATAAAACTAGCTTTAGGGCTAATGCCAATCAATCACTTACTGGATCTAAAAAATGAATAAATTAGGCGCTTTAATTGCAACAATCTCTGTAGCTGCTCTGTTAGCAGCTTGTAGCAACCACTCCTAAATTGGCAAGTCAGCCAATGCCGAAGTCTGGTTTCTTGCCGAATTACTCCGTGCTCGTCCCAATGGCTACTTCTGAGTCTGATACCCGTATTTGGAGATATCGTAAAGCTGGGGTTAATCCAGGTACATATACAGCAGTCATTTTGGATCCAATTTATTTAAACCAGAATGCTACTAAAGAAATTTCTCCAGAGGCGATTAGTCAGGCGCAGATCGCATTGCAGGATTCGATGGTAAGCGCAGTGAACAGTCGCGGCAATATTAAGATTGTAAATAAGCCTGGTCCAGGTGTAGCGCGTATCTCAGTGGGCATCACTGGTGCAGAAAGCTCTACTGATAGTTTGCAGCCATGGAATTTCACACCAATTGGCTTGGCAATGAATGCAGCAGCTTATGCCGGTGGCGTGAACTCTAAAACTCCAGCGATGTTAGTGGAGAGCAAAATTACCGACAGTCAAACCAAAGAAGTGATTGGTGAAGGCTTGGTAACGATTCAAGGTGAGTCTTTCCGCACTGGTGGTGGTTCCGTAGAGTCATTTGTAGCTATGGCTAAAAAGGTAGTGAAGGTTGCATTAGAAACCTCTGCTGATCCAAGAGCTACTACTTCTGAATAAAATCCTTTATGCGCGCACTCATTTCTAATCTATGTCTCATCGGCACGGCAGCATTCATGCTAATAGCAACTCCTGCAAGCGCTGACGACGTCTCACGTAATAAAGAAATTCAGGAACGTTTTGCTAAATGCGATGTCAATCGAGATGGCAAGCTCACTCTTGATGAAGCCAAGGGATGCATGCCTCGAATCTATGATCATTTCAGTAGAATTGATGAGCAGAACAAAGGTTATGTGACTGTTGCTCAGATTGAGGCAATGGCGGCTAGGTAGTTACTAGTAGATTGATAGAATGAAAGGGGGGCCTCAGATGAGGCTCTTTTTTATTGGAGTGAATGATGACGTACGTAATTGAAGGTTTTAAAGATTCCATCATTACAGTTTCCTCGGCAGATGGCCCGATTAATATTGTTTGTCAGACTGCTGGCTCTGGACCTGCATTGCTACTGCTGCATGGATTTCCTCAAACTAAGGCAATTTGGCGTCACATTGCTCCTCAGTTGGCAAAGCGCTTTCTGTTGTCGTGACGGATCTTCGCGGCTATGGCGCTTCATCAAAACCAGTGGGGGCTCTGGATCATTCAACCTACTCAAAAAGATCCTTGGCCGCTGATCAGTATGCTGTGATGCAAGCTCTTGGGCATAAACAGTTTTCCGTATTAGGCCATGACCGTGGTGGGCGGGTATCACATCGTCTGGCAATGGATTTTCCAGAGAGTGTTGAGCCTAGATATCTCCCCAACACTCGCAATGTATGAGAACACTACGATGGAATTTGCCAAGGGGTATTGGCATTGG
This sequence comes from Polynucleobacter necessarius, assembly GCF_900095175.1. Taxonomy (NCBI): domain Bacteria; kingdom Pseudomonadati; phylum Pseudomonadota; class Betaproteobacteria; order Burkholderiales; family Burkholderiaceae; genus Polynucleobacter; species Polynucleobacter necessarius. Next base: position 743,860 of record NZ_LT606946.1, read on the forward strand.
TTTTTCTTAATCCAAGCTCATCCTATTCCCGAAACACTGATTGGCGCCAATCCAGAGTTTTGGCTCAGAAATCATACGGGTAGACATGCTGGCGTTGGAATTTTTGACCCGCAAGTGTGGGCTGAATATTTGGCGGGCGCAAGTAACCCGGAATCCATGCATGCCATGTGTGAGGACTATCGTGCAGCAGCTTCAATTGATTTAATTCATGATCGAGCTGATAGAGATGCTGGTAAGAAATTACCAATGCCGTTTCGGGTCTTATGGGGAGATCGCGGCCTAATAGCTAAGTGCTTTTCACCAATTGAAGACTGGAAGAGGATTGCTGTAGATGTTTCTGGAAAAGGGCTTCCTTGTGGTCACTATATTCCTGAGGAATCGCCGCAGGAGCTCCTTGCTGAGACAGAGCAATTCTTCACTTGAGTAATCTATTTGGCTAGTTTGGGCAATTTTTTAGAAGTTGCTGGCCAGCTTAAAACAATCTGATGGTCAATTTTTAAGATCTTCTAATCTTTGTCTGGATAATTAACTCGGGACAATAAATCAGCAATCAAATTCAGATGTGCAAGCTTTTTGTCATTTGCGCAGATGACGGTTCACGGAGCATCTGATGAGCTAGTTTTCTTCAGCATTTCATCCCCAGCCTCAGAGTACGCATTCCACATCTTCTGAGCTTTCTGATCAATAGGGCTGATCTTCCATTGCTTCAGTGGATCTTTTTCTCGATCTTTAAGTCTTTTTGCTTGCTCTTCTTTGGAGATATCTAGGTAGCACTTGATGATTTGAATCTCGGATCTGACGAGGAGGGATTCAAAATCATTTACGGTTGCCATGAATAGCTTGTATTGATCATCGGTGCAAAAGCCCATCACCTTTTCTACGCCAGCGCGGTTGTACCAGCTTCGATTAAAGAGGACGGTTTCACCAGATGATGAGAGCTGTGCAACGTATCTCTGAAAGTACCACTCATGCTCTTCAAGTGAGGAGGGGGCCGCTAGCGTAACTACCTTGGTATCTCTCGGACTTAAATTTTCAGTAACACTTTTAATGCTGCCATCTTTTCCTGCGGCATCACGCCCTTCAAAAATCACTAAGAGACGTTTGCCTTTTTGAATAATATAACGCTGTAGTTTGACTAATTCAATCTGCAGAAGTCGTAAGTCTGCCTCGTAAGTATCTTCTGAAATCAGTGATTTACTCACGGGCAGCCCTTTAGGAATTGCTCAATGATTACTGAGCAGTTGTTGCTGGAGCTCTTTTTGCAACTACCTTTTTCGCAACCGCTTTCTTTGCAGGCACTTTTTTAGCTGGAGCTTTTTTCTCGAGCTTTAGCGAGCTTATCAATTAATTTCTCTCTGTCAGCTTCAAGCTTGTCCAGTTTTTTCAATAATTGTTTCACTAATTTTTTCTGACTCATAATGTATTCCTTTAAATAGGGTGCTTGTTATTTAATCTGTGTAATTGGCTGACGCCTACCCCTTGATCCTACGTTTTATTGACCTTACTTTCAAGTGATTGTGACAGTCCCATCAAAATTTAATTTGATGCTACATTGAATCTGCATGTTTAAGACTTTATTTTCTCTTCCTCGAACTGTGTGGCTCATCGGCCTGATTAGTTTTGTTAATGACGCTGCAAGTGAAATGCTGTATCCCTTGATGCCGCTCTATCTCGCCACTGTATTGATGGCGGGGCCTAAGGCGCTAGGTCTGATTGAGGGGATTGCAGAGGCTACCTCAAGTATCTTTAAATTGGTTTCTGGTGTGATTGTGGATCGCACCAGAAAGACGAAGCCCTGGATTGTGATCGGCTATTTCCTGGCGGGGATTGGCCGACCCTTAATTGCGATTGCAAGTTCTTGGGCATGGGTCTTGTGTATTCGATTTACTGATCGTCTTGGCAAGGGTTTGAGAAGTTCCCCACGGGATGCATTGTTGGCCGAGAGTGTTGGGCCCAACCAGCGAGGCATTACCTTTGGATTGCATCGGCCCATGGATAACGCGGGTGCAGTCTTTGGGCCATTAATAGCAGCGTATATTGTGGATGCAAGTCCCATTGAGGGATATCTTCCTATGGGCGGTTGTCCCCGGAGTCATCGCCGTAGTTCTAGCGCTTTGCCTTAAAGAGCCTGTTCGCGAAAAAGTGACTGTCAAACCTTTTTCATGGTCTCTCGAAGGTCTTCCATCACAATTTAAGCGCTATATTTTGGTCGCTGGTATTTTTGCCCTAGCAAATTCATCGGACATGTTTTTATTGCTGAGGGCCAGAGAGCTCGGCGTTCCTCAAGAGCAGATCCCTCTTTTATGGGCTGCTATTTCTTTAAGCACAACTGTTTTTGGAACGCCGCTATCGGCTCTCTCAGATCGATTTAGCCGTAAGAACTTTATCCTCATTGCATGGGCTGCTTTTGCATTTTTTTATATTGCTATGAGTTTTGCTGGCATCACACTCTGGATGCTTTGTGGGCTATTTGCTATCTATGGACTATTTAAGGCGGCTACTGAAGGGGTAGAGAAGGCGCTAGTAGCAGACCTTGCTCTTAAAGGCATGGCGGGAACTGCCTTTGGTTGGTTTAATCTGGTTTCGGGCTTGATGTTGCTACCAGCCTCATTAATATTTGGTTGGCTTTATGAATCCTTCAATCCCAGTTACGCATTTTTATTCTCAGGCTCTTGTGCTTGCTTAGCCTTTCTCTTGCTGGCATTTTGGGTTTTCAGGGCCCCAGAAACACAAAACCCCAGATAAAGACATCATCTGGGGTGATTGGAAAGCTAAGGCTCTTCTGCGTTATTCCGGGTGGAAGTTATTGCTAGCCATGAAACTAATGGTGCGCTCAAAGCCCAAAATGCGGATATAACGCCAGGCGATATCGCGGTATTTGCTATCTAGATAGCCAACGGCAACTTCAGGAGTCCTTTTGGACAGGTCGATTTGTTGAATTGCACGGGCCCAACGTTTGAGTCTTGTTGACATATTTGCCACCTCCATGAGCATACAACGCATGAAAAAGGAGCTGAGATGACAGGAATGAGGAATATTTTTTAAGAAATTGGCAAAAGTTGCTAAATAAGCTCTTTTTGATCCTTTAGCCCTGTATTTCTGCTTCGGCACGCTCTTTCTTAGCTGCTTTGGCCCGAGCTTTGATAGGTTTGAGGTAGATCAGTAGACAAACAAAGGCAACGGTACCTAGGGTGGTTTCTAGGGCGGCCATCCAGAAATTAGCCCCTGTTTCCAGAATGCGGACTAAACCCTCAGTAATGTAGAGCAAGATCAGCATCGAAGCCCATTGCATGGTGTAAACATTACCTTTCCAGAGTCCTGGAATGGCAAATAAGAGGGGAATGGCTTTGAGGATGAGCCATGAGCCACCAGGTCTGAGCGGGGAGATAAACCATTCCCAAGCAATACACAAAATGAACAGGTCAACAAAAGCTGCTGTAGCAATCAGTTGGTATGGATTTTTGGAGAGCCAGCTTTTGAGCATAAATTGCCTTAAATAAGTTTGAGCGCTGTGAGCGCTAAGCGCTTGCCTTGAGCAATGGCTAAGCGTTGCTCTTCTGCGCTAATGGGAGCCCGGCTATCAGCATGTGCGAGGTGGGTGAGTCCGTAAGGGCTGCCACCAGTGGAGGTGCTCATGAGATCAGGCTCACTGTACGGAATGCCCATGATCATCATGCCGTGGTGAAGTAGGGGAATCATCATGGTGAGCAGGGTGCTTTCTTGTCCGCCATGCAGACTGCCCGTGCTAGTGAAGACGCAAGCTGGCTTCCCAATGAGTGCACCATTCATCCACTCTGACGAGCTGCCATCCCAAAAATATTTCATGGGAGCCGTCATGTTGCCAAAGCGAGTAGGTGATCCGAGGGCTAGACCAATACATTCTTTTAAGTCTGCATACTCAACATAGGGGGCGCCATCAGATGGAACGGCTGCCTCTGTAGATTCGCATACTGTGGAGATAGCTGGAACAGTGCGCAGTCCGGCGTTAGCGCCTGGAACGCTCTCGATTCCCTCGGCAATTAGGCGCGCCAAGTCGCGGGTTGCTCCATAGCGTGAGTAGTACAAAACTAATATGTCGGATTGACTCATGTTTCTCTCTTATCTTTTATGATATGGGCAATGCGCCTCATTCGTAATCCTCAATTATGGCTCTCTCTTGGAAAAGAGATCTGAGAGCGTAATCGCGGACAAAATCTCAAGCAAGTGGCAGCTAGTTTGGCCTTTACAACTACACTCTACTTGGTTCCAATGCTGACAGTAGCCTCTATCCTGATTGGCTATCTCCCCAGTGTAGTGCGGATCAAGTCTGCCGTTCAGTCTTGGTTGCTCGATACCTATATGCCTGGTGGACTAAATGAACAGGTCTTTAACTACTTGAATCAATTTTCAGCACAGGCCAAGGGTCTGACTTTGCTTGGTTTAGTTGGTCTCGTGATTACGACGATTATGACGATGGCAGTGATTGAGAATGCTTTCAATCAAATATTTCGTGTGACGCAGCGGCGACCCATTCTGAAAAAGGTCGCAATCTATTCAGCAGCGACGATTATGGGCCCTATTCTGCTGGGTATCGGGACTTACTTGAGTGGTCTTTTATTTAGCGCGGCAGAAGGATGGACGGAGGCTCTGAGTTTTGGTTTGGGCCTATTCGCAACAGTGGTTCCGGTGCTTTTAGCAATGTCGGCATTCTCCGTGGCTTACAAAATTCTGCCCTATGCCCAAATCCAGTGGCGCGATGCCTTCAGCGGCGCCTTTTTTGCGGCCTTACCTTTGAGTTGATGAAGTTTGGCTTTGGCCTCTTTTTAACCAATGTGACCTTTTACAAAACGGTCTATGGCGCCTTTGCTATCTTCCCCTTGGCACTCATTTGGATTTACCTGACCTGGTGGATTACCTTGGCTGGAGCAGTCTTGATTGCCAACCTGCCCAGTATTCGAAGTGGACTGCTTAGGGTTATTCGTTACTGAAATATCTCAATTGACCCTTGATTCCCTTTGGGCTTGAGAATATATTGTTTGCATAAGAGAACTTATTGCTGGAGACCATATGAAGGTTTGTGACATATTGCGCGTAAAGGGCAGCACACTATTTACGGTGGCTCCAGAGACTGCTTTGCAAACAGCGGTCTTGGTCATGAGTGAACACGATATCGGTTCCTTGGTAGTTATGGAATACGACAAGCTTGTTGGTATCTTGACCTTCCGAGAGGTGATTGCCGCATTGGCTAAACATCATGGCAAATTGGACGATCTGAAGGCGCAAAGCGTTATGAATGCTAAGCCACTGACTTGCAACATGGAAACCGAGATCGATGAGGTTCGCCGGATGATGCTGGTGGACCATGCTCGCTATTTGCCGGTCATGGATCAAAAGATGCTAATGGGCGTGATTTCTTTCTATGACGTGGCTAAATCAGTAGTTGAAGCCCAGGACTTTGAAAACAGCATGCTGAAGGCTTACATCCACGACTGGCCAGAAGAGGCCGAAAAAACATCTCCTTAAGCGGCCTAGCCCGATAGGCCTGACAGATGACATAATGTCGATATGTCAGGAAATACATTAGGCCTTCTCTTTACAGTCACCACTTTTGGTGAATCCCATGGTCCCGCGATTGGCGCTGTTGTTGATGGCTGCCCTCCAGGAATGTCTTTATCTGAAGCAGATTTGCAGATTGATTTAGATCGTCGAAAACCGGGAACCTCGCGTCATGTCACGCAGCGTCAAGAGGCGGACAAGGTTGAAATTCTGTCTGGTGTTTATGAAGGCAAGACCGCCGGAGCCCCAATTGGCCTGTTGATACGTAATACGGACCAACGTAGTCAAGACTACGGCAACATCCTGCAAACATTTAGACCTGGTCACGCTGATTACGCTTATCACTACAAATATGGTTTACGCGATCCTCGAGGTGGTGGACGCTCTTCAGCACGATTGACTGCGCCTGTAGTGGCTGCAGCAGCTATCGCCAAGAAGTGGCTCAAAGAACAATATGGCACGGAGTTTTATGGCTACATGAGTCAGCTCGGTGAAATTGAAATTCCGTTTCAAGACGCAACACTTATTGAGGGCAATCCTTTCTTTGCTGCAAACGCGGATATCGTTCCCCAGTTAGAGGCTTACATGGATGCGCTGCGTAAAGCAGGGGATTCCTGTGGCGCCAAGATTGAAGTGCGGGCGCGCAATGTGCCCATCGGTCTGGGTGAACCTTTATTTGATAAGTTGGATGCTGATATTGCGCACGCGATGATGGGTATTAATGCGGTCAAAGGTGTTGAGATTGGTGCTGGCTTTAGGTCAGTAGCACAACGTGGTAGCGAGCATGGCGACGAACTGCATCCAGATGGATTTGCAAGCAATAACTCTGGCGGCACTTTGGGTGGTATTAGTACCGGTCAAGATTTGCGTGTATCGATTGCAATCAAACCCACTTCTAGTATCTTGAGCCCAAAGGAATCGGTCGATCTAGATGGCAAGCCCATTACTGTGCAAACCAAAGGTCGTCATGATCCTTGTGTAGGTATTCGTGCAACGCCGATTGCTGAAGCGATGTTAGCTTTGGTATTGATTGATCATGCTCTACGCCATCGTGCTCAATGCGGTGATGTGAAACATGCTGTGCCGCCGGTGCCGGCTGCTCGACCTAGTTCAGTAAGCGACTAAATCCGTTTAAGAAAAAGATAATGACACCTTCAGTGCGTTGGGCCTTCGGGTCCTTTTTCTTTTTATATTTTGCGTATGTTGGCTTAGTTTCTCCCTACGCCAGCCCCTTTTTTCTTGACCGTGGTTTTAGCGTCATTGAGATCGCAGTCTTAATGTCTATGCTACAAGTTACACGAATAGTTGGGCCATTCTCCTGGGGATGGCTGTCTGACTACTTGTCCGATCGTATTGGGATTATTCGATTCTGCGCTTGCTTGGCAGCAGTTACTTTCTTATGCATCTTTTTTCTGCATAGTTACATTGCATTTTTCATCTGGATGTTTGTATTGCACACGATCCTTAGCAGCTTGATGCCATTAGGAGAGTCGGCTACAGTACATGCTTTATTGCAATGGTCTTAATTGCTGGCGAGTTATTTCAGCGCGAAGGTATTGAGCTCTATCCGATTGTGGGCGCGGCAGTGTTGATCTTCTTGGCATTAGTTACGTTTCGCCTCCATGAACCTAAGATGGAACGTCGCAAGATGGTGAAAGGCGAACTCTTAATTGTTTTGTTTAATCCTGATGTGCGTTGGTTCTTGCTGTCGGGCTTCTTTATGGTCTTTGCGCATGCAGCTTTGTATGTGTTCTATTCACTCTACCTAGCAGACCTGGGCTACGATAAATTCGAGATCGGTTTATTTTGGGCTCTAGGAGTTGCTGCTGAGGTGATCTTCTTTTATTTCCAGAGCAAAGTACTCAGTCGTCTGGATGCTGAAGTTGTTTTACAGCTTGCTTTTGGTATTGGCGTGTTTCGATTTATTTTGATAGCCTTCTTCCCATTCACTTGGGCGCTGATTTTGGCTCAGTTGATGCATGCAGCTACTTTTGGTGCTCACCATAGTGCTGCGACCAAGTTACTGCAGCGTTGGTTTACTGGCCCCTTGCAGGCCAGAGGCCAAGCTTTAATGGCAACGGTATCTTATGGCTTGGGTGGGACGCTAGGTGGTTTAGTTGCGGGTTGGCTTTGAGAGGCAACTCAGCCGCGCAATGTCTTCGTGATGGCTGCTTTAGCTTGTGGCCTAGTGGGCATGGCGATTGGAAAACTGCGCCCACGCCACTACCCAGCTAGATAAATCAATAAACCATCTTTACATTGATCCGTAGTTCGGGCCACCGCCACCTTCAGGGGTAATCCAAATAATATTTTGACTTGGATCTTTAATGTCACAGGTTTTGCAATGCACGCAGTTTTGCGAATTAATCAGCAACTGTGGCTGCCCATCTTTTTCTACATACTCATATACGCCGGCAGGGCAGTAACGTTGCTCGGGACCTGCGTAAGTTTTGAGATTCAAACTGACAGGCACCGACGCATCTCTTAATGTGAGGTGAATAGGTTGATTCTCAGCATGATTGGTATTGGAAATAAATACTGATGAGAGGCGATCAAAAGTAATCCTGCCATCTGGTTTTGGATACTCGATCGGTTGATGCTGCGCCGCTGGTTCAAGGCACTCATGGTCTGCATGCTTTAAATGAATTGTCCAAGGCATATTGCCACCCAACAGCTTTTGCTCTAGACCAACCATCAGAGTTCCAAGGTAAAGCCCTTTGGACATCCACGGCTTAAAGTTGCGCGCTTGATTAAGCTCGGTATGTAACCAACTATTTTTGAAGGCGCTTGGATAAGCAGACAAGACATCAGCAGAGCGATTCTCAGTAAGCGCTGCAACCGCGGCTTCAGCAGCCAGCATCCCGGTCTTAATCGCAGTATGACTTCCTTTAATGCGTGATGCATTTAAGAATCCTGCATCACAACCAATTAATGCACCTCCTGGGAATACAGTCTTAGGCAGACTATTTAAGCCGCCAGCCGTTAGCGCTCGTGCGCCATAAGCCAGACGTTTTCCGCCTTCAAAGGTTTCCCGAATTTTTGGATGCAACTTGTAGCGTTGGAATTCTTCAAAAGGAGAGAGGTAGGGGTTCTTGTAGGAGAGCCCCACCACCAGACCTACTGCAACCTTGTTATCATCCAAGTGATACAAGAATGAACCACCATAGGTGTCGCTTTCTAGTGGCCAGCCTGCTGTGTGAACTACTAGGCCAGGCTTACTCTTGGAAGGTTCTACTTCCCATAGTTCTTTAATGCCAATGCCGTAACTTTGTGGGTCAGCATCTTTATCTAATGCAAACTTACTAATCAGTTGCTTGCCTAAATGTCCGCGTGAACCTTCGGCGAATAGAGTGTACTTGGCGCGCAATTCCATACCGAGTTGAAATTGATCGGTTGGATTGCCTTCTTTATCCAAGCCCATTGCGCCTGTAATGACGCCGCAGACTGCACCATTCTCGTTATACAGAATTTCTGCCGCAGGAAATCCTGGAAAAATTTCTACACCGAGATTTTCGGCTTGTTGACCAAGCCAGCGAGTAACATTGGCTAAGCTAACAATGTAGTTACCTTCATTTTTAAAGCAGTGGGGCAGCATCCAGCTTGGAACCTGGAACGAACTTTCTTTTGTTAAGAATAAAAACTGGTCTTGAGTCACTTCAGTATCCAGTGGCGCACCCATTTCCTTCCAGTTAGGGAAAAGTTCTGTGAGGGCTCTGAGATCCATAACGGCGCCAGAAAGGATATGCGCACCAATCTCGGAGCCTTTTTCTAAGACGTAGACACTAATTTCTTTGCCCGACTCATTCGCGAGTTGTTTTGCTTTGATGGCTGCAGATAGGCCTGCTGGACCACCTCCGACGATGACTAAGTCATAGTCCATGGATTCTCTTGGCCCAAATTGTTCGAGCAATTCCTGGGCGTTCATTTCACTCCCCGATATCTCTAAAAATAGCTTGCTGAGCTCATTTTCAGCAATTTTTGGCAATTCCACCATTTTTATGGCTTCATTGAACCCTTCTAGTTTAGTTCTAAGCGATAAAAGCCAGGTTGGTGCCCCTTGCCGTCGGGCTCAGATTCCCAAAGCGTTATGATTACTTTTTTACCCTTTTTGGCAATATTAGGACGAATGTATGAATAGAACTTACCCATCAGCAGTAGATGCCTTACGGGATATCTTGAAGGATGGTCAGAAGCTCGCGGTTGGCGGTTTTGGTCTTTGCGGCATTCCTGAGGCTTTGATTCAAGCGGTAAAGGATCTTGGCGCGCAAAATCTGACTGCGATTGCTAATAATGCTGGCGTAGATGGCTTTGGCTTGGGTTTGCTTTTGAATTCAAGACAGGTCAAAAAGATAGTCGCATCCTATGTGGGCGAGAACAAAGAGTTTGAGCGTCAGTTCTTAGCTGGCGAGCTGGAGTTGGAATTTACTCCTCAAGGTACTTTGGCAGAAAAGTTACGCGCAGGCGGTTGTGGTATCCCTGCGTTCTATACCAAAACAGGTGTAGGTACTTTGGTTGCCGAAGGTAAAGAAGAAAAAGAATTCGATGGTGAGCGTTACATCATGGAGCGCGCAATCGTTTCAGATATTTCTCTTGTCAAAGCATGGAAGGCGGATAAGTCAGGTAACTTGATTTATCGCTACACCGCACGTAATTTCAATCCAGTAGTGGCCATGGCTGGCAAGATTACCGTTGCTGAAGTGGAAGAGATCGTAGAGAACGGTGAATTGGATCCGGATGAGATTCATACGCCAGGCATTTATGTGCATCGCTTGGTGCTCAACACTACCCCTGAGAAGCGTATTGAGCAACGCACTTTATCTGCAGCTTAATACCCATCGAAGCAATATAAAAACAGTACAGAATATTTAGGAAGATTGATATGCCTTGGAATAGAGATGAAATGGCAGCACGTGCTGCTAAAGAGTTAAAGGATGGTTACTACGTCAATTTGGGTATTGGTATGCCAACCCTAGTGGCCAATCACGTTCCTGAAGGAATGGAAGTGTGGCTCCAGTCTGAAAATGGGTTATTAGGTATTGGCCCATTTCCAACGGAAGCAACTATTGATGCGGATTTAATTAATGCGGGCAAGCAAACGATTACGATTTTGCCTGGCTCCTCCATTTTTTCTTCTGCGGATTCATTTGGAATGATTCGTGGTGGAAAAATTAACATTGCGATTTTGGGTGCAATGCAGGTGAGTGAGCATGGCGACTTGGCGAACTGGATGATTCCTGGCAAGATGGTGAAGGGCATGGGCGGTGCCATGGATTTAGTTGCTGGCGTGAAGCATGTGGTTGTCCTGATGGAGCACGTTGCGAAGAAGAAAGATGGCACAGAAGAAATCAAGATTCTGCCTAAGTGCACCTTGCCATTGACTGGTGTAGGCGTTATTAGTCGCATCATTACCGATCTGTGTGTGCTTGATATCACTCCTAAGGGTTTGAAGTTAGTGGAGTTGGCTCCGGGCGTTACCAAGGAAAAGGTGGTGTCCAAAACAGGTGCCCCTGTAGATACAGCGGGTTTCTAACCTTTTCTACTGGATAGTGAAATAATGGGGTCAGTGACCCCATTTCTATTTCTAAAGAGCCTTATATGAGTGCTGCAGACCATTCACTTCATGCGCATAAGCAGGGTGATGCTAAACATTCTCATGCCAAGCAGGTTTCCAATCAAAACCTCCTGCTGATTGCTTTAGTTCTGACATTAGGTTTTTCTGGTGTTGAGGGTGCCGCTGCTTATTTTGCAAATTCCTTGGTCTTGATATCGGATGCAGGTCACATGGTGACGGATGCAGCTGCACTAGGCTTGGCCTTACTAGCCCAAATTATTTCGCGTCGTCCCCCATCGCCAAAACATTCATTTGGATTCGGCAGGGCAGAAGCACTTGCTGCATTTGTAAATAGTATTGCGATGTTGGCATTGGTCGCCTGGATTATGGTGGAGGCAGTGAGCCGTTTTTATGATCCGCACCAGGTAGATGGATTAACAGTCACAGTGGTAGCCGCGATCGGCTTGTTGATGAATATTATCGTGACTTGGGTACTTTCGCGTGATAAGAAAAGTGTTAATACACGTGCTGCCTTAGTGCATGTTATGGGTGACTTGTTGGGCTCTGTGGCCGCATTGATTGCGGGTATTGTTATCCAATTGACTGGTTGGATGCCAATCGATGCAATTCTCTCCATTTTGGTTTCGTTGCTGATTTTGAAATCTACCATTTCCATCTTACGTGAGTCATATCACTTCTTGATGGAGGGTGTACCTTTACACATTGATTACCTGCAAGTAGGTAGTGATCTTAAAAAAAGTGCCTGGTGTGTTGGCAGCGCACGATTTACACGTCTGGGAAATGACGCCGAGTTTTCCGGCGCTCATTGGCCATATTGAAATTGATCGGATGAGTGAGTGGCCAGAAATCATGGCACGTATCAACGAGATGTTGTTGAATAAGTATGGGATTGACCACGTCACTCTACAGCCTGAGATTGTCGGTATGGTGGATGAGCATACCCATGGTGAAGAGCTCGAAGACGAGATTAAAAAATCCAATGTGATTCATCATGGAGATACCTTCTTTGTCACCTGCACTAGTCCCGATGGTACTCATCGCATGGCGTATCACGCATGGGGAAATCCTAGCAATTCAAAGGTATTGGTCTGCGTTCATGGCCTAACTCGTAGGGGTAGTGATTTCAAAACCCTTGCGCAGGCGATGAGCAATGATTACTAAGTTGTCTGTCCTGATGTAGTGGGGCGAGGCGATTCTGATCGATTGAAGAACCCAATGCTCTATGCCGCGCCGCAATACGTTGCCGATATAGCAAGCTTGATCCAACAACTTGGCGTTGCGCAAGTAGATTGGTTTGGAACTTCCATGGGCGGTCTGATTGGGATGGTCTATGCCTCAATGCCTAAGAATCCAATCCGGCGTATGTTGATTAACGATGTGGGTCCACGGATTGAGCCCGAGGCCATTAAACGTTTGGGTTCTTATGTTGGTCAACCATTTAACTTTGCCAATCGTGCAGATGCCTTGCAACGCCTAAATGAGATCTGCGCATCGTTTGGAAGCCATACTCCAGAAGAGTGGGAAATTTATAACGGGCCGATGCTAGTCCAAAAGGATGGCCTCTGGGTGATGCACTATGACCCAGATATTTCTGTACCGTTTGCCTCCGTCAATCCAATCATGGCAAAGGCCGGGGAGATGGCTATGTGGCACGCCTTCAAACAAATCCACATCCCGATGCTAATCGTTCGTGGCGGTGAATCTGCTTTGCTTTCAGCTAAAACAGTGGCGGAGATGTGTAAGGTGAATCCATACATTCGGAGCATTGAAATTCCAGGGGTAGGTCACGCACCTGCTTTTGTGAAGTCAGAGCAAGTTGCTTTAGCAAAAGAATTCTTTAGTTAAGGATTTCGGTCTTCCATGTCCAATGCTGGCAATGTATCTGAGAGCATCAAAAATATTGATGGCTGGTATGGTGAGCTCTCAGATAATCATGCCGCCGGTGTACTGAGTATTCTGAAGCCGCTTCATCTGGACGAGGCTACGTTAACCGCTGCAACTAATATTGCGCGCACCCATGGCAAAGAAGCGCTGACTAAGCTCATTGGTGATGAGTCAGCGAAACTCCTGATTGGATATCGCGGCCTCAGACAGGCTCAAGCCAAGCTACTACGTAACGATGGTGGTCTCAGTATTTCTGGGCAAGAAGAAATGCTCAGAAAGATGTTGCTTGCCTTTGGTGATGACTTACGCGTCGTTCTCATCTATCTTGCTTCTCGCTTGCAAACACTGCGTTGGGTTACCCAAGAAAAGATGGAGATGCCAAAAGCTTGGGCGCAAGAGATTCTCAATATTGATGCATCGCTTGCCAACCGCCTTGGTATATGGCAAATGAAATGGGAGATGGAGGACTTGGCGTTTCGAGTGCTTTCCCCCGATGTCTATCGCGATATCGCCAAGATGTTGGATGGTAAGCGTATTGAGCGTGAATCTTTTATTGAGCAGATTGTCAGAAAGCTCAAAGAAGAATTAAATGCCGCGCATATTCAAGGTGAAGTGCAGGGTCGCCCAAAACACATCTACAGTATTTGGAAAAAGATGCAGGGTAAGTCACTGGATTTTGCCAATCTCTACGACGTCAGAGCATTTAGGGTTCTAGTTGAGGACGTTAAATCTTGCTACGCCATTTTAGGGATAGTGCATAACCTCTGGCAGCCCGTCCCACGTGAATTCGATGACTATATTGCGAGGCCCAAACCCAACGGCTATCAATCTTTGCATACTGTAGTGATGGATGAGCATGGCACGGCATTTGAGATTCAGGTGCGTACCAATGAAATGCATCAACAAGCTGAGTATGGATTGGCTGCACATTGGCGCTATAAAGAAGGTGCTTATATTGGTGCCGCAACACCGCCAAAAAATAAAGCCGTATCCAATACCCTAAGTACACCAAACCCGAATCATCAAACTGGCACACATAGTGCGGCAGTAGCCTATGAGCGCCAGATTGCTTGGGCTAGGCAGCTGATCTCCTGGAAAGAAGATGCCTGGGAGCAATTGAAGCACCATGAGATTGATGATCATATTTACGTTCTCACACCACTGGGCAAGGTCATTTCCCTGGAGAAAGGTTCATCACCTATCGACTTTGCGTACGCAGTGCATACCGATCTGGGGCACCGCTGTCGTGGTGCTCGGGTTGATGGTGCCATGGTGCCATTAGATACGCCGCTACAAAATGGTCAGACGATAGAAATCATTGCGGTGAAGCATGGTGGCCCCTCACGAGATTGGATAAACCTTAATCGCAACTACTTACGCTCGCAGCGTGCCCGCACTCGTGTGCGGACTTGGTTTAATGCCTTGGATGATGAAGAGGCTGGTGCTAAGCCTGCTGAAAGCAAAACAGAGCAAAAGCCAGAGGCCAAGCCGATCACACCAGCACCAGAGATTGTTCTGAAGCAAAGTGCCCGCAAACAAGGTCAAGCAGGTGATGTGTTGGTCGTTGGGGTGGATTCATTGTTAACTCAATTGGCGCGTTGCTGCAGACCGGTGCCGCCGGATGCGATCGCAGGTTTTGTTACTCAGGGTCGCGGTGTATCGATTCATCGTCGATCTTGCAAAACGTTTAGAGGTTTATTGGAGCGGGCGCCGGAGCGGGTTATTCAAACTGCCTGGAATGAGTCGATCCCAGAAACCCCATCAACTAATGATCCAAAACGCGTATTCCCGGCGGATCTGGCTGTCACTGGCCTTGATCGTCCCGAACTCATGCGCGAGTTATTTGAAATCCTCACAAGACAGGGCGTTCATGTGATTGATTTGCGTAAATCAGCCAAACGAGGCCTTGCTCAAATCCTATTGACTGTGGAAATTAAGGACTCAGAAGCCTTACGTTTAGTTCAAAACAGTCTTGAAGAGGTTAAAGGGGTTACCCAAGTGCGCGCCGCCGGTGATAAACTCTATGGCTATATAGGCTCGTAGCTCAGCTGGTTAGAGCACCACCTTGACATGGTGGGGGTCGTTGGTTCGAGTCCAATCGAGCCTACCAACGAATAAAGACCCAAAAGTGCGCGGTTGCCGAAAAGCTCCCGCGCTTTCTTTTTGGTGGATGTTATGCAGTAAATCAGTCAATCGGCTGAATCTTAATAAGATGGAGCGGTCATGCTTGTAGTTACCCTGCCAGATGGATCTAAACGTGAGTTTGATGCTCCCGTGCGCGTTCTTGATGTTGCCCAAAGTATTGGTAGTGGTCTTGCCAAGGCTGCTCTCGGTGGCATTGTTGACGGCAAGATGGTTGATGCCAGCTTTGTGATTGATAAGGATAGTCAGTTAGCCATCATCACTGATAAAAGTCCCGAAGCGCTCGAGATTATGCGTCACTCCACAGCGCACTTGTTGGCCTATGCCGTTAAAGAACTCTTTCCAGAAGCGCAAGTCACTATTGGCCCTGTGATCGATAACGGTTTCTATTACGACTTCTCATTTCATCGAGCATTCACTCCAGAAGACTTAGTCGCAATTGAAAAGAAAATGGCTGAGTTGGCTAAAAAAGATGAGCCAGTGATTCTCACAGTCATGCCCCGTGATGAAGCGGTGAAGTTTTTTAAAGACCAAGGCGAAAACTACAAAGCAGAAATCATTGCAAGTATTCCGCAGGGCGAAGATGTGTCTTTGTATGCCGAAGGAAAGTTCACCGACTTATGTCGTGGACCGCACGTGCCGTCTACTGGCAAGCTCAAGGTATTTAAGCTCCTGAGTGTTGCTGGTGCTTACTGGCGTGGCGATAGTAAGAATGAAATGTTGCAACGGATCTACGGTACTGCTTGGTTGAAAAAAGAAGATCAAGATGCGCATTTGCATATGCTTGAAGAGGCTGAGAAGCGTGACCACCGTCGCCTTGGTAAGTTCTTAGACTTATTCCACTTTCAACCTGAAGCGCCTGGTTTAATTTTCTGGCATCCAAAGGGCTGGTCTATTTGGCAAGAGGTTGAGCAGTACATGCGCCGCGTTTACCAGCGCGAAGGTTATCAAGAGGTGAAGGCTCCACAAATTCTCGATCGTGGTCTTTGGGAAAAGTCTGGTCACTGGGATAACTACAAAGAAAACATGTTTACGACCGAGTCAGAGAATCGTGCTTATGCATTAAAGCCGATGAACTGCCCAGGACACGTGCAGATTTTTAACTCTGGCTTGCATAGCTATCGTGAATTGCCATTGCGTTACGGCGAGTTCGGTCAGTGTCACCGTAATGAACCATCGGGTGCTTTGCATGGTTTGATGCGCGTACGTGGCTTCACACAGGATGATGGCCATATCTTCTGTACCGAAGATCAGATTCAGTCAGAAGTAGCTGCATTTGATAAAGCAGTTCGCGACGTCTATAAAGATTTTGGATTTACTGAAGTGGCTGTCAAGCTGGCCTTACGTCCAGCAAAGCGCGTTGGTGATGATGCGATTTGGAACAAGGCTGAAGCCGCCTTACGTGGTGCCTTGACTGCTTCAGGCCAAGAATGGGAAGAATTGCTAGGCGAGGGCGCTTTTTATGGTCCGAAGATCGAATATCACCTTAAGGACTCGATTGGGCGTACTTGGCAGTGCGGCACGATTCAGGTGGATTTCTCGATGCCAGCCCGTTTAGGTGCGGAATACGTTACTGAAGAGAACACTCGCAAGGCTCCAGTGATGCTTCACAGGGCAATTGTGGGCTCTTTAGAGCGTTTTATCGGCATTTTGATTGAAAACCATGCCGGAAACATGCCAGTTTGGCTTGCCCCAACCCAGGCTGTGGTCCTGAATATCTCTGACAATTCCGCTGCATATGCACAAAAAGTCCAGCAATCTCTGAAAAAACAAGGGTTTAGAGTCGAATCGGATTTGCGGAATGAGAAAATTACGTATAAAATACGCGAGCACGCATTACAGAAGCTCCCATTTTTGTTAGTTGTAGGGGATAAAGAAGCAGAAAGTAATTCGGTGGCCGTTCGTGCCCGTGGCGGAGTGGATCTAGGCGTAATGCCTCTTGATGCCTTCGTTGCCCGACTCCAGCAGGATATTTCCCAGAAAGTCGGACCCGAGCCTAGCTAGGGGTGGAATGGTTTTTATTGTTTTTTTAAAGGAATTAAGAAGATCGCTACTGATAAATCGCAGCGCATAAATCGGGAGATTACTGCTCCTGAAGTGCGTCTGATTGGACTGGATGGAGAGCCCATCGGTGTAGTTAAGTTGAGTGAAGCCCTGGCTTTAGCAGAAGAGAAAGAAACCGATTTGGTTGAAATTGCTCCGACGGCTGTGCCACCTGTAGTCCGCATCATGGACTTCGGCAAATTCAAGTACCAAGAAGCCAAACGTTTGCATGAAGCTAAGCTCAAGCAAAAAGTGATTCAGGTGAAGGAAGTTAAATTCCGTCCCGGCACAGATGATGGTGACTATGGTGTGAAGCTACGCAATCTAATCCGCTTTTTGGAAGATGGCGATAAGACAAAGATTACGCTGTGGTTTCGGGGTCGTGAAATGGCCCACCAAGAAATCGGAGTCAGAATGTTGGAACGTTTGAAGTCGGACCTGATTGAGTATGGTCAAGTAGAGCAGTTTCCAAAGATGGAGGGTCGCCAGATGGTGATGGTATTGGCCCCCATTCGTAAGGCTAAGTAATAAGCCGAATCGCAAGATTGGGTTTGTTGTTTAAGTAGGGAGGAGCTCCTAAGAAGTAACAAGGGCTCTGGTAGTTAGAAGTGCTTCTAGGTACAGGAAGCGTAACCGTCGGTTACCACCTATGTTGCACAAGTAATTGAAGGGGTGCTTTATGCCCAAGATGAAGAGCAAGAGTAGCGCTAAAAAGCGCTTCACGGTTCGCGCAGGCGGAACGATCAAACGAGGCCAGGCTTTCAAACGCCACATCCTCACCAAGAAGACCACAAAGAACAAGCGTCATTTGCGTGGTTCTACAGAAGTTGCGAAGGCAGACGTTAAGTCAATTCGCTCCATGCTTCCATACGCTTAACCTCAGACTAGATTAGGAGAAATAAATGCCAAGAGTCAAACGTGGGGTTACAGCAAGAGCCTGTCATAAGAAAATCACCGATGCCGCAACTGGCTATCGTGGACGTCGTAAAAATGTATTCCGTATTGCTAAGCAAGCAGTTATGCGTGCTGGTCAATATGCATACCGCGACCGTCGCAACAAGAAACGTGTATTCCGCGCATTGTGGATTGCTCGTATCAACGCGGCAGTTCGTCAGCATGACATGACCTATAGCGTATTCATGAATGGTATGAAGAAGGCTGCGATCGAACTCGACCGCAAAGTGCTTTCTGATATGGCCATTGCTGACAAAGCAGCTTTCGCTGCTTTGGTTACTCGGATCAAGTCCGTAGTAAACGCTGCAGCTTAATTCTTAGTTCACTAAAAAACTAAGCTGCAATGGTTTCTCTCGACCACATTGTCGAGGATGCTAAACGTGATTTCCTCGGGGCTGCCGACGCGGCAGCTCTAGAGGACGCGAAAGCCAAGTATCTCGGTAAGTCAGGTGTTCTCACTGAGCGTTTAAAAACGCTTGGTGGAATGTCGCCTGATGAGCGCAAGATTGCTGGCGCCCAAATTAATCAAATCAAAACCCAAGTTGAAGCTGCATTACAAGAGCGTCGCCAAGCATTGGCTGATGCGGTATTGCTGCAACGTCTTGCGGCGGAATCCATTGACGTCTCTTTGCCTGGCCGTGGCCAAGCGGTAGGTAGCTTGCATCCTGTGATGCGCACCTGGGAGCGCGTTGAAGAGATCTTCCGCTCGATTGGTTTTGATGTAGCTGATGGCCCTGAAATTGAAACCGATTGGTTTAATTTCACCGCCTTAAATAGTCCCGAGAATCATCCTGCGCGTTCAATGCAGGACACCTTCTATATCGATGGCAAAGATTCCAATGGGAAACCTTTGTTATTGCGCACCCATACCAGCCCGATTCAGATTCGTTATGCGAGCGAGCATGTCAAGAAATACGCCCATGCTAATGTGATGCCGCCAATCAAAGTGATTGCCCCAGGCAGAACCTATCGTGTCGATAGCGATGCAACTCACTCACCAATGTTTCACCAGGTTGAGGGTTTATGGATTGCAGAGAGCGTTTCATTTGCTGATCTCATGGGTGTGTATACCGATTTCTTAAGAACCTTTTTTGAAACGAATGAATTACAAGTTCGTTTCCGTCCATCGTATTTCCCATTCACTGAGCCTTCAGCTGAAATCGATATGGCCTTCGGTAGCGGTAAGTTAGCCGGCCGTTGGTTGGAAATTTCTGGAGCGGGGCAGGTTCACCCAAATGTATTGCGCAATATGGGTATTGATCCAGAGCGCTATACCGGTTTTGCTTTTGGCTCTGGTTTAGAGCGCTTGACGATGTTGCGCTATGGCGTAGATGATTTACGTCTTTTCTTTGAGAACGATCTCCGTTTCTTGGCGCAATTTCCAGCTTAATTTGCCAACCTTCTAATAGTAGATAGCGCATATGCAATTTTCTGAATCTTGGTTACGCCAATATGTAAATCCTTCGCTGGATAGCAATGCCTTAGGTCATGCAATGACTATGGCTGGCCTAGAGGTTGAAGAGCAGCATTCTGTAGCGCCCCCATTTACAAAGATTGTTGTTGCGCAAATCCTCTCTGCTGAACAGCATCCTGATGCAGACCGCCTGCGTGTTTGTAAAGTTGATGCTGGTACTGGCCAAGAATTACAAATTGTTTGCGGAGCACCAAACGCTCGCGCAGGTATCAAAATTCCTTGCGCATTAGTTGGTGCTGAATTGCCGCCAGCAGAAGCGGGTGGCAAGCCATTCATGATTAAGGTAGGCAAGCTGCGCGGTGTCGAAAGTCAAGGCATGCTGTGCTCTGGTCGTGAGCTTGGTCTTGGTGATGATCACGAAGGTATTCTGGAGTTACCTTTAGACGCACCAGTGGGCGAGGATATTCGCAAATACTTAAGCCTAGATGATCAGATCTTTGTTATCAAGCTGACTCCAAATAAAGCAGATTGTTTATCGCTCATGGGTATGGCTCGTGAAGTGTCGGCAATTACCGGTGCTGCATTGTGTGCACCTAAGTGGACTCCTGTAGATGTTGCTATCCAGGACAAGCTGAAAGTCACTATTGAAGATACTGATCTTTGTGGTCGTTTTGCAGGACGCGTGATTCGTGGCGTCAATCCAAAAGCTGAAACACCCGATTGGATCATTCAACGTCTTTGCAATGCAGGCCAAAGAAGTATTTCTCCTTTAGTCGACTTGTCTAACTATGTCATGTTGGAGATGGGGCAACCCACCCATGTATTCGACATTGATAAATTGACTGGTGATATCTCTGTACGTTGGGCAAAGTCAGGCGAAACTCTTGAATTATTAAATGGCCAGACAGTTACTCTGCAAGGCCCAGACTCTGCAGGCAAGATGCAGGATGCTGGTGTAGTTGCAGATAAAAATGGCCCAGTGGCTTTAGCCGGAATCATGGGCGGCAATCATTGCGCTGTGACTGACGACACTAAAAATATTTATGTTGAAGCGGCTTATTGGCAGCCTTCAGCAATTCAAGGTCGTGCACGTCGTTTTAATTTCAGCACCGATGCAGCCCATCGTTTTGAGCGTGGTGTTGATCCACAAAACACAGCTAACTGTTTAGAGTATTTAACGGTCCTCATTGTTGAAGTGTGTGGTGGCCAAGTTGGCCCGATTGATGATCAGGTATTAGCTATCCCCGAGCGCAAGCCAGTAAAAATGCGTTTGGCTAGGGCGGAAAAAGTGATTGGTATTCCTCTCACTCAAGAAGTGGTTTCCGATGTATTCAAACGTCTTGGTTTTGAATTCAAACAAGAGGGTGATGTATTTGTCGTTACACCCCCAAGCTATCGTTTTGATATCGAAATTGAAGAAGATCTCATTGAAGAAGTCGCACGCATGTACGACTTTGAAAATATTCCTGATGTCCCGCCTGTCTCGTCCTTAAAGATGAGTGCCAAAGCTGAGGCAAAACGTGGAGTGCACTTATTGCGTCAGCGCTTAGCTCTGCAAGGGTATCAAGAGGCTGTAAATTTTGGTTTTATTGATGTAGAGAGTGAGAAACGCTTAGCCGCCGCTACTGAAAAGAATTTAATTGCTGTACTCAATCCAATTGCTAGTCAGTATGGCGTGATGCGTAGCAATCTTTGGGGTGGTTTACTGGGTAATCTCAAGTCCAACCTCAATCGTGGTGCTAGCCGTGTACGTTTATTTGAAACCGGTCGCGTATTCAAGCGTGATGCGAGCGCGCAAGAAGAAGATGGCAAGGTAGCTGGTTTTCATCAGCCGCAGCAAGTTGGTGGTTTGGCTTATGGCTCCTTTGTTCCTGAACAGTGGGCAAGTGCGGATCGCACAGTGGATTTCTTTGACGTGAAGGGTGACCTAGAGCGCGTGCTCGATCCCCTGCATTTCACGACTGAGGCAGCCGTTCATCCTGCACTGCATCCTGGCCGTAGTGCGCAAATTCAATTAGTAACCCCAACTGGCAAACAAAATATTGGTTGGATTGGTGAATTGCATCCTGGACTGCAACAAGCTTACGAGTTAGCTCAAGCACCAGTTCTATTTGAGATGAATTTAGAGGCTATTCGCAATCTCAGTATTCCGCAGCCAGAAGAGTTAAGTAAGTTTCCTGCAGTGCAGCGTGATTTGGCGGTAGTAGTGAAGCAGGCAGTCTCATCGCAGGCTTTGTTAGATGCAATGAACGCAAAAAAGCAAAACTTTGTTAAAGCAATCGAGTTATTTGATGAGTTCAAGCCAAAAGCTGGTTCAAGCAGCATGGCTGATGATGAGAAAAGCTTGGCCTTCCGAGTAACCTTGTTGAATCCGCAAGAAACCCTGCAGGATGCCCAAATTGAAGCGGTGATGACATCTTTATTGGCTGCACTTGAGAAAAATTGCGCAGCCCGTCTGCGCTAGGTTTAATATTAGTAAAAGATATTACAAAGAGACTTCCGCCATGAATGATTTAGTTAGCAACGATATCGTTACCAAGAATGAGCTCTCGGAAGCTCTCTTTGATCAAGTTGGTCTGAATAAGCGCGAAGCTAAAGATATGATTGATGCCTTCTTTGATCGCATTGGACAGTCTTTAGGAGCAGGGGTTGAGGTGAAGATTTCTGGTTTTGGTAATTTCCAATTACGTAATAAATCAGCCCGCCCAGGTCGTAACCCTAAAACTGGTGAAATAATTCCTATTGCAGCGCGTCGCGTAGTTACATTTCGCGCAAGCCAAAAGCTCAAGGATGTAGTTGAGTCACATGCTCGAGAAAACAGTATTTGATGCTGGGTCGGCGCTGCTCAGTTCTCAGCTCCCCCCAATACCTGCTAAGCGTTATTTCACTATTGGTGAGGTATCAGACCTTTGCGGCGTTCGTTCCCATGTATTGCGCTATTGGGAGCAGGAGTTCTCACAGCTAAGCCCTCAAAAGCGTCGAGGTAATCGTCGTTACTATCAGCATCATGAAGTTGTTTTAATCCGCAAGATTAGGTCGCTTCTGTATGAGGAAGGTTTCACGATCAGCGGCGCCAGAAATCGCCTAGATGAGGCTCGTGGTGAGCTTCGCTTGCGCGATGAATTGCAGGCCGTTCTGCAAATTCTATCCAAATAGTTACTGATACAATTTTGTTTCTCGTCGGGGCGTAGCGCAGCCGCGTACATGCATGGGGTGCATGTGATCGGAGGTTCAAATCCTCTCGCCCCGACCATTCACTCAATTTCAAAATTGCTATGACATCCAGCTCAAACAACACTACTTATTTTGGTTTAACTATTCCTTTTTTGGCTCATCTAGGGGTTGTGCCTGAGTATGCTGAAGGGGGTAAATCACGTATTAGTTTGGTGATTAAGCCCGAGTTTGAGAATAGCTTTCATATTGCTCATGGCGGAGTTGTAATGACCCTTTTGGACTTTGCTATGGGGGCAGCGGCACGCAGCACTGTTGATCAGCCTCTTGGCGCAATGACCATTGATATGAGCGTCAGCTTTCTGCGTCCGAGCGTTGGCAAGATCGTGGTGGAGGGTAGCGTCCTGAAATGCGGTAAAACGATTAATTATTGTGAGGCCGTAGTTTTAAATGAGGCTGGTGAAGTTACTGCTAAATCTAGCGGTACATTTATGCTTAGAAGATAGCCAATAAATGCTCATAATCAATATAGTATTTATAATGATTATGTCGTTTATATAATGATAATGGCTAAAACCCCTTTTTTTATCATAGGATATAAAGCATATTTAAATATATATCCTGAATTATTAATCCCCGCATATAATGGTTGCTCAGGAATAACTAATTTTTTTTATTCCATAAAACTAATATTCGAAGAAATTAATACATGTCTTCTTATAAAGAACTTTTAGCCCAACGTGAATTGTTGGATAAACAGATTAAAGAAGCAGTTTTGCGTGAAAAAGCTGATGGTATCGCTAAAGCCAAACTGATTATTGAGCAATATGACCTAACAGCTTCAGATTTATTCAGCCGTAAAGCCGGCGCACGTAGCTCTAGTGGTAAGGTGGCCCCTAAGTATCGCAATCCTACAACTGGTGATACTTGGACCGGTCGTGGCAAGGCTCCAAAATGGATTGAGGGTAGAGATCGTAGTAACTTCTTGATCTAAGATTCTGATTTAAATAGATTTAATTATAAAAAGGCTACTCAGTGCATGCTGAGTAACCTTTAATTTTAAGTGCTTGTGATTTAGGCCCTAGGCACATTTCCTGTTTAAGGCCTGTATAAATAGCGGTTCCAAAAGTTTATGCCGATTTTGGCCGGGACTGGCTTCAAGCTCTGGATTGGTAGCTGGATAGCCAATAATGTGGGGATTTTGGTCAATGAGACCGTTTTGGAGTTCCTCCTGGAGGATTTCTGGGTACTGTGATCTCATGCTGACAGTATTTTCATCTGCAAGTCCCATCACCCCAGGGTGCAGCCGAATAAATCCTTCATCTACTAAAATAGGAATGCGTTGTGTGTCCTTGTTTTTGCTCAAATAATGAATCAAATGCACTTGCTCAACTGGAGGTATTAGGGCATCTAGGAATATCAAGTCCGGGGTAATGGAAACAGCCTTCATTAGGCCTTCAAGGCTATCAACAGAAAAACCTCCATATCCACCTTTAACTGCCAGCATTGAATAGATTCAAGTAATTCATGGCTGTTTTCAACCCTCCTGAATATACCCATTGCAATACAGTTTTGAGTGGTTTTTTGGCGCATAGTCCTTTTACGGCGGGCAAGTTGCTGATCTAGTGAGCTAGCCAAAATGCGGCGATGACCACCCCGAGTCTTCCAGGCGATTAATTCACCTAATTCAACCATTTTCTGGACTGTGCCAAGTGACACCTGTAATAATTTGGCGCTTTGACGGGTGCTTAGATATTCCAAATCTGGGGTAATCGCTTTCATATGTCCTTAATCTTATTAATTCATTTGAAGATTTAGAGAATACGAATCAAATCCAAGAGAATCTGTCAGGAGAGGTTTAAATCAAGGTAGGAAACTTCTTATTCATGATCTAAATAGGGAAATATCCCTGAAGTTCCAAAATCAGGGAAAGCACTTTATGGATCAATGGGTAATCGTGTTAAATTAACGGTGTTGTAACAGTATTCGCACAGATCAATTCGTAAAGCGGTTTAGCCGTAGAGCGAATGGTTTTAACCACAGCTTTTATTCGGGAAACCCGATGAAAGGTGAGCATCATGATGCAGGATCAAAGAGATAATTCCTATCTCTTCGGCGGAAACGCACCCTACGTAGAGGAGCTCTACGAATCCTACTTGCACGATCCAGCTTCTGTAGCTGATCACTGGCGAGATTATTTTGATAATGTGAAGCAAATTCCAGCGGTCGATGGTTCGTCTAGAACTGATATTGCCCATGGACCTATTATTGCTTCCCTTGCTGAGCGTGCGAAGCAAGGTCCTATTCGCACAGTGTCCGCTGATTCAGCCGACTCTGAGATGGGCCGCAAGCGTGTAGCTGTTCAGCAGTTGATTGCCGCGTATCGCAACGTTGGTAATCGCTGGGCTGATATTGATCCGTTGAAACGCACAGAGCGGCCGGATATTCCTGAATTAGATCCAGCCTTTTATGGCTTTACCGATGGCGATATGGATATCGTCTTTAACACCAGCAATACATTCTTCGGCAAGAATGAAATGACCTTGCGTGATTTATTGCAAGCGTTGCGCGAAACTTATTGCGGCACTTTGGGTGCCGAGTACATGTTTATTGCTGATCAAAAGATTAAAAAGTGGTGGCAAGAGAAGTTAGAGTCCATCCGCTCAACTCCGCATTTCAATGTGGACCAAAAGCGTCAGATTCTCGATCGCGTGACTGCGGCTGAAGGTTTGGAGCGTTATCTCCAGGCTAAGTATGTTGGTCAAAAGCGTTTCTCACTTGAGGGTGGTGAAAGCTTCATCGCCTGTATGGATGAGTTGATCCGTGAGGCAGGCGCCAAGGGTGTTCAAGAGATTGTGATTGGCATGGCCCATCGCGGTCGTCTCAACGTGTTGGTTAATACCTTGGGCAAGATGCCTACGGATTTGTTTGCTGAGTTTGAGCACAAGGGCCCAGAAACATTGCCTGCAGGTGACGTGAAATATCACCAAGGTTTCTCTAGCGATATTTCCACTCCAGCCGGCCCAGTTCACTTGTCACTGGCATTCAATCCATCGCATTTAGAGATTGTGAATCCAGTAGTTGAAGGTTCAGCACGTGCTCGTATGGAGCGTCGTGGCGATTTGCTGGGTGAGCAAGTAATGCCTGTATTGGTACACGGTGATGCTGCGATTGCAGGTCAGGGTGTAATGCAAGAGACCTTAGCGATGGCGGAAGTTCGCGGCTACTCTACTGGTGGCACGATTCACATTGTGATCAATAACCAAATTGGTTTCACAACATCCGATCCACGCGACTTGCGCTCAAGCTTGTATTGCACCGACATCATGAAAGTGATTGATGCACCGGTATTGCATGTCAACGGTGATGATCCTGAGGCAGTAGTGTTGGCAACGAAGTTGGCTGTCGAGTTCCGTAGCCAGTTCCATAAGGATGTAGCGATTGATATCGTTTGCTTCAGAAAACTGGGCCATAATGAGCAAGACACTCCAGCAATGACGCAGCCATTGATGTACAAAATCATTGCAGCTCATCCTGGTACACGTAAGCACTATGCCGATAAGTTAGAGGTTCAAGGTGTTTTGCCTGCTGGTACTGGTGATTTGATGGTGAAAGAGTACCGCGCTGCAATGGATACCGGCAAGCAAACTTCTGATCCAGTGTTAAGTAACTTCAAAGGTAAGTTTGCCGTAGATTGGTCACCATTCTTGAATAAGAAGTGGACTGATGAAGCGGATACCGCTATTCCATTAACTGAATGGAAGCGCTTAGCTGAAAAGATTTCTACTATTCCTGAAGACTTTAAGGCACACCCACTGGTAGCCAAGGTTTATAACGACCGTGCTGCTATGGGTCGCGGCGAAACCAATATCGACTGGGGTATGGGTGAGCACATGGCTTTCGCATCCTTAGTAGCAAGTGGTTATCCGGTGCGTTTGTCTGGCGAGGATAGCGGTCGCGGCACCTTTACACACCGTCACGCTGTGCTGCATAACCAGAATCGTGAGAAGTGGGATACAGGTACCTATGTTGCACTTCAGCATGTTGCTAAAGATCAAGCCCCGTTCTTGGTAATTGATTCCATCTTGTCGGAAGAGGCTGTGCTTGGTTTTGAATATGGTTACGCAGCGGCTGAGCCTAATACCTTGACCATTTGGGAAGCCCAGTTCGGCGACTTTGCCAATGGCGCTCAAGTGGTGATCGATCAATTTATTGCCTCAGGCGAAGTGAAGTGGGGTCGTGCAAACGGCTTGGTCATGATGTTGCCTCATGGTTATGAAGGTCAAGGACCTGAGCATTCATCTGCACGTCTGGAGCGCTTCATGCAGTTATGCGCTGATACCAATATGCAGGTCATTCAGCCAACTACTGCTGCGCAGATCTTCCACGTATTGCGTCGTCAGATGATTCGCCAGTTCCGCAAACCGCTGATCTTGATGACACCAAAATCATTGTTGCGCAATAAAGAAGCTGCTTCACCATTAACTGAATTTACTAAGGGTGGTTTCCAAACCACTCTTCCAGAGCGTGATGACAGTATCGATGGCAAGAAGGTGACTCGCTTGGTAATGTGTTCCGGTAAGGTTTATTACGATCTAGCCAAAACACGTGCTGAGAAAAAACTTGACGATGTGGCGATTATTCGTTTGGAACAGCTCTATCCGTTCCCGCATAAAGCATTGACTGCTGAGTTGAAGAAGTATCCAAATCTCGAAGAGGTTGTGTGGTGTCAGGATGAGCCTCAAAACCAAGGCGCTTGGTTCTTTGTTCAGCACAATATTTTGGAGAACATGTCTGAAGGTATGAAGTTGGGATATGCGGGTCGTCCAGCATCAGCTTCACCAGCATGTGGATATGCCCATCTCCATCAAGAACAACAGAAGTCTCTCCTGGCAGCAGCATTCGCAAAACTAAAGGGTTATGTCATTACGAAGTAATCGTAGACATCACTCAACATACAAACACTAAATAGGATTAATCATGGCTATTTTTGAAGTTAAAGTTCCCCAACTCTCCGAGTCAGTAGCAGAAGCTACTTTGTTGCAATGGAAAAAGAAAGTCGGCGATGCCGTCGGTCAAGATGAGATCTTGATTGAAATTGAAACTGACAAAGTGGTGTTGGAAGTTCCGGCTCCATCCGCTGGCGTTCTCACCGAGATCGTAGTTGCTGACGGCGGTACTGTTGTTGCTGAGCAGTTGATTGCGAAAATTGACAGCACTGCTGTTGCTTCTGCCGCTCCTGCAGCTGCTGCTGCACCAGCGCCAGCGCCAGCACCAGCAGCAGCCCCAGCTGCCGCACCTGCTAAAGCTGCACCAGCCGCTAAATCATCTGGCGCTGCTGCTGCACCTTCTGCTGCAAAAATCCTCGCAGAGAAAAATATCGATGCTGGTCAAGTTGCTGGTTCCGGACGTGATGGCCGTATTACTAAGGGCGACGCTTTAAATGCTACTGCCGGTGGTACAAAATCTGCCGCGTTGCCAAGCGCGCCGATTCCAATAGGCGATCGTCCAGAAGAGCGCGTACCAATGAGCCGCTTGCGTGCTCGTATTGCGGAGCGCTTGCTTGAGTCACAGGCAAACAACGCTATCTTGACCACTTTCAATGAAGTCAACATGGCTCCAGTAATTGCCATGCGCAACAAGTACAAAGATCAGTTTGAAAAAGTGCATGGCGTGAAGTTGGGCTTCATGTCTTTCTTTGTTAAAGCTGCTACTCATGCTTTGAAGAAATTCCCATTGTTGAATGCCTCTGTTGATGGCAATGACATTGTTTACCACGGTTACTTTGATATTGGTATTGCTGTAAGTTCACCGCGCGGTTTAGTTGTTCCGATTCTGCGTGACGTTGATCAAATGAACTTGGCTGATATCGAGAAGAAGATTGCTGAGTTTGGTGCTAAAGCACGTGAAGGCAAGTTGTCATTAGAGGACTTAACTGGCGGTACATTCTCCATCTCTAACGGTGGCGTATTTGGCTCTATGCTTTCTACCCCAATTATTAATCCTCCACAGTCTGCAATCTTGGGTATTCATGCAACTAAAGAGCGTGCAGTGGTTGAGAATGGTCAAATCGTGATTCGTCCAATTAACTACCTAGCTTTGTCATATGACCACCGCATCATTGACGGTCGTGAGGCAGTTCTTGGTTTGGTTGCTATGAAGGATGCATTGGAAGATCCTTCACGTCTCCTCCTTGATTTGTAAGAGGAAAGAACATGAGCCAATCATTTGACGTATTAGTAATCGGCGGTGGCCCTGGTGGCTACATCGCCGCGATTCGTGCAGTGCAGTTAGGTTTTAAAGTTGCTTGTGCTGAGTCGAACGCTTACGACGATCCAAAAGGTGAGCCACGCTTAGGCGGGACTTGCTTGAACGTGGGCTGTATTCCTTCTAAAGCCTTGCTTGCATCTTCCGAAGAGTTTGAGAAGATTAGTCATCATGTTGCTGACCATGGGATCACTGTAGGATCAGTGAAGTTGGACTCCGGCAAGATGATTGCTCGCAAAGATGCAATTGTGACCAAGATGACTGCAGGTATTCAATTCTTGTTCCGTAAGAACAAAATTACTTTGTTAAAAGGCCATGCTTCTTTTGAAGGCAAGGGCGCCGATGGCTATCAAGTAAAGATTGACGGCAAAGACAAGGAAGTAGTTACTGCTAAAAACGTGATTATTGCTACTGGCTCTAAAGCACGTCACCTACCAGGCATTCCTGTCGATAACGTATTAATTAGCGATAACGAAGGCGGTCTGAAGTTTGACTCTATTCCGAAGAAGCTGGGCGTCATTGGTGCCGGCGTCATCGGCCTGGAGTTGGGTTCTGTTTGGCGCCGCGTTGGTTCTGATGTAACTATTCTTGAAGCGCTCCCATCTTTCTTGGGCGCATGTGATCAAGGTATTGCTAAAGAAGCACAAAAGATCTTCACCAAGCAAGGCCTCAAAATTAATATGGGCGTCAAGATTGGCGAAGTGAAGGCTGATAAAAAAGGCGTAGTTGTCAACTACACCGATAGTGAAGGCAAAGCTCAGAAATTAGAGTGCGACCGTCTAATCGTTTCAGTTGGTCGCGTTCCCAATACTGAAAAATTAGGTCTCGATAAGATTGGCCTCAAAGTGGATGAGCGTGGCTTCATTCCAATTGATGATCACACTTGCGCTACAGCGGCACCTGGCGTTTACGCCGTTGGTGACGTTGTACGTGGACCGATGCTGGCCCATAAAGCGGAAGATGAAGGCGTGCTCGTTGCCGAAACGATTGCCGGTCAAAAACCGCACATCGACTACAACTGTATCCCTTGGGTAATCTACACAGATCCTGAAATTGCTTGGGTTGGTAAAACTGAAGAGCAGCTAAAACAGGCTGGCATTGCTTATAAAGCAGGTCAGTTCCCATTCGCTGCTAACGGTCGTGCATTAGGCATGGATCGTGCTGATGGCTTTGTCAAAGTATTGGCCGATGAAAAAACCGATGAAATCTTAGGTGTTCATATTATTGGACCAAATGCTTCCGACTTAATTGCAGAAGCAGCCGTAGCGATGGAGTTTAAAGCTGCAGCTGAAGATATTGCTCGTATCTGTCATCCACATCCAAGCTTATCGGAAGTGGTTCGCGAAGCAGCATTAGCGACGGATAAACGCGCATTAAACATGTAATTGAAAGCATTAGAGTATTACCATCAAGAGTTAAAGGCGCGCGGGTATCAAAGTGATCCCGCGCAGCTTGCTGCTGTTGAGCGCTTGCAGCGCTGTGAAGATGAGTGGATTGCTTATAAAGAAATTCGTAGCAATGGCTTAAAAAAGAAACTCTTTAAACCTAAACTTCCCCGTGGCGTGTATTTATGGGGTGGAGTAGGTCGTGGCAAATCCTTTCTCATGGATTGTTTTTATGCAGCTTCTCCCTTAGAAAAAAAGATTCGCATTCATTTTCATGAGTTCATGCGCGAGGTGCACCGTGAGCTTCATGAGCTCTCCGGTATGGCTGATCCACTAGATGAGCTTTCTAAAAGAATTGCCAAGAGATATCGACTGATTTGTTTTGATGAGTTCCACATCAACGACATTGCTGATGCGATGATTTTGTATCGCCTGTTGAGCGCGCTCTTTGAGGATCGCGTCCAATTTGTGATGACTTCGAATTATCAGCCTAGCCAGCTTTATCCAAATGGCTTGCACCGCGATCGTTTATTGCCAGCAATCAAATTGTTAGAACAGCAGCTCGATGTAATGAATGTGGATGCGGGAAATGACTACCGCCGTGTACAGATGGCCCAAGTTGAGGCTTACCTGACACCGGTCAATGCAGAGATCCATACTGTATTAATCCAGATGTTCAAAACCTTAATAGGTAATCAAAAAGAAACTACCAAACCCGTACTTCGCATTGAGTCTCGAGAATTAAGGCCTTTGCACATGGCCGAGGGTGTAGTTTGGTTTGACTTTCAGACACTCTGCTGCGGTCCAAGGTCGCAAAACGACTATTTGGAGATTGCGAACCAGTTTCATACGGTCATTTTGTCAGGAGTGCCTTATATGCCCCCCAGAATGACCAATGAAGCACGCCGCTTTATTTGGCTCATTGACGTCTTATATGACCATAAAATCAAATTAATCATCTCTGCAGAGGTCCCAGCGGTAGATTTGTACACTGAAGGCCAAATTACCAGTGAGTTCTCCAGGACGGTTTCTCGCCTAATTGAGATGCAGTCTCGTGATTACCTAGATGCACCTCGCCGGGTAATTGACACCAGCTTGACCTAAAATAGGGTCATGACCAGTAATTCCAGCCTCAACGCAGACTTACACTGCCATTCCGTTGTTTCTGATGGAACCTTAACACCAGAGCAGTTAGCCGAACGCGCCTATGCGAATGGTGTGCGTTTATGGGCTTTAACCGATCATGATGAATTGGGTGGGCAGCAGAGAGCTCAGGCCGCCGCAAGCTCGCTGGGTATGGATTATCTTTCTGGGGTCGAAATTTCTGTGACCTGGATGGGTCAGACTATTCACATTGTTGGTTTGGGAATTGATGCTGCTCATGCAGGAATTTTGGAGGGCTTGCGTCTGACTCGCGAGGGTCGCGGTAACCGCGCTAAGCAGATGGCCGAACAATTATTAAAAGCGGGTATCCCGGGTGCCTATGAAGGCGCGCTGCATTTTGCCGGCAATCAAGAACTTATTTCTCGCACGCATTTCGCACGCTTTTTGGTTGAGCAGGGCGTATGTCGCGATACCGATCAAGTCTTTAAAAACTATTTAGTAGAAGACAAACCGGGTTATGTTCCTCACCTCTGGGCAACATTAGATGATGCGGTTGCTTGGATCAAGGGTGCTGGTGGTGCTGCGGTGATTGCGCATCCTGGCCGTTATAAGCTGAGCGCTATGCAGATGGATGAGCTCTATAAGCACTTCAAAGAAATCGGCGGCATAGCGATTGAGGTGATTACGGGCAGTCATAGTCCAAATCAACATCAAACCTATGGCAAGATTGCTCAGCACTATGGATTTTTAGCCTCTAGAGGATCGGATTTTCATGATCCAGAAGAGAGTTATATTGATCTCGGTACCTTGCCACATTTGCCTGATCACTTAACCCCTGTTTGGTCACTTTTCCATTAACCGATTTCTCCTATTTGCTTAACTAGTTTTAATTACCTTTAAAGAATAAAGATCAAGATGTTTGCAGAACGTGTTCTATCTGGCATGCGACCTACTGGTAGCTTGCACCTCGGCCACTACCATGGTGTTTTAAAGAATTGGGTTCGCTTGCAGTCTGAGTATCCCTGCTACTTTTTTGTAGCAGACTGGCATGCCTTAACAACTCATTATGAAACCCCGGATGTGATTGAGCAATCGGTATGGGATATGGTGATTGATTGGTTGGCTTGTGGTGTTGATCCAAACCAAGCTACATTATTTATTCAGAGCAAGGTACCTGAGCATGCAGAATTCTTCTTATTACTGTCCATGGGTACGCCTCTAGGTTGGTTGGAGCGTGTACCAACCTATAAAGATCAGATCGAGAAACTCAAAGAAAAAGATTTGCAGACCTATGGTTTCTTGGGTTACCCCTTGTTACAGGCTGCTGATATTTTGATATATCGCGCGCAGTTTGTTCCGGTAGGCGAAGACCAAGTGCCACACGTAGAGATGACACGTGAAGTGGCGCGCCGCTTTAACTATCTTTATGGTCGCGAACCTGGTTTTGAAGAGAAGGCGCTCGAGGCAGTTAAAAAATTAGGCAGCAAACGCGCCAAGATGTACGCCGAGTTGCGCGTGGCTTTTCAGGAGCGGGGCGATGATGAGGCGCTAGAAGAGGCCAAAGCTTTGTTACAAGAAGCGCAAAGCCTCTCTATGGCCGACCGTGAGAGATTGTTTGGTTTCTTAGAGGGTGCTCGCAAAATTATTCTGCCGGAGCCGCAAGCTTTGCTGACAACGGCATCACGCATGCCAGGCATTGATGGTCAGAAAATGTCCAAATCTTATGGCAATACGATTAGCATTCGCGAAAAGCCAGAAGAGGTGATTCGTTCGATCCGTACCATGCCAACCGATCCTGCGCGTGTGCGTAGAACTGATCCAGGTGATCCTGCGCGTTGTCCAGTATGGCAGCTGCATACTGTCTACTCCAACGATGAAACCAAGGCTTGGGTTCAAAAAGAATGTCAGTCTGCAGGTATTGGCTGTTTGGAGTGCAAGCAACCTGTGATTGATGCGATTCTTGCTGAACAGCAGCCCATGTTTGAACGTGCTCAGAAGTACTTGGACGATCCTAGCTTACTGCGCTCGATCATTGCGGATGGTTCTGACAAGGCTCGCAAGGTGGCTCAAGAAACAATGCGCGAGGTTCGTGAGGCCATGGGCTTGGCGTACGACTAAGGTTTTCTTGATGACAAGCCACGAAGTGTTTGCAGCTGTCTCGCCCTGGGTAAGGCGTTTTGCACCAGTGATTCCAAGGGATGGCAGAGTCTTAGATCTGGCCTGCGGAGCAGGTAGACATACTGCTTTATTAGCCGCTTTGGGCCACCATATTCTGGCTGTTGACCAAGACATTTCTGCAGTAGAGCCGCTTCAAAGTAGCTCCATCCAAATTCAAGCACTAGATCTTGAGGGTTCGGGCTGGCCTTTGCTAAACCAACAGTTTTCAGCGATTGTGGTGACGAATTATCTATACCGCCCATTTTTGGATGAATTGCCCAAAATGCTGACTGAGGGTGGCGTTTTGATCTATGAAACCTTTGCCGATGGAAATGCTGAGTTTGGCAAACCCTCAAACCCCAATTTCCTGCTAAAACCAGGGGAATTACTGGCTTTGGCGCAGCATTCTGGCCTTAAAGTGATAGCCTACGAAGATATTTACCTTGATCAACCTAAACCAGCCATGGTTCAGCGGATTTGTGCCGTAAAAGGGCATTTAAAAGGGTACGTTCCGTTACAATTTGGTGGTTAACATTCAGATAATTCAGACACATTCAGTGACCACTAAAACACAATCCCAAGCTAATAAAAAGCCTATTGCAGGCAGTATGCCTGCCATTGTGACGCCGATGTTCGAGGATGGAAGTCTGGACTTTCCAGCTTTACGTTCCTTGCTGGATTGGCATGTTGCTGAAGGCTCCGATGGAATCGTCATCGTTGGTACGAGCGGAGAGTCTCCCACTGTATCCGTAGAAGAGCATTGTGAACTGATTAAAGTCACCGTTGAGCACATTGCTGGACGCATTCCAGTAATTGCCGGCACTGGTGGAAATTCCACTACCGAAGCAATCGAGTTAACAAATTTCGCCAAGTCGGTTGGTGCTGACGCCAGCCTCCAGGTTGTTCCTTACTACAACAAGCCAACTCAAGAGGGCATGTATGCCCACTTCAAGAAAATAGCGGAGTCGGTTGATTTGCCAGTAATCCTTTATAACGTTCCAGGCAGAACTGTCGCGGATCTTGCTGGTGAGACCACTGTTCGTTTGGCTGGGGTACCGGGCATCATCGGCATTAAGGATGCTACTGGCAGCATTGAACGCGGTACTTTATTGTTGGCTGATCTCAAACGTGCTGGACATGCTGATTTTTCAGTATTTTCTGGTGACGATTTGAGTGCAGCAATGCTCATGTTGATGGGTGGTAAAGGTAATATTTCCGTAACTGCCAATATTGCCCCACGTCTAATGCATCAATTGTGTCAGGCAGCAATGTCGGATGATGTTGTCAAGACACGCGCTATTCAATACCAATTACTGGCTGTACATAAAGCCATGTTTACTGAGGCAAATCCGATTCCTGTGAAATGGGCCCTGCATGAAATGGGCAAAGTCACTGCTGGAATTCGTTTACCTTTAACCCCTTTGGGTGTTGCTTTGCGTGAACCTTTGAAGACTGCAATGAAACAGGCCGGCTTACTATGACGAATGTGATGCAACTCTTGCGCCAGCATTGCGCAACTTTATTTATTATTTCTTTTACAAGTCTCTCTCTGCTGGGGTGTAAATCGGTAACCACGAACGATACGGTTGATTACAAATCTGCTGGTGCTGTTCGCGGGCCTAATTTGTCCTACCCTCCAGACCTCATTACAGCTCAGGCTGATCGTAGGTATATCGTTCAAGATGGCTCGGCCACGATGTCTGAGTACAACGCTGCTGTAAAAAAATCAGTGCAGACACGCAAGAATGTCATGACAGGCATTCCGGGTATGCGCATTGCTCGTGATGGGGAACGTCGTTGGTTGGTTGTCGAAAAACCTGCTCCAGAGCTGTATCCACAAATCAAAGATTTCTGGCAAGAGAACGGCTTTCTGCTAGTTGTTGATTCACCCTCTACCGGCATCATGGAAACGGACTGGGCAGAGAATCGGGCTAAGATTCCACAAGACTTTATTCGCAATATTGTTGGTGGTGCCTTAGATTCAATCTATGACACCGGTGAACGTGATAAATACAAGACCCGTCTTGAGGTGAATAAGCCTGGTGAAACTGAGGTCTACATTACTCAACGCGGGGCTCTTGAAAAATGTACAACTGACAGTACCGGTGCCTGTATCTCTACTATCTGGACTGCTCGTCCAAACGATCCTGAGTTAGAGGCGGCATTCTTGGCGCGCTTGATGGAACGCTTAGGAATGACGCAGGAAATGGCTAAGGCTCAAGTTGCGGCACCACTAGGCACTAAGACACCAAAAGCGAAGTTAGTCCAAGAGGGTGTTAATGCTGCCTATATTGAAATGGCAGCAGGATTTGATTGTGCATGGCGTGACACTGGCCTTGCTTTGGATCGATCTAACTTTACAGTTGAAGATCGTAACCGCGCTAATGGTATTTACTACGTTCGATATGTTAATCCTAAAGATTTAGGCGATACCAAAGGATTCTTCTCTAACCTATTTAGTAGTAAGGATGGCACTAGCTTGAAGGCAAAGAAATATCTCGTAGTGGTTAAATCTACTGGCGATAATTCTTCAAGTATTTATGTTCAAAATGCTGATGGCAAGCCTGAAAACTCTGCTGCTGGATTACAACTATTAACTTTGCTTACCGAACAAATGTCTCGATAAGCATCACCTTAAAAAACGGAAGCAATAAAAAAGCCGCTTTTCAGCGGCTTTTTTTCTTCAAGAAGAAGATTACTTCTTAGCGTCAGCAGGAGCGGCTGGAGCAGCAGCAGGAGCATCAGCGGCTGGAGCAGCTATTACAGGTTTTGCTTCTTCTTTTTTACCGCAAGCGGCCAAAGCGATTGCCAACATTGCTAGGAGTGTGAGTGACTTCTTTATTTGTAGTTTCCTCTTAAAAAATTATCATTAATAATCGGTTATTAATACTTGGAAGCTACAGGGTTACCCCTTAGGTAGTTTCCAGTAGACATTATAGCCATTTCTTTATTTAGCGCTAGAAAACCAGCCAGCCAGCCTCATAGGCCTCAAAGAGACTGTTGTTGGCTCCAATTCCGCCCAAGGAGCCTTTGAGACTCCTCTTAGCGGCCAGTTTGGACCAAGCCGCCTGTGTTTGCTTATCTTGCGCTTTAGTGACATCCTCTCCGTTGCAGTAAATCCTTCCACCCAGTGCTAGTAGTCGTGTTTGGGGGTGAGGAAGCAGAGCTTGCTTGGAGATTTGAAGCTTAAATTCTTTGAGGGAAAGATCATTTGCGGAACCATCAAAAAATGCCTGGGGTTTTGGTTCGCTCAGGTAGGCAGTAATACCAGGAAGAAAAGTTTCTACGCGATCTAGTTTCAGTTCTTTTAATTTTGCAGTTACCTGCGCAATGATTTCTTCTGGAAGTTGTTCTGGACTGTGAGTTGCTCTTTGCTTTGGATCAGCAAAACGCTGCTCTAGCTCGGGGATATCCTCAAGCGATTCAGCTAGTCGCCACAAACCTTCTTGTAGGATTTCTTTATAACTTTGAGCTCTAAAACCAACTGACCAAGTTTGACAGCCTCCATCTAAAGCAATGCTATCGTGAGCAACGTGGGGAGGTAGATACAGCATATCGCCTGGCTCCAGATCCCACTCCTGTTCAACTTTAAAGTTCTTCAAGATCTTTAAAGGGAGATTGGGATTGAGGCTTAAATCCTTTTGCTCGGAAATACGCCAGCGCCGACGTCCTGACATCTGAATTAAAAAGACATCATAAGAGTCAAAGTGTGGCCCGACTCCTCCTCCTGGATCCGCAATGCTAATCATTAAATCGTCTAGGCGAGCATCTGGAATAAAGCGAAACCAAGTAAGTAATTTTGCTGCCGCTGGATGTCTTCCCTCCATGTCTTGAAGCAGGAGTGTCCAGTCCGGCGACTCAGGTGGTGGGATGGATTTCTTTTTAAAGGGCCCATTTGAAAAACTCCAGGGCTTGGCCTTAATCAATCTGGATTCAACAGCATCATCACCTGCGATTTTGAATAACTCTTCAGGGGATATTGCGCTACCCAAGGGCTCACCTATTTTTTTGCAAGCTCAAAGGCGGGGATGGCGCCGCGCACCAATAGAGGTTTTTTGTGCCAATAGGATTTCATGAACTTCTCAGGGCTGATGCCCCCAGAAGAACCCATGGGACATCCAGAGGGAGGTTTTGAGGCGCCTGAGGAGGATCGTAGGGCTTGCCTCAAGTAAAATGAGTTCATATAGTCAGAAGCTGTTTAAAGCACAATGTTGAATGAATTACGTATGAAGATCGAAAAAAATACTGTTGTATCCCTGCGCTACAAATTAACCGATGCGCAAAACAATATTATCGAGGAACCAGATTCTCCGATGGTATACCTGCATGGAGGGTATGAGGGCACTTTTCCGAAGATTGAAGCTCTATTAGATGGGCAAGATGTGGGCTACGAGGCCAGCATTCAGCTTGAGCCGAGCGAGGCATTTGGTGAGTACGACCCAGAATTATTGAAGATTGAGCCACGCGCGCGTTTTCCGGAGCCTTTGGAAGTAGGTATGCAGTTTGAGGGTGTGCCAGATGCTGAAGAAGGGGGTGAGTCTAGTGATGTGGATGACGAGCCCTTGATTTATACCGTTACCGATGTAGCAGATAGTCAAGTGGTCTTAGATGGTAATCATCCACTGGCTGGTATGGCTTTGCGATTCTGGGTGCAGGTAGAAGATATTCGCGCTGCAACTGATGAAGAAATTGAGAATCGCCATGCTGAAGGTAGCGAAGCATTTGGAATGCCTGATGATGCCGATGAGCTTGATGATGGTGATGATGACTTTGTAGATAAGACTATCAATCCTGGTGGCCCATCACCAACCCTGCATTAACTTATTCTTTAAGCCATTCTTTTAAAGCACCAAGGTCACGCTTGGTGTCGCTTGATTCACTGGCATTAGATGCTGGTGTGTTGCTTAATGTAGCGATTACTTTTTCAAGAGCTGCAATTTTGGCTTCTTGCTCTAAAGTCGCATCAATCAAGCCCTTCAATGCCATAGATACTGGATCATCTACATTGGGTGTTACGCCATAAGCGGAGAAGTACTCTTTCACTTTACTGTCTGGTGTGCTTGCCTGCGGTAAATCCGGATGCAGGATGCGAGCAGGAATTCCGACTGCAGTTGCTCCGGCGGGAATTTCTTTCAGGACTACGGCATTAGATCCAACTCGAGCCCCATCACCCACAGTAAAGCCGCCAAGAACTTTTGCTCCCGCACTAATCACTACACCTTTACCTAAGGTAGGGTGGCGCTTTACGCCTTTGTAGAGAGAAGTTCCGCCCAAAGTAACACCTTGATAGATGGTGCAATCATCACCAATTTCGGTAGTTTCTCCGATCACGATTCCTAGGCCATGATCTAAAAAAACACGACGACCAATCTTTGCTCCAGGATGAATTTCAATGCCGGTAATGAAGCGGGCTAACATTGACAGAAGGCGTGCAATCCATTTTAAGCCCAAGTTCCACAGACCATGAGATGCTCGATGAATCCAGACAGCATGCAAGCCTGGGTAGCAGGTGATGACCTCGAGACGATTTCTCGCAGCGGGGTCACGCACTATGATGGAATCGACTTGGTCGAAAAGTGAATTGAACATAAATGAATTTTAACGGGTAAAGGCCGAATTTATTTTCTTAAGAGCATCTGCTTAGCAATGCCACGTAGAAGATCGATTTCTTCTTTGTGGAGACGAGTTCTGGCAAATAGCGCTTGTAAGCGTGGCATGAGTTTTTTGGGGTTGGGCAGGATCAAGATAGCCAATGGCGCCTCTAGCCCCTCACGCCAGTGCTCCAGCATGGCGGCTACAGCAGCAGGATCGGCATAATCCACCGCTTCAAGGTTTGAATTAATTGGTCCAGCCCTCTCATCGTTACCCAAGGCCTCCCTGAGGGTAAAGGCACAAACCATCATGGCTTGAGCAAGGTTTAGAGATGGATAGCGTGGATTTGCATCGAGCCAAACCCGGTGGGTGCAGAGTGAGAGATGGTGATTATCTAAGCCGGTGCGCTCGGGCCCAAATAGAAGAGCCACACGCCGCTTGCCAGCAATGGCTGCCTGAATGAGGGGGCGGGCATCTACCTAGTTGATTGCTGGTGGTCCAAATTCACGATCACGACTAGTTAAGCCCAGGACTAGGGGGCAGTCTTGAACGGCTGATTCCAGTGATGCGCTCTCTTGACTCGATTCCAGGATATCAACGGCCCTGCTAGCTAGGGCTATTGCCTCAGACGCCTGGGCGACCCTCGAAATCTTTGGGGAAATCAGTCGCAGATCACTAAATCCCATGGTTTTGAGTGCACGCGCAGCTGAACCCACGTTTCCAGGGTGGCTGGTTTCAACCAAAACCCAGCGCAGTAATTGAGCTTGTGCGGTATTCATATCAACAGGAATTCTCTAGGGGCTTGGGTGTTTAAATGAGCAATCGTTTAGAATCAGGGTGTTAGCTCCTTATTGTCCTGCAGTTTGCAATTTGGTGAGCTTGTTCTTATTTAATTTGTCCATCAATACTATGCATCCCATGTTAAATGTGGCCGTTAAGGCTGCCCGTCGTGCCGGAACCGTGATTAATAGGGCTTCTCTCAATTTAGAGCGCCTTCAGGTTGACCGCAAACAACATAATGACTTTGTTACGGAGGTGGACAGACAGGCTGAAGCAGCCATTATTGAGACGCTCAGCGAGGCTTATCCAACACATGGTTTTTTGGCTGAAGAGACGGGCGCTCAAAATACCGATGCTGAAAACGTATGGATCATTGATCCCTTAGACGGCACAACCAACTTTATCCATGGCTTCCCGCAATATGCAGTTTCTATTGCCCTGTCAGTCAACGGCATCACTCAGCAAGCAGTGGTGTATGACCCAACCCGTGATGAACTTTTTACCGCAACTCGTGGCGCTGGCGCTTATTTAGATCGTCGGCGTTTGCGTGTTGCTACTCAAGATCGTTTAGCTAATTCTTTACTCGGTACTGGTTTTCCTTATCGGGAAGATCAGGATTTAGAAAAGTATTTAAAAATCTTTGCTGATATGTCACGCAATTGTGCGGGCCTGCGTCGTCCTGGTGCTGCATCTCTCGATTTGGCCTATGTTGCTGCAGGTCGTTACGATGGATTCTTTGAAGGCGATCTCAAACCGTGGGATATGGCTGCAGGTGCTTTATTAATTACTGAAGCCGGTGGACTCATTGGCAACTACCGTGGTGAAGAGGGCTTCTTGCAAAGTGGTGAAGTCATGTGTGCAAACCCACGCATTTTTGCTCAGATGGTGCAGTGCTTATCTAAATACTCGACCTGCTAAGTTGAGTAGGTGAATTAAGTTTTAATCAGGTCGGCGTATCGAACGCCGTCTTGGTTAATGAGTAGCGCACTTGCGCGCGGTCGTCCACTGTCGGGATGATCTAAATCCCAATCCGATAAGACCCAGCGTTGCCACTCTTGGCCCATCAGATGCTCTTGATGGTGCTTGGGAAGATGAGTATGCCCATGAATCAATTGATTACCAGCTTGATCTCTTAGGACGGCCGCACATGCCGTTAAGGTAACGTTTGTTTTGGCTTGAGCCTCCGCGGCAGAAGATTGAGCTGCACGCTGATATTGCGCACCACTATTGCTACGGAGATGATTCGCAATCGAGCGACGCCAATTGAGAGGCAATTTCAAGAAGAGTTTTTGAATCCAAGGTTTTCTAACCCAGCCGCGAAATACTTGATAGCCAATATCTGCCGTACAAAGTGAATCGCCATGACAGAGAACATATTCAGATCCAGCAATATTGACCTTGCTTGGGTCAGCCATCAATGTCATACCCGTTTTGCTTAAGAAATGCTTTCCAACTAAAAAATCTCGATTACCGTGGAGGTAATACGTTTTCACTTTAGTGGAGAGTGTGGCAAGCGCATGTTTCACTTCTTGTTGAAAAGGAGAGTGCTGGGCGGCATCATCTCCAACCCAATACTCTAACAAGTCTCCCAGGATAAATACTGCTTCTACCTTGGGGGCATCTTTTTCACAAAAATCAAAAAATCGTTGCGCCGTCAAGGGTATTGACGGCGTGAGATGTAGATCAGAAATGAATAACGCGCTCGCGTATTGCAGGATCATTCCTCGAGAACGCTTGCCTTTTCAATAACGACATCTTCTGTCGGAACATCTTGATGAAAGTCGGCATTACCGGTCTTTACTTTGCGAATCGCATCAACCACATCAAGGCCATCAGTAACC
The DNA here is from genome assembly GCF_900095175.1 of Polynucleobacter necessarius. Classification (NCBI taxonomy): domain Bacteria; kingdom Pseudomonadati; phylum Pseudomonadota; class Betaproteobacteria; order Burkholderiales; family Burkholderiaceae; genus Polynucleobacter; species Polynucleobacter necessarius. Next base: position 785,701 of record NZ_LT606946.1, read on the forward strand.
TTGCCAAAAACGGCATAACCCCAGCCTTGTGCGCTTGGTGAAGTGTGATTCAAAAAATCATTGTCGTTCACGTTAATGAAAAATTGGGCTGTCGCAGAGTGCGGATCACTAGTGCGTGCCATGGCTACTGTGCCACGGTCGTTCTTCAGGCCATTGTTTGCTTCATTCTCAATTTGGGCGCCAGAAGATTTTTCTTTGAGGCCGGCAGTCATGCCTCCGCCTTGAATCATGAAGTTATCAATTACGCGGTGAAAAATCGTGCCATCGTAGTGACCGCTTTTGACGTACTGTAAAAAATTGGCAACGGTCTTTGGTGCTTTAGCAGCATCTAAAGTGAAGGTGATATCACCCTTATTTGTTTTGAGTAGAACTTTAGCCATGGTGAATTAACTTTCTAATGAGTTAGTAGATAAAAGAAAAAAATTATTTTGAACTAGGTATTGTCAGCGGGACTGCTGGTGATATTGGTGCAACTCTCTTCTTGGGTGGCTTCAATATCTCCATGAGTGCTTTTGCACGATTGGTGTATTGACGCTGATTGAGGACGGCATCCTTTGCCGCACTGTCATAGGACTGTGCGGCAAGGCGAATATAGACCTCGCCTAAGTTGGCTGCAGCAACGGTATAGCTAGGGCGTAATTTCAAAGCAAGCTCTAAGTAATCCCTTGCCTCAATCCAATTGCCCTGATTGGCTGCTAATGCAGCGAGGTTGTTATAAGGCTCTGGTAACTCTGGAAATTGTTGAGTTATTTCAATTAAAGTTTTCTTGGCTGCATCCCACTGGCGCATTTCAATCTGCATATGCGCTTTGACATAACGTAACTGCACATTACCTGGCGTTTTCTTGAGGCGCTGGTTAATGAGGTCAATGGCTTCCGGATATTTTTTGGCTTTGACTAACTTTTCAATATCAGACGGAACCCCATTTTTGGTTACCGGATCAGGCTCAATGATTAAAAAGGATAGAAAAGGCACAGCTACGGAGTCTGAAAGCTCCGAATTGAATTGATCGTATCCACCATCGTTCTCAGCAAGTCGTGGGGGGTCATTGGGGCCGTATGAGCCCACATAAGGGGCTTGGACACCTTGAGTAGCCCCGGTCGAGGCGGTATTTAGGGTCTTGATTTCAGCATCTGCTAGTTGTTGGCCGGGGGTGCTACAGCCCGCTAGCAGTAAAGCAGCAAAAATAGCGCTCAAGCCGCCTAAGTGGTCTGGATATAGTGAAAATGGGTTAGCTGGCATAGGGGGCGGGGTGAAAAACGGACTCATTCGATATACTCAGCGCTCAGTCTAACAAATTGGCGCTACTTGCCCACCTTTATAGCCCCTATGCTGCAAATCTATAACACTCTCAGTCGCTCTAAGCAGGCCTTTAAACCCATCGAGCCAGGCAAGGTCAAGATGTACGTCTGCGGTATGACGGTCTATGACTTTTGCCATATTGGGCATGCCAGGGTGATGATTGTGTTTGATATGGTGGTGTGCTGGTTGCGAGCTAGTGGCTACGAGGTGGTTTATGTCCGCAATATCACTGATATTGACGACAAGATTATCAATCGCGCGATTGAGAATGGTGAACCTATTTCTGCGCTAACCCAGCGTTTTATTGATGCAATGCATGCCGACTCGGATGAGCTGGGTTTAATGCATCCAGATCACGAGCCCCGTGCAACCGATTACATCAGTCAATTGCAGGGCATGATTGGTCGTTTGATAGAAAAAGAATTGGCCTATCAAGGCGATGATGGTGACGTCAATTTCGCTGTTCGCTTATTCCCCGAGTACGGTCGCCTCTCCGGTAAATCTTTAGATGAATTAAATGCTGGTGAGCGTGTCGCTGTTGGTGGTGGCAAACGTGATCCCTTAGATTTTGTTTTATGGAAAAGCGCTAAACCAGAAGAGCCTGCGGATACCCGGTGGAAATCTCCTTGGGGTGAAGGTCGTCCCGGATGGCATATTGAGTGTTCTGCTATGTCCTGCGATTTACTAGGTGAGCATTTTGATATCCATGGCGGTGGTGCCGATTTGCAATTCCCACACCATGAGAACGAGATCGCTCAGAGTGAAGGCGCTCTGTATGGCCAAGATCACACTGCTAGCGATGAGCCTTTCGTAAATTACTGGATGCACAACGGACATATTCGTGTGAATGAAGAAAAAATGTCCAAGTCCTTGGGTAATTTTTTCTTGATTCGGGATGTTCTAAAAAATTTTGATCCTGAGGTCTTACGCTTCTTTATGTTGCGTGCCCACTATCGCAGCCCGATTAACTATAGTGACGCCCAACTCGAAGAGGCTCGTTCAGGCTTAGTTCGCCTATACACAGCATTGTCTCAATCTCCAGCGAGCAATCAGCCTACCGACCCCTATTCTCCATGGGCTAAGCGTTTTTCTGATGCTATGAATGATGATTTCAATACGCCTGAGGCTATTGCAGCTCTTTTTGACTTGGCGAGCGAAGTGAATCGTGCGCAGGGCGATGAGAAGGCGCAACTAGCCGCCACTCTCAAAGGATTAGCTGGAACCCTGAACTTTTTGCAGCGAGACCCAACCCTATTCTTACAAGAAGGATCTCGTGGTGCCGATGTAGGTTTATCTGCTGCTGTAATTGAAGAGCAGATCGCTGCACGAGTTGCGGCAAAGCAAGCCAAAGATTTTGCTAAAGCAGATTTAATTCGCAAGACTTTATTGGAGCAGAGTGTAGTCTTGGAAGACAAACCTGGTGGCCTGACTGAATGGCGCAGAAATTAAGTAGTTCAATTCGTGGTTGAGAATGCATTTTGACTAAAGCAGCAGAGCAAGAAATTTTTGAAGAATCAGCCCCAGAGTATTGGGAACAGGCTTGTGCTGAGTTGATGAAACAAGACCGTATCCTCAAAAAGTTGATTCCAAAACATGGGCCAGTTTTCTTGAGAACGCGCGGTGATGCATTCACTACACTGGCCAGATCGATTGTTGGTCAGCAAATTTCTGTAGCGGCAGCCCAGTCAGTTTGGAATAAAGTCTTACTTGCCGCTAAAAACAAAGTAAACCCTAAAAATATCCTGGCTTTAACTATTGAAGAATTGCGTGCAGCCGGGTTATCGGGCCGTAAGGTCGAGTACATTCGTGATTTAGCTGAGCACTTCAATTCTGGCCGTTTGCATGCGAATCAGTGGAAGGACATGGAAGATGAGGCCATCATCAAAGAGTTATGTGAAATCCGGGGTATTGGGCGCTGGACAGCTGAAATGTTCCTTATTTTTAATATGGTGAGACCTAATATTCTCCCTTTGAATGATGCGGGCCTAATTAAGGCTATTTCCCTCAATTACTTCAGTGGAGAGCCTGTTAGTAGGCATGAGGCCCGTGAAGTAGCGGCAAATTGGGCCCCTTGGCGTACTGTAGCTACCTGGTATATGTGGAGAAGTCTCGACCCCATTCCCGTTGAATATTAAAATCAAGCTATGAAAACGACTTTCCTGGATTTTGAGCGGTCAATCGCTGAACTAGAGTCAAAGATTGAAGAGCTGCAATTTGTGCAAGATGAATCATCAGTAGACATCTCTGATGAGATCAAAACGCTTACCGAAAAAAGTCAGCAGCTGACTAAAGACATTTACGCCAACCTCAATCCTTGGCAAGTTTCACAAGTGGCGCGTCATCCACAACGTCCTTATACCCTCGATTATGTTGGCGCTTTATTTACAGATTTTCATGAGCTTCATGGCGATCGCAATTTTGCGGATGATCAATCCATCATTACCGGCTTAGCCCGTTTTGAGAATCAACCCTGTGTAGTGATTGGTCATCAGAAGGGCCGCGATACTAAAGAGCGCGCTCTACGTAACTTTGGCATGAGTCGCCCAGAGGGTTACCGCAAAGCAAAACGCGTGATGCACTTGGCTGAAAAATTTAAATTGCCGGTATTTACTTTTGTTGACACACCAGGTGCATTCCCGGGGATCGACGCAGAAGAGCGAAACCAGTCTGAAGCGATTGGTCACAACCTCTATGTTCAAGCTGAATTAGAAGTGCCTATCATCGCTACCATTATTGGTGAGGGTGGTTCTGGTGGGGCGCTAGCAATTGCAATGGGTGATGTTGTGTTGATGCTGCAGAACTCAACCTATTCTGTGATCTCACCTGAAGGTTGTGCTTCTATCCTATGGAAGACTGCTGATAAAGCCCCAGAAGCTGCTGAGCAATTGGGTTTGACCGCGCAACGTTTAAAGGCAATCGGCTTGATTGACAAGATCGTTACCGAGCCAATCGGTGGTGCACATCGTGATTACGAGACCATGATGAGCAATATGCGCAAAGCCTTGGCAGAGTCACTAAAGACCTTCGATGGTATGAAAGTGGATGCGCTTCTTGAGCGTCGCCATAAACGCTTGATGAGCTATGGCAAGTTCAAGGAAATCGAAGCTAAGTCCTAAGGCGACTCTTCAGGCCGCCCCAATAGCAGCCAAACGTATTGGCCTTGCCTTAAGCGGTGGGCTTGATTCGGTTGTGTTGCTTGATGCCGTTTGCAAGGCGGTCCAAATAAATCCCAATAACTCAACTGAGATTTGGGTATTCCATATTCACCATGGTTTGCAAAAGTCTGCTGATCAGTGGCTGGAGTTTTGCGAGAAGCTAGCCAAAAAATACCGAGTTCATTTTGATTTCCGTTTATTGCATTTTGCAGATCAATCGCAGGGCAATATTGAAGCCCGGGCTAGGGCAGAGCGCTACGATGCCTTAACGGAGTTGTGCATTGAGCATGGCATTGAAGATTTACTCTTAGCCCACCATCAAAATGATCAAGCCGAAACTGTCCTCTTGCAACTCTTGCGAGGCTCGGGCGTTGCGGGTCTCTCTGCTATGCCCCGACATCGTGCGAACGCAAAAGATGCTGACGCTATTACCCTTTGGCGCCCGCTGCTAAATCAAAGTAAGGCTGAACTTGAGGCTTACGCCAAAGAACATAAGCTCAAATGGGTGGAAGACCCTAGTAACCAAAATACGCGCTATCGCCGAAATGCGATTCGTAAAGACATCATCCCGAGGCTGGAGAAAATTCAACCAGCCGCAATCGCTAACTTAGCTCGTAGCGCAGATTTACTGGCTCAATCACAAGTACTGCTCGATCGCTTGGCTAGACAGGATGGTAAGCAAATTTTTCAAGCTCAGCACTTAAAGCTAGCGCCTCTCTTGCTTCTTGCGAAGGAAGATAAAGCAGCTGCCAATAATCTGATGCGTTATTGGCTCAAGCTAAATGATTTATCAATGCCATCCCAGGAGCGTCTTGAGTCTTGGTGGAAGGATCTGATGGCTGTAAAAACAGATTCAAATTTGGTATGGCAGCATGATGAGGTGAGCATTTATTTATGGCGCAGTCTCTTACAAGTGGCGAATCGCAAAGTCGGGCAGTGGGTATTTCGTGATGTGCCTGCTCGGAGCAAGTCCCTTGGCTTGCCTGCTGACTGGGTTAAGGAAGCCCAAAAGCAGGGCCTGATTGAGGAAAGGCCTCGTCAGGGGGCAGAAAAGCTCCAAATCAAGTCCAATACCCCACGAAAAACCCTCAAGAACCTTTTCCAGGAGTCAGATACACCCCCTTGGGAGCGCCAGGCGCCACTGCTCTATATCCATGACGAGCTGATAGCGGTTGCTGGGGTGGGGGCGAGCTACCCACATTTGGTATCGACTGGTAAGCGAGTACTGCCTATATGGTCTGAGAAGCTATAGCACGGGGATAAAACCCTGTAAAATAAGCCCCTTTTAGACCCTAGGGAATGTAGTTTCCTATACATAGACAATACAACGGATTTATGGCTCTTATCGTTCATAAGTATGGCGGCACCTCAATGGGCTCAGTTGAGCGCATTCAGAACGTCGCTAAACGCGTTGCCAAGTGGATGCGTGCTGGTCACCAAGTGGTTGTGGTGCCTTCAGCGATGTCTGGCGAAACTAACCGTTTGCTTGGTTTGGCAAAGGACATCAATCCTGATGCTAATCCACGTGAACTCGATCAAATCGCCTCTACAGGCGAACAGGTCAGCTCTGGCTTATTGGCTCTGGCATTACTGCGTGAAGGTGTTGATGCAGTGAGTTATGCTGGTTGGCAGGTAACAGTTCACACGGATTCTTCTTTTACTAAAGCGCGTATCAAGAGTATTGATGACAAGAAAATTCTTGCTGATCTCAATGCTGGACGTGCTGTAGTGGTTACTGGTTTTCAGGGCGTTGATCCAAATGGCAACATCACGACTTTGGGTCGTGGCGGCTCTGACACATCAGCTGTTGCCATGGCTGCAGCACTGAAGGCAGATGAGTGCTTGATCTATACCGACGTCGATGGTGTCTACACAACTGACCCGCGCGTTTGTGAAGATGCACGTCGCTTGGACAAAATTACCTTTGAAGAAATGCTCGAGATGGCAAGTCTTGGTTCAAAGGTATTGCAGATTCGTTCAGTGGAGTTTGCTGGTAAGTACAAAGTTAAAACTCGTGTTCTGTCATCGCTGACAGATCCATTGATGCCCCTTGATGAAGAGATGAAGTCGGGCACCTTGATTACATTTGAAGAGGACAGCACTATGGAAGCCGCAGTTATTTCCGGCATCGCCTTTGCGCGTGATGAGGCAAAAATTACCGTTCTTGGCGTTCCTGATCGCCCAGGTATCGCTTATCAAATTTTGGGTCCGATCGCGGATGCCAATATTGATGTGGACATCATTATTCAGAACCAATCATTTGAAGGTAAGACAGACTTCACTTTTACAGTCCCTCGTGCTGATTATCAAAAAGCCCTGGACTTACTAAAGAACAATGTCCAATCCCATATTGAGGCTAAAGAAATTTCAGGCGATCCTAAGGTCTCTAAAGTCTCTGTTGTCGGTGTTGGTATGCGCTCCCATGTTGGCGTTGCCAGCAAAATGTTCCGAACATTATCAGAAGAGGGCATCAATATCCTGATGATCTCTACTAGTGAAATCAAGATCTCAGTCGTTATTGATGAGAAATATATGGAGTTGGCAGTGCGCGCTCTCCATAAGGCCTTTGAGTTGGATCAGAAGTAAGAATCAGCATTAAACCGCTGTAAATCCCTGCAGCTATAGGAATCAGTTAAACTGTGGGGCGTTGTAAATGTATCAATACGGAGACGTGGCCGAGCTGGTCGAAGGCACTCCCCTGCTAAGGGAGCATCGGGGCTAAAACTCTGATCGGAGGTTCGAATCCTCTCGTCTCCGCCAATGCTTATATAAATAAAGGGGCTCAAAAGCCCCTTTATTTATTTCGAATCCTTCAACATTCTCTACCTTGCTGATCCATCTACCGCCATCAGGTAGCCCTTGATGTACTGAGGGGGAATATACAAAATAGTTTCGTTACCCGTTTTTGAGTTCAAGCTAATTTGGAAACCTTTATCCAAATGTTCTTTCAGGAAAGACTCGGTAATCGAAATCGATAGCAGCTCTCTAAAGATACAACCGCGGTCGCCACAGGCGCCAGCCTCCCTACCAACGACCTTGAATGTAGTTAGAGGCTTGCCCTTGAGGGATGCGGCATCATACTAGCGCCATTATATCAAGATCGATTAACTCTTTGGCCTGATATTTCTCTCTCTTACAGTTTCAAGTACTCGAGTCGTGACCTTTGAGGAGGCATAGTTTTCATTTACGGAAATTTTTCCTAAATGATTTTTTGTAAGTCTTTGAACTTCCTCAACATCCTTGTAATCACAACATGGTTTTTCAAGCAAAATATTGGCATATGGATTCAATAAGCATAGGTTGCGAAGAATTTCTAATCTTGTATAGGTTGGGGTGCAAATATCATAGAAGTCAGGGTTAAGTGAAACTGCCGCTTCTATTGAATCAAGGGCGTTGAACCCTATTTCCCTTATCTCTTTGACGCGTTCAGGGCTAACTTCAACTATGCCAATGGTAGTTACACCATGATCCCTCAGGTGTTCCTCATGAATTCGTGAAATTTTCCCGAAACCTATTCGAACACATCTCATCTGCACTAAATTAACCTATTTAATTACCCCAGTGGTCAAATAATACTTCGAGAGTGCATGAGCTGTTTGGAATAAGATCGGATGTATTAATTTACCTTTTATTGTGTTTTGCTAAATGCATTGTTTAATCAGTTCCCAAGCTTTCCCTTAGCCAAAAGATTTAATAAGTTATTTATGTCTAGCAATATCTATTTTGTCGATGCCCATAGCCCAGAGTGGGCAGATGCTGCCTTGCAGATGACGGGCGAATATTTTTCATGGATGAATGATCAAATTCAAGAAACCTGTGCTTTTTCTATTCCCGATATAGTCGGCATGCCTCTAGAGCAATATATTCCATTAGCTATGGGCTTTATTAATCCTCGAGATTCCCTAAATGCGGCATTTTATCTATTGATCTCCAACGGTATTCCAGTTGGAATGGGTGGATTACGTCAGCTACCTAGTGGTAATGGGGAGATTGTTAGGATATATACAAAACCAGAGTGTCGCGGCCAAGGTTATGGCAAAAAAATTCTTGAGCATCTTATTGAGGATTCAAAAAAGGGCGGTTTCAGGTTGCTTAATCTGGATACGGGTGTGTTCATGAAAAGTGCCCAATCTATCTATGTATTTGACTCATGGATTTACGCTCTGTGAACCATACGAGGGCGCTGAGCCACCACCTCAACTATTACCGTATTGGCTGTATATGCAGCTCGAGCTTTAATTTCAATTGTTATTAGGTCGGGCCTTAAATATTCCAGATATAAAACTATCAAGAGTAGTGAGGGTTGCAGACTTCTTAAAAGGCATTAATTTAAATCGTGAAACTACTGACCCTGTTTTTTGCCTAGAAGTCATCAATAGCAGTCATTTGCTATTGGCCCCATTTTCTTCTGTAGCCTAGCCTAACCAGCTCGTACCACGCGATTCCGATTAACCCAGAGGCAAGAATCGCCAATGCACCTTCTAGCGTAGGCACAGTGAATTGAAATCGATCTCGGAGAAATGGAATCGTAATTAAAAATCCAAAGGATATAACTCCAATACCGAGAATCCTTTTCTGAGACGGATTGGTTTTTTGCAGAATTCTAAAGAGGTGATCATTTTTGGATCTACTGACAATAATTAATGAGATGTTGCCAAGCACTAGGCTGCCAAATGATAGGGTTGTAGCCATGGCATGGGTATAGTTCATATGTAGAAGCCAGAAATATAGACCAACAACAATAGCGGTCAATCCCGCTCCTTGTAATAAAAAGCCATGGAGATGCTATCCAAGCTAAAGAGTTTTTGATTAATACTTCTAGGTGGCTTTAGCATTACATCGCTTTCAGGCGCTTCCATCTCAAAAATAATTGCACAAGCGCCGGGTCAATAATCATTTGTAGGAAGACGATATGTATCGGGTCTAGGATCGGCTGCACCCCAAAGAGAATGGGAATAAAAACAGCTCCAGCCATTGGGATGTGGACGGCAACGACATAAATGATGGCTTTATGTAAATTGTCATATATTTGCCTGCCCTGCTGGATAGTGTGGACGATGGATGAAAAATCATCATTTAGCAGTACCAAGGATGCGGCTTCTCTAGCAACATCGGTGCCTCGTTGCCCCATTGCAATGCCTACATGAGCTGCTTTTAGGGCGGGCGCATCGTTAACCCCGTCACCTGTCATAGCCACAACTTCATTGTTCGCTTGCAACGCTTTTACAAGCCTTAATTTCTCAGTAGGCTTAATGCGCACATAAACTGACGTTTTTTTTACCGCTTCGCGCAGCTCAAGATCGTTAAGTGTATTAATATCGCTGCCAGATAGAACGCTGGCACTATCAATACCCGCTTGCTTTGCAATCGCTTGCGCTGTAATTGCATGGTCTCCAGTAATCATGATGACGCGAATGCCAGCTCCCTGACATTTCTGAATGGATGCGGGCACTTCTTCACGAATTGGGTCTTTGAGCCCCACAAGACCGAGCCAAGTAAACTCAAATGAGCTCAAGGTTGCTGGCCAATTTGAGCTTTGCTTCGTATATTGAGATTTTGCAACTCCGAGTAAACGCAATCCTTGGGATGCAAGATCTTTAATTTGTTTTTCAATTACTGCGATTTGTGTTTGCGGCAAATTACAGCGCTTAAGGACTGCCTCGGGCGCACCTTTGATAGCCACAAGACATTCATCAGAGCCTGGCGCTTTCCAAAGATGTGTCATCGCAGGGAGCTCGGGGCTCAGGCCATACTCGTGTACCAATTCAAATTCGGAAGTCTGATTAATATATTCAGGAGCGAGATGGCGCTTTTCATGAAAAGCCTGTTCCATAGGATCAAACGGCTTTACCTCGCTTGCAAGTACGCAATAACCTAGAAGCTCTTTTTGCGATGGATTTAGTTCATCATCTTTTGAGCTAAGCATCAAGATATTCTGGGGAGTTGCAAGAACCTCTAGGGACATCCTATTCAGAGTGAGAGTGCCCGTCTTATCAACGCATAAAGCTGTGATGCTACCCAGTGTTTCAATAACGGGCGCATACATTGTAAGTACTTTTTGGCGAGCTATTCTCCAAACGCCAAGCGCCATAAATACCGTCAAAATTACTGTGAATTCTTCTGGCAGCAACGCCATGGTTAGACTAATAGCGGTCAGTGCGTTATCGTGCATTAATCCGTAGATTGCTAGAACGATAATTGAGAGGGAGACTCCAAAAATCGTAACCCTTTTAATCAATTCCCCAATGTCTTCCTGAAGAGGGCTATTAAGACTAATGATTTGCTTTAGGCTACTTCCGATCTTGCCTAACTCAGTTTGCATGCCAATAGCGCTAACTCTGGCTATGCCGCTACCCCGAATTACCATGCAGCCCGAATGGACTTGATTAGCGCTATCTTTTTTAGTTGGCTCAGATTCACCGGTGAGCAATGATTCGTCAACGAGTAGATCGTGTGCTTCAAATAATAGGGCATCAGCGGGAATTCTGTCCCCTTCTGCAAGTACGAGTATGTCGCCAACGACAATGTCTTTGCCGGCTACTCTTTGCGTAATGCCATCTCTAATGACAATCGCTCTGGGGCTTGAGAGTTCCTTGAGGACATCAATTGCTTTTTCACTTTTTCGCTCTTGGAATAGGGTAATTCCAACTGAAATAAAGATGAATCCAATCAATATTAATGCATCATCAATTTTGCCAATAACTAGGTAAATCGAGCCAGCCAACAAGAGTAGGGCGAATGTAGGCTCAGCTAAAATTCTAATTAGTAACTTGAAAAGAGTTTTTTTATCTGCAACTGCAAGCCCATTAAACCCGTGCTGCGCTTGAAGCTGGAGCACTTCAGATTTATTGAGGCCCTGCAAGGGTGAGGACATCTGTATGTTTTAAGTCTATAAAAGTGATGAACTCAGTTGGCCGCCATCGGCAACCAACTAAATGGGTTACTTAATCAATAGTACTGGTTGTTTTGCACAGCTACTAATGCGTTGGGCTACAGATCCCATTAATGCATCCATAAAACCACTTTGACCCTTTGCACCCATAACAATTAAATCCACTTTATCCTTGTTTGCAAGCGCCATAATTTCATCAGATATGTGCCCACGTTTGATAGCTATATTGTGTTTGACGCCAGCCGCATCTAAAACCTTTTGAGCCGCCTTTAGCTCCCTCTCGCTTACTTCTCTTAAATAATCATCAACAACACTTTTGGCAACAAACTGTTTTACATGACCAAGACCAGCATCATCGTGAACGCTAATTAAAGTAACCACAACCGGGCTGCGAGAATTTTTAGCTGTTTTAGCAACATACTTTGCTGCATTGAGAGATGATTTTGAGCCGTCTATTGGCAATAGTATTTTCATGGTGTTGTCCCTTATTTTGTATTTATTCAAGTTGATGTAATAGTTTAAGGTCGATCAGTGGCTCTGTCACTTCTTCGAACAAGTCAATGGAAATGACAAGGGCTTCTATGGACGAAACGCTCTTGCTCCCAAATTTGCTTCCCAAAACTTAGCAGGTTTGCTTTAGATGAGTCCCGTTGGATAATTGGCGAGTCTGCAAACGTGCGGTTTTAATAGAAAAATCAGTATGTAGTATTCAAGGTTGGTATTGGGGTATTCGCGCCCCCAGTTGCCCAGTATCTTTTCTGACTTCAATAATTGGATTTTCTGGATTTTCATTTGAAAAGCCCATATAGCCCATTGGGATTACAACCTTTTTATTCCCAAGAGAAATCCAAGATGTCCCCGCATATGACCTCACATACGTTACATACTTAACATCTGTTGTTGGCTTAAGGATAATTTCAGCATCCATCCCAGATAACTCAATGACTGAATTGCCTGTCAGGATATTCAAAGCCTTTGTTCCAGCCCCAAGATCTTTGCGTTGAGCTCTAATTTTGCCTTTGCTGAGGCGAATTGATTGATTTTCTAATTTTGCTGCCTCTATTTGGGCTGGCGCAATGACTAATTCACTATTGCCCGGGATATATAGCTTGATTCCTCCGATTAGATCAATCACTAAAAATTCGTCCTTCTCGGTTTTGATTTCAAAACCTTCACAAATTAACTGCTGCGGCTTAAATTTAACAGCCGAACCTTGAGCTGTTGCAATGGATCCTATGCTGTTTTTCTTATCGCAAGGCGCAGTTGCTATGTTCGTCATATTGACCAATAAGTCACTATTGGTTTGAGTGTTACCTGTGCCACCAATGCCACCACCGGTGCCAGTATTTTTCTCATTACCATAACTTTTGCTGGCAATGCCAAGACCTAGTAACGTTGTTAGGAGGGCAACCACTAAAACTTTAGTTAGTATCATTTCGTATCTTTCTTGGTAGCTTGCTTGCTCTTGTATGAGTACACGCCAAAATTAGTGTCCCAGTTGCCGTGGTTTTTGGGCTCTCTGATCAGTGCTTGTGCCTTTTCATTAATTTTTAGTAGGGCAGTCATGCCAATTTCCTTCGAGAAATTCTCTAGCTCTTGCGCTGCAGATTCGGAAAGCCCGAAATAGTGTGCGCATCGCTCTAGCTGCTTATCTGCTGTATCTGAAAGGTTATTGACTGCAACTTCTAGATGATCATGAATATTCATGCCTAGATATTTGGCTGCATCGTCGGCTGGTTGATTGGCGATGATGTTTTCCAAACTGGGCTCTATTAGTCCGAGCGCATTTACAACCACCATTTTTCTGGAGAGCATTTCATCAAGTACCGCCTTTGGTCTTACGTCTTTACTAATTGAGTTGATGAGTTCCTCAAAGTCGTCTTGTGAGTCTCTAGATTTTTTACATAGAGGGCGAGGGCCTCCCTCTGAATTTTGAAATCTCGTGTCACCAAACCATTTCGCGAAGGCTTGAGACGTTATTGGTGTGTTTGACTGAGTGTGTGACGTTGAATCTTCGCCTTCTTTAATTCTGCGCACATCTTTTCTGTGCACACCTGTAATTAGGTGAATTCGAGTGTCTGTGATCTGCTCGTTTGATTGGTTTAACTTTTCAGTGGCCGTTTTGACAAGGGCTACCTTGAGAAGATCGCTAGCTTCTCCATAAGTGATTTCAGCCTTGATTAATAGCTTGGCCAGGGGCTGGAAGACCTTTTTCACCGCTTCTTTTAGTTTGTCTCCCACTTAGATCCCTTTAGTTTTTTAAAAATATAACAGAAATATCCTTGACGTGGGAAAAATTCCCGCAGATAATTAAAAAAACGAGGGAAAAATTCCCACAAAATAAGGTTAGCTTAAGAAATTCTTAGTATTGGGGAAGAAAAATAGGGTCATCAAAAACTACCCAGCAAAAAACTTATATATGAAGAAGATAGTCACCCAAATTCTGATAGCCGCATTCACACTTGGATGCCTGCCTGCTTATGCTGACGACGACAGTAGTAGCAGTAGTAGTGGCGGTGGAGGTGGGGTAGGTATAGCCATTGGCGCTGCTGCAATCATTGGTTTGCTAGTTTGGGCACTTTCCGATAAGAAAGAGCCGGAGACTCCTGCGGTTGAGGTCGTTGACCCAATGGCTGGACAAGTCAAGCCGAGCATCGAGACTCCTGCGCTCGAAGAGCAGCCACGTTTGACGGCTCCAGCCTCGGGCGGTGTTGGCAACGTTAAAGGTATGGAGTACTGAGATGAGTACTTCTGTACAAATCAAATCAAGCGTAATGACCGCGTGATTATTGGCTGGTCTCTATTCACAGAATGGAATTGCCGGGTATCTGGAGTCAAAAAATGCATTCATGCGTCATGAATATCGTGAAGCATATGAACAATGCATTTACGCCGCCAATATTGGCAATCCAGAGTGTCTTAATGCCATTGGATATTTGTATCAAAAGGGTCTGGGTGTCTCAGCAAATCCTGATGAGGCAAATCGGTTCTTTACTCTAGCGGCAGAAAAAAACAACCCCGGAGCTCAATTTAACTTAGCAATGTCTTTGCAAGCTAGTGGGCAGCCATCTGCAGGGGATTTGGAAAAATCTGCTAGATGGATGCTCAAATCCGCAGAGCAAAAAAATATAAATGCCCAAGTCAATATGGGAACGATGTATTCACAGGGCAGGGGTGTAGAGGCCAATCCATCAAAAGCGGTTTATTGGTAGAAAAAGGCTGCGGATCAAGGCAATGCAATGGCTCAGAATAACTTGGGATGGGCTTACCTCAATGACAGGGGCGTATCACCGGATCAAACTCTAGCAAAAGATTGGCTGGAAAAGGCCAGTCGTCAGCTTGGTGATGATGATGCACGAAGTTTGGCTCTGAATAACTTAAGGGTGCTGAAGTCAGGCAAGGAGTTTGGCGCTTCAAAAGAGCTGGCCATGGAAGTTTATCCAGGCAAATCGGACACCAGCGGAAAAGTAATTTTGACAATCACTACCGAGAATAAGATACCTGTCAAATTGCTGAGAGTTGGCGGAAAAGATATTGGGCCAAGCTCAACTGGTAGCTATAGCGTTACACGATATGTACCTGTAGGCGAGACTCAAATTGATGTCTATACAGAAGGGCAAAACGGCGCCATTTATAACCGGCAGATTTTAGTGCGACGTGATGTGGTAGGTAGTTCCGCCTCATTACCTGAGCTAGACCCTACGAAAATACCCAACTCTGTAAGGCGTGATGCGGTAGCAATAGTAATAGGCGCTGAGGGCTATGAAATGCTACCTAGAGCCGATTTTTCTGATCATGATGCTAGAAGTTTTTATGACTATGCGAATAAATCTTTGGGTGTTGATCCTCAGAAGATTAAGTTATTAAGCGGCTCCTCTGCAAAGCGTAAAGATATTCTGTTGGCCTTGAGAAATTGGCTTCCTGCTGAAATTAATCAAGGTCGCACAGAAGTGATTATTTTTTACTCGGGTCATGGGCTTGCCTCAGCGGACGGTAAGAAAAGATGCTTATTACCGCTTGATGCCAATGTTGACTTATTGGATGACACTGCAATTTCACACGACAACCTAATTAAGATCATCAATGGCTATCAACCAAAATCAATTACCCTGGTGATGGATAGCTGCTATTCAGGCGTTACCAAAACAGGCAAGCCACTTATGACAGCGGCACGTCCCATCGCCATTCATTCTGAGAATGAGAATCTTCCCCAGAACACGACCATCCTCAGTGCAGCATCAGGATCTCAAATTTCTATTTCTTCCGCCGAAATTGGACATGGACTCTTTTTAAAGATCAAAAGATTGCTGCCCAAGAATTGCATGCTTATGCATCAGAGAGAGTATCTAAAGAGGCTCAGAGAAAAGGGGTTCAGCAAAATCCTGCGATCTCTGGGGTTTATCAAAAAGTAATTTCGGCGCAAAAATAAATGAAGATGATCTACCTTCTGGCTGCATCACTCATGCTTTCAACCCAGGTTGCTGCTCAGCAATTGGTGAATCAGGAAGAGTATGTCAAATATCAGCAGCTATCAGCCACAAGCGCAATTGATCCAGTCACCGAGGATCCAAAGGCGCCCAAAATTATTATTTTTCAACCTGAGGTGACTAAGACGGTTAAGGCCCCATTTTCAATTGAGGTCTTCTTTAGGCCCTATGAAAATCAAAGGATTTCCTGGAGGTCATTTAAGGCTCTCTACGGAAGTATGCAATTTGATATCACCGATAGATTGCTGAAGATGGCAACCATATCAGATAACAGCCTATTTATTTCTAACGCAGATATTCCGGTTGGGACTCATAAGATCACCCTCCTAATAGCAGATGAGATGCAAAGAAAAGCTCAGAAAGAATTTATTGTGGCGGTAGAAAAATGAAAAGATATATCTGCGCATTTGCCTTGGCTCTAGGCATTACTGTAAGTATTGCAAATGCTGCACCTAAGGGGCCAATTACTTTGCCGAGTCAATTAAGTGCTGGATATGCCTATATTGATGCCGGTATGTATAAAGAGGCAGTTGGAGCTTTAAAGAAATTTGACTCAAAAACCGATGGGCAGATCGCTGATCTCAATATCGCATTTGGGAAAATTTATTTAGGAATTGATCAACCGCAAAAGGCTTTAAAGTATTTTGACTTTGCCCTTGAGCACAATCCTGCTAGCTATCAAGCGCTAGTCTTAAGCGCCGATGCGCATATCAAGTTGGGCGATATTAAAGAAGCCAAAAAGCTCTTGCAAAAGGCTCAACCTAAGGATCGCGGTCAGTATGAGGTTGCTTACTGCGAGGCCTTATGTGATGAGGTTACTGGAAATTCAACTGGTGCAACGAAGCGACTACAGGATTTACTAGATAAAAATCCAAAATCCGATAAGTTAATTGTCTTTATGGCTAAGCTGAAAATGCAAAGAGGCCAGCCACAGGAGGCTATGAATTTCCTGTCCCAAAAACAATTACTAGCTCCAAACTCAGGCGCTATTCAGGACGCAATTGGGGATACTTTGTTGGCGTTAGGTCAAAAGGACTTGGCAATTCAAGAAAAGCAACAGGCCTCCAGGCTCTACGCCGCTGCTGGTGATTATGAAAAGGCGCAGTCATCCTTATTGGTGGCTAACAAGCTGAGTGGAAAAAAGTCGCCGCTGCACCGCAAATTGCGCCGCCACAAGAGGCGTCAGCAATCATCGAACTTGTTCCGGAGCAGAAGATTTCAAAGAAGGAAATCAAACCGGAATCTGCTCCGAAAATAAGCGTTAGACCCCCAGTAGAGGAGGGTCGTCAGCCACGATACGCAGACACCATTATTGATAAAAAACAGCAAAATGCAGTGCCTGAGTACGAGACTCCCCCTGTTCCCTCTAATTTCAATCGCTTCCCATTCCCATCGGGCACTCCAATTAGCGGTGGTAGCGGCATTGTGATTGATGGTGGCAAAAAAGTGATTACTAATAGGCACGTGATTGAGGGTGGTAAGGACTTTGCAGTCCGTAACGGCCTTGGCGAAATGTCTAGGGCAAGAGTGATTTACAAATCCCAAGCTGAGGACATAGCGATACTCGAATTAGATGATCCACTTCCAAAAGAAAATTCAATTTCTAGTAATCAGTTTCGAGTTGCTAAAGCTGGTGGTGATGGGATACCCCCTTTGGCACGTACTAGGAAGTTCAACCCCATCCATTACCAATGGCGTGGTTGCAAAAGCCACCGGCATTAGTGAGGATCCTGGCAGCTTTCAGTTGACCGCAAAGATTAATAAGGGCAATTCTGGTGGCCCAGTATTTGATCACTACGGAAATTTATTGGGCATTACCGTTGGCAAGTTAAATAGTGATGAAATCAAGCGTGGTAATGGTGTTGCACCAGAGGATGTGAATTTTGCAATTCATATTTCGAGAATTAACAGTGCATTAAAGATTCCTGATTCCAGGCCGGTTACAAACTCAGAACCTAAAAAGTTCATGAACTCCGAAGACATTTACCAAATGATGATTGGTAAGGTCGTGATGGTTGCGGTTGCGCTGGAATAGCATGAAAAGTACATTCTTGCGACCTCTATTGCTTGTCAGTATTGCCGCTTTCTCGGTGAGTGTTCATGCTGCCTGGATTTCTGGTGTTGGTGAGTATCACTTCGGCCCTGATACCGCTGAGCTAGCGGCCTGCTCAACGGCAGAGGAGAGAGCTAAATTAGACGCGCTGCGAAAGTTCTATGGCGAGTCAATTGCAATGGATCAAACGTTGTCATGTCGTGAATCCCGCGTGGCAGATGTTGCTAATGACCAGTGCTCAATGAATCAGATTTTATGGTCGCAAATTGGCGGTGAAATTAAATCAAGTCGAATTACCAAGCAAGATGTCTTGGAGATTCCGGGTAGTAAAGTGTGCCGTGTAGAGGTTGTGGGTGACATCTCTGCAAACAGGGGCAGGCCTGACCCGGGCTTTGATGTTGGACTGCGCATTAACCAGAGCGTTTATCGACCCGGTGAGAAGCTAATACTTGAGCTTAATCCAAACGGACCAATGTATGTAGCAGTTTTCAATTGGGTCCCTTATTACGATAAGAGCAAGCAAATTATTCGCTTATTTCCAAACTCACATGATGTTGGTTCTTATATCGATCAGAAGAAGGCTATTCCCGCCTCTGGATATAGCTTTGAGCTCACTCTGCCTGACAAGATCCCTAAGAATAGATCTTTTGTAGATGAATATTTGTTGGTGGTGATTACCAAAGACCCAGTCAAGTGGCGTGAGAGCTATTCATTTGATGAATTTAAAAGTCGCCTTGCTAAATTTCCATTAGATCGGATTCGATACATAAAGTGTGGCTATCAATTACTAATACCGAAGTACTAATTACCAAAGGAGTTGCAATGATGAACTATAAATATTTTCTAACGGTAGGGCTTATATCTGCTTGCATAGCTTGCGGGGGAACTCCTAAGTTTGGCACCCAGGAGTATGCTGACTATCAGGAGCAGCAACGCCAAAAAAACATGGCAAAAGAAGTCGAAAAGACAATTGATAAAACGCCATCTTGGTTTATTCAGTCGCCAGTTGAAAATAATGCGATTTATGCGGTTGCTACCGATTACTCAAGTGATCTTCAGTTTGCGGTCGACAAGGCAATGCTCAATGCCAAAGTAGGACTTGCAAGTCAGATTAGCAATAAGGTCTCATCAAAGATGAAGGAGTTTGCACAAGAAACAGGCACTAGTCGTGACCCGCAACTGATTCGCGAAATTGAGAAGGTATCGACCGAATTGGTTACTGAGGTGAATATTCCGGGGTACAGCATCTCAAAGCGTGAAATCATGCAGCAAGGCACTGGTTTTAGGGCTTATGTATTACTACGCTACCCATTGGGCGATGCTAACAAGATCGTAGTTGAGCAAACTAAAAAGAGCGCTATTCTGGATTCAAAACTACGCTCGTCAAAAGCATTTCAAGAGTTGGAAAAAGATATTGCTGATAGCAAGAAAGAGTAATTTCGGTTCCTTAATATCCTGGGGCAAAGAGCCTCAGGATCAGGATCCAATCCGGATTTTCTTAATTATTCCTTAATCTTTCCTCGATACAGTAAGGTGAAGGCAAACACGCCTCTACTAATAAAGCGATCGCACCCTTAGCACCTAGCTTTAATCCTGAACGGTTTACTGATGCGGCAAAAGTCGATAAGTGGTTTAAGCGTAATTGCAATGATGTGCTTGGTAGGGTATGCACACCATCTGAAAAGGCGGACGTACTAGCCTATCTAATAAGTATTAAGAAATAAGGTGAGCATAATGACCAAATTTTTTTCTGTAGCAGTTATGTCTCTTGTGGCAAACATCTGTTTTGCTGATGGTAATCGCCTACCAAACTTGGTTCCACCGATCGTTAAACAAGAATGCGCAAGCTGCCATACGCTTTATCCACCAGCTTTTTTACCGGTAGATTCTTGGAAGCGCATCATGGCAGGTCTGGAGAAGCATTACGGAACAGATGCATCAGTTGATGCAAAAACCAACCTTGCAATCACTCAATGGCTCACGCAATATGGCGGCACCTACAAAGGTGTTGCAGGAGCTCCTCCCAATGACAGAATTACAGAGTCACCATGGTTTATTAAGAAGCACAATGGCGTGTCTGCTAGCGTATGGAAAAATCCCAAGATAAAAAGTGCCTCAAATTGCACTGCATGCCATACCGCTGCCAATGACGGTATTCATGAGGACGACTCTATCAAGATTCCGAAATGAAAGACAACAAATCTCAAAAAATACTTATTTGGGACTTGCCAACTAGAGTATTTCATTGGTCGCTTGCGATCTGCTTTATTGGTGCAGTTTTGACGCAAGAAAGTGAAAAGTACCGACTTCTTCACGTTTCCTTTGGTTACACCATGCTAGGTCTGATTGTTTTTAGGCTACTGTGGGGCATCGTTGGAACCAGGCACTCTCGATTTTCATCCTTTCTATTCGGATTTAAGGAAATAAAGGAATACATTCTGGGCTTAGTTCGCAATAAACCTGTTCATTATTTAGGGCATAACCCGCTTGGTTCGATTGCTATCTACTTGATTCTTGTAATCGTTCTGGGTATCTCTATTACTGGGTATTGCATTTTTAATGATATCGGTGCCAATTGGTATTCTGAAGCACATGAGTTGATGGCCAATTTTTTAATTGGAATTGTTGTAATCCATATATTAGGGGTAATCGCTAGCAGCCTTCTCCACAAAGAAAATTTGGTACGCTCAATGCTTACTGGCCTGAAGCAAGGCGCTGTTCAAGATGGTATTCAGGGGAGATCTGTCTATTTAGTGATTGCCTTGGCTATGATTGCTGGTATCGTTTATTTTTGGTTTTGGCAATTTGGAGTGGTTTAGTGCGGATACTTCTTGCGGAAGATGATCAACAGTTGGGATATGCTCTTAAGGCAGGATTAGAGCATGAAGGCTTTATTGTTGACTGGGTTCGCGATGGCAGTGCAGCTCGCTATGAAGCTGGAAACTCAAGTTACTCAGCGATTGTGCTCGACATTAATATGCCATTAATGAATGGCATTGATGTTCTTAAAAATATTCGTAAATCTGGCAATACGACCCCTGTTCTCATGTTGACTGCGCAAGATGAAGTGAGTGCTATTGCCGAGACTTTAGATTTGGGTGGCGATGATTATGTCGTTAAGCCTGTAGAGATTGTTGTTCTAGCTGCACGGCTGCGAGCTATTGTTAGGCGTTCAGAAGGTTCTAGTAGCAATGATTTAACCTTGGGAAATTTGCGATTAAGCCCTAAAAAGCATCTCGTTACTTTAGGGGGTGAAGATATTAGCCTCTCTAAAAGAGAGTTTGCTTTATTGCACAGCCTCATGATCTCATCTGGCAGAGCGCTCACTAAGGAGCAAATTGAGTCTCAACTCTATAGTTGGGGGCATGAGGTGGAAAGCAATGCTATTGAAGTGCATATTCACAATCTACGCAAGAAAATTGGAGCCAATTACATTCGTACCATTCGCGGAATTGGCTATCAAATCAAGGATGTATCGTGAGTCCTAAAAATTTTTCTCTCCGCAACCGATTGCTGATTTGGGTGCTTGGTAGTATCACTGTGATTTGGGGTATCGCTTCTGTATTGGTTTGGTATGACGCCAAAATGGAACTAGAGGAAATGATCGAGAAAATCATTTCAAACCAGATGGGTATTCCTAAGCTCATCCATGAAAAAGAAGAGTTGTTGGAGGCATTACTCTGGGGGTTAATTTGGCCCTTGGTGGTTGGCTTGCCTGTGTTGGCTATAGTGGCATCTGCTGTGATCTTCTGGTCTAACAAGTCATTCACTGCATTAAGTGAAGCACTTTCTAAAAAATCTTTAAATTCTATTGAGCCAATTGTTCTAGATTCTTTGCCAAATGAATTAAAGCCAGTACTTGAAGAGCTAAACATTTTGTTAACCCGGCTGGCTAAAGCAGCTGATAAAGAAAAACGTTTTATTGCCGATGCTGCACATGAGCTTCGAACTCCAATCGCGGCTATTAGGGCTCAAGCGGAAGTTTTAGGCTTTAGTCCTGAATTGGATCCAATTGGTATCGAGAATTTAATTCATGGATGCGATAGAGCTAGTAGGCTAATCAATCAACTGCTTGCGCTATCAAGAATCGATTCTGAAAAGACTGCTTTTGTCAAAACTGAGATTAATCTTCATGATCTCGTTAGCCTTGTTGTCGCAAACTTATTCGACCGAATTGAGGAAAAGAGGCAAGAAATTGAATTGACGGGTGCGAGTAACGTGAAGGTTCTGGCGAATAAAGATTTGCTAGCAATCTTACTAAGAAATCTCATTGATAACGCCTCTAGATATACGCCAGGTGGCGGTAGAATCGCGATCGATATAGCAAAAACTTCTGACACACCCGTCCTTGTAATTGAGGACAGCGGCCCCGGAATTGCTGCTGATGTTAAGTCTAGGTTGGGAGAGAGATTTTTTAGGGGGCCTTCGAGTGAACTTTCAACGGGCTCTGGCCTTGGGATGGTCAATCATTCAGCAAATAGCGAGCGTAGAAAAGATTTCAGTTTCAGTAGAAGCATCATTAAATCTAGGTGGGCTCAAAGTTGAGCTCAAATATTCATAAATTACTTTGGAGTATCAAATGTCATTAAAACCTACCTTTTTAGCCTTTACTCTTTTTGCTGTATCTCAATTATGTTTTGCAGATGGTGAAAAGACTTATAAGGAGGTGTGCTCTGTTTGCCACAATTCAGGAGTTGCAAATGCGCCTAAGCTGGGTGATCAGAATGCCTGGAAAAAATTAATTGGCGAGGGGCAGGTCATCATTACTGCTCATGGCTACGTTGGAGTCAGGGCAATGCCGCCAA
Organism: Polynucleobacter necessarius; assembly: GCF_900095175.1. Classification (NCBI taxonomy): domain Bacteria; kingdom Pseudomonadati; phylum Pseudomonadota; class Betaproteobacteria; order Burkholderiales; family Burkholderiaceae; genus Polynucleobacter; species Polynucleobacter necessarius. The sequence continues at coordinate 808,395 of NZ_LT606946.1, forward strand.
AAGGGGGTAAGGCGAATCTTTCCGTAGAGCAATTTTCTGAAGCCTTAAATTACATGGTAAATAAATCTGGCGGCAATTGGTCTACGCCAGACAAGTCCATGCTTGACAAAATAAACAGCGAAATTGCAAACCGTAAAAAGACTCAGTAAATCAACCGCCTCTAAGGGGCCCATCTTGACGGAGCGTTGGCCGTCACTTGTAGTTCGTCGGATCACCCATCCGTCGATCAGATTGAGCCTACTGCTTGCAGGGCGGTACCAATAAAAAAGCCCCTAGATTGCTCTAGGGGCTTACTTATTTGGCTCCTCGACCTGGGCTCGAACCAGGGACCTACGGATTAACAGTCCGGCGCTCTACCAACTGAGCTATCGAGGAATAAGCCGATATTATAGCAAGATGAAATCACTCACCCCAACTTCTATACAGATCCCTAAAGTACTGACCATTGCCGGGTCCGATAGTGGCGGTGGCGCGGGCATCCAGGCGGACCTCAAAGTCATTACAGCCCTTGGTGGATACGGGATGTCGGTCATCACTGCCATCACGGCCCAGAATACTTTGGGGGTGATCCGCACTCAGGACATAGACCTCGATGTAGTGGAGGCTCAGATCGATGCAGTATTTATGGATATTGGCGTAGACATTGTCAAAATCGGCATGTTGGCCAGCCCAGAAATCGTCCACACTGTGGCATCAGCCCTCAAGCGCCATGGAGCCAAAAGAATCATCTTGGATCCCGTATTAAGAGCCACGTCCGGCGCTAGTCTTGGGAGGTGACGATACTGCCCAGACCATGATTGCAGATTTATTCCCAATGGCAACATTAATTACGCCAAATCTTGAGGAGGCTGGCCTGCTTTTAGGGCGAGAGCTTATCGGGGCGGCTGATTTTCAATTGGCGGCAAAAGAGTTGCTCGAGATGGGCCCCCAAGCAGTCTTGATTAAGGGTGGGCACCTTGATAAAACCCATACTCAATTGACCGATTTCCTAATGTGGCGAACTATTGAAGATGGCCTTGAAGTAGTTCAGTCAAAAGAATTCAAACACTATCGCGTTAATACCGCAAATACCCACGGTACTGGTTGCTCTTTGGCTTCAGCTATTGCAACCTATTTAGCAGATGGTCATGATTTGCCACACTCTGTGGCGAAGGCAATTTCTTATGTGGAGGCAGGCCTAGAGGCAGGGCGTTTCTTAAGCATTGGAGAGGGGCCTGGTCCCTTGTGGCACATGCATGATTTTTATAAAACTGCATTGCCAGATGAAGAAGGTAAGTATTAATTATGTCTAGGTTAATACTTTAGGTTTTCATTAACTCTTGTAAGTGTTTCACTGCAGCCTTAGGGTCACTTGCGCCATTAATTGCTCTGACAACAGCAACTGATCCCACGCCACTTTGTGCCACCGCATGAATACTTCCCTCATCAATGCCGCCAATAGCAACTAAGGGATAGTGATTCATTAATTGAGCGTATTTATATAAACGTCCTAAACCTTGTGGTGCAGTAGCCATCTTTTTAAGACTGATTGGGAAGACTGCACCCATTGCGATATAGCTAGGGCAAAAACGATCGGCATGCACCATCTCGGCATAGCCGTGAGTGCTTAAACCTAGTCTCAGACCTTCAGCTCGAATGGTATCCAAATCGGCTGTTTCTAAATCCTCTTGCCCCAGATGAATGCCATAGGCACCAGCCTCAATCGCCTCTTGCCAGTAGTCGTTTATAAACAGTAAAGTCCTGCTGCCTTCAACTGCTTTAACGGATTCGTTAATTTGTTTTTTAATGAGTTTTTTGTCTTCGGATTTAAGGCGCAGTTGTACTGTTGGCACCTCAGCTTCCACCATCCGCTTCACCCAGTCGGCATCAGGCATGACAGCATATAAACCTAAACGCTTTGGACACTCTGCAAAAGCTTTGGGGTTCATATTCCGGGTCCAGGGCAAGAGATCAAAATGCTCTGGTCTTGACGGCCACTTAAATGGATTAAAGCCGCCATCTTGATGAACCATGCGCGACCAGGCTTTACCTAAAACCTTGGCATCACATTCAATAAAACCCATTGCAATCGCAGCAACCGTGCCAGCCAATTCATAATGGTCAGTCGCATGCTCATTATCAATTTGGGGTGGTGGCGCGTTTAGGTTGAAGCTCGGAATAGGCAGACATAAATCCTCTTTGCTATGGGCAGCAACAATTTGATCTGCAAGGTCGCGAACTAAGCTCATGAATATTGGTCTTTAACTTTGATGCCAGAAGGGTGTGCCAACCAATGGCGTACTGGCCTGGGCTGACTGCTGGGCTTTCATGGCACCGGAGAGGTAGGCGGTACGACCAGCATCGACTGACATTGCAAATGCTTTAGCCATTGCAACTGGATCATCAGCTAGCGCAACAGCGGTATTGAGCAAAACCCCATCAAAACCCCATTCCATCACAGTGCAGGCATGAGAGGGTAGACCTAAGCCCGCATCCACTAGAAGGGGCACTTTCAAACGGTCTCGTAAGAGTTTTAATGCGTAAGGATTTAATGGGCCTTGACCTGTCCCGATGGGTGCAGCCCAAGGCATCACCGCCTGGCATCCGACATCGACTAAACGCTGGCACAGAATGAGATCTTCAGTGCAGTAAGGTAAGACCTTAAAGCCATCCTTAATTAAGGATTCTGCAGTAGAGACTAGACGCAAGGTATCTGGCTGCAGTGTGTAGTCATCACCGATGAGTTCCAACTTAATCCAGTTCGTTTCAAATACTTCGCGCGCCATTTGAGCGGTAGCGATGACTTCTTTGGGGCTATGACAACCTGCAGTATTGGGTAAAACTGGTACAGCCATTTTCTTTAAGAGATCCCAAAATCCAGAATGTGCTTCAGTTGTCGAGGTGCCTTGTCTGCGTAGACTTACCGTAATCATTCCAGGATTAGATTGCTTTACCGCATTCTCTAAAACTTGTGGAGAAGGATAGCGTGATGTCCCCATTAATAAGCGACTAGCAAAGGTCTCCCCATACAGCACCAATGGGTCTGCAGTATTTAAAGGATTCGGTAAAGGAGCTGCCATCTTAATCAAGTACTTTTATCTGTTTTTCTATATTCGTCGCTGGATTAGCCACCAGTCACGGGGGAAATCACTTCCATTTCATCGCCTTCACGCAATACTTCTTCGGCATGCCTAGTCTTGGGAACAAATTCATAATTGATCGCAACAGCAAATGGGGGTTGCGCATCAATCATGACTAGTACATCATCAATTGCGCTGTTATCCGGAACCTCTTTGGCAACTTGATTCACCATTATGCGCATGTGCTGAGCTCCTGAGGAATCGAACCGGTTAGCCCTAAGCCGAGCTTCATGGCAGTAGGACTTGATCCTGAACTCAACACTTCTAATGCGCAATCTAAAATAGCTGGTGAGATCATGAAGCCATGACGATAGAGTCCATTGATCATCATGAGATTGGATTGATCTAGTTTGTGATGAAGGGATATCTCCGGCAAATTATCCTTGAGTGTAGGGCGACACTGCGTTGCCATCTCCAAAATACGTGCTTCGGCAAATCCACTGTGAACGGTGTAGACCGCACTGAGTAATTCCATGGCTGAGCGGACACTCATGGGAGATAAATCCTCGGATTCGATTTCTGTTGCACCAACGACATAGACATCATCTTCTTTGGGTGCAATGTAAATTGGGTAACGTGGATGGATTAGACGAGTAGGGCGACGCAGTTTGACCTCAGGTGCATGTAGGCGAATGACTTCACCACGTACGCCGCGCAAATTCTTGGCAGCATCTTTGGCACCAGGACCACGACAATCAATTATCCAATCAAAACCATTCTCTAGTTTACGAAGTTGCTCTGGGTCGGTAGATTGATTCCAGTGACAAGGCACCTTCATGAGAGTGAGTTCAACCAATAAAGCTTCTAGAAGCTGACGGTTATCTAGCCGTCCTTCATTAGGAAGATAGAGGCCTTGAGTAAAGCGCTCAGCAACACCAGGCTCAATTTCTGCAAGAGGTTAGCTATCCAGTTGAATTGGCTTAGCAAGCGCCTCGTTGTGAGCGGAATTGCGCTCCAAATGGGAGGCAAAGCGTTCTGCATCACTGGCATCTTGGCGGTGCCACAGGATGAGGGTGCCATCTTGTTGAAAAAAAACAGGTTTAGCAAGCTCATCAATAATGTGCTTCCACCGCGGCAGACTATGAATGCCCATACGCACGACGTTATCTTCGGTGATAGCAGATTCTGCGAGTGGGGCCAACATAGCAGCAGCAATACGTGCCGCTGAATTCGCAGCATCTGAAGTGCCTTTCTCAAACAGCTCTACACGAGCACCACGCTTAGCAAGTGCGACCGCTAGCAACCGACCCATAAGGCCGGCGCCAACGATGGCGTATTTGCCGTTTGAGAATGCCATAGTCACTTACTGATAAATCTCGCTACCGCGCTTACGAAACTCTGCTGACATCTCTTCCATACCTTTTTGTGGATCGGCTGAGGCTTCTGCAGTAATCGGAATCACTTTTACTTTCGGATTGCCATCAGCATCCAATGTAGCTGCGTAATCACGCACTTCTTGAGTGACCTTCATCGAACAGAACTTCGGTCCGCACATGGAGCAGAAGTGGGCAATCTTGGCACCTTCAGCAGGCAAGGTAGCGTCGTGGTATTCACGGGCACGCTCTGGATCTAGGCCGAGATTAAATTGATCTTCCCAACGGGACTCAAAGCGCGCTTTAGATAAAGCGTTATCGCGTACTTGAGCACCTGGCAAGCCTTTAGCTAAGTCTGCACCATGAGCGGCAATCTTATAGGTGATGATGCCGGTACGGACATCTTCCTTATCTGGCAAACCTAAATGCTCTTTTGGTGTGACATAGCACAGCATCGCTGTACCGTACCAACCAATTTGCGCAGCACCAATACCGCTGGTGATGTGATCATAGCCAGGAGCGATATCAGTAATCAATGGTCCCAGGGTATAGAAGGGTGCTTCTAAGCAGTGCTTTAATTCCTCGGTCATGTTTTCTTCAATGCGCTGCATTGGAACATGACCAGGGCCTTCAATCATGATTTGAACATCATGCTTCCAAGTTTTGGCAGTCAATTCACCAAGGGTATGGAGTTCACCAAACTGCGCAGCATCATTGGAATCCGCAATACAGCCAGGACGCAAACCATCGCCCAAGCTAAATGAGACGTCATAGGCTTTCATGATTTCGCAAATCTCATCAAACTTCGTATAGAGGAAATTTTCTTTATGGTGAGCTAAGCACCACTTCGCCATGATGGAGCCACCACGAGATACGATGCCAGTAATACGGTCAGCGGTTAATGGAACATAACGCAGCAATACGCCAGCATGAATGGTGAAATAGTCCACACCTTGCTCAGCTTGCTCAACTAAAGTATCGCGGAACATTTCCCAGGTGAGATCTTCTGCAATGCCGCCAGTTTTATCAAGCGCTTGATAAATAGGAACAGTGCCAATCGGAACGGGTGAGTTACGAATAATCCACTCACGGGTTTCATGAATATGTTTACCAGTAGACAGATCCATGATGGTGTCTGCGCCCCAACGGATTGACCACACCATTTTTTCTACTTCCTCATTAATTGAGGAGGTCACAGCAGAGTTACCGAGGTTGCCGTTAATCTTCACGCGGAAGTTTCGACCAATAATCATAGGCTCTAGTTCTGGATGATTGATATTGGCTGGGATGATTGCGCGACCAGCAGCGATCTCGGAGCGCACAAACTCACCAGTAACAATGTCAGGCAAATTGGCGCCATAGCTCTTGCCAGGATGTTGCTTGAGCAGTTGTTTGTACTCAGGATTCTTGCGTAATTGCTCTAGACCCATAGACTCGCGTAAAGCAACGTATTCCATTTCAGGGGTCACGATGCCTTTGCGAGCGTAATGCATTTGACTGACGTTTTGGCCAGCACGTGCAACTCGCGGAGGATTGATATGAGCAAAACGTAAATTTTGAGTTGCTGCATCTTGAGCGCGGGCAACGCCGTACTCAGAACTTGGTCCAGCCAATTGCACTGTGTCACCACGTTCTTCAATCCAGTTCTTACGCAATAAAGGCAAATCCTTCTCAAGATTAATCACAATCTCGGGGTCGCTGTAAGGGCCTGATGTGTCGTAAACAGGAACAGGTGGATTGGGAACCATCTCTTCACCTACGCGTGTTGATAACCGCTCAATCATGCGAATCGGTGCTTTGATATCTGGACGTGAGCCCTCTAAATAGGTTTTAGTGGAAGCGGGATAGGCAAACTTTTGGCCGAAGTCACGCTCTAAGCTTTTTAAGCTTGGAATTTCTTGTTTAGATTTATTTTTGGTATCACTCATGTCCATCTCCTGACTGTAATTAGATGGACGAAACCGGGTGACGGTCTGATGGAAAACTCCCCACGCCAGCATTACCTGGATCGGGTTATAGGGTCTTTCTCAGCGCCTCGTAGTAAAAATCTCTCAGAGGGCACCCCTGTTTCATCCTTAGGGCTAATTTAACCACGAAATCACACCAAGCTGGGTGACCAAAATCAAGTGGCGAACAGAAGACCAGTCCAGGGTTGGGAATCTAAGCTGGTTTGGTGTTGCGCAAAATGAAATCTGCCGTCACAAAGGCGGCATCGCTAGTGAATTCATCAGCCAAAATGCGTGCAGCAGCCTCTGAAAGCGAGATTTCAATAAAACCACTGACTTCGCCGTCATGATTGATGGGTGCAAAGTTATCCGCAAGCTCCAAGTCATAGACATAGAGCTGCTCATCATGAAAACCACACCCTGGAATGGGGCGACGCATATGAATCCTGCCAACTGGCTCTATCTGATCAGAAATCTGGGGTGGCACACCCGCTTCTTCCCATAGCTCCCTGCGCGCATTAACCCAAGGGGTTTCATCAGCACCAATGCCGCCTGCGGCAAGATTGTCGAGGCGACCCGGGTCAGTAGGCTTCGTTTCGCTACGGCGGCCAAGCCAAAGATTGCCCGCCTTGGTGAAGCCATTAATGTGCGTTGCCATGCTCCGAAAGCCAAAAGTACGGAAAGCAGAGCGCTCTAAACGGAAGTAGTCATGCCCATTCTGGTCAATCCAGGCGAAATCCTCATGTCGCCAACCAGGAATAAACCCACCTTGGTGCATCCGATCGGCCAATTTCGCTAGGCTCTGGGACAGTACCAAGGGTCTTTCATGGCGAATCGTGAGGCGATCATGGCCCATTTCAATGTGAGGGATGGGGTTTTTAGCCAAAGATTCTTGTAAATAGGGTATGAATTCAGGGTTAAGGTGCCCAATTAGCTGTCCTGCCGAGCTGCCCCCTAAAAAATGGATAGGTAAGAAATCCGGTGGAGCAGATCTTACTGCATTTTGGAGCATCTCCTCCAAGGCGGCGATAGTGCTGGTGGCGAGCATATGGGTGGGCTTGTGCATAGCCCTCAGTGTAAGAGAAATTAAAAATACTGAAAAAAGTAGTCTAAAAATCCATAAATGAATTTGAATTGTCAACAGATCTTTATTTATTCTTTTGTCAGAAATGAATGCTCATAATTTAGGCAAGCTAGGTCACTCTATACAAATCTATGGCTTACGAAAACTTTTGGGTATTTATCCACAAAGCCTGTGGATAAGTTTTTTATTTTGCAGTGGTCCCGCCGACAGGAATCGAACCTGTATCCCACGCTTAGGAGGCATGTGCACTATCCATTGTGCTACGGCGAGAATAAAAATAAAAAACTATTTTTTGAAAAAGATGTTATGCGCAAAACATTATCCACTGATTACCAGCCACACATTGCCTATACTGAATTCGTGATTGCTACCATCATGTCGGGGGCAAAGTAGGCGACAAAAATCATGCCCAAAGTAATGACTGCAAAAAAATATAAGAGCCATTGCGGGAGGTGAAATTTTTTCTGCATGAACTCTTACGCGAGTGATGTGCGTTCCAGCGCACGTTCTTTTACCGGAAGGTTGACCAAGAACGCAAAGACACCTAATGCGATAGCAATGTTCCAAACAATCAGGTATGAGCCGGTGCGATCAAATAAGTACCCACCGAGAAATGCCCCACAAAAACTGTCTAATTGATGGGAGAAGAACACGAGACCTGAGAGCATCGAAAGGTATTTGACGCCAAAGATCTGCGCCACGATGGCATTGGTTAAGGGGATGGTGGAGAGCCACAGAAAGCCCATGATTGCTGCAAAGATGTAGGTGGAGGTGGGGCTAAAAGGTAACCAAATAAAGGCCATAATCGCAAGGGATCGGCTGATGTAGATGCCTGGCCTGATAGGAGGTAGCGCTTCGGAAAGCGTTGTCCCAGTATTCCGGCGCTATACGTGCCAAAGATATTAAATAGCCCAATTAAAGCTAGCGCAGTCGTTGCAACTGCAGGTGCACCAACATCGGGATAAATCTTGGATAAATCTTTGAGGTAGGGCGCTAAATGAACGGCGATAAATACCACCTGAAATCCGCACACAAAATATCCTAAAGTCAGCAACTTGAAACTCGGATTGCGAATTACTTCCTTTAAGGCTTGCTTGATAGTTTGATCATTGCCTTGATGCTGATTAATCACTTTGGGTTCACGCAACATAAATGCAATTGGAATCATGAGGCTGGCCATCAGCGCCAACATGAGTAGTGCATCATTAGCGCCAAAGCTGCTGAGTAATCCTTGCTCCACCGGAATCATGAGGAACTGTCCAAATGATCCTGCTGCTGCAATGCCCACTGCCCACACTCTTTTTTCTGCAGCAACGTTGCGACCTAAGATTTCATAAACCACGCTATAGGTCGTTGCAGTTTGCGCAAGACCAATGAGTAATCCACCGGCTAGTGAAAAATTCAACGCATCTGTGGAGATGGCCATGCCAGCCAAACCGAGTGCATACAGCCCGCCACCAGCCACCATGATTTTGAGAGCGCCATAACGATCAGCTAATGCGCCAGTAATCGGTTGAAATGCACCCCAAATCAAATTCTGCAACGCAATAGTTAGGGCGAAGGTCTCACGGCCCCAGCCATTTTCCATTGTGATGGGTAGATTGAAGAGGCCAAATCCATGGCGGATTCCCATGGAGAAAGTCGCCATGAGACCGCCAAAAATCAGCACTTGTTTAAGTGATAGTTTTTGGCTAGCAGTGCTCTGGGACATTGGTTTTAAGTAATACCCTGTTCTTTCAAGGCGGCAATAGCCTGAGTATCAAGGCCAAGACGCTCCCGAAGGATTTCATCGGTATGTTGACCCAGTGTGGGTGGAGCCATGCGGACTTCTACTGGGGTCTCTGATAGACGCATTGGGCTGCCAACCAGCTTCATATTGCCTGCTGTAGGGTGTGGAATATCAATTTGGACGCCACGGGCCTTCACTTGCTCGTTATCAAACACTTCTTCAAAGTTATTGATCGGTCCACAGGGCACGTTTGCCGCTTCTAACAGGCCAATCCACTCAGCCTTTGTTTTGCGGCTGGTCATCACCTCTAGTAATGGAATCAATGACTTACGATTTTCAACTCGCAAGGGGTTGTTGCAGTAGAGTGAATTTTCAGCCAAGTGAGCCTCGCCACCCGCTGTCACAAAGTGCATGAACTGCCCATCGTTACCAACTGCCACAATCATCCAGCCATCAGAGGTTGGGAAGGTTTGGTAGGGAACGATGATGGCTGAGGCATTGCCCCAACGGCGAGGTACTTTCTCTGAGCATAAATAGGCGCTAGAGACATTGGCCATTACTGCAATCTGGGTATCCAGCAAAGCCATATCAATATATTGACCCTGTCCCGTTTGATCTCGATGGACAACTGCAGCCAAGATGGCGGTGCTGGCATACATTCCGGTAAAGATATCGGCAATAGCGACCCCAGCTTTTTGTGGGCTAGCGCCCGGAAAGTCATCTGCTTCACCGGTAACACTCATAAAACCACCCATTCCTTGGATGATGAAGTCGTAACCAGGGCGATGCGCATACGGGCCATCTTGACCAAAACCAGTGATTGAGCAGTAAATCAGGTCAGATTTGACCTTTTTGAGGCTTTCATAGTCCAGACCGTATTTGGCTAGATCGCCAACTTTGTAGTTTTCAATGACGACATCTGACTCTTTGGCCAGTTGGCGAATGATCTCTTGACCTTCAGGCTTGCTGATATCCACCGTAATGGAGCGTTTATTGCGGTTAATACAGATGAAATAGGCTGTTTCTAGGGTGTCATTGCTCTGGGCATCCTTCACAAATGGAGGGCCCCAGTGCCGGGTGTCATCTCCAACGCCTGGGCGTTCCACTTTAATGACATCTGCGCCAAGATCGGCGAGGTTTTGTGCGCACCACGGGCCGGCAAGCACACGGCTGAGGTCTAAAACGCGAATATGACTTAAGGCTCCCATTCGCCAATTTTGGCATGAATATAGGGGTAATTGATGAAAATTCAGGTTTTGTTTCAGACATGATTACAATTTCCGCGCATGGCTACACGTAAAACTTCCGAATACAGCGAATCATCCATTCAGGTTCTAAAAGGACTTGAGCCCGTCCGTCAGCGGCCGGGAATGTACACCCGCACCGATAATCCTTTGCACATCATCCAAGAGGTGCTCGATAACGCTTCTGATGAGGCTTTAGGTGGATTTGGTAAACAAATCATCGTGACATTGCATACCGACAACAGTGTGAGCGTGGAAGATGATGGACGTGGTATCCCCGTTGGTATGCATCCAACTGAGAAGTTGCCGGTCGTAGAAATCGTTTTTACTCAACTTCATGCTGGCGGTAAGTTTGAAAAAGGTACTGGTGGTGCCTATGCTTTCTCGGGCGGTTTGCATGGTGTTGGTGTATCCGTTACCAATGCCTTATCTAAGTGTCTAGAGGTCACTGTATGGCGTGAAGGCCAAGTCTCTACATTGACTTTTGCTGATGGCAAGATCATCGAAAAGCTTAAAACTAGTGCTGCTGGTAAAGAAGATAAATCTCACGGTACTCGCGTACGTGCATGGCCTGATGGCAAGTACTTTGATAGCGCTGCCATCCCAATGCCAGAACTCATTCGGCTCTTGCGCTCTAAAGCAGTATTGCTGCCAGGCGTTAAAGTTACCCTGATTCAAGAAAAGTCTGGCGAGAGTCAAGCTTGGCAATATGCCCAAGGATTACGCGGATATTTAAATGAAGCGATGACTCAAGCAGGCCATGGCGCCGAAGTGATCCCTCCATTTGAAGGTGAGCAATATGCTACTGGTAATGGTGATGATGATTCCTTTGCTGAAGGCGAGGGCGCTGCCTGGGTTGTGACCTGGACAGAAGATGGCCCACCGGTGCGTGAGAGTTATGTGAACTTAATTCCGACTCCAGCAGGCGGTACCCATGAGAGCGGATTGCGTGAAGGTCTCTTTAATGCCGTTAAAGGCTTTATTGAGATGCATGCATTGCAACCAAAGGGCGTGAAGCTCATGCCTGAGGATGTATTTGCACGTGCCTCATTTATTTTGTCCGCCAAGGTATTAGATCCTCAGTTTCAAGGACAAATTAAAGAGCGCTTGAACTCCAGAGATGCAGTACGTTTAGTTTCTGGTTACGCCAAATCCGCACTCGAGCTGTGGCTGAATGAGCACGTAGATTACGGTCGTAAATTAGCGGACTTAGTAATTAAGCAGGCACAGGCACGAACCCGTGCCGGGCAAAAAGTTGAGAAGAAAAAATCTTCTGGCGTTGCAGTGCTACCTGGAAAACTCACCGACTGTGAGAGTCAAGACATTGGCCTCAATGAAATTTTCCTCGTTGAGGGTGATTCAGCTGGCGGCTCCGCCAAGATGGGCCGTAATAAAGAGTATCAAGCGATTCTGCCATTGCGCGGTAAGGTTCTCAATACTTGGGAAGCAGAGCGTGATCGCTTATTTGCAAACAACGAAGTGCATGACATTGCCGTTGCGATTGGCGTAGATCCTCATGGCGCTAATGACAGCCCTGATTTATCGAATTTGCGTTATGGCAAAGTTTGCATCCTATCCGATGCAGACGTCGATGGTGCCCACATTCAGGTATTGCTGCTGACTTTGTTCTATAAACACTTCCCAAAACTAATCGAATTGGGTCATGTACATATTTCAAGACCACCTTTGTTTAGAGTGGATGCACCAGCACGTGGCAAAAAGCCAGCTCAAAAGATTTATGCGCTTGATGCAAATGAACTTCAAGCTATTGAAGATAAATTGCGCAAGGATGGCGTTAAAGAATCTGCTTGGCAAATCTCTCGCTTCAAAGGTTTGGGCGAGATGAGTGCTGAGCAATTATGGGACACCACTTTGAATCCAGATACCCGTCGCCTCTTACCGGTGACATTGGGTACCTGGACAGAAGATGAAACGATTAAAACAATGGATATGTTGATGGGTAAATCCGAGTCCGGGGCGCGTCGTGATTGGTTAGAAGAGCGCGGTAACGAAGTAGAGGCGGATATCTAATGGCAATTAAAAAAACTCCAGGCGGCACTGGTTCAGACGATCAAGCAGACTTGTTCGCAGGTGAACCGATTGAAATGAACATCGTTGAAGTGGATGAGCCTATCACTCCTCAAGCAGGTGGGCCAGCAGATCCTCATGATCCAAAAAAGATTGAGCTCAATGAAGACGACAAAGATAGCCTAACGCTGGCGCTATATGCAGAACGCGCCTATCTTGACTACGCCATTAGCGTGGTTAAAGGCCGCGCCTTGCCAGATGTGTCGGATGGTCAAAAGCCAGTACAGCGCCGTATTCTGTTTTCGATGAGTGAGATGGGTTTGCGAGCTGATGCTAAGCCAGTGAAGAGTGCCCGTGTAGTTGGTGATGTGTTGGGTAAATTCCATCCCCACGGCGACCAATCTGCTTATGACGCATTGGTGCGTCTTGCACAGAGCTTCTCACTACGCTACCCATTGATTGATGGTCAAGGTAACTTTGGCTCACGTGATGGCGATGGTGCAGCGGCCATGCGTTACACCGAAGCACGTTTAATCAAAATTGCCGGTCTCTTGCTCAGTGAGATTGACGAAGGTACGGTAGACTTTGCCCCGAACTACGATGGATCTTTCCAAGAGCCTAAGTTATTACCGGCGCGCTTACCCTTTGTTCTCTTGAATGGTGCATCCGGCATTGCTGTCGGCATGGCAACAGAGATTCCTTCACATAATTTACGTGAAGTTGCTAGTGCTGCCATTGCGTTGATGAAGTCTCCGAAGATGAGTACTTCAGAGCTATTAGAGATCATGCCTGGTCCAGACTATCCAGGCGGCGGTCAAATCATTTCTTCTCCAGCAGAGATTGCGCAGATTTATGAAGCAGGGCGAGGCAGTCTCAAAGTACGCGCTCGCTGGTCTATTGAAGAGTTGGCTCGTGGTCAGTGGCAAATTGTGGTCAATGAATTGCCACCATCCACATCATCTCAACGCGTACTTCAAGAGATTGAAGAGATTACCAATCCGAAGGTCAGGGTTGGTAAAAAGACATTGACTCCTGAGCAAAATAATCTCAAGTCCACCATCTTGAATGTGCTTGATGGTGTGCGTGATGAGTCCAGTAAAGATGCGGCTGTGCGCTTGGTATTTGAGCCTAAGAGTAAAAATATTGACGTCAATGAGTTCGTCAACTTATTGCTGGCGCATACATCCTTGGAATCCAATGCGCCAATGAACTTGGTGATGATTGGTGCTGATGGTCGCCCACGTCAAAAAGGTCTCAAAGAGATTATTGCTGAGTGGATTTCTTTCAGAGTCGGCACTGTTACAAGGCGTACTCAGCATCGCTTGGGTAAAGTCAATGATCGGATGCATATTTTGGAAGGACGCCTCATTGTTCTTCTCAATATTGATAAGGTCATCAAGATCATTCGCAATAGCGATGAGCCTAAGACTGACCTCATTAAAGAATTTAAGCTGAGTGATCGTCAAGCGGAAGATATTTTGGATATCCGTTTGCGCCAGTTGGCTAGACTGGAAGGCATCAAGATTGAGCAAGAGTTAAAAGAGCTCAAGTCTGAGCGTGATGATCTTGAAGGTTTATTACAGAGCGATACCGTTCTCCGCAAACGCATCATCAAAGAAATCGAATCAGATATGAAGGATTTTGGTGATGATCGTCGTACCTTGATTCAGGAAGATAAGCGTGCTGTTGCAGAAACTAAAGTATTGGATGAGCCAGTAACCGTGATCGTGTCTCAAAAAGGTTGGGTACGTGTGCGCCAAGGCCATGAGCATGATGCAACTCAGTTTGGCTTTAAGGCGGGTGATGCCCTCTATGGAACATTTGAGTGCCGCACAGTCGATGTGATGCAAGGCTTTGGTAGTGATGGCCGCGTCTACACGGTTCCCGTCAGTGAATTACCGGGTGCTCGAGGCGATGGTTCACCATTAACAAGCTTTGTGAACTTGGCAGCTGGATCGCAGATGATGGCCTACTATGCCGGTCAATCTGATGATCTTGTGCTGATCTCAACTCGATCTGGCAATGGATTCCTGGCAAACGTAGCAGACATGACTACCCGCAACAAGGCTGGTAAGTCATTCGTTGGCATCGATAGCAAGCTCCCAGGCGGTGATGCACCGCTCGGAGCCGCTAAGGTGTCTGCTGGCATGAAGCAAGTTGCCTGCTTATCCGAGAGTTCTAAGTTGCTAGTTTTCCCACTCGATGAGCTCAAGCGTTTACCAACTGGTGGTAAAGGCGTGATTTTGATGGGCTTAGACGACAAGGAGAAGCTTGCTTCTGCAATTGCCGTTGGTCCAGATGGTGCTACGTATTCTGGCGCTGGTCGTGCAGGTAAGCCAACAGAATTAAGTCTGGATGCGAAAACTCTGAAGTCTTTTGCAGGTAATCGCGCTCGTAAGGGTCATTTCGTAGAGCCAAGACTGAAAGATGGAAAGCTCAAGGCAAACTAGTTAATTTGCCTCAATGGGCTGTCTGATAATTGAAAAAATCCCGACACATGATGTGATCGGGATTTTTTTGATCTTAGATTTCTGCGATTAACTCGATTTCAACGCAAGCGCCCAAAGGAATTTGCGCCACACCAAATGCGCTGCGGGCATGCTTACCGGCCTCCCCAAAGACCTCAAAGAGTAATTCCGAGCAGCCATTAATAACTAAGTGCTGCTCAGTAAATTCAGAGGTAGAGTTCACAAGACCCATGACTTTCACAATTCGCTTTACTTTGTCGAGTGAGCCCAGATGATTTTGTAGAGTGGAAATTAAATCAATTGCAATTGATCTTGCTGCAGCTTTACCGGTCTCCGTATCCATGTCTAAACCTAGCTTACCAACCCAGGGCTTGCCATCTTTTTTTGCAATGTGGCCAGATAGAAAAACAGTATTACCGGTGGTGGCTGCCATGACATAAGCGGCAGCAGGGGGTCCAGGTGGTGGTAAATCGATACCCAGGGTTTTGAGGCGATCGCTAATGTGATTTGTCATAAGGTTTCAGGAAAAAATAAAAAATGAAAAAGAAATTGATAAACAGTGATGTTTGAGTAAATCTTACTAGATTACTTGGACAGTTGACGCATGGCATTTTCAAGGCCATTTAATGTAACGGGGTACATGCGGTCTTTCATCAAGTTCTTCATGATGTCGATTGATTGACGATATTGCCAAACTGATTCAGGTTCCGGATTAAGCCATGCAAAGTGAGGGAAGTGATCAATGAGACGATTAATCCACGTTGCACCAGTTTCTCGGTTGTTGTATTCCACCGATCCGTTAGGGCTCAGAATTTCATAAGGAGACATAGTGGCGTCCCCAATGAAAATCAGTTTGTAGTCGGGCCCATACTTATTAATAACGTCTTGAGTAGCTGTCACTTGGTCTCTTCTGCGACGATTGCTTTGCCAAAGGTGTTCATACACGCAGTTATGAAAGTAGTAATACTCCAAGTGTTTGAATTCAGTTTTGACGGCGGTGAATAATTCAGAGATGCGTTGAATATGATCATCCATAGATCCGCAACATCCATTAACAACAATACTTTGACTTGGTTATGGCGCTCAGGTCGCATTTGAATGTCGAGCATCCCCGCATTTGCCGCCGTCGAGTGGATAGTCTTATCCAGATCTAATTCAAGGTTAGAGCCTTCTCGGGCAAAACGGCGCAAGCAGCGTAATGCCATTTTGATATTGCGCGTACCTAAACTGAGGTCGCTATCGTAATCCTTAAATTCGCGCGCTTCCCAAACTTTAATAGCCGTCCGATTACCAGCACTTTCGCCCCCAATTCGAATACCTTCAGGGTGATAGCCGCTATGGCCAAAAGGCGATGAACCTCCAGCACCAATCCATTTATTGCCGCCGCCATGCCATTCCTTCTGCTCTTTCAGGAGTTCTTGAAGGCGCTTTTGTAAGGCCTCAGGACCACCTAATTTCTTGAGTGCCGCTTTTTCTTCTTCGCTCAATACGCGTTGTAATTTTTTCTCAAGCCAGTCCAGCGGAATATCTGGTGCCAATGCAATGATTTACTCTATACCATTAAAGTAAGAGCCAAAAACTTGATCAAAGCGATCAAAGTGCTGTTCATCCTTTACTAGGGTCATGCGCGCTAGTTGATAAAACTCATCAATTGAAGAGTTGACGACGCCTTTTTTTAAAGCCTCAAGAAGTGTTAAAAATTCTCGAACTGAAACAGGCACCTTAGCCTCTTTTAGATTGAGAAAAAATTGAATCAACATGATTCAGCTATCGCGATATGAAAGCAGGTGAGATTAGCGGTGATTTCGGTTCATCATCACGAGGCGCTCGAAGAGATGAATATCTTGCTCATTCTTGAGAAGCGCACCATGCAGCGGTGGAATCGTAATTTTCTCTTCACTGCTATAGAGCGCATCTGCTGGAATATCTTCTGCCAGCAAAAGTTTTAACCAATCGATTGGTTCAGAGGTTGAAGGTTTCTTCTTCAAACCTGGCAATGAGCGGATCTGGTAAAAAGATTTCAGGGCTGCTTCAAGCAATTCTTGTTTGATATTAGGGTGATGCACATCAACGATGCTTTGCATGGCTCCAGCATCCGGAAATGAGATGTAGTGAAAGAAGCAGCGACGCAAAAATGCATCCGGCAATTCTTTTTCATTATTTGAGGTGATGATGACAAGAGGGCGGTGCTTTACTTTTATGAGTTCTCGGGTTTCGTATACATAGAACTCCATGCGATCAATTTCTCTCAAGAGATCATTGGGAAACTCAATATCTGCTTTATCAATCTCATCAATTAAGAGTACAACGGGTTCGTCGGCCTCAAATGCTTGCCACAGAACGCCTTTCACAATGTAGTTACGAATGTCGTTTACTTTTTCATCACCAAGCTGAGAGTCTCTTAGCCTGCTAACCGCATCGTATTCATACAGACCTTGTTGAGCTTTTGTGGTGGATTTAATATGCCATTGCATGAGCGGCATATTCAGGGCTGCAGCGACTTCCTCGGCCAACATGGTTTTTCCCGTTCCCGGTTCGCCTTTAATCAAGAGGGGCCGCTGAAGCTGAAAAGCGGCATTTACCGCCAATTTCAAGTCATCAGTAGCAACATAGCTTTTGGAGCCATCAAAACGGGATTTGGTCTTTGTCATGGTTGGGGCAATCCATTTGTCTGAAACAGCATTCAAGTATAGGTAAAAGGGTGCTTATTTTCAGTGTTTTTACTGATTTCAGGACCTGAATCACGGCAATGCGCTCTGTCTCCGCTATACTCTTCCCAAATTGATTTAAATCAAACTTGTTAATGATGATTTCTATGAAAAAACACCTCATTCTTTCCCAATTGACTCTGTGTGCTGCTTTGGCTTTTGCTGGATTTGCTGCACAATCTCAAGACGTAAAAGGTTCCGCCCAGTCTGGACAAGGCAAGGTTTGGCTTTGCATTGGTTGCCGCTCCGTCCCAGACTACCGTGCTGACTATCCTTTGGTCTACAGAGTTCCAATGTTGGGGGCCAAAATGCCGCTTACATTGCTAGCTCCTTAGCTGCCTACAAAAAAGGCGAAAGAAAGCATCCAACGATGCGTTCTATTGCTGCCAGCTTGTCTGATCAAGACATGGCCGACCTTGACGAATACTATGCTGCGCAGACTGCCAGCTCACCAAATAACCCATTGAAGTGATATTTAGAGGCACGTTTATGAAATTCGCACTAATTACCGCCATTCTGTTATCCAGTATTGGTGTTGCTCAAGCAGCTAGCGCCGATAAAGGCAAAGCCCTAGTAGAGAAGGCTAACTGCGCCTCTTGCCATGGTGCCGGCCTGAACGCACCAATCTTGCCTGCTTACCCAAAGTTGGCCGGTCAGTACCCTGATTACCTTTACTATGCTTTGCGTGCTTATCAAGTTGGTGGTTCTAATGCCTAATTTGGTCGCAATAACGCTGTAATGTCTTCACAAGTACAGTCATTTTCAGATGCAGACCTTCGCGATATGGCTGCGTACATCTCTAAATTACCTGGAAATTTCGTAATTAAGAAGTAATCCAAGATTTAGGCTGCGCAAACTAAAAGGCTTAGGTTAATCACCTAAGCCTTTGTTTTATAGCGCTATTTAGTTGCCTCAAGACCTCTAGCCAGGTGCTTGCGCATCGCTTGCTCTGCAGCCAGAGGATCTCTTTTGAGGATCGCCTGCAGAATTTCACGATGTTCAATTAATGAGCTGAGTAAACGACCGCTTCTGCTTAAAGAATCACGCCTTTGTAGCTTAAGAACCTTACGTAGGTCGTCAATGACCCCATTCATCCATTTATTACCAGCAATTTCTTGGATTAACTCATGAAATTTGACGTTAATTTCAAAGAACTGCTCTAAATCTCGGTCTGCAGCAGCCTTTTCTAGGCGGTGATGGACGTTATCCAATTGGGTAAGTTGGGCCTCTGAGGCTTTAATAGCAGTCTTTTTGGCTGCTTGACCCTCTAAGAGGGATAGGACTGTGAAGATTTGCTCGAGATCGCGCCTATCTACCTCGGTGACATAGGCACCTTTATTCATTTTGGTCGTTACTAGGCCTTCAGAAGCAAGGACTTTGATTGCTTCGCGCATTGGAGTTCTGCTGATTCCAAAGGCTATTGCAAGACTTTGCTCATCCAACCAACTGCCTGGAGCTAGTTCATGGGAAAAGATTTGCTCGCGCAGTCGCTCAGCAACGTCTTCATATAAGGGCCTATTAATTAGTTTTGTATTCATAATTATGTATACAGTATCTAGACAAATTGAAAAATGTCAAGCAAAATAACCCCACAAATTTAGTAACAATGTAATAAAGCCAACCAGGAGTGCTTTATGAGTGCGAGTGAAAAAAAGTCAGCAACGAATGCGTCAAATACTTGGCCAAATGTGCCAGATAGCAATTTAGATGCTTGGAAAAAATCAGCCCAAAAGTCAGCGCCGAATGGTGATGTCGATAAATTAGGTTGGCAAACTCCAGATGGGATACATCTCAAGGCCTTGTATACCGCTGAAGATACTGAAGGCCTGCAGTACACACATTCATTACCAGGTTTCGAGCCATTTGTTCGTGGACCTCAAGCAACAATGTACTCAGTGCGTCCTTGGACAATTCGTCAATACGCTGGCTTTTCAACTGCAGAAGAATCCAATGCGTTTTATCGCAAAGCGTTGGATGCAGGTGGTCAAGGTGTTTCCGTTGCTTTCGATTTGGCAACCCATCGCGGCTACGACTCAGATCATCCACGTGTGACTGGCGACGTTGGTAAGGCTGGTGTTGCGATTGACTCTGTAGAAGATATGAAAATATTGTTTGATGGCATTCCATTGGACAAGGTATCAGTGTCGATGACGATGAATGGCGCTGTGTTGCCAGTGTTGGCTGGTTACATTGTTGCTGGTGAAGAGCAAGGCGTTAAGCAAGAATTGTTATCAGGCACGATTCAGAATGACATTCTGAAAGAGTTCATGGTACGTAACACATATATCTACCCACCAGAGCCTTCGATGCGCATCATCGGCGACATCATTGAATACACCGCTAAGCACATGCCGAAATTTAACTCGATCTCCATCTCGGGTTATCACATGCAAGAGGCCGGTGCTAACCAAGTTCTTGAACTTGCTTTCACATTGGCCGATGGTAAAGAGTATGTAAAAACTGCCTTGGCTAAAGGCTTAGATGTCGATGGCTTTGCGGGTCGTCTTTCATTCTTCTTTGCTATTGGCATGAACTTTTATTTGGAAGTGGCAAAGTTACGTGCTGCACGCCTATTGTGGTGGCGCATTATGAAGTCCTTCGAGCCAAAGAATCCAAAGTCTTTGATGTTGCGTACACATTGCCAAACATCAGGATGGTCTTTAACCGAACAGGACCCATATAACAACGTAGTTCGCACAACGGTTGAAGCTATGGCTGCAGTCTTTGGTGGCACCCAATCTTTACATACGAATTCATTCGATGAGGCGATTGCTTTGCCATCTGAATTCTCAAGCCGTATCGCTCGTAATACCCAGTTAATTCTTCAAGAGGAAACCCATATCACTAGCGTGATTGATCCCTGGGCTGGTTCTTACATGATGGAGAACCTCACCCAAGAGATGGCCGATAAAGCCTGGGAAATTATTCAAGAAGTTGATGCCATGGGTGGCATGACCAAGGCCGTGGAAAGCGGCTGGGCTAAACTCAAGATTGAAGCTGCTGCTGCCGAGAAACAAGCCAAGATCGATTCCGGTTCCGATGTCATTGTTGGCGTGAATAAATACAAGCTTGGCAAAGAAGACTTGGTTGACGTCTTAATGATTGACAACGACAAAGTTCGCGAAAGCCAGGTTGCACGATTAAAAGATATCAGGGCGAAGCGTGACTCCAAAAAAGTTGAAGCCGAATTAGAGGCATTAACCAAAGCTGCAGAAGAAAATACCGGTAACTTATTAGAGTTGGCGGTACAGGCAATTCGTTTGCGGGCAACGGTTGGTGAGGTTTCTGATGCATTAGAAAAAGTTTATAGGCGCCATCGCGCTGATACTCAAAAGGTGACCGGTGTGTATGCAGCTACTTACGACTCAGCAGAAGGCTGGGAAAAATTGAAGGTTGAGATCGCTGATTTTGCAAAAGATTTTGGTCGTCGCCCACGAGTGATGATTGCAAAACTTGGCCAAGATGGTCATGATCGCGGTGCCAAAGTTGTTGCAACTGCGTTTGCTGACTTAGGTTTTGACGTTGATATTGGCCCCTTGTTCCAAACGCCAGAAGAGTGCGCTCGTCAGGCAATTGAGAATGACGTTCATGCTTTAGGTATCTCTACTCTTGCAGCAGGACATAAGACTTTGGTGCCAGCAATTATTGCTGAGCTCAAGAAGCAGGGCGCTGAGGACATTATTGTCTTCGTTGGTGGCGTTATTCCAAGACAGGATTACGACTTCTTGTATGAGGCTGGCGTGAAAGGTATTTATGGCCCAGGTACTCCAATTCCGGCTTCGGCAAAGGATGTGCTTGAGCAGATTCGTAAATCTGTAAAGCCTGATTAACTTACAGATCCTAGATATCAGCATGCTCAATGCAGTTGACCAAGCCTTGGTGAATGATCTCACCGGTGCGCCTTCATCGGCGCAGCGTCGAGCCTTGGCGAAGATCATCACTTTGCTTGAGTCCACTCGCATGGATCATCGCAAACGCGCTGATGAGGTACTTAATACCTTATTGCCCAAGACCGGAAAATCATTTCGTTTGGGCATCTCAGGAGTGCCGGGTGTTGGTAAGTCCACATTAATTGAAACTTTGGGCTTATATCTGATTGAAAAAGGACATCGCGTTGCCGTTCTGGCCATTGATCCTTCTTCAAGCTTATCTGGAGGCTCCATTTTGGGCGATAAGACCCGTATGGAGAGGTTGTCAGTTTTAGACAATGCATTCATTCGGCCGAGCCCGTCATCCTGCACATTGGGTGGCGTAGCTGAAAAAACACGAGAGGCCATGTTGGTCGCTGAGGCAGCAGGATTTGACATTGTGATTGTTGAGACTGTGGGTGTGGGCCAAAGTGAAATTGCAGTTGCCGGGATGGCTGACATGTTCTTGCTCCTACAGCTGCCTAATGCAGGAGATGATCTTCAGGCGATTAAAAAAGGTGTCATGGAAATTGCCGATTTGATTGTGATCAATAAGGTAGATATCGATCCTGATGCAGCAATGCGCGCGCAATTATTTATTACAAGCTCGTTACGTCTTTTAGGCTTCCAGGGCAACCCTGATCACGCTTCGCATAATCAGGAGTACTGGCATCCACAGGTAATGACCTTAAGCGCCTTAGAAGGCAATGGCGTGCCTGAGTTATGGGAAAAAATTCTACATTTTCAGAAACTGCAAAATGCAAACGGCCAGTTACAGTCACGCCGTAAGCAACAGGCACCTGCCTGGATGTGGGATCGAATTGATTCAGGCCTCAAGAATGCTTTTCAGAATCACCCAGCAGTACAAACACTTTTACCTGGCCTGAGTGCCGAGGTAAATCAAGGAACCATGGCCGCTTCTGTTGCTGCGAGACGTTTACTCGAAGCAATGGGACACGAATTTTTCTAAGGGAGTAGTTATGAAGGAAATCATTCAACAGCTTGAAGCAAAGCGCGAACTTGCCAGATTAGGTGGCGGGCAAAAGCGTATTGCTGTTCAACATTCCAAGGGTAAGTTAACTGCACGCGAGCGTATTGAACTCTTGCTAGATGCTGGCACCTTTGAAGAGTGGGATATGTTTGTTGAGCATCGTTGCCATGACTATGGTATGGCCGATCAAACTGTTCCAGGTGATGGTGTTGTTACTGGTTACGGCATGATCAATGGCCGTTTGGTATTTGTTTTCTCACAAGACTTTACCGTCCTGGGTGGCTCTCTCTCAGAGGCGCATGCAGAGAAGATTTGCAAAGTAATGGGCCAGGCAATCAAAGTTGGTGCGCCCGTAATTGGCTTAAATGACTCCGGTGGTGCGCGTATTCAGGAGGGTGTTGCCTCTTTGGGTGGCTATGCTGAGATTTTCCAGTGTAATGTGACTGCTTCAGGTGTTATTCCGCAGATCTCTTTAATTATGGGGCCATCCGCTGGTGGCGCCGTGTATTCACCGGCTCTCACTGACTTCATCTTTATGGTGAAAGACAGTTCTTACATGTTTGTGACTGGTCCAGAAGTCGTTAAGACAGTGACACACGAGGATGTCACTGCTGAAGAATTGGGTGGTGCAGTCACGCACTCGACTATTTCAGGTGTTTGCGACTTGGCTTTTGATAATGATGTGGATGCCATCATGATGCTGCGTCGCTTCTTTAATTACCTCCCCTTATCGAATCGCGAAAAGCCACCCATGATCAATGGGGCAATGCGTACTGAAGAGCCTGATTTCTCTCTCGATACATTGGTGCCAAGTAATCCGAATCAACCCTACGATATGAAAGAGTTGATCGAGAAGATTGTGGATGATGGTGAGTTTTTTGAACTTCAGCCTGATTATGCAAAGAATATCTTGATCGGTTTTGCCCGTATGGAAGGTCGCTCTATCGGTATAGTGGCTAACCAGCCATTAGTACTGGCAGGCTGCTTAGATACCAAAGCATCCATTAAAGCGGCTCGTTTTGTCCGATTCTGCGATGCCTTTAATATTCCGGTTGTGACCTTGGTGGACGTACCTGGATTTATGCCTGGTACATCACAAGAATACGGCGGCATCATTAAGCATGGCGCGAAGTTGCTTTACGCCTATGCTGACTGCACGGTACCGAAGGTCACTCTGATCACCCGTAAAGCTTATGGTGGCGCTTATGACGTGATGGCCTCAAAACACTTGCGTGGTGACGTGAACTTCGCTTGGCCTTCTGCTGAAATTGCAGTAATGGGTCCAAAGGGTGCCGTGGAAATTATCTTCCGCGAAGAAAAATCGGATCCAGTAAAAATTGCAGCTCGTGAAGCTGAATACAAAGCTAAGTTTGCAAATCCTTTTGTAGCAGGGCGACGCGGCTACATTGATGACGTGATCTTGCCGCATGAGACACGTAAGCGTATCTCACGTTCTTTGGCCATGCTCAAAGACAAAGGGCTGACAAACCCACCGCGTAAACACGGCAATATTCCCCTCTAAGGCGCCGACAAATCATGACTACGAAAATGTTTAAGAAAATTTTGATTGCTAACCGCGACGAGATTGCTTGCCGTGTAATGAAAACTGCCAAGAAGATGGGCATCAAGACGGTCGCCGTTTATTCTGAGGCCGACAAAGAGGCGCGTCATGTGCAGATGGCCGATGAAGCGGTTTGCATTGGGCCAGCACCTTCACGTGAATCTTATTTAGTAATGGATCGCATTATTCAGGCCTGTAAAGATACCGGTGCAGAAGCGGTTCACCCAGGCTACGGCTTTCTTTCTGAGAATGAGCAATTTGCAAAGCGCTGCGAAGAAGAGGGCATTGTATTTATTGGGCCTAAACATCAATCCATCGCTGCTATGGGCGATAAGATTGCATCCAAGAAGCTTGCTTTAGAAGCCAAGGTTAATACTATTCCTGGCTACAACGAAGCGATTGATACCAATGAAGAGGCGGTCAAGATTGCTCAAGGCATTGGTTACCCAGTCATGATCAAGGCATCTGCAGGTGGCGGCGGTAAAGGCTTGCGTGTTGCATTTAATGACAAAGAGGCAGCCGAAGGTTTTGTTGCTTGTAAAACAGAGGCAATGAATAGCTTCGGCGATGACCGTATCTTCATTGAAAAGTTTGTCGAGGGCCCGCGTCATATTGAGATTCAGGTGCTGGGTGATTCACATGGCAACGTAGTGTATTTGGGTGAGCGTGATTGTTCTATTCAACGACGCCATCAAAAGGTCATTGAGGAAGCGCCATCTCCATTTATCGACCCTGCAACCCGTAAAGCCATGGGTGAGCAAGCTGTTGCATTAGCAAAGGCTGTGAACTATCAATCCGCTGGTACAGTCGAGTTCGTAGTTGGTAAAGATAAGTCTTTCTACTTCCTGGAGATGAATACCCGCTTGCAAGTGGAGCATCCGGTGACTGAAGGTATTACTGGCCTCGATTTGGTTGAACAGATGATTCGTGTTGCTGCTGGCGAGAAGTTGGCATTTAAGCAAGAGGATATTAAGTTGGACGGTTGGTCCATGGAGTGCCGGATTAATGCAGATGACCCATTCCGCAACTTCTTGCCATCGACTGGTCGCCTAGTCAAATACCGCCCACCAGAAGAGTTGGATGGTGTGCGTGTTGATACTGGTGTCTTTGAGGGCGGCGAGATCCCGATGTATTACGACTCCATGATTGCCAAGTTGATTGTGCATGGCAAAGATCGTACTGAGGCGATCGAAAAGATGCGTGCAGCATTAAATGACTTTGTCATTCGCGGCATTCATTCAAATATCCCTTTCCAGGCAGCACTTTTGCAGCATCCACGCTTTGTCTCTGGTGACTTCACTACTGGTTTTATTGCCGAAGAGTATCCCGATGGATTCAAAAAGGATTCCGTACAGCCAGCAGATCCAAAGCGTTTAGCCGCTCTATCAGCATTTATGCGCTACCGCTATCTCGAGCACATCCAAATGATTGACGGCCAGTTGGCCGGCCATGAGATGACTATTGCCAAGAAGTTTGTAGTGGTCACTGGTTCACGGGTTGGGTCGAATGAAGACATCAAAGAGATCCCTGTTCGCGTGGATCTGAAAGATGGCGTTTACTCTGTTTATATTGAAGAAGAGGATGATGTCAGTCGTTACAACATTGTCAGCAACTGGCGTCCAGGTGAGTTGTGCTTACGTGCAACCATCAATGGCACGCACAAGATTACTGCTCAAATAGAACGCAAGGGTGTTAAATACGCTCTTGTCTTGGATGGCGCTCATTATGAGTGTATGGTCCTAAGCCCACTAGGTGCTGAGCTTCAGCGTCGTATGTTGGTCAAGGTTCCGCCAGATACTTCTAAGCTCGTGATGTCTCCAATGCCTGGCTTATTAACCAATATTTCTGTAAAAGTTGGCGAGGCAGTTACTGCAGGTCAAAAATTAGCCGCTATTGAAGCAATGAAAATGGAAAATACATTGGTTGCTGCGCAAGATGGTGTGGTTGCGGAAATCTGTGCCAATGTTGGCGAAAGCTTAGCGGTTGATCAATTGATCATTCGCTTCGAGTAAGGCAGCCATGACTAAACCATTCAAGATATTGGGTATTCAGCAAGTTGCAACTGGTGGCGAAAATAAAGATCGTCTCCGCAAGCTTTGGGTTGACTTATTGGGCTTTGAATACAAAAGTACATTTGTCTCTGAGCGTGAGAACGTGGATGAAGATATTTGCGCTATTGGCAAAGGAGTTCATGAGGTTGAAGTGGATCTCATGCAGCCATTTGATATCGAAAAGAAGCCGGCCGTTCATCAGACACCTTTAAATCACATTGGCCTATGGGTAGACGATCTACCAAAGGCGGTGGAGTGGTTATCAGCACAAGGCTTACGCTTTGCTCCAGGAGGCATCCGGAAGGGTGCGGCTGGGTATGACATTACCTTTGTTCATCCCAAAGGCAATGAAGAGTTTCCGTTCTGTGGCGAGGGTGTATTGATTGAGCTTGTCCAGGCCCCACCAGATATCATTACAGGCTTGAGTTCTTAAGTATTAGAAAGTCCATATTTTGACCCGTATATTGGCCATCGACACCTCATCTGCTTGGTGTTCGGTGGTTTTATCTTTAAGTGATGCTGCACCTTTAGTTCGCCACCAAAAGGTGTCGGCCGGCGCTAGCCAGCTCTTATTGCCCTGGGTTGATGAGTTGCTATCTGAAGCTTCAATCGAACTGACTTCTTTAGATGCTATTGCAATTGGCGTTGGCCCGGGTGCCTTCACGGGGATTCGCCTTGGTGTTGCCGCCGTCCAGGGTCTGGCGATTGCAGCAAGACTGCCAGTTCTGCCTGTAGCAAGTCTGGACGCAATTGCAAGTCAACTGGTTCTCACCCCAGCGTTTATTTCTTCGGGAGCCCAGTCATTTGTGATTGCTGTGGATGCCCGTATGGAAGAGATCTACTGGGCTCGCTATCAAATGACATCAAATGATCTACCTCAACGCCAGAGTGATATTCATCTGAGTGCCCCGGAGGGTGTTGATTTGACAAATATCGACTTTATTGCGGGAAGTGCGATTGCAGAGTTTGGTGACCGCATATTTGCTAGCATTTCTAAGCCCCTTTCTAATAGTCGGCTTGATTCAAGCATTGGGGTTGATGCATTGGGTGTTTTAGCTTGTGCTCAGGATATGTGGAGCAAAGGCCTTCAACAAGATATCCATTTGCTTGAACCGCTTTATATTCGTAATAAAGTTGCTTTGACTTCTACTGAGCGGAGTCAACTTCATGGTTGATGGTATCAACTCCTTGCAGTCAAGCGCGGAGGGTGTAACAGAGCTTTCTTTTCTTCCAATGACTGTCGCAGACTTAGATTCAGTCCTTGCTATTGAATCTGTTTCACACATTCATCCTTGGACAAAAGGTAATTTCTCAGATTCTCTTGCTGCAGGGCATTGGGCCTACTGTGTCAGGCCGCAATTGTCAGATGCCATTGAAGGCAGTTATTTAGATCCAGAGATTCTGTGGGCTTACTGCATCCTTTTTCCTGCGGTTGATGAGTTGCATCTGCTCAACATTACGGTTTCACCAAAATTGCGTCGCTTGGGCATTGGTGTAAAAATGATGAATGTAATCGAGGGTGTAGCAGCCCAACAAAATATACCTCGAATTATTTTAGAAGTCCGACCAAGTAACGAATCAGCTCTAAAGCTCTATCAAAGACTGGGGTACGAGCAAATTGGTGTGCGCAAAAATTATTATCTGGTGGATGCCGCCAGTGGATTACGTGAGGATGCTCTGGTTTTGGCTAAATCGATTAAGCTTGAGGTATGAACTCAAGCACTAATTCCGCCTTCCTTAAAGAGATGGGCATCACCGAATGGACATCACGTGATGCTGTTCCTGACCAAACCCAGACTGAACCTGTTACATCGTTTGTTGTTGAGGAAACTCAGAAGCGTAGATCATCAGGAATTTGGTGGTTTTTTGGCAGCAAACCTCAAGGGAATGCTGAAGTGCTTTTTCAAAATATCATTCGTGTACTCGGTTTAAACACACAAGAGTGGTCCTGGAAAAATCCTGCAGAAATGTTCAATCCCGAGCTATTGCCATCAGACGGAATCCCGATTGTCGCAATCGCATTTGGTGGGTCTGCCGCTCAAAAATTATCTGGGGAGCGCGATGGATTACCAGAGCTGCGTGAAACTGTCTTAGCAATCAATGCAGATGGTGCAGAGGATTTACCGCTCATTGCTACTTTTAAATTAAATCAGTTGATTGCTAGTCCCAAGGACAAGGCTCTACTTTGGCAGGACCTATTACTTGCTAAATCCGTCCTGCAAAATATCTAATCATTTTGCTTAGTGCTTATGCTCGCCAATTAAATGCATTGAGTCGTATTCAGCCTGATTGACTTTATGACGTTTAATAATTAGCCACATAATCGCACTGACTGCGACACCAAAGCCAATAATTACACCTTGAATCGGTGCATCTAACCAAATTAATCCTGAATAGATTAAGAGCATCATCAGAACAGAAATGTTCTCGTTAAAGTTTTGAACGGCAATGGAATGACCTGCAGACATCAGGACATGCCCGCGATGCTGAAGTAGTGCACTCATCGGCACAACAAAGTAGCCAGCTAACCAGCCCACCAATATTAATAAGAAGTACGCCGGCAGTAAATTGAGAGAGATCTCAAATTTGCCAATGGTCCAAATAGTTGTATTTGGCAGCATGTCTGAGTTATAGATTGCCATGATGCAAACCACTAGACCCATAGCAATGCCGTATGGAAGCACTTTCAGGGAACTACGCAGTGGTATGCGCCAAGCAGCCCATACTGCACCTCCAGCAACACCTACAGCGGAGATAGCCTGCAGGATGGCTCCTTGAGATAAGGTCATATGTAGGGCAACTTGCGCCCACTTAATCACAATGAATTGCAGTGTGGCACCAGCACCCCAAAAGAGTGTGGTGACCGCCAGAGAGATCTGTCCTAAGCGATCAGCCCACAGAGTTTTAAAGCAGACAGAAAAGTTCTTTACCAGCTCAATTGGATTAGTTTTTTGAGATTCATAACGTGCCCCAGTATCTGGAATGCGTAAATTAATCAGAGCAGCCAGCATGTAAATCATCATGATGATGAGAATGGCGGACTCCGCAGCGGTATCAATGCTGGTGTCCAGTAACGGCATATCAAGCCCTAAGAGGCTTTGTGAAACCGATTTGCTGATCAGAACACCACCGAGCACCGTCCCCAAAATGATTGAACCAACGGTAAGCCCCTCAATCCAGCCATTGGCTGCAACAAGCTTTTCGGGCGGTAGTAGCTCGGTCAGAATGCCGTATTTTGCTGGGGAGTAGGCTGCAGCACCCAAGCCAACAATCGCATAAGCCAATAAAGGGTGGCTGCCAAATAGCATCACAATGCAACCGATAAATTTAATCGTATTGGTAATAAACATGACATTGCCCTTGGGGCGGGAGTCGGCAAAGGCTCCCACAAAGGCTGCCAGCAATACATAGGACAAAACGAAGAATAATTTGAGCAAAGGGGTCATCAAGGCCGGAGCGCTAAGCTGGACTAAGAGGGCGATTGCTGCAATCAGCAATGCGTTATCAGCAAGCGACGAAAAAAATTGCGCCGCCATAATGATGTAAAAACTACGGTTCATTCGTACAATCTAGCCATTAATGTAATTAAAACATGAAAGGAGGGGTGAATATGCGCTCATCAGCTAGTCGGTTGATAAATAGACCAATTTTGGCAACTATACACACTGAGGCCTTTCATCATAATTTAAGTCGTATTCGTGAGCTTGCCCCTGAGTCTAAGATCTGGTCAGTTGTAAAGGCCAAAGCCTATGGCCACAGCTTAGAGGCCGCATTTAAAGGTCTTGAATCTACCGATGGTTTTGCCCTGCTCGATATTGAAGATGCGCAATGGTTGAGAGATCATGGTTGGGAAGGGCGCATCCTATTATTAGAGGGTATTTTTAGTCAGCAGGAACTGGATTTAGTAGTCCAGCTTCAATGTGACTTAGTGGTCCATAGTGAGAAGCAGATCAACTGGCTTGAGGCTTTTAAGAATCATTCGAGTCATCCAATCCGCGTATTTTTAAAGCTCAATTCAGGGATGAACCGCCTTGGTTTTAAGCCGGAACAATATCGCACTGCTTTTCACCGTCTTCATTCGGCCAGATATCACCTGCATCACATGACCCATTTTGCCAGTGCCGACCAGGTAGATCATGCGCCATCGGTTGGTGCGCAAATGGAGTGTTTCGAACAAGCCATTGAGGGTCTGGAAGCGTCCACCTCTTTGGCTAATTCGGCAGCAATTTTATGGCACCGCAATGCGCTGGGCGATTGGGTTCGCCCTGGAATCATGCTGTACGGTGTTTCACCAACCGGGGTTCATGCAGATATTGTCCGAACTGAACTCCAGGCGGTCATGCAGCTGCGCAGTGAAATCATCGACATTCAGAAATTAAAGAAAGGTGATCACGTTGGCTATGGTGGCCGCTATCAAGCTCCAGAAGATATGCGCATTGGTGTGATTGCTTGTGGATATGCCGATGGTTATCCGCGTCACGCAGAGGATGGTACGCCAGTTTGGGTTGATGGTGTTGATGCCCAGGGTTATGGCGTGATTTGTCCTATCGTTGGTCGAGTTTCTATGGATATGTTGACCATTGATTTGCGTGAAGCGCCCAATGCCAAGATTGGTAGCATGGTAGAGCTATGGGGTAATGAAGTTCCGGTAGATGATGTAGCTCAGATGAGCGGAACCATTGGCTATGAACTTATTTGCGCATTGGCGCAGAGAGTGCCGGTAGTCATCAAGTAATACGGCGCTACTTGATGAACCCCATTTTTATTTTTTACTTATTCCAGATCTGCCACCAGCGACGTTCTTTTTGAACGCGTTGGCCGGTAATCATCATCTGGCTATCTGGAAAATTGAGCTTAAAGACGCGCGCCGCATCATTACTTAAATCTGTCATACCCAATTTTTCGTAAGACTTGTTCAGTAGGTAGAGCGCCTCTTCAACGGCCGGCGCACGATCGTAATCGCGAATCACAAGCTGCGCTCTATTGGCTGATGCGAGATACGCGCCGCGCTGATAGTAGAAGCGAGCGACGATCACGTCTGCTTCAGCTAATGAGTTTACGATGTAGCGCATACGATCTAAAGAGTCAGGCGCATATTTGCTATCAGGGAAACGCTCAACAACCACTTTGAAGGATTCAAAAGCTTCTTTAGCTGCTTTGGGATCGCGCTCACTCAAGTCTTGCCCGGTAAATTTACCCAGCCAACCTAAATCGTCATTAAAACTAATCAAGCCCTTAAGGTAGTAGCCGTAATCTAAATTAGGGCTACCTTGATGCAGTTTGATAAAACGATCGATAGCAACTTGAGCTTGCGCTTGTTCTTGGGCTTTCCAGTAGCAATAGGCTGCATTGATTTGCGCTTGCTGAGAATAAGGTCCAAAAGGAAATCTAGCTTCAAGCTTATCAAAGTACTTGCCGCATTTTGCATAGTCAGCATCCTTGAGCTTGTCGGTTGCTTCGGAATAGAGCTTTGTCTCTGACCAAATATCAGTGTCATCCTTTTGACCATCGCTACCAGCGCATCCACCAAGAACCAGGCAGACTGCACTTGCCCCAACAAATACAGAAATGAGGGATTTTCTGGAAGATGCCCTAATAGTGGCAGCAAGCCTTAAACTGGCGTCTGTAATAACGTCCGACATAACTAAAAGGCTCTTTAAGCGTGGCATTGCCGCATACTCCCGATTCGAATCCCATTGATTATATCGATGATGAGGATTTCATAGCCCTAGAAGTTCCCGCTGAGGTCAGTGGGGAGCGTTTGGATAAGTTTCTTGGAGGGGCTTTACCTGATTATTCCCGCAATCGCCTCAAAGCGTGGGTTGGGGCTGGGGCGGTTACGGTGGATGGAAAAGTCACCAAAGTGCGCCATTTACTGCGGGGAAGTGAGAGTATTAAGGTGTTTCCACAGGAAATGCCTGAGCAATTTGCCTTTGCCCCAGAAGATATTCCCCTAGATGTTGTCTATGAAGATGACTCCGTCATCGTCCTGAATAAACCTGCCGGACTAGTCGTCCATCCTGCCGCTGGAAACTGGACGGGAACCCTATTAAATGGCCTCTTGCATTGTTTCCCTGGGCTAAAAAACCTTCCAAGGGCAGGAATTGTCCATCGCCTAGATAAAGATACGTCTGGATTGATGGTCGTAGCTCGCACGGATATCGCGCAAACCTCATTAGTAAGACAGCTTCAGGAGCGAACTGTTGGGCGGCGCTACCTTTCTTTAGTTTGGGGTGATGCGCCTTCCCAGGGCAAGGTACTGGCAACCGTAGGTCGTGATCAGCGTGACCGTCTCAAAATGGCTGCTGGCTCCGCCCAAGGTAAGCCGGCTGCAACCTTGTTCCGACGATTGGCTAAAGGGGCATTTATAGAAAGCCCTGTGGCTTTATTGGAGTGTCGTCTTGAAACTGGCCGCACCCATCAAATACGGGTTCACCTTGAATCCTTGGGTTTTCCACTCCTGGGTGATCCGGTTTATCGCAAAAGAACGCCTGGCTCAGCCAAAACCCTTCCTTTCAGTCGTCAGGCTCTACATGCTTATGCTCTTAGTTTGCAGCATCCATCGACCCAGGATATGATGACTTGGTTTAGATTGCCTCCACAAGATTTCATGGGTTTGCTACCTTTGGTTAGAATGAGTGGGGCGGACCTACCTAAAGAAGATGCCTTAATGGCATCCATTAAAAATGATCAGCGCAATTCGGCAGATTGAGCCAACTTGGCTTGCGCCAAAACAAGTTCACGCTTTTTGCACAACACGGGAGGGTGGGGTTAGTAAAGCCCCATTTAATAGTCTCAATCTCGGACTGAATGCGGGCGACGATTTAGAGGATGTACTGCAAAACCGCAGAGCCTTAAGATCTCGCCTTCCTGCCGAGCCAGCTTGGCTTAAGCAGATTCATGGTGCCACGGTCAGTACTCCAGCTTCAAGAAATGCTTTGGTTAATGGACCATTTGAGGCGGATGCCTCTGTTAGCAATATTCCAAACGAGGTTCTAGCTATTCTGACGGCTGATTGCATGCCGGTATTGTTTGCGAGCAAGGGTGCTGATGTCATCGGGGCAGCACATGCTGGTTGGCGCGGTCTCAGTAGTGGGATCCTAGAAAATACCATTCAAGAGATGTGTCATTTATCCCCGAACCTCCAGCCAAAAGATATTGCAGTGTGGATGGGCCCTGCAATTGGGCCTACTGTATTTGAAGTTGGAGAAGATGTATTAGAGGCATTTTCCAGTCATAGCCAAGATGTCTTGTCAGAGGCATTTAAGCCTATTGCCGGAAGCCCTGGAAAGTATTTAGCCAATTTGTACCTCCTTGCTCAGGATCGCTTGCGTTCAATTGGTATTGAACAGATTGATGGCGGTGACTTTTGTACCTTCAAGGATTCCGCAAACTTCTTTTCCTATCGTCGGGATAGGCAGACGGGACGATTCGCCTCCCTGATTTGGATATCTGACAATGCATAACTTGGGGTTATCACTAGATTAGCTCTAGAGCTAGGGTTAGTGCGTATAACCCTTCCAGCCTGATAGATGGAGAATGGTCTCAATAACTTTACGAGATCAATATGTTTGCAGGTATGAATACAGGTATTGCGCCTTCATTGGCTCCTCACCATATGGCCTTAATTCCCCCGGAACGCTTGGCGGAAATTCAAAAGGAATACTTTACTGAGTTTGCCCATCTAGCAACCAATCCCGAAGCAATTGAAGTAAAAGATCGTCGCTTCTCTGGTAAGGCTTGGCATTCATCATGGAGCAAGATGATTGCTGCAACTTACTTATTAAATTCAAAACATTTGCTTGCGCTCGCAAAAGCTGTTGATGCAGATGAAAAGACGAAGACTAAAATTTTGTTCACTACAGAGCAAATGATTGACGCTTTATCACCATCAAACTTTATCGCAACCAATCCCGAAGTTCTTGAAAATATTATTAGCTCTCAGGGCCAGTCTATTCAAAATGGAATAGTGAACTTGTTGGGCGATTTAAAAAAAGGTAAGGTTTCACTGACTGATGAAAGTGCCTTTGAGGTTGGTAAAAATATTGCAACCAGCGAAGGTCAGGTGGTCTTTCGAAATGATCTCTTTGAGTTAATTCAGTACACACCATTGACCGAAACAGTGTATGAGCGCCCATACTTAATGGTGCTACCTTGCATTAACAAGTACTATATTTTGGATTTGCAACCAGATAACTCCGTGGTTCGTTACATGGTGGAGCAGGGTCACACCGTTTTCTTGGTCTCCTGGAAAAACCCCGATGCATCCATGTCGAAAGTGACTTGGGATGACTATGTTGGTGATGGCGTCATCAAGGCGATTGAGGTGGTTAAGGACATCGGTACTACGGATCAGATTAATGTTCTCGGCTTTTGTGTCGGTGGAACTTTAACCTCAACAGCTTTGGCTGTCTTAGCTGCACGCAAAAAAGATTATGTTGCTAGCTTAACTTTGCTCACGACCCTATTAGATTTCACGGACACCGGAATTCTGGATGTGTTCATCGACGAGGGCATGGTCAAGTTGCGCGAGACCACCATTGGTGGAGAGGGCGGTCACTTTGGAATGATGTCTGGTTTGGATCTAGGGAATACATTCTCCTTCTTGCGTCCAAATGATTTGGTGTGGAGCTATGTTGTTGAGAACTACCTTAAAGGCAACTCACCGCCACCATTTGATTTGCTCTATTGGAATGGCGATTCAACCAATTTACCTGGCCCAATGTATTGCTGGTACCTGCGCCACACCTACCTACAAAATGAATTAATTAAACCAGGCAAGCTCACCGTTTGCGGTGAAAAGGTTGATCTAGGTAAGATTACTGTCCCAGCTTATATCTACGCTTCGCATGATGACCATATTGTTCCATGGAAATCTGCTTATGAATCTACCCATATTTTGAAGGGTAAGAATCGATTTGTGCTGGGGGCATCTGGTCACATTGCTGGCGTAATTAATCCACCAGCAAAAAATAAGCGTCATTATTTTGAAAACAATAAGTTGGCTAAGACAGCAGATGGGTGGTTGGCTGCAGCAAAAGATATCAAGGGTAGTTGGTGGCCTAACTACGCTAAATGGTTAGAACAGTTTGGTGGCAAGAAAATTAAAGCCAGCAAAACGTTTGGTAATGTACAGTACAAAAAACTAGAAGCGGCGCCTGGTAAGTACGTGAAAGAAAAAGTATCCGCTGCTAATTAATATTTTCATAAGGGGTAATCATGTCTCAAAAAATTGCATACGTCACTGGTGGTATGGGTGGCATTGGAACAGCTATTTGTCAGCGACTCGCTAAGGATGGCTTTAAGGTCATCGCTGGTTGCGGACCTAATTCCCCACGTAAGGATCGCTGGCTTGGTGAACAGAAGGCTTTGGGTTACGACTTCATCGCCTCCGAAGGTAACGTTTCCGACTGGGATAGCACTGTTGCTGCCTTTGATAAAGTTAAAGCTGAAGTAGGTCGTGTTGACGTTCTAGTGAATAACGCTGGTGTTACTAAGGACAGCGTATTCCGCAAAATGACTCCTGAGCAGTGGAAAGCGGTGATTGATACCAACCTCAATTCTTTGTTCAATGTAACCAAGCAAGTGGTTGATGGTATGGCTGATAACGGCTGGGGTCGGATTATCAATATTTCTTCTGTTAATGGTCAAAAGGGTCAGTTTGGTCAATCCAACTACTCCACTGCAAAAGCGGGCTTGCATGGATTTACGATGGCCTTATCACAAGAGCTAGGCTCTAAAGGGGTGACTGTAAATACAGTTTCTCCTGGTTATATCGGCACGGACATGGTGAAGGCTATTCGCGAGGATGTCCTGGAGAAGATTGTTGCTGGCGTTCCAGTGAAGCGCTTGGGTACCCCAGAAGAGATTGCTTCAATTTGCTGCTGGATTGCCTCTGATGATGGTGGCTACGCAACTGGCGCTGACTTCTCCTTAAATGGTGGCCTGCATACAGGTTAAACCTATCAAAAATGCAGTTTTAGTGGTCTGCTCATCGGCATATTTACCTTTAGGTCAAACTAGGGATAAACTATGCCGATGTTGCATTGCAGTAATGGGAGTTAGGAAAAATACATGGCCACACGTTCCAAAAAAGCCGGCGATAGCCGCTTGATCAAGAAATACCCCAATCGTCGTTTATATGACACCCAAACCAGCACTTATGTCACGCTGGCAGATATCAAAAATTTAGTCATGGCGGGCGATGCATTTAGCGTTGTTGATGCAAAAACTGAAGATGATTTAACGCGCAATATCTTGTTGCAAATTATTTTGGAAGAAGAGGCTGGCGGCGCGCCGGTATTTTCTACTCAAATGCTTTCTCAAATCATTCGCTTCTATGGAAATTCCATGCAAGGTTTGATGGGTAGCTATCTTGAAAAGACCATGCAGTCTTTTGTTGATATTCATAATAAGCTTGGCGATCAAACTCAGGGCTTAGGTGTAGGCAGCACGCCCGAAGCTTGGGCCAAGATGATGAATTTGCAAAACCCAATGATGCAAGGCTTAATGGGCAACTATATGGAGCAGAGCAAAGATCTATTTGTGGAGATGCAAGAGCAAATGCAAAACTCCCCAACGATATTTAGTGGCTTCCCATTTCCAGGTCAGCCTAATAAGGCAGAAAAAGAATAGTTGTGGCGGGTAAAGTTGGTTTTGTTTCCTTGGGATGCCCCAAGGCATTGGTTGATTCTGAACTCATCCTCACTCAATTAAGCGCTGAGGGTTACGAGACTGCTAAGGATTATTCGGGCGCCGATCTCGTTGTCGTTAATACCTGTGGCTTTATTGATTCTGCTGTTGAGGAGAGCCTTGCTGCGATTGGCGAAGCTTTATCAGAAAATGGCAAGGTCATTGTTACTGGTTGCTTGGGTGCTCGTAAAAATGCAGATGGTAGCGACCTCATTCAGAGCATCCACCCTAAAGTCCTTGCAGTAACTGGACCGCACGCCACCCAAGAGGTGATGCAGGCTATTCATTTGCATCTGCCAAAACCCCATGATCCCTTTACTGATTTACTGCCACCGATTGGTGTGAAACTCACGCCAAAGCATTATGCGTACCTGAAGATTTCTGAGGGCTGCAATCATCGTTGCATCTTCTGCATCATTCCTAGTTTGCGCGGCGATCTGGTTTCACGTCCGATTGGTGAGGTATTGCTAGAGGCCAAAAAATTATTTGAGTCTGGCGTAAAAGAACTTCTGGTCGTTTCACAAGACACAAGCGCCTACGGTGTTGATATTCAATATCGCACTGGTTTTTGGGATGGCAAACCTGTGAAGACTCAGATGTTTGATTTAGTAAATGCTTTAAATCAAATTGCCAGAGAGCATCAAGCTTGGGTTCGCCTACATTACGTCTATCCCTATCCGCATGTTGATGATGTTTTGCCATTAATGGCTGAGTTCTCTGATCATGGCTTTGGTGTACTACCGTACCTAGATATTCCTTTGCAACACGCTCACCCAGATGTGCTCAAACGCATGAAGCGTCCTGCAAGTGGAGAAAAGAATCTAGAGCGCATACAAGCATGGCGAGCTGCATGCCCAGATTTAGTCATTCGCAGTACCTTTATCGCAGGCTTTCCCGGTGAAACGGAAGAAGAGTTTGAATATCTCCTGAATTTCTTGGATGAGGCTCAAATTGATCGTGCCGGCTGCTTTGCCTATTCACCAGTGGATGGTGCAACAGCCAACGCTTTGGATAACCCAATTCCAGATGCTATGCGCGAAGATCGCCGCGCTCGTTTTATGGCAAAAGCCGAAGAAATCTCCACTAAACGACTTGCTAAAAAAGTAGGCAAGCGTATTCAAGTCATTATTGACCGCGTGGATGAATCCGGTGGAATTGGCCGAACTATCGGTGATGCCCCTGAAATTGATGGTTTGGTGAGGGTTTTGCCTCCTAATAAGCCCTCTAAGCGCTATCGTGCCGGTGAAATCATCAAAGTCACGGTTATTAGCTCCCAAGGGCATGACCTAATAGCAGAAACTTGACTATTAGAATAAAAATAGTGTTTTGGCCTATTGTTAGGATCAATATTTTGCCTAATTTGGCACCGTAAAGGGGATTGATATGAGTCGTGATGTCGTCGTTTTGAGTGCTGTACGTTCAGCAATTGGTACTTTTAATGGAGCACTGAGTAGCCTTGAGCCATCAGAGCTCGGCGGTATGGTGATGAAAGAAGCGGTAGCCCGATCTGGAGTGGATCCATCCCTAATTAATTACGTTACTGCAGGCAATACCATCCCTACGGACAACCGGTATGCCTATGTTGCACGCGTTGCTTCCATTCAGGCTGGCTTGCCAATGGAATCTGTTGCGATGGCCTTGAATCGTTTATGCAGCTCTGGCCTACAGGCGATTGTGACGACTGCTCAACAAATTATGTTGGGTGACTGCGATTACGGTATCGGCGGTGGCGTTGAAGTGATGTCACGCGGCATGTACGGTTCACCTGCAATGCGCAGCGGTGCTCGCATGGGCGATACCAAAATGATTGACTTGATGGTTTCTGTTTTGACGGATCCATTTGGCGTTGGACATATGGGTGTCACTGCAGAGAACCTGGTTGAAAAGTGGAAGTTCACACGTGAAGAGCAAGATGCTCTTGCTGTCGAGTCACATCGTCGCGCAGCTAATGCAATTAAAGAAGGTCGCTTTAAATCTCAAATCGTCCCTATCACCATCAAGACCCGTAAGGGTGATGTGGTGTTTGATACCGATGAGCATGTCAAGCCAGATACCACTATGGAAACTTTGGCGAAGATGAAAGCGGTCTTCAAAAAAGAGGGCGGTAGCGTTACTGCAGGTAATGCATCAGGCATTAATGATGGTGCAGCATTCTTTGTATTGGCTGACGCTGAAACGGCTAAGAAGGCTGGTCATAAGCCAATCGCTCGTTTAGTTTCTTATGCTGTTGCCGGCGTGCCAAACCACATCATGGGTGAAGGTCCTATTCCAGCAACCAAGATTGCTCTTGAGCGCGCTGGCTTGAAATTGGATCAAATCGATGTGATCGAATCTAATGAAGCTTTTGCTGCACAAGCCCTGGCTGTTGCTAAAGGTTTGGGCTTAGACCCAGCTAAGACCAACGTGAACGGTGGGGCGATTGCATTGGGCCACCCAATCGGTTGTTCTGGTGCCGCAATTGCTACAAAAGCTATCCATGAATTACATCGTGTTCAAGGCAAATATGCTTTGGTCACAATGTGTATTGGTGGTGGTCAAGGTATCGCAACTATTTTTGAGCGCCTCTAATCAGCGCTCATTTATTGCTCTAGCCTAAAGCAAGTGCTTTAGTTAATTAGCAGTAAAGCAGCATCCAAGCCGACTCGGTCAAAAGCCGCGTCGGCTTTTTCTTTGACAATGGGTTTTGCTCGATAGGCAATACTAATACCTGAGCCATGCATCATCGGCAGATCGTTTGATCCATCACCCATGGTGATGGAGTTACCTTTTTTGCAATTCATGAGAGCGCAGGCTTGCTCTAGGTAGGCATTTTTTGCTGCACCATCAACAATATCGCCAATCACTTTACCGGTAAGCTTGCCGTCAACAATTTCTAGGGTGTTGGCTTGGGTTTGTTTGAAGCCCAATTCTTTTTGGAGTTTTTGGGTAAAGAAAGTGAAGCCTCCAGAAACTAGTAGTGTATACAAACCTCTAGCGTTAGCTCCGGCCAGTAATTCAGAGGCGCCAAGGTTAGGACGCAAACGCTCCCGATAGACCGACTCCAATACCTCAGTAGATACACCCTCTAGAAGGGCTACGCGTCTGCGCAAGCTTTCTTGAAAGTCTTTAATTTCTCCGCGCATAGTGGCTTCAGTAATTTCTGAGACCGCAGCCTTTTTACCAGTGAAATCAGCAATCTCGTCAATGCACTCAATATTAATCAGTGTGGAGTCCATATCCATGGCCAGCACTTTTACTGCATCAGCTTTAAATCCCGGGGAAAGAAAAGCTAAATCCGTGTCGTACTTAGCAGCGATATCACGCATTGCTACTCTTGCCTCAGGCAATAAGTTTTGAGAGCAAGTCCAGCGGGCAGTGAAATATTTCGATGGTGATGACTCTAATGTGAGTTGAGCAATCTCTAGCCCCAAAACTTTTGCATGTGCACTTAATGCAGCATTCAAGTCTGTTGGGAT
This sequence comes from Polynucleobacter necessarius, assembly GCF_900095175.1. Lineage (NCBI taxonomy): Bacteria > Pseudomonadati > Pseudomonadota > Betaproteobacteria > Burkholderiales > Burkholderiaceae > Polynucleobacter > Polynucleobacter necessarius. The sequence continues at coordinate 848,692 of NZ_LT606946.1, forward strand.
TGGAGTATTTGCAAGTGCTACAAGAGTGAGGTGGCTAGACATGGGAGGTAAGCAATCAGCAATTAGTTAACTTGAGCAGTATTGAGCACAGCGGATTCATTGAGACTTCTGAGAATTTTTCGGATTTGGTCTAGACGTTGCTCTAGTTTCTCAAAATCCTTCTCTTTTTGGGGGAGAATTTTTAACTTATCTTGCCCGTTGAGTTGTATGTACTTGGATGACTGAATCAGTTGAATGATCTTCATCGAATCAATTGGGGGATTAGGAATAAATTGAATCTGAATTGAGCTTGGGCTGGCATCAATCTTTTTAATGCCAAATCCTGCCATCTCTAAACGCAAGCGATGGGTTTCATAAAGAGATTTAGCTTGGTCAGGCAAATCGCCATAGCGATCTACCAGCTCTTCACGTAATCCCATTAGCTCTGAGAAATCATTGGTGCCGGCAAAGCGCTTGTACATTGAGAGGCGCTCATGGACATCAGGGCAGTAGTCATTTGGGAATAGGGCAGGCACGCCAAGATTGACATCAGTAGTAGCCTGTAAGGGTGAAAGTAGGTCGGGCTCTTTACCGCTACGCAGAGACTTGACGGCGCGATTGAGCATCTCGGTGTACAGCTGAAAGCCAATTTCATGAATCTCGCCAGATTGTTTGTCGCCCAACACCTCGCCAGCTCCCCGAATCTCTAAATCATGCATTGCTAAATAGAAGCCTGAGCCCAATTCTTCCATTGCCTGAATTGCATTTAAACGCAATTGGGCTTGCTTGCTGAGTGCTTCAGGATCTGGGACGAGAAGATAAGCATATGCTTGGTGATGAGAGCGTCCAACGCGACCACGTAATTGGTGTAATTGCGCCAAACCAAACTTATCTGCGCGATGCATGATGATGGTATTGGCAGTAGGAACGTCAATACCTGTCTCAATAATGGTGGTGCATAACAGGATATTGGTTCGTTGGGTCACAAACTCACGCATGACGGATTCCAATTCACGTTCATGCATTTGACCGTGAGCAACACTAATGCGTGCTTCTGGAATCAGCTCTTGTAAAGCATGCTTACGGTTCTGAATCGTTTCAACTTCGTTATGCAAGAAATAGACCTGTCCACCACGCTTAATCTCACGAAGAACTGCCTCACGAATAACGCCATCACCCTCACGATGCACAAATGTTTTGATAGCTAGGCGCTTCTGAGGTGCGATAGCGATAATAAAAAACTCTCGCAAGCCTTCCATCGCCATGCCAAGAGTTCTTGGAATAGGCGTTGCTGTCAGGGTCAGGATATCCACTTCAGCGCGCAATGCTTTGAGTGCATCCTTTTGGCGCACACCAAAACGATGCTCTTCGTCCACGATTACTAAACCTAAATTGGCAAACTGAGTTTCTTTTGATAGCAGTTTGTGTGTGCCAATGATGATGTCGGCTTCACCTTTAGCAATTGCATCTAATGCAGCATTAATTTCTTTGGTGGTTTTAAAGCGCGAGAGCTCAACAATGCGCACCGGCCAATCTGCAAAGCGATCCTTCCAGGTGGCGACGTGCTGTTCGGCAAGAAGAGTGGTTGGAGCCAAGATGGCTACTTGCTTGCCGCCCATCACTGCAACAAAGCTGGCGCGTAGAGCTACCTCGGTCTTGCCAAAGCCCACATCACCACATACCAGCCGATCCATCGGAGTGCCGCTAGTCATATCGCCAATGACTGCAGCAATGGCATTTGCTTGATCTGGCGTTTCTTCAAAACCAAAGCTTTCCGCAAAAGCGGCGTAATCATGGGCCGAGAATTCAAAGGCATGACCTTTGCGAATCGCTCTTGCTGCATAGAGGCTTAATAGTTCTGCAGCGGTATCTCGAATTTGTTGCGCAGCTTTACGTCTTGCTTTGTCCCACTGACCAGAACCCAGTTGATGCAATGGTGCCGAGTCAGGATCGGAGCCTGCATAACGGGTGACCATTTGTAGCTGTTGCACTGGCACATACAGAGTCGCATCTTTGGCGTAAACCAAATGTAAGAACTCTTCAAAAATAGGCTCTTCTTTTGGTGGCGCTAAATTGAGGAGAACTAAACCTTGGTAGCGGCCAATACCATGATCAGAATGCACCACAGGATCACCAATCTTGAGCTCGGATAAATCCTTAAAGAGCATGTCCGGATCGGCGCTCTCACTTTCCTTACCTTTGCGTCGTTGACGGGCTGTGGTGGTAAAGAGCTCTGCTTCTGTTACAACAATGAGGTTTTCAGCTGACCATGTAAATCCATTAAAGAGTTGGGCTGTGACCAATCCAAAAAGTGAATCGCTCTTAATGAAATCAGCAATACCTTCAAAGCCTTCTGGCTTTAATGGGTAGAGTGGTTTGCCATTCTGCCCAGCAACTGAATTACTTTCTTCAAAGAGTTGGCGAATCGATTCTTTGCGGCCATTGCTATCGCTACAAATAAGTACGCGCACCTTCTCTTGGGAGACTAAAGCGCGTAGTCGATTAATTGGGTCAGCATCACGGCGGTGCACCGATAAATCCGGTACGGCTAAAAATTGTGGTGATTCTTTTGCTTCTTTATCTGCCTCTTTCTCTAATGCCAAACGCGCATTAGGTTTGAGCGCCGTAAAGAATTGATCGACATCTAGGAATAAGTCTGCCGGCGGAAGAATGGGGCGATCAAGATCATGCTTTAAGAACTCATATCTAGAAAGTGTGTCTTTCCAAAATCCCTTAATGGATTCTTCAACGTCGCCAATACTGACTAGCCAGACTGGATCGCCAGAGCGAGGGAAGTAATCAAAGACTGTAGAAGACTGTTCGAAGAAGAGGGGTAAATATGATTCGATACCAGCACTAGGGATTCCGAGGTTGGCATCTTTATAAATTGAGCAACGTGTTGGGTCGCCCTCAAACACTTCGCGCCATCTACCACGGAAGGCGGTACGTGAAGCATCATCAAATGGAAATTCATGCCCTGGTAAGAGGCGAACCTCTTTGACGGGATAGAGACTGCGTTGGGTGTCGGGATCAAAAGCTCTAATTTGCTCGATCTCATCACCAAATAGATCTAGGCGATAAGGCAGGCTTGAGCCCATCGGAAATAAATCAATCAAGCCGCCGCGAATACTGCATTCACCGGGACGCATGACTGAACTAACAGGGTCATAACCAGCTTGCTGTAACTGAAGTTTCAGGGCTGCCTCATTGAGCTTGTCACCTTGCCTAAAAAAGAAGGTGTGACCAGATAAAAAGTTTGGCGGACCTAGCCTTTGCAGCGCGGTAGTGATGGGTACTAAGACAATGTCGTAACTGCCGTTGAGCAATTCATAAAGCGTAGCTAAACGTTCCGAGACCAAATCCTGGTGGGGTGAGAAATGGTCATAAGGCAGGATTTCCCAATCGGGGAGGAGGCGCGTCTTCAGTTGCGGCGCAAAAGCGGGGATTTCCTCCAAGAGACGCTGCGCTTCCTGTGCCTGTGTACAGAAGATCACCATGACTGAGAATTCAGATCGATAACGTAGGGCTGATTGGGCAATTAAGGCCGCATCTGAAGAGCCTACTAGGCCTGAAAAGGTAAAGCGCTGCCCAGCCCGCGGTGCAGGTATGGGGGGTGCTAATTTTAATGCGTCAGACATCGAAGCTCATTATAGAATCAGGTATGCACGCTGGAAACCCATCCTCTCAATCTTTACCGCAATGCCACGCTTTATTACCAACGGCTGGCACTGGATCAAGACTTGGCGGAGCACTACCAAAACAGTTTCAGGAGTTGGCAGGCCAACCCATGCTGACTTATGCCTTAAATGCCTTTGCTGCTACCCCAGAGATTGCCTCTATTTGGGTAGGGGTCAGCCCGGGTTTTATCGATAACCCCATCCTGAGTTCACTTTCCAGCAAATCTGCATCTATTCAATTTCTTCCAAGCGGTGGTCCAACTCGCCAAGAAACTGTCAGAAATACTCTGGCAGCTATGCTCAAGGCAGGCGTTCCAGAAAATGACTGGGTCTTAGTCCATGATGCTGCAAGACCTGGAATTTCTCCTGAACTCATCCAGAAGTTGATTTACGCTGTGACTCAAGCTGGTGAGGGCGGCCTTTTGGCGATGTCTCTAGCCGATACTTTAAAGATGGCCGATGCCAATTCAGCAATTGCTGGCAATCCCAATAGGGCGATGAAGACGATTTCTCGAGATCATCTTTGGCAGGCTCAAACCCCTCAGATGTTTGGTTTAAAGCACCTGCATGATGCAATTGAGGAGGGCATACGACTAGAAGCCGATATTACCGATGAGGCAAGTGCAATTGAGCTCTCTGGCTCCAGCCCCTTATTAATAGAGGGTGCCACTTCCAACTTCAAAGTAACTCACCCAGCAGATTGGGATTTAATGCAAACTATTTTGCAGGCAAGCAGCAAATAAGCCCTCAGAACCTATAACGACAACTAATGACTTCAAGCGCTCCCCAAATCCCTCAATTCCGTATTGGCCAAGGTTACGACGTTCATGCTTTAGTTGAGGGTCGAAAACTTATCTTGGGAGGTGTGCACGTCCCTAGCGACAAAGGCTTACTAGGCCATTCTGATGCAGATGCTCTGTTACATGCCTTAACTGATGCGCTTCTAGGGGCTGCAGGCCTTAACGATATTGGCCAGCTATTTCCAGATACCGATCCTCAATTTAAGGATATGGATAGTCGCATTTTGCTCAGAGCGGCTCTTCAGAAAATTCAGGCTGCTGGGTTTCAGGTAGGCAATGTCGATGCGACAATTATTTGCCAAAAGCCCAAATTAGCTACCTTTTTGCCCGAGATGGTCCGCAATATTGCGGCGGATTTGGCTGTTACACCAAGCCATGTCAATCTCAAGGCCAAAACGAATGAATCCCTTGGGCACTTAGGCGGAGGTGAGGGCATTGCAGTCCATGCGGTAGCTTTGCTCTCTATAAGGCCTAAATATCCTCGAAAACCGCTAAGCATTGTAGAATTACGGTCTTTAGAGTGAAGCTTCAGCTCGGTAGTGTTTGCGGAATTCGCGCGAGGATGGCGAAATTGGTAGACGCACCAGGTTTAGGTCCTGACGCCAGAAATGGTGTGGGGGTTCGAGTCCCCCTCCTCGCACCACAAGTTTGCTACTTGGCTTGGGCTTCACATATCCGATTTTCAATTAAGAGACGAGAATGGCTGTGCAGATAGAAAATTTAGGTCAGTTAGACCGCAAAGTGACCTTAGAGTTCGCTCGTGCCGATTTGGCTAAGGCAAGAGAAACCCAATTGGCTAAATTGGGTAAGACCATGAAGGCCCCAGGCTTCCGTCCAGGCAAAGCGCCTAAGAACATGGTCGAAAAACAATACGGCATGCAAGTGGATTTCGAGCTTCAGTTTGATAAAGCTACAGAGCTCTTCTTCGAGTTGGCTAAAAAGGAAAACATCCTTCTGGCCGGCCAACCACGTCTCGATCCTAAATCAGAATTAGATGTAGACAAAATTGTGTTTGATGCTTACTTTGAAGTACTGCCAGAAGTAAAGATTGGCGATTTCAGCAAAGCTGAAGTAACTAAGTACACAACAGATATTTCTGATGCAGAGATTGATCGTGCACTAGATGTATTGCGTAAGCAGCAAGTTCATTACCATCCACGCGGCGTAGCTGGTGCTCATGGTGATGGCGGTGCAAACACAGCCGCTCAAGCTGGCGACCAGGTTGTAATCGACTTCGTTGGCAAGATCGACGGCGTTGAATTTGCTGGCGGTAAAGCTGAAAACTTTGAATACGTTCTTGGTGAAGGTCGCATGCTCCCAGAATTTGAAGCTGCTACATTGGGCCTCAAAGCAGGTGAGAGCAAGACTTTCCCATTAAGCTTCCCAGCGGATTACCACGGTAAAGATGTAGCCGGCAAGACTGCTGATTTCACTATCACTGTTAAGTCAGTCAACTGGGCGCACCTCCCAGCTATTGATGATGCATTCGCATTATCTTTAGGCGTTACTGAAGGTGGCGTTGCTAAGATGCGTGAAGAAGTAAAAGAAAATTTAGAGCGCGAAACAAAACGTCGCACCACCTCCTTGTTAAAGGGTGAGGTAATGGAAAAGCTCAATAGCCTTTGCGAGCTCGACGCACCAAAATCTTTGGTTGCTCAAGAACAAGAGCGTTTAGTTGAGTCTGCACGTCAAGACTTGATGCAACGTGGTATTCCAAATGCCAAAGATGCACCGATTCCTGCTGAAATGTTCGCTGAGCAAGCACTCAAGCGTGTTCGCCTCGGTTTGATTTTGAGTGACTTGGTTAAGCAGCAGAACTTGGCTGCTACTGCAGATCAAATCAAAGCTGAAATTGACGAGCAAGCTGCTACATACGAAGATCCTAAAGAAGTAGTCCGCTGGTTCTACAGCAAGCCAAGCCGTCTCAAAGATATCGAGAACTTGGTGCTAGAAGACAATGTGATTAAGTATTTCACTTCGCAAGCTAAAGTGATCGATAAAGCAGTTACTTTCGAAGAACTCAGCAAGCTCAATTAAGTATTTAACAAATAAAGGCCTGATCACATGAACCAGAATCATTTCCAGTCTGAGAATTTAGAGCCCAAAGGTTTGGGTTTAGTTCCAATGGTGATTGAAACCTCTGGTCGAGGTGAAAGGGCCTATGACATTTACTCTCGCTTACTAAGAGAACGTGTTGTGTTCTTGGTTGGCGAAGTAAATGATCAAACAGCAAATTTAGTGATTGCCCAGTTGCTATTTCTTGAGAGCGAGAACCCAGATAAAGAAATTTCTCTATACATCAACTCTCCTGGGGGTTCTGTATCTGCTGGATTAGCAATCTATGACACCATGCAATTCATTAAGCCACACGTGAGCACCTTGTGTATGGGTATGGCTGCGAGCATGGGCGCATTCTTATTATGTGCTGGCGAGAAAGGTAAGCGTTATGCATTACCAAATTCACGCGTCATGATTCATCAGCCATTAGGCGGTGCACGTGGTCAAGCTTCTGATATTGAAATTCAAGCCCGTGAAATTCTGTACTTGCGTGAGCGCTTGAATAAAATTTTGGCAGATCGCACTGGCCAATCGATTGAAACGATTGCTAAAGATACTGATCGCGATAACTTCATGTCTGCAGACCAAGCTCAAGAGTATGGCTTGATCGATAAAGTCATTGATAAGCGTCCTTAATCTACACCCACACTTAGATTGCTATTTTGAGCGAAACAAACAACACCAAAAGCGCAGATAAAATTCTGTATTGCTCCTTCTGCGGCAAGAGCCAGCATGAAGTGAAGAGGTTGATTGCTGGACCATCTGTTTTCATTTGTGATGAGTGCATCGACTTATGTACCGACGTCATTCAAGAAGAGCTGGCTAAGCTTCCTAAGGCAGAGGGTGATGACTCTTTGCCTACACCTCATCAGATTCGTGAGAATTTAGACCAGTATGTGATTGGTCAAGATCATGCGAAAAAGGCTTTAGCAGTAGCGGTTTATAACCATTACAAGCGCTTGCAGTATTTACCAAAGCCTAAAAAAGAGAAGCTTGATAAAGACGGCAAACCTGTAGAAGCTGCTGATAAGAAAGAATCTAAAGTTCCTGCCAAAGCGATGGTTGATGGCGTTGAGTTAGCAAAGAGCAATATTTTGCTGATCGGCCCAACCGGCTCCGGTAAAACATTGTTAGCGCAAACATTAGCACGCATGTTGGACGTACCTTTCGTTATGGCAGATGCTACGACACTGACTGAAGCAGGTTATGTTGGTGAAGACGTTGAAAATATTATTCAGAAGTTGTTACAAGCTTGCGACTACAACGTAGAAAAAGCGCAACGTGGAATTGTTTATATCGACGAGATTGATAAGATCTCGCGTAAGTCCGATAATCCATCCATTACTCGTGACGTATCGGGCGAGGGTGTTCAGCAAGCTTTGTTAAAGCTGGTTGAAGGGACGATGGCTTCAGTGCCACCTCAAGGTGGCCGCAAGCATCCCAATCAAGATTTCTTACAAGTCGATACAACCAACATTTTGTTTATTTGTGGCGGTGCTTTTGACGGTCTTGAAAAGGTCATCCAGCAGCGCACTGCCAAGACTGGCATCGGATTTAATGCTACGGTCCCAGGTAAGGATGATCGCGGCGTTAGTGACCTCTTAATTGAAGTTGAGCCAGAAGATTTAATTAAGTTTGGCCTTATTCCTGAGTTGATTGGTCGTTTGCCAGTTGTAGCGACTTTGGCGCAATTGGATGAGACAGCCTTAATTCAGATCCTGACTGAGCCTAAGAATGCCTTGGTTAAGCAATATCAGGCCTTATTAACGATGGAAGGCTCTGAGCTTGAAGTTCGTCCAGCGGCATTGTCAGCGATTGCCAAGAAAGCTATTGCGCGCAAAACTGGTGCACGCGGCCTGCGTTCTATTCTTGAGGGATCCCTCATGGATGTGATGTATGACCTGCCATCCTTGAAAAATGTTCAAAAGGTGGTCATTGAAAATACCATCGCTGAGGGCGGAAAGCCCATTCTGGTCTATAAGCAGGGTGAGGAATCTACAGAAATGAGCAAAAAAGCTTAATTTTTAGTCTTTTTTGCTGTTTTCACAGGGTTTTTGCTCACTTTTTGCATATTTTCCCCTTGTTTTTCACTAGGTGGCATCCATATAGGTAGTATCCTATTCCTAAATTATGTCCGTATGTAGTGGTGCGGCATTTTTAGAGATTTTTACGGAATGACTATTTTGGAGGAATTGCCCCATGCCTGGCCACTTATTACTACCCTCTGAACCTATTCAACTACCGCTTCTCCCATTAAGGGATGTCGTAGTGTTTCCACACATGGTCATCCCATTATTTGTAGGGCGACCAAAATCCATTAAAGCCCTAGAAGCCGCCATGGAAACTGGCAAAAATGTGCTTTTAGTTGCTCAAAAAACTGCCGCCAAGGATGAGCCTGGCGTAGAGGACCTCTATGAAGTTGGCTGCATTGCTAACATTCTGCAAATGCTTAAGCTGCCAGATGGCACTGTCAAGGTATTAGTTGAAGGCGTGCAGCGTGCTGAAGTAAGTCAAGTTAAGGATAGTCAGAGCTACTTCGCTTGTGAAGCGACTCCAACTCCCATGTCAGCATTAGATGCGCATGAAACTGAAGCATTGCGTCGCGCCATCATGGCGCAGTTTGATCAGTATGTAAAACTAAACAAAAATGTTCCTCAAGAAATTCCGTCTTCATTGGGTGGCATTGATGACCCAAGTCGTTTGGCGGATACGATCTGTGCTCATCTCCCAGTCAAGCTTGAGCAGAAGCAGCGCTTGCTAGAGATGACAGATGTCGTCCAGCGTTTAGAAAGTCTCTTAACTGATCTTGAAAGCGAAATTGACATCCTGCAAGTGGAGAAGCGTATTCGTGGACGCGTAAAGCGCCAGATGGAAAAGAGTCAGCGTGAGTACTACCTGAATGAACAAGTTAAAGCCATTCAAAAAGAATTAGGCGAGGGAGAAGAGGGTGCAGATCTCGAGGAACTCGAGAAGCGCATTAAAGCAGCTCGCATGCCTAAGGAAGCATTGAAGAAGGCCGAGTCTGAGTTGAAAAAACTCAAACTGATGTCGCCAATGTCTGCTGAAGCGACGGTCATCCGCAATTTCATTGATACCTTGGTAACCCTTCCCTGGAAGAAGAAGACCAAGATCAATAATGATTTAGCTAATGCGGAAAAAGTATTGGATGAGGACCATTATGGCCTCGATAAAGTCAAAGAGCGCATCTTGGAATACCTTGCAGTTCAACAACGAGTTGAACGTGTCAAGGCTCCAATCCTGTGTTTAGTTGGCTCTCCTGGGGTTGGTAAAACTTCTCTTGGCCAATCTATCGCACGCGCAACTAACCGCAAGTTTGTGCGCATGGCCTTGGGTGGCGTGCGTGACGAGTCTGAGATTCGTGGCCATCGTCGTACCTATATTGGTTCTATGCCTGGCAAAATTCTTTCAAGCTTAACTAAGGTGGGCGTGCGCAATCCTTTATTCCTCTTGGATGAAGTAGACAAGATGGGCATGGACTTCCGTGGCGATCCTGCGAGCGCATTACTGGAAGTTTTGGATCCAGAGCAAAACCACACATTCCAGGATCACTATGTCGAGATTGACTTTGATCTATCCGATGTGATGTTTGTTGCAACATCTAACTCTTTGAATATTCCCGGACCACTTCTTGATCGCTTAGAGATTATTCGTCTTGCTGGCTATACCGAAGATGAAAAAACTAGTATTGCGATTAATTATTTAATCCCTAAGCAGATTAAAAATAATGGTCTCAAGAAGGATGAATTGAAGATTGAAGAATCTGCGGTTCGCAGCATGATTCGTTACTACACACGCGAGGCTGGCGTGCGCTCCTTAGAGCGAGAAATCAGCAAGATCTGCCGTAAGGTAGTGAAGTTGCTTCTCCTGAAGAAAGAGGCAGCACCAGTCACTGTGAATGCTGACAATTTAGAGAAGTTCCTCTCAGTCAAGATGTACGACTTTGGCCTTGCTGCAAAAGAGAACCAAGTTGGTCAGGTAACTGGTTTGGCTTGGACCGAAGTTGGCGGCGATCTATTGACCATCGAAGCAGCGGTAATGCCTGGTAAAGGTGTTATTACTCGTACTGGTTCTATCGGCGATGTAATGAAGGAGTCTGTGGAAGCGGCAAAAACCGTGGTTCGCTCTAGAGCGAGAGCCTTGGGGATTGCGGATGAAGCCTTTGAGAAGAAGGATATTCATATTCATTTCCCAGATGGTGCAACACCAAAAGACGGCCCATCTGCCGGTATTGCGATTACAACAGCCCTGGTATCCGTATTTACTGGCATTCCAATTCGTTCCGATGTGGCGATGACTGGGGAAATTACTTTACGCGGCGAAGTTCTTCCGATTGGCGGCTTAAAAGAGAAGCTATTAGCAGCGCATCGTGGTGGCATTAAGCTTGCCCTCATTCCTGAGGAAAATGTCAAAGATTTGATCGACATACCGGATAACGTCAAGAATGCGATTGAAATTGTGCCCGTGCAGTGGATTGATAGGGTCCTTGAATTAGCATTAGAGAGAAAACCCGTTGCTTTGCCTGATCCAACGCCAGAAGAGCTCGCTAAAAAGGCTGCTGAAGCTAGCAAGGCCAATGAAAAGATTTCTTCTGGAGAGGCCTTAAAGCATTGATGTGTAGGGGATATTTGAGGGATTTTGAGTCAATTTGAGCGGCATATTGAAGTTCATTTTGATGAAGAATCTCTCTTTTGTTCGCGCACTAGGTTACAATCTCGTCTGTATTAATTTGGGGCGCTTAGCTCAGATGGTAGAGCGTCTGCCTTACACGCAGAATGTCGGCGGTTCGATCCCGTCAGCGCCCACCAGTTTCCCAAATCGCATTTGTTTTTCCTTCCTTGGGCTTTCTAGTTCCTCTAGACCTCTAGCCTAGTACACTCGCGTTATTGACTTTATTTTCGAGCGATTAATCCATGTTTGATTCAGTACGTAAGCACCGTAAGATTTTGCAGTTTGCACTCATGCTGTTCATTGTTCCCTCGTTCGCTTTATTCGGGATCTCCAGTTACTCCGAATTCATGGACAAGGAAACAGATTTAGTTAAAGTGAATGGCAGGCCGATTACGCTGCAAGAGGTCGATATGGCTGCAAAGCGTCAAGCAGAGCGTGTTGGTGGAAATCCTCAGATTGCTCAAAGCTTACCGTTTCGTCAGGCAATCTTGAACGAATTACTGCAACAACGCATCTTGGGATTTGCTGTCAACGATCTGCGCTTGCAAGTTGGAAAACAAGAGCTGGTTAATAGTCTTCAAATGATTCCGCAGATTCGTGCTTTATATCGTGAAGATGGTAAATTTGATGACGCCCGTTTTAAGCAGTTACTGGCAAGCAATGGCATGAACGAAGAGCAGTTTTATGCCAGTCAAAGTTTTGACTTAAAGATTCAACAGTTAGTGAACTCGGTTGCACGTACGGAGTTGACCAACCCAAAATTGTCTCAAAATATTTTGTCTTTATATGAGACCGAAAGACAAGTTCAGACTTTGCAGTTCAATGCAAAAGATTACCTATCCAAAAAAGTAAATCCTAGCCCTGAAGAGTTGCAAGCCTTCTATGAGGCTAATGCCAAACTATTCGAGCGCCCTGAATATATCGATGTGGAATACATCGTACTTAGGGCGGATCCCAAAGAAGATTCCAAAGTGTTTAGCGAAAAAGCAGATCAGTTCGCAAACATCACTTATGACCAAGCTGATAGCTTGAAGCCTGCTGCTGATAAATTGAAGCTCAGCATTCAAACTCAGAAAGATGTGACACGCAGTGGTGCACCGGGTGTATCTAGAGATCATCCTTTGGCTAATCCTAAAGTGGTTCAGTCTCTCTATGGCGATAAGGCTCTTAAGAATAGGCGTAATACTGAGACCGTACAAACAGCGCCAGGCGTATTTGTATCTGCTCGTGTTGTGACATTGCACCCAGCACAAACTTTGCCTTTTAAAGATGTTGCTGCCGAAGTGAGGCGCCAAGTTACTCAACGCGCTGCAGAGAAGTTGGCGATTGCTGCAGCCAGCAAGAAATTAGCCGCTCTTGAAAAAGATCCAAAGAATAGTGCTGGCTTTGGTGGTCCTAACTGGATATCGCGCAATAAGCCTGGCAGCTTAGTGGGCCTATCAATGGATCAGGTCATGTCTGTCAGTGCAAGCAAATTACCGGCCGTGGTTTCAGTAGCAAATCCTGGTGTAGGTACTACTATTTATCGTATTGATCAGGTTCGCCAACCACCGGTCGTTGATGCCAAGGTACGCAACGCTCAGGCGCAACAGATTCAAGCATTGGCTGCGCAATCTGAATTTGCAGGTTTTATGGCTTACTGGCGTAATAGCGCTGGCGTTAAAGTCATCAACCCGCTCAAGCAAGCCAGCGCGGGTAGTGCAGGCAGTTAAATTTAAGGCAGCTTTTTTAGCAAACTACTGTATGGGGCCATTGAGCCCCATACGTTTTTAAAGATCACGCTTTGTGCTTCAACATTTGGGTGCAAGCGATCTGCTTGAAATAACTCTGGTTTCGTAGCAACACCTTCAAGAAAGAAGGGCAGTAATTCAATCTGTTCTTGTTTGGCCAGCTGAGGATAGAGCTCTTTGAATTGCTTGGTGTAAGTTTGGCCATAGTTTGAGGGGATCTGTATTCCACAAAGCAAAACCCTGGCACCTGACTTCTTGCTAATCTGAATCATCTTACGCAGATTCGCTTCAGTTTGACTTACTGGCAAACCACGCAAGGCATCATTTGCTCCAAGCTCTATTAGAACTATTCCTGGTTTCTTTTGGCTCAATATATTGGGGAGGCGATTTACTCCTCCTGCGCTTGTCTCACCGCTAATGCTGGCATTGAATACGCTCCATGGGCTCTTATCTTTGCTTAATTGCCCTTCAAGTAGGTTGACCCATCCCGTTCCACGAGGTAAGCCATATTCAGCCGAGAGGCTATCTCCCAAAATGAGGATCACTGGCTTGACCTGAGCCCATGATGAAAAGCTCATTAAGAGGCAAAATAGACCCGTAATGAATTTATTGCTACTTAATAGTTGAATCCGCATTTTTCTATTCTAAGAAATTTCTACATGAACAAACAGTCTAATTCTATAGTTGCTAAGAGGGTGGGTAAGCTTGTAAGCACTGCTGATGGCGACTTAGTTATTCTGCATGAACTCAGCTTTCAGATTGAGCAAGGCGAAAGTGTGGCTATTGTGGGTGCCTCAGGCTCTGGAAAAAGCACCTTATTAAGTCTTTTGGCCGGCTTAGATCTGCCAAGTACAGGCCAGATTTACCTAATGGGCCAAAACTTAAATCTCTTGGATGAAGATGGTAGAGCCCGTTTACGCGGCCAATCCGTTGGCTTTGTCTTTCAATCATTTCAGCTGCTGCCACATTTAACCGCCCTAGAGAATGTGATGCTACCGCTGGAGATGGCTGGTGTTGTTGAGCATGCTGAGTCTAAGCAGGCTGCCGCTGAATGGCTAGATAAGGTTGGTTTGAGTCTAAGAGCAAGCCACTTCCCTAAGACCCTCTCTGGAGGTGAGCAGCAACGCGTGGCTTTAGCTCAGGCATTTATCAATAAACCCGCCATTCTGTTTGCTGATGAGCCTACTGGAAGCCTAGATGAGGCAAGCGGAAATAGGGTGATTGAGCTACTTTTTGAGCTAAATCGGGAGAATTCCTCAACCCTGGTTCTGGTGGCCCATGATCCTGCCTTGGCTGCACGGTCGGGACGCCAATTGAGCCTTCAGGGTGGTCGGCTGGCTTAATCAAAACCTTATAATCTTGGCATGTCATCATTCTGTTGCTTGCCCGGGGCAAATGCCCTTTCAGCCTTCCGCCAACAGCGACTTTTAGCTTCGCTCGCAGCCCAGGGAATTCAACTTGAGTCCATAGAGGCTCAATACCTTCATTTCATTTGGTCTGAGTCTGAGCTCAATACCAAAGACAAAGAGGTGCTCGAGAGTCTTCTGACTTATGGCCAACCTTTTATATCTCAACTGAAAGGTGGCTCCTTATTTAGTAAAGCCGCCGATAAGCATTCTGCGATTGCCATTCCCCGATTTGGCACAGTTTCTCCATGGGCTAGTAAAGCAACGGATATTGCACGTCAATGTGGATTAGATGTTTTGCGCATCGAGCGCGGTGTTCAATATGCGTGGCAAAGTAAAAAATCCCTCAGCGCACAAGAGGAGCAATTGGTATTGGTAGCGCTTCATGATCGGATGACTGAGGCTGTGATTTCTAATGTGAATGAAGCCAGTGCTTTATATCAATCTCTACCTGATCAACCATTTGTGCGCATCCCAGTTCTCACTGAAGGGAGATCTGCCTTAGATAGAGCGAACCAAGAGTTAGGGTTGGCGCTATCTGAAGATGAAGTGCTTTATCTCGTTGAGAATTTCATTCGTCTTGAGCGAAATCCAAGTGATGTTGAATTGATCATGTTTGCCCAAGCAAATAGCGAACATTGCCGCCATAAGATTTTCAATTCAAGCTGGACGATTGATGGCGATGATCAAGAGAAATCCTTATTTGCGATGATTCGCAATTCGCATCAGCTTCAACCCGAGGGCACTATCGTTGCTTACTCCGATAACTCAGCAGTAATGGTCGGAGCTGAGTCAGAAACTTGGTCGCCAAAAGGTCAAGAACATCGATATGAAAAAGACATGCGTCTAGTTCATACCTTAATGAAGGTTGAGACACACAATCACCCAACAGCAATCGCACCATTCCCTGGCGCCTCTACGGGCGCTGGTGGCGAGATTCGCGATGAAGGTGCGACTGGTATTGGTGGACGACCTAAAGCAGGTCTCACTGGCTTCTCCGTATCTAACCTCAATATTCCTGGGACTGATTTGCCGTGGGAGTCGGAAAAGTACGGAAAACCTGAGCGTATTGCTACACCTCTCCAAATCATGATTGATGGGCCATTGGGTGGTGCTGCATTTAATAACGAATTTGGTCGACCAATATTGGGTGGCTACTTCCGCGTATTTGAGCAAACCTTAGAGGGTGTTCGTCGCGGATATCACAAGCCAATCATGATTGCAGCTGGTATCGGCAACATTGATTCGATTTATACAGCAAAGAAGCAAATTAAAGCGGGTCACTTGTTTATTCAATTGGGTGGTCCTGGTATGCGTATTGGTATGGGCGGGGCAACCGGCAGTTCAGTTGCAACTGGTACTAACACTGCAGATTTAGATTTCGACTCCGTTCAGCGTGGCAATCCTGAGATGGAGCGCCGTGCACAAGAGGTGATTAACTCTTGTATTGCTATGGGCCAGAATAATCCGATTGTTTCTATTCATGACGTGGGTGCTGGCGGTATTTCTAATGCATTTCCAGAGCTAGCAGATAGTGCTGGCTTAGGTGCACAATTTCAATTACGCAAAGTTCCACTTGAAGAGAGTGGCATGAGTCCTGCCGAGATTTGGTGCAATGAATCTCAAGAGCGCTATGTTCTGGCAATTGAAGCTAAAGACCTTGAGCTCTTTAAGTCACTTTGTGAGCGCGAGCGCTGTCCTTTTGCTGTGGTTGGAGAGGCAACTACCGAGCGTCAACTTCAGTTAAGCGATAGCAAAGAAGTTGCCGGTACTGATGCTGCAATGCCGATTGATATGCCAATGGAAGTCTTACTTGGCAAGCCACCGCGTATGCATCGCGATGTCACGCGTGTTCCTCAAGAGTTTGATGAGTTAAATGTCACTGATGCCGATCTTGCCCAATGTATTGCATGGGTTCTTCAGCAGCCAACTGTGGCCAGTAAATCTTTCTTGATCACTATTGGTGATCGTACTGTTGGCGGTCTGAATGCCCGTGACCCATTTGTAGGTCCATGGCAAGTTCCTGTTGCAGACTGCGCAGTTACTTTGATGGATTACAAAGGCTATCGTGGTGAAGCGATGACGATGGGCGAGCGCACTCCATTGGCTGTAATTGATGCACCCGCCGCTGCCAAGATGGCGGTAGGCGAGGCTATTACTAACTTATTGGCTGCAGATATTCGTCGCCTAGAAGATGTCAAGCTGTCCGCTAATTGGATGGCTGCTTGTGGTGCACCCGGAGAAGATGCGAAGCTGTATGACTCAGTTCAAGCGATTGGCATGGATTTATGCCCAGCACTGGGTATTTCTATCCCGGTAGGTAAAGATTCTCTATCGATGGCTACTGCATGGCAAGAGGGTAATCAGGCCAAGAAAGTAGTTTCTCCAGTCTCACTCATTATTTCAGCTTTTGCTGCAGTTCAGGACGTTCGTAAAACTACAACACCTTTGCTAAAACTCAAAGATGAGTCTGGCGCAGCCCTAGAAACTGAATTGATTTTGATTGATTTGGGTCGCGACAAGAACCGCATGGCTGGCAGTATTCTGGCTCAAGTTCTCAATCAATCCGGTAAATCAGCTCCCAATGTAGATCATCCCGAAGATCTAAAGGCACTTGCAAATGCAATCATTGAGTTGCGCAAGGCAGATCAATTGTTGGCATATCACGATCGTTCTGATGGTGGCCTATTTGTTTGTATTGCAGAGATGGCTTTTGCATCTCATACCGGCATATCTATCAACGTCGATATGATTGCAGTAGATGTTGGTCAAGAAGCTGATTGGGGTGATGCCAAGAACTGGGCACAACAAGTGTCCGGCCGACGCCATGAGCAAACGATGCGTGCTTTATTTAATGAAGAGCTCGGCGCTGTAATTCAGATTCGTAAATCTGATCGTGATGCGGTGTTTACAGTGTTGCGTAAACTAGCTCTTAGTGCCTATAGCCATGTGATTGCCAAACCTAATACCAATGGCCGTATTGAAATCTGGCGTGACGCTAAGAGCATCTTTGCAGAGCCACGTGAAGTGCTCCAAAAGATGTGGACAAATACTAGTTATCAGATTACTCGCTTACGTGATAACCCAGATTGTGCTGATAGTGAGTTTGCTCTCCTCGATAACATTGCCGATACTGGAATGTCACCAAAGCTGACATTTGATATTGCGGACGATATTGCAGCGCCATTCATAAACAAGAATGCTAGACCTAGAGTTGCTATATTGCGTGAGCAGGGCGTTAACTCCCACGTTGAAATGGCTTACGCCATGAACTGGGCTGGTTTTGATTCTTATGACGTGCACATGTCAGATTTACTCTCCGGTAAATCCAAGTTAGATGATTTCCGTGGCTTGGTTGCCTGCGGTGGATTTAGCTACGGAGATGTATTGGGAGCTGGCGAGGGTTGGGCGAAAACCATTCTCTTTAATGCTCAATTACGCGATCAGTTCTCCTCATTCTTCAATCGCCAAGATAGCTTCGCCTTAGGCGTCTGCAACGGTTGCCAAATGATGAGCAATCTTGCAGGAATCATTCCGGGTGCAGAGGCATGGCCTAAATTTACCCGTAATCAGTCTGAACAATACGAAGCTCGCCTTGTGATGGCTGAGGTAATGGCTTCGCCTTCGATCTTCACCCAGGGGATGGCAGGCAGTCAATTGCCAATTGCGATTGCACATGGCGAGGGCTTTGCCAACTTTAGTCAACAGGGCAATCTAGAAACTCTTCAGAAGCAGGGCTTGGCCACCCTGCGGTTTGTGGATCACCAAGGCAACCCGACTGAAACTTATCCAATGAACCCGAATGGCTCGCCTGGCGGCTTAACGGGTGTAGCCACACCAGATGGTCGCTTCACAGTCATGATGCCGCATCCTGAGCGTGTATTTAGAGCTGTACAGATGAGCTGGGCGCCAAAGGAATGGTTGGATACGCCGGATGGTGCTAGCCCTTGGATGCGCTTATTCCGCAACGCTAGAGTCTGGGCAAAGTAATTTAATGTCAGATTCATCTATGGCAATGGAGCCGGTGACATTTTCTGAGAGTGGTGGAGTACGTTATCTGCATTTTGGTAGCGAATTAATTCAGGGTGCGATGCGTATACGTGATCCAGATGAAATCTATCTGGAATACAACCAGCAAATGATGGCCTGGCTACTGTTTTTAGAAACTAAGCCTGGAATGCGTATTGCTCAACTTGGCCTAGGAACGGGTGCGCTCACGAAGTTTACGCATCGCTATTGCCCGGCTGTAAAAACAACCGTTGTTGAGCTAAATCCTTCTGTAATTGTTTCAGCTAGAAGTATGTTTTTCACGCCAGATGATGACCGTCGCCTAGAAACTTTGCAAACTGATGCAAAGGCTTTTGTACAAAGCGCCAAGTATCAGAGTCACTTTGATGCAGTACAGGTTGATCTCTATGATGCTATTTGTGATGGCCCAGCTGCTAGCTCTCTCGACTTTTATAAGGGCTGTTACGACATCCTAAAATCGCCTGGCGTCTTAACAGTGAACTTGTTTTCTCGTCATAAGAGCTTCGATATCAATCTCAATAACATCTGTGAAGCCTTTGATAATCGCGTTTTGTTATTTCCGGAATCTCATGATTGCAATGTAGTGGCGATTGCTTTCAAAGGCCCACAATTAGATGTTGAGTGGAAGGAAGTCTCAAAGCGCGCTAAATTGATTATGGAAAAAACTGGGTTACCTACCAACTCATGGGCATCTGGCCTGAATAGAGAAAATGCCCATCAGGAAAATAAACTCTGCATCTAGCTAAATTTAGATAAGAAAAAAGGCGATCAACGGATCGCCTTTTTTATTGCCCCAACTTCAGGGCTCATTAATGCTTAGACTGTCACTGTGTCAGCAACATCACTGAATGACTTAATCTTGTCAAAGTTCATGTACTTATAAACTTCACCAGCTTTAGCATTCAAAGACTCAATTTGCTCGAAGTATTCCTGTGGCGTTGGTAGGCGACCCAAGAGTGCGGCAACGGCAGAAAGTTCAGCAGAAGCGAGGTACACACGTGTATCGATACCTAAACGGTTCGGGAAGTTGCGAGTTGAAGTGGAGACCGCTGTGGAACCTTTGCGGATCTGCGCCTGGTTACCCATGCAGAGTGAGCAGCCCGGAGTTTCCATACGTGCACCAGTAGCGCCCAGGATGCCGTAATAGCCTTCTTCGGTCAGAATCATCTGGTCCATCTTAGTTGGAGGTGCTACCCACAGGCGGGTAGGCATATCCTTTTTGCCCTGAAGAACTTGGCCAGCTGCACGGAAGTGACCAATGTTGGTCATGCAAGAGCCGATAAACACTTCATCGATTTTCTCGCCAGATACTTCAGACAGGAACTTCACGTCATCTGGATCGTTAGGGCAGGCCAAGATTGGCTCCTTAATTTCGCTCATATCGATTTCGATTACTTCGGCATAGCCTGCATTGGCATCAGCCTTAAGCAAGTCAGGCTTAGCGATCCAAGCTTCCATCGCTTTGATGCGACGACCTAGAGTACGCTTATCTTCGTAGCCATTAGCGATCATCCACTTCATCAAAGTGATGTTGGAGCGCATGTATTCAATGATCGGCTCTTTGCTTAATTGAATCGCGCAACCAGCGGCAGAGCGTTCTGCTGAAGCATCAGACAACTCAAACGCTTGCTCAACTTTGAGGTCAGGCAAACCTTCGATTTCTAAGATGCGGCCAGAGAAAACGTTTTTCTTGTTTTGTTTTTCAACAGTCAACAAGCCTTTCTTGATAGCGTACAAAGGAATCGCATTTACCAAGTCACGCAAAGTGATGCCAGGCTGCATTTTTCCTTTGAAGCGAACCAAGACTGACTCAGGCATATCCAATGGCATTACGCCAGTAGCAGCAGCAAAGGCAACTAAGCCAGAGCCAGCAGGGAAGGAGATGCCGATTGGGAAGCGGGTATGACTATCACCACCAGTACCGCAGGTATCTGGCAAGAGCAAACGATTTAACCAGCTATGGATCACGCCATCGCCTGGACGTAATGCAACACCACCGCGGTTAGTCATAAACGTTGGTAACTCATGGTGAGTGCGAATATCAACTGGTTTTGGATAAGCAGATGTATGGCAGAAAGACTGCATGACTAAGTCAGCAGAGAATCCTAAACAGGCCAAATCTTTCAATTCATCACGGGTCATTGGACCAGTGGTGTCTTGTGAGCCAACTGTTGTCATGTGTGGCTCGCAATATGTATCTGAGCGTACGCCTTGACCTTCTGGCAATCCACAAGCACGGCCAACCATCTTCTGTGCCAAGCTGAAACCTTTTTTGTTATCAGGCGGGCTAACCGGGATGCGGAATTCTGTAGAGGCTGGCAAGCCAAGTGCTGCGCGCGCTTTGGCTGTGAGGTCACGACTGACGATCAAAGGAATTCGACCACCGGCACGAACTTCATCCAAAATTACGGGTGACTTGAGTGAGAAAGAAGCAATTTCTTTGCCATTCTTAAATGCCTTACCTTCGTATGGACGCAATTCAATTTCATCGCCCATATTCATATCGGAAACATCGAGCTCGATTGGTAATGCGCCAGCATCTTCCATCGTATTGAAGAAGATTGGAGCAATCTTGGTGCCCAAGCAAACACCACCAAAGCGCTTGTTCGGAACAAATGGAATGTCTTGACCAGTCCACCACAACACAGAGTTGGTTGCAGATTTACGTGAAGATCCTGTACCAACAACGTCACCAACGTAAGCAATTTGATTGCCTTTTTTCTGGAGGGCTTCAATTTGCTTCATTGGGCCGCGAACACCTGCCTCGTCTGGCTCAATGCCTGGACGTGGGTTCTTCAACATAATGGTTGCATGTAGTGGGATGTCTGGGCGACTCCATGCATCAGGAGCTGGGGACAGGTCGTCGGTATTAGTTTCACCAGTGACTTTGAATACGGTAAGTTTCATGCTTTCAGGCACAGCAGGGCGGCTTGTAAACCACTCGGCATCAGCCCAGCTTTGCAATACTTCCTTAGCCTGTGCATTGCCTTTTTCTGCTAATTCCTGAACATCATGGAAATAGTCAAACATTAATAATGTCTTTTTCAATGCTGCTGCTGCAGTAGCTGCGCACTCAGAGTCGGAGAGCAACTCTACTAGTGGCTTAATGTTGTAGCCACCGAGCATAGTACCCAAGAGTTCTGTTGCTTTGATACGTGAAATCAAAGGTGTTTTCTCGGTACCCTTAGCAACAGCATCCAAAAACTCTGCTTTTACTTTAGCTGCTTCATCAACACCTGCAGGCACGCGATTAGTAATGAGTTCAACCAACTCCGCCTCTTTTCCCTTTGGAGGATTTTTGAGCAAGCCAACCAGTTCGGCTGTTTGATCTTTAGTCAGGGGGAGGGCTGGAATTCCAAGGGCTGCGCGTTCGGCAACTTGGGCGTTGTAGGCTTCTAGCATCGTGTTTCCTATTGGGTAAGAGTTATCAACAGTAAGGCTAAGCAGGGCGTGTTTCCCTATCCAGTCTATTGTAATTCCTAATTCATGTCTTATATAAGACTTAATTGTCAAAATTCATCAAAATGCTTAAAAAATAGGCAAATTCTGCTGAGTTTGAGTGGTTGATCAACGATTTGGCAATTTCCATCATAGGGGGAGGGCTAGGGGCGCTCCAATACCTCAAAAATCGACATGCAATTAGAAAAAATTAGCTCAGAAAATAGGTCAATATTTATGAGTCAGCCCCAGAGGCCCATATGTAATTGGAAGGGGAAAGAATTTATGCCCAAAGAGTGGCTATCGTTATAATTACTTTTTCCAACAGAGCTTAAGCGATGACCAAATACGTTTTTGTCACTGGTGGTGTGGTTTCTTCTTTAGGGAAAGGAATCGCAGCTGCCTCGCTTGCCGCGATTCTTGAATCCCGCGGCCTGAAAGTCACCCTCCTAAAATTAGACCCTTATATCAACGTTGACCCTGGGACCATGAGCCCGCTTCAACACGGCGAAGTCTTTGTAACCGAAGATGGCGCAGAAACGGACCTCGATCTGGGTCACTATGAACGCTTTGTCTCGGCAAAGATGCGTAAGAGTAATAATTTCACTACTGGCCAGATTTATGAGTCCGTGATCAGCAAAGAGCGTCGCGGTGAGTATCTCGGTAAAACTGTTCAGGTGATTCCCCATATTACGAATGAGATTCAAGCATTTGTAGAGCGTGGCGTAAAAGCAAGTCATGATGGCAATGCTGATATTGCAATCTGTGAAATCGGTGGAACAGTAGGGGACATCGAGTCTTTGCCGTTTCTTGAGGCAGCACGCCAGATGAGTATCCGTCTGCCAAGACATAGTTGCGCCTTTGTGCACCTGACTTTGGTTCCTTACATTGCTAGTGCCGGGGAGTTAAAAACAAAACCAACCCAGCATTCAGTACAAAAGTTGCGCGAAATCGGCATCATGCCAACCGTACTATTATGTCGCGCAGATCGCCCCATCCCAGAAGATGAGCGCTCTAAGATTTCACTGTTCTCTAACGTACGCGGAGAGGCTGTGATTTCAGTATGGGACGTTGCTACTATCTATAAGATTCCTGAAATGCTTCAAGCGCAGGGAATGGATGATTTGATTTGTCGTGAATTGGATATCGAAGCTAAGCCTGCGGACTTATCGGTTTGGGCGAATTTAGTTTATGAATTAGCAAACCCACAGCATGAAGTAACGATTGGTATGGTGGGCAAGTATGTTGAGCTAACCGAATCTTATAAGTCACTGATTGAAGCCTTGCGTCATGCAGGTATTCACAATCACACACGCGTCAATATCAACTACATTGACTCCGAAGTGATTGAAAAAGATGGCGTAGATTGTCTTCAAAATTTAGATGCTATCTTGGTCCCAGGCGGATTTGGTAAACGCGGCACCGAAGGTAAAATTGCCGCCATTCGTTATGCCCGAGAGAATAATGTTCCGTACCTTGGAATTTGTTTAGGTATGCAGTTGGCCGTGATTGAATTTGCGCGCCATGTTGCCAATATTGCTCAGGCAAACAGTACTGAGTTTGATCCAGATACCGAGAGTCCAGTGGTTGCTTTAATTACCGAGTGGGTTGATCGTGAAGGTCGCGTTGAGAAACGTACTAACGATTCTGACCTAGGTGGCACTATGCGTTTAGGTTCACAGCGTTGCCCAGTAAAGGCGGGCACCTTAGCTCATGAAATCTATGGCCCTGAAGTCAACGAGCGTCATCGTCATCGTTATGAAGTCAATAATCTTTATGTACCGCGTCTTGAAAAGTCTGGTCTGATTATTTCTGCTAGAACACCAAATGAGTCTCTACCTGAAATGATGGAGTTACCCAACTCTATTCACCCTTGGTTCTTCGGCGTGCAATTCCATCCAGAATTCACATCGACTCCACGTGATGGTCATCCATTGTTTTCTGCCTTCATTAAAGCGTCATTAATTCATCAAGCTGCTACTCAAAAGCAAGCAGCCTAGGAGAAATAGATGAGTGCATTTAAGTTATGCGGTTTTGATATCGGTTTAGATCATCGCTTCTTTTTGATAGCGGGTCCTTGCGTCATTGAATCAGAGCAATCTGCTTTAGATATTGCTGGCGAGCTTAAAGAAATAACTACTTCACTAGGCATTCCATTTATCTACAAATCTTCTTTTGATAAAGCCAATCGTTCATCTGGAACCTTTTTTAGAGGTTTAGGCATGAAGAAGGGGCTTGAGATTCTTGCCCGCGTTAAGCGTGAAATTGGTGTGCCAGTGTTGACCGATATTCATGACATTAGTGAAATTGCACCGGTTTCAAAAGTGGTTGATGTTCTGCAGACGCCAGCTTTTTTATGTCGTCAAACTGATTTCATTCGAGTTTGCGCTCAAAGTGGTAAGCCAGTGAATTTCAAGAAGGGTCAATTTTTATCCCCTCATGAAATGCTGAACGTAATTGATAAAGCTCGTGCGGCGGCGGCTGAGGCTAATCTTGCAGATCAATTTATGGTGTGTGAGCGCGGCGCTTCATTTGGTTACAACAACTTGGTTTCAGATATGCGTAGCTTGGCCATTTTGCGCGAAGCTAAGGCTCCAGTTGTATTTGACGCCACTCATTCAGTTCAATTACCTGGTGGTCAAGGCAATGCAAGTGGTGGGCAGCGTGAGTTTGTGCCAGTACTTGCCCGTGCTGCTGTTGCTGTTGGTATCAGTGGCTTATTCATGGAAACGCATCCAGACCCAGCTAAAGCACTTTCAGACGGCCCGAACGCTGTTCCGCTTAATCGCATGAAAGAGTTGCTTGAGTCTTTAGTGGCGATTGATTCCGTTGTTAAAAAGCCGGGTTCATTTTTAGAAGATAGTTTCAAGTAACACCCCAAATTCATTTTTACTTAGGAGAAGGTGCGTGAGCGCCATTGTTGACATCATCGGTAGAGAAGTTTTAGATTCACGCGGCAATCCCACGGTTGAGTGCGATGTTTTGCTTGAGTCAGGCGTTATGGGGCGTGCGGCTGTACCATCAGGCGCATCAACCGGTTCACGTGAGGCCATTGAGCTTCGCGATGGAGATAAAGAACGTTACTTGGGTAAAGGCGTTCTGAAGGCTGTTCAAAATATTAATATCGAGATCGCTGAATCGATCTTAGGTCTGGATGCAAGCGAACAGGCATTCCTTGATCACACCTTGATTGAATTGGATGGCACACACAATAAAGCCCGCTTAGGTGCTAACGCAACTCTAGCCGTCTCTATGGCTGTAGCACGCGCTGCTGTAGAAGAAGCTGGCTTGCCTTTGTATCGTTATTTTGGCGGATCAGGCAGTATGCAGTTGCCAGTCCCAATGATGAATATCGTCAATGGTGGTGCTCATGCAAATAACAGCTTGGATATCCAAGAGTTTATGGTGATGCCTGTCGGCGCTCAAAGTTTCCGTGAAGCTTTACGTTGTGGCGCTGAAATCTTCCATGAGCTGAAGAAAATCATCGGCGCACAAGGCATGCCAACTACAGTTGGAGATGAGGGCGGCTTTGCCCCGAACTTTGAGAGCAATCAAGAGTGCCTACAGACGATCATGAAGGCTATTGAGGGTGCTGGATATCAAGCCGGTGAAGATGTCCTATTAGCCTTGGATTGTGCCGCTAGTGAGTTCTATAAAGATGGTAAGTACCATTTATCGGGCGAAGGCTTGCAGTTAAGCTCAAGTGAATTCTCAGACTACCTTGGCAATTTAGCGGATCAATTTCCAATCGTATCGATTGAGGATGGTATGCATGAGAGCGACTGGGATGGATGGGCTGACATTACTCAAAAATTGGGCAAGAAAATCCAATTAGTTGGAGATGATCTCTTTGTTACCAATACGCGCATTCTCAAAGAAGGTATTGAGAAAGGGATTGCTAACTCTATCCTCATTAAGATTAATCAAATTGGTACATTGACTGAGACCTTTGCTGCAATTGAAATGGCTAAGCGTGCTAATTACACTGCAGTGATTTCTCATCGCTCCGGTGAAACAGAAGACAGCACTATTGCTGATATTGCTGTTGGCACGAATGCTGGCCAGATCAAGACTGGTTCTCTGTCTCGCTCTGATCGTATTGCTAAATACAACCAGTTATTGCGTATTGAAGAAGATTTGGGCGATGTTGCTACCTACCCAGGAAAATCTGTTTTTTACAACCTCAAGCGCTAATCACTCGCTGGTTTTTAGTCTATGCGTATCGCCATCTACTCTATGCTGTTATTGCTGATTGCAATACAGTATCCACTTTGGTTGGGTAGGGGTGGGTGGCTCAAGGTTTATGAAATGGAGAGGCAGCTCGATTTGCAGCGGGCTAAAAATAGCCTGCTCAGCTTGCGCAATGCCAAACTCACTGGTGATGTGAAAGATTTAAAAGAGGGTACCCGCGCAATTGAAGAACGTGCTCGTGTTGAGCATGGCATGATTAAGGATGGTGAATTTTTCGTTCAAATTTTGCCAACTGAAAAACCCACTGCAAATGATGCAGATGGCGTGAAGCCAACAAGCACTAAACGCTGGTACTGTTTCCTAGTGACCGCTTGATGGCGGCCTCGTTGCATCTGTTAACAAATCTGTTTTAAAAACTTGCCCACAATCAACGGCGTCAAAGCGATAGGCCTTGGCACAAAAATCACACTCAGTCTCTACCGCACCTTGCTCTGCAAGAATGCTTTCAACCTCCTCTTCGCCCAGCATTCTGAGGACATCGGCCACCTTGGCGCGCGAACAACGACAACTAAAACGAACAGGGCGAGCTGGGAAACTGCGGACACCACTTTCTACTGACTCTTCCAAGAAAAGTCGACGCAGTATGGTTTCGGGCGAAAGGGTTAGCAATTCTTCATTTGTAATCGTCTCACCAAGAGTCTGAATTCTGGTCCAGCCTTCAGCTACAAGTTGCGGATCTAGGTGGGTATGATCCCCAGAGTCAGGTAAGCGCTGCAAAAGCAACCCACCTACATGGGTGTCGTTTGATGCCAGCCAAATCCGGGTATCTAGCTGCTCTGAATTTTGCATGTACAAAGCAATGGCTTCAGCAGCACTAGTAACGGGCTTAATAACCGTGCCACGATGCTCTTGGAGGGCCACAATGCCTTGATAGGGCGGTTGACTGGGCTGACGGTCCGAAGGGTCTAGGGTAATGACGAGGCGACCAGTATTGTCTGCGTCTAGTAATTCACCTAGCGTGGCGTTGGGATCAATACTATCTGCCTCTACGGAGAGTTTGACTGTGGCGCGCATAGTTAGATCAGATTTGCATTCAACCACGAGAAGCTGAATAGGACCTTTACTCTGGGCTTGAATAATCAAGGTCCCATCAAATTTAAGGCTGGCGCTCAAGAGGGTCGCTGCGCCCACAAAGTCACCCAGCATTCGGCGCACTACAGGAGGATCATTACGACGCTCCAAAACGGCCTGCCAGGCACTACTAATGGAAACAATTTCCCCACGGACCGGGGCGCCATCACACATAAATACAAGTAATTCGTTCATAGGTGAAAGTATCCACTTTTTTCAGAATTGAGTCCTAAATGGCCAATTTCTAAGCTGACCTGAGATAATGTCATTTATGCAAATACGTACACGATTCGCCCCCAGTCCAACGGGCTTTATTCATTTGGGCAACCTGCGCAGCGCTTTATACCCATGGGCTTTTGCTCGCCACAATAAGGGTGACTTTATTCTGCGCATCGAGGATACCGATATTGAGCGTTCTACCCAAGAAGCGGTAGACGTCATCATTGAGGGTATGGCCTGGCTTGGCCTTGATTTGGATGAGGGCCCGATTTACCAGATGCAACGCATTGATCGTTACCGTGAAGTTGTGAAGCAGATGTTGGATGCTGGTCTTGCATACCCTTGTTATATGAGCGAAGAAGAGCTTAATAAGCTCCGCGACCATCAGATGGCCAATAAAGAAAAGCCTCGCTATAACGGTCAATGGCGCCCAGAGCCAGGAAAAACACTGCCAGCAATACCTGAAGGTTTTCTGCCGATAATTCGCTTTAAGAACCCTATAGGTGGATCCGTTATCTGGGAAGACGCAGTTAAAGGCAAAATCGAAATTAGCAATGATGAGTTGGATGATTTAGTGATTGCTCGACCCGACGGCACTCCGACCTATAACTTCTGCGTTGTGGTGGATGATCTCGATATGAACATCACCCACGTCATTCGCGGTGATGATCATGTGAATAACACGCCTCGCCAAATCAATATCATGAAGGCGCTTGGCGGAACACCACCGGTATATGCCCATTTACCAACAGTCCTCAATGACTCTGGCGAAAAAATGAGCAAGCGTAATGGCGCTATGAGCGTGCGTGATTACCAAAAAGCAGGTTATTTGCCAGAAGCCATTCTGAATTACCTGGCAAGGTTAGGGTGGTCCCATGGTGATGCGGAGATTTTTACTAAAGAGCAGTTTATTAATTGGTTTGATCTAGACAGTCTCGGCCGCTCACCCGCACAACATAACCCTGAAAAATTACTTTGGCTTAATCATCAATATATTCAGAATGCCGATCCCGCTATCTTGGCAGAGGCCACTAAGCCATTCGCTCACGAGTTAGGCATCGATACAGAAAATGGTCCAGACTTTGTTCAAGTCGTGGGATTATTGAAAGATCGTGCTAACACACTGATAGAAATTGCAGAAGGCGCAAAGCTTTTTTATCTACCTGCACCCGCACATAGTGCAGAGCAAATCACTGCAAACATTCCCGCTGAAATCATCCCGGCATTAAAAGATTTGATCGAGGCGGTTAAATTAGCAGAGCATACAAAAGCAGCTTATGGGCTTGCTTTTAAAGAAGTTTTAGCCAAGCACCAGATCAAAATGCCAGCCTTAGCTATGCCTGTTCGCTACGCCTTATTTGCGACAACACAGACCCCGGCGATTGATTCTGTCATGGTTGTTTTGGGTAAGGATGAGGTCGTACAAAGGCTTTCCAAGGTCGTCTAGAGCATAATTTGCGTCCTCCTACAAAAATAGGATAAAATCTTAGATTGATTTGAGTGTCTTGTAGATTTTTAACGAGATTACGGGGGTATAGCTCAGCTGGGAGAGCGCTTGCATGGCATGCAAGAGGTCAGCGGTTCGATCCCGCTTATCTCCACCAAGCATTTAAAATAGCGGTATTAGTTTTAGCAGTAGTCCAGGTCCCCATCGTCTAGAGGCCCAGGACATCACCCTTTCACGGTGAGTACGGGGGTTCGAATCCCCCTGGGGACGCCAAAATTTTTGGCTAGTTGTGAGCAGTAAGTAGTGACACAAGTAGCACTCGCTGTATTGGAGCGGTAGTTCAGTTGGTTAGAATATCGGCCTGTCACGCCGAGGGTCGCGGGTTCGAGTCCCGTCCGCTCCGCCAATAACAATAAAAAAGGGCCTTTTGGCCCTTTTTTATTTCCCCATCCCTATCAGTAAGAAAGTCTTGCATAGGGTGTTTTCTTGGAAGCTTCAATCGCTTGCCCAAGCGTAATAATCCCACGCTCTTCCAATAGAGGAACTAGCTTTAAAAATACTTGCGCTGTAGCGACTGCATCAGAGCAGGCATTGTGACGATGCTCAATTTGCACCCCTAAGAGCGCCATACTGGATTCCAGGCTATGAAGTGGCTGATTTGGGTAGGTTACTGCTGAAAGCAACAAGGTATCAATAACAGGTTGCTTAAAGGCGATATGGATTGACTGCTCTTTTAACTGCAAAAACCGCATATCAAATGCAACGTTATGGCCAAGTAGTACGCTGCCATCGCAAAACTCATAAAAAATTGGTAACACCTGATCAATGGTGGGCTTTCCATCTACTTCTGTTTGGGTTATTCCATGAATTTTGATACTCTCTGCAGAAATTGAGCGCCTTGGGTCAATGAGGGCTTCAAAGGTCTCATCGGTATGGATCTTTTCACTGGAGACTTTTAGTGCACCAATCTGAATAATTTCATCGCCATGACTCGGTTGCAAGCCCGTTGTTTCAGTATCAAACGCTGTGTAAATAAGACTCGCCAATGGCCTATCCAATAGTGAGGCATCTGCCGATCTATCACATAGTGATTGATAGATGGAAATCTGCTCTTTAATTTTTTCTTCAATCTCATCAATCTTGTGATCCCGTTGATCAGCCAAGCGATTCATGGCATGAATGACTTCACGCAATTCTGGTGGACCCTGAAGTTCAAGGCGCAATTCTCGATTGCTATTGAGCATAACTTTAAGGCGCTCTGAGGTAGCGGCAATACCAGTGACATATGTATTAAACAGTCGATTGAGCACCACAAAGCCCAATATCAAAGCACCTAAGGTGAGCGCAACTCCAAGAGGAAAAAGCTGCTATAAATACTGAAGAAAAATAGCGCGGTGCTCCTCGACCCCTTCGAACCAAGCATATGAGCCAAGTGCCAAAAAGGGGCCTGACATTAGCACTGCCATGACAATAACGGCAATTAAATAACGCTGCCGAGCTGTTAGCTTTTCCATGAATTCCCCCTTGATAGATTATGCTTATTCCGGTGACAGAATCGATCTATCACACTTAAATGTACTCTATTGAAGAGTTATATCTTTTTTTGATTACTTGAAGGCGGTTTAGGTGCCGCTTTGTAGATGGGCTCAACCGCTGGCATTAGAGCAGTTAATTGTTCAATACGAGTTTCGCCAGAAGGGTGTGTTGATAGGAACTCAGGAGAGCTTTTATCTTTGGTGGCTCTTAGCATCTTTTGCCATACGCTAATTGCACCCCTGGGGTTATAGCCTGCTCTTGCTGCCAACTCCAACCCAATTGCATCTGCTTCAGACTCATTCTCTCGTGAGTTAGGTAAAACGATTGCGTAGTGGGCCACCTGATTGGCAGCGCTTACTGCAGAACCATAGGGGCCAGCTAGAACTGAAGCAATATTTACTAATACATTTTGCGCTACCGCTTGAGATACGCGCTCCCTACCATGCTCTCTTAATGCATGGGCAATCTCATGACCCATGATGGCAGCTATTTCATCATCATTAAGATTGAGTTGTTCAATTATTCCGGTGTAGAAAGTAATCTTTCCACCAGGTGCGCAGGTAGCATTCAGTATTGGCGCATCAATGAGGGTTAGTTGCCAATCCCATTGCCTGGTGTCATCTCTAAATGCCTCAGTCTGGGGAATTAACCTATTGGCAATCAACTTTAAGCGATTGTAAGTAGGCCCAGAGCTAACCAGTATATTTTTCTCTTTTGCTTTTTGATTCTGTTCGCTGTAACTTACAGCAGAAAGGCGATTCACCTCTTCGGATAAAGCCATCATGAACTGTGATCGGTTTACGCCAACTGCTCCCGGGCGAGTGGTGTTAGCACAAGCTGAGAGTAGGGCGACAAGTGCAAGGACCCAATAGATGCGAATGCTCAAATGAGATCCCTGCGTTTACTCAATACTTTTTACTTCTTTTTCGGGGTGGTGATAGATGCAGCCATTGCATCAAAATAAATCACCTTAACTTGTTCGCCAACATTTACATCGGCTAACAGCTGCGGGTTCTTTACTGTTACGACGGTAACTTTCCCACTAGGTCCCTTAACGGAAACAAGCTTCTTAGGGCGGTCTACAGCAATGATGTCAGCAATGATGGTAGTGGTGTTGGTAATCGTGCGCGTTGGCTTTTCACCGGGCTTAGAGGCAACCTCAGAGGAAGTTTCCACTTTGCTACGAATTCCATCACTCTTAGTCTTGATCAGTTCAATTGCAACAGCGAGTTGATAGGTTACGCTCAGCTGGTCACCTTTTTTGATTTGATCAAAGTTTTTGATCTCAGGGCCTGCAACGAATTTGGATTCACCTTCATTGTTTTTAAAGAAAATTGTGCGTGTTTTCTTATCAATCTTAGTAACGGTACCCTCATACAGCTGAAAAATATTGTCAGTAACAGCAGCATCAACCACAACCGCATTTGGTGCGCTAGAGGTTTGAGCCATTGTGAGTGCAGGGCCTGCTAAAAGGGCGGCGGCTACAAGGGTAACTGGGGTGAATTTGATTTTCATAACTTTCCTTAATAATGTGTATTTCTAACATGATATTAGCGTATTTTTACCCCCAAATTCACTTAAAGTGCCATCCCATGGTGCTCAAGGAAATTTATAAGCATCTTTGACAACATCAGTCCTTTCAGAGTGATTCAAGCTAAAGGAATTCCATGCCCCGTTTTGCTGCTAACCTCACCATGCTATTTAATGAAGTCCCATTCTTGGAGCGTTTTGCGCTAGCCAAGACCGGCGGGTTTAAGGCTGTTGAATTTCTCTTTCCCTATGCATTTGATGTTCAGGCGATTAAATCAGCTCTAGACCACAATGCCCTAAAGCTGGCACTGCATAACCTACCTGCTGGTGATTGGGAAGCGGGAGAACGCGGTATTGCGTGTTTGCCTGATCGGGTTGCAGAATTTCGCCCTGGGGTTACTAAAGCAATTGAATACGCCACCATTTTGGGTGTGCCCCAGCTCAATTGTCTTGCTGGAAAGGTTCCTGCAGGATCAGCCCCAAAGGCGTTGCACGATACCCTGGTTGCTAATTTGCAATACGCTGCTGGCGAACTTAAAAAAGCGGGCTTGAAGCTCTTGATTGAGCCCATCAATACCTTTGATATCCCAGGCTTTTACTTATCTAAGACAGAGCAGGATATTGCTATTTTGGATGCTGTTGGTGCAGATAACGCCTTTTTGCAATACGATCCAAAAGTACTTTAGCCGTATCGCCCACATTCAGATAGCCGACAATCCAGGTCGCAATGAGCCCGGCACCGGTGAAATTAACTACGACTATCTCTTTGGTTTATTAGATCGACTAGGATACAGCGGCTACATCGGTTGCGAATACAAACCTCTCAAATCAACTGAAGCAGGTCTTGGGTGGATGGGTCCGTATGAGCAAGAATAAGCTAGCAGTAGATAAAAAATTGGTGAATCAATATTGAAATAAAGCGGCAAATTAGTAAGTCAAATAATTAATAACTAAGGATGACATGATGAGCAAGTTAAAACTAGGTTTTGTTGGATTAGGAATTATGGGTGCCCCGATGGCAGGCCATTTAGTGGCCGCTGGTCATGAAGTATTTATTACCACCCGTAGCAAAATTCCAGAAGAGCTAGCCAATAGCGCTGCAATTGCTTGCTCTAGCCCAGCAGAGGTCGCCAATAAAGCAGACATCATTATCACCATGGTGCCAGATACCCCTGATGTGGAAAAAGTTCTCTTTGGGGATCATGGCATTGCCCAAGGTTCAACGGCTGGCAAGATTGTTGTCGATATGAGTTCAATCTCTCCGATTGCAACTCAAGAGTTTGCCAAGCGTATTAATGCCCTAGGCTGTGAGTACGTGGATGCTCCCGTCTCTGGCGGCCAAGTGGGGGCAAAGGCAGCGAGCTTGACCATCATGGTAGGCGCTAGTGAAGCAACTTTCGCAAAGGTCAAACCCGTCTTTGAATTGATGGGCAAAAATATCACCTTAGTTGGTGGCAATGGCGCTGGTCAAATTACTAAAGTAGCCAATCAAATTATTGTTGCTTTAAACATCGAAGCGGTTGCTGAAGCCTTGGTATTTGCTGCTAAAACGGGTGCCGATCCTGCTAAGGTGCGCGAAGCACTAATGGGAGGCTTTGCCAGTTCCAAGATATTAGAAGTTCATGGTGAGCGTATGATCAAGCGCACTTTCGATCCTGGCTTCAGAATTGAATTCCATCAAAAAGATCTAAACCTCGCACTCAGTAGTGCTAAAGCATTAGGCGTATCGCTACCCAATACTGCTACAGCGCAAGAATTGCTCAACTCTTGTACTGCACATGGTGGTAAAGCTTGGGATCATTCAGCCATGGTCAAGGCGCTAGAGAAAATGGCGAACTTTGAAATTGGGCAGAAAGCTTAAGGCGCACTGATGAGAAGAACTCTGTTGGTTTACCTTCATGGCTTTCGTTCCTCACCAAACTCCACCAAGGCGATCATGACTGGTGAGGCGGTGAGGGCGCTTTCAAATAATGAAAATAGCTATGAATGGTATTGCCCACAATTACTGGCATCACCAAAAGAAAGTATGGATATGGTGATTAAGCACATTGATCAATCTCAGGCTGATCGCATAGTGATTATTGGATCATCTTTAGGTGGATTTTATACAAACTACCTTGCTGAAAAATATCAATGCAAAGTTATTGCACTCAATCCTGCTGTGTATGCAGCCAGGGAATTGGAACCGCATGTGGGCATGATGACAGCATATGACAGCGAAGAACCTTTCGACTTTAAAGCTGAATATATTGATCAATTGCGTAATCTACAAGTCGAGTCCATTTCCAATCCAGAGCGATATTTTTTAATTGCCGCAAAAGGTGATGAGCTCCTCGATTGGAAGGAGATGTCTGCTTTTTACCCGGGTGCAAAACAGCTTATCCTTGAAGGAAGTGATCATGGAATTGCTGACTATGCCAACCATCTTCCGGCGGTGATCGACTTTATCGAGCATTAATGTCTTGATTGATTTTTTTGGCGATCTGCTTGCATCTATTCGCAGAAAATCTCTGTGGATTCTGATTGCCACAATTTTTCTATCTATTGCTGGTCACCTCATTTTATTTTTCGGGATACCTTTTCTTTCGTTTAGTAGCGCACCGGCAATATCAGAAGATCTCATCATCAAAACAGATCTACGAGTTGAGCCACCGAAGAAGATTCAACTCTCAATTCAACTCTCGCGCGCCAAAAAAAAGAGCGCAGCCCAAGAGCGCCAACGCAGTTTCAGCGGACCCATTACCCGATGCCGACGGTGATGGCAAAGGAAAGCAGGGTGGTCCGGGGGATCAATCAGGCCAAGCATTTCAATTGCCCGAATCTGGTACTTATTATTTTGATGCTTATGTAGATGGACAGCTTTACCAAACGGCGCAACTTGATTGGATTGCAGAAGGTAATCAATACCGTCTTTACATCAATATCCCTTATGCAGTGGTTGGGCCATTTGTATTTGAATCCCGTGGCTCAGTCGATGCATACGGAATTGCTCCGGCAATTTACTGGACTAAGCGCGGTGACAAGCCGCCTAGGCACTCTCGATTCGATCGCGATGGTCAGGGCAGTGGAAATATGTTCTTCTCAGAAAAGCCTAATCACACTCCAGAAATTGTTCCCGGTACACAAGATCGATTTAGCCTGATGTTTCAATTGGCATCATTGCTAAATGGAAGCGACAAAATTGATGAGGCAGGGTCGATTCGCGGTATTCCAGTAGTCGATTACGACACCTTAGAGATGTGGCAATTTAAAAGCTATGGCGAAAACGCGTCAGAGGACATACCCAGCCTTGGTAAGTCAATCAATCGCCACTATGCATTGATGCAACGTGAAAGCAGCCCCTACAAACGCCAAGTCGATATTTGGTTAGCAAAAGATTTGGATTCGCTGCCCGGCAGAATGCGCTCACTAGAATCAAATGGTCGGGTGCTTGAGTTAGTCTTTAAGCAAAGAGCGCCTATTGACAGCTCTAAGCTCATTAACTAATCGGTCGGCCTAAAACCCTGAGCCTGATTTAGGGTTTTGAGGCTTTCCCAGTAAGGCGCCCATCATGGTGTAAAGTGCGGCACCAGAGAGGGATACCGCAAATATTCCACTAAATGAAGTGATGATGGGAATGATTTTCCAGCGCTCGATCAATGTGTAATCACCGAAACCAACGGTTGTATACATCTCCCCAGCGAAATACAGCGTTTGGAGGTTGGTAGGAAAAACTTGTAAGCCAATACAGATGTAGGTCCAGGCAATGATTTCTAGAAGATGTATGCCAACAATCAATAAGATGACTATGAAGTAGGACAAAAAGTTAGCACCATAAACCCGCTTATTTTCTAACTCGCTATTGCCTACGTCGGTATTAACCTCAGAAAACAGATTGCTAATACTGGGTAGGGAGTTTAGGCCTGGAAGCCTTTCTAATAAATTACTAAATGCCATAGTTGATACCAAGACTTTCTAGATTCATTTCTTATTTGACATAATAATGATTATACGCAATTAACAAGAATATCAATTATGTAGGTGACTTCTTTGGACCGCCTGGATAAGGCTCTTTATAAAGCTTTTGCCATCTTGATGTCAGGCCATCACGAATATCGTCTTTACCAAATAACTGCGCTATATCAATCGCTGTGTAGCCTTCATGATTTCTTAAACTCAAGTCGGCGCCGTTATCTAGCAAATACTTAATAAGCCCTTCATTCCCAGACCCTATAGCCATCATGAGAGGCGTCGTTTCGCTAGGACTAAAGGCATTGACCTTAGCTCCATGGGCCATTAAAAATTGAACAATTTGTAGATGCCCGTTAGTAGCCGCATAGTGAATTGGTGCCCAGCCGCGCTTATTCACAGAAGCCTTCTTTTCCAGAACCAACATCTTGACTGTTGGCAGATCACCATCAAACGCGGCCATCATTAGGGCGTTTTCACCGCTCTTATTAGCCAAATTGACGTTAGTTGCTGGGTTGGCAAGGAGTAAATCAGTTACTTTCTTGGATTTATCGCGAATAGCAACGATCAACATGGGATTGCCCTTGGGATCCAAGGTATTTGGACTAAGGCCAGCTTTGAGCAAGGACTGAACCTCAGAAACATCATCAAACTTAGCGGCCTTTGTAAAGTCATCGATTTGATCAGCCGTCTGGGCAAACAAGCCACTAGAAAGGCACAGTGTGACTGCATTTACAGCAAAAATTAATTTAAATGAATTTCTCATGAAATTGCTCTATTTATATGAAAACACTGGAAAAAATTACTAGAAGTACTCTCTGCAATCCCTTCAACAGAAACGCCCTTAAGGTTGGCTACAAATTCACCCACCTTGGAGACCCAGGCTGGCTCATTGGTCTTGCCGCGATAAGGAATTGGGGCTAAATAAGGTGAATCGGTTTCAATCAACATGCGATCCAGCGGGACTTGTTTGCAGGTTTCCTGAAGATCTTTGACGCTTTTAAAGGTCACAATACCTGAAAACGAGATGTAAAAGCCCATCTCGATGGCTGCCTTAGCTACCTCAGCAGTTTCTGTAAAGCAGTGCATGACCCCGCCAACTCGATCAGCACCCTCCTCTTTTAGGATCTTGAGGGTATCCACTGAAGATGAGCGCGTGTGGATGATGAGGGGCTTTTGGGATGCTACGGCGGCTCTGATATGGGTCCTAAATCGCTCTCTTTGCCATTCCATGGATTCGTAGCTGCGATCACCCATGCGGTAGTAGTCCAAACCAGTCTCACCTATAGCAACGATTTTGGGATGTTTGGCCTCTTCAACCAAAAATTCAAAGCTAGGCTCTGGCGTGTCTTCGTAATCCGGATGAACTCCAACCGAGGCAAATAAATGAGCATGATCCTCAGCAAGTTTTCGTACTTTGGGGAAATCAGGAATATCAACCGAAACGCAAAGCGCGTGACTAACCTTGCAGGCAGCCATATTGGCTAAAACCTCAGGAAGTCTGGCTTGAAATTCTGGGAAATCGAGATGGCAGTGTGAGTCTATGAACATGACTCGCCATTTTAATCTTCAAATACCTGCTGGAACTGAGAAAGTAAGGCTTCTAATTGAATGCGAGTTGCCAAAGGGTGATTTTCATGACGCCGCGCCTGTGTTAAAGACTTCCAGAAGCGAAGCAACTTTGGTAGGCAGACCTGTTTAGCTAGGGCCTTAATTGAGTCCTCATGCTTTGGGTAATAACGGGGTGAGCCTAATTGAGCGCAACTCTGCAGGTCTGAGACCCAGCGCTGCATAGTTGTCAGCAGAACTGAATAGCGTGCCTTTTGCGTCTTATCTGCAGCATCCAACCAATTGATGCGAGCGCCCTGCGACATTGCCTGCAATAAATATCGCGAGGCTTGGATAGCTATAGTGAGCTCATCCTTTTCATCTTTGTGACGCGCCTTCAAGAAATCAAACACTGCGTAAGGCGCCCCACCCTGTTCATCATAGATGGACTCAATATCGGCATCACTTATTTTTAGGTCAGGTACTTTATTAAGTTGAGCGTGCAACCAAATTAAGCCACTTAATCGATCTGGTCGTGGCGCAGACAATAAGCGACAACGAGAGCGAATCGTTGGCAAAACACGATCAAGGCGATCAGCAAGCAAAATAAAGATCGTATTCTTGGGTGGTTCCTCGAGAGACTTCAATAAAGTATTCGCAGAATCTGGCCTCAGCATTTCTAGTGGATAAACCAAAATTACTCGATTCCCACCCCGGTGAGATCCAATCGATAGCCCTTCAATTGCACTTCTAGCGTCCTCAATGGAAATACTTTTCTTCTCTTTCTTCTCGGGCCCATCACTATCACTGTCAGCTTGTGCGGCCTTAGTTTTTTTAGGGGTGTCAACCTCAGAATCAAAGTCACCATGAGGCAAAAGTTTGCGATGTGTCTCAGGCACGAGGGCAATAAAGTCAGGGTGATTTCCCGAATCAAACCACCGACAAGCTTCGCATTGATTGCAGGGTTTCGCGTTTGATGAGGACTCACATAAAAGCGCTTTAGCTAATTCAATAGAAAACTCAAACTTTCCAATACCTGATTGACCATGAATCAATACTGCATTTGGAAATGCAGTTAAATCAAGCCCAGCCCAGATGGGTTCAAGCCAAGGCGCTATTTTCTTAGCCGACTCAGTTGGAAATATCAGATCACTCATTTAGAGTTTGATCTCCAGTGCTTCAAGCTCGCTCCAAATTGCATCTGGCGTTTTGGTGGCATCAACAAGATAAAAGTGTTTTGGATCAGCCTTTGCTCTACGAAGATACTCTTGACGTACCTTCTCAAAAAAATCCAAATCCATCTTCTCAAATTTATCAGGTGCCCTCACCTTGGATCTTCTAGCTTCGGCAATTGAGCCGGGTAAATCAAAAAGAAAAGTTAGATTCGGTTGAAGTAATGTGCCGTCTGGACGCCCCTGCACCCACTGTTCCAAATCATTTAACTTGGTCAAGCTTAAGCCCCGTCCTCCGCCTTGATAAGCAAAGCTAGCATCGGTAAAGCGATCAGAAATAACAATCTTTCCGGCCTTCAATGCGGGCTCTATTACTTGAGCAATATGTTCACGACGAGCTGCAAACATAAGTAAAGCTTCAGTTTCTAAATTCATGGGGGCATCAAGCAATAAGGCTCGTAGCTGTTCACCTAATTGAGTGCCGCCCGGCTCCCGAGTCATAACAACTTCACGGTCAGCATAGCGCTGTTTTAAGAGCTGACTAAATGATTCAATGTGCGTGCTCTTGCCGGCACCATCAATACCCTCAAAACTAATGAAATAACCTGGAAATGGAGTCGTCATAAAGATTGTTGTGAATTCGGTTTAGTTGGGCCACTACGTTTACGTTGAAATTGGTCAACGGCGCTTTCATGCTCTTTTAATGTTTTTGAAAAATGGCTGCTGCCATCACCTCGTGCCACAAAATAAATTGCATCACTCTTTGCTGGATTAATTACGGCTTGGAGAGACTCTTTGCTTGGCATGGCTATTGGAGTGGGTGACAAACCTTTACGCATATAAGTATTGTAGGGACTGTCTTTACGTAAATCTGCTTTTCGAAGATTACCGTCAAATCGAGGCCCAATACCGTAAATCACCGTTGGATCAGTCTGCAATGGCATATTCAAATCCAGTCGATTGATAAATACTGCGGCAACTAGGGATCGGTCGCTAGACCGTCCAGTTTCCTTTTCCACTATTGAGCCCAGGATGAGAAGCTCATAGGGGGATTTAAGTGGTAAGGCGGCATTTTTTTGCTCCCAAACGGCATTAAGCTGCTTTTGCATTGCCTGTGAAGCCCTTCTGTAAATGGAAATATCGGGGTCATCTGGGTCAAAAATATAGGTATCTGGATAAAAAAGTCCCTCATCACCTGGATAGAAGAGGCCAAGAGCTTGCAATAACTCCTTTGAGCTCATGCCTTTGGTTTGATGTATCAATGCTGGGTGATTGTCAATGAGAGCTCTCAGCTGCCATATAGTCATGCCGGGAATAATTGCTATGCTCTCTCGCACTCGATCACCTCGTGCAATCTGCAACAGGATATTCCCAAGACTAGCGCGGGGAGGTAGTAGATAGGTTCCCGGTTTCAGCTTTGAGCCAACTAATAACGCTCTTGCGGCTATCTGAAAGGTCAACACATTGGACGATATGCCCTGTGCCGCTAACTGCTTGGAAATAGAGGGTAGGCCGAATTGAGGGGCAATCTTAATTTTGTAAGCAGAACCCCCTGAAACATTTGATGCAGATGGGACGACAGGCCACAAAAAGATGGTCCCGTACACCAAAATCAGAATAGCAAGCAGGTAAAGTCCGTAGGTTTTCCATCCCCCACCGTTGGAATGCTTTATGAAAAGAGTTCTTCGCTGAAATTTTCTGCTCATCAAGCTATGATAAAAGCTCATGACCTTAAGCCCTAAAACCCCCCAATGCCAACAACCTTTTTGAACCATGGATTCTCTGTTTTGCCCAATTGGGGCTTGATTCTGGTCGAAGGGCCTGATGCGGCCACCCTTCTCCAAAGTCAGCTCAGTAATTCTGTTTTGGGTCTGAAGCGCACTTTTTCAGGAGAAATAGCGCAAGGGCTAGGCTCGGTTCGTCTAGCGGGTTATTGCAGTCCTAAAGGACGTCTCTTAGCTAGTGCTTGGCTTGGCTTGTTTCCTGAATCCACTGACTCAGATGATCGCTTTGCACTCTTTGTTTCTAAAGATATTGCCGCTAGTATTGCCAAGCGATTGGCGATGTATGTTTTGCGGTCAAAAGTCAAAGTTTCGGATGCCTCAAATGATTGGGAAATTTTTGGCGCATATCGAGATGATCAAAATCTCGAACCAGCTTATGAAGTTGATCACTCTCTTTCGTTGCGGATGCCAGATGTTTCAATCGCCAATCACACATTTGAGCGCTTACTCATTGCTAAAAGAAAATCTGAATCCAGCGAATCGTTGATTCAGGTTGATGCATTAGAGCAATGGAACTCCCTAGAGGTGTTGAGTGGAATTCCTCGAATTGTCTTAGCCACTCAAGAGCAATTTGTCCCACAAATGGTCAATTTTGAATCCGTAGCAGGCGTTGATTTCAAGAAGGGTTGTTACCCTGGACAAGAGATTGTTGCCAGAAGCCAATACCGGGGTGCGGTTAAACGTAGACTGCAACTCGCCCATAGCAATTTAAGTTCCTCTGCTCTAGATTTTGCCAAACCAGGGGTAGAGTTATTCCACGAAAGTGACGCTACTCAGCCATGCGGCATGGTGGTACTTGCAGCCACTAACCCAGAAAATGCAGATCGTATTGATTTTCAGATCGAATGTAAGTTGGATGCTCTTGAGACTGGGGAAATCCATCTAGGCATGCCTACCGGCCCTGTGTTAAAAATGGACATATTGCCCTACCCCTTATTAGAAATTTAATTTCATCATTAGCTCAACTATTACCTTATGCGCCTAATTCTCTTTGCTTGGAAGTCACATCCAGACTACCCTTTGGTAGTAGCAGCAAATAGAGATGAGTTTTATGAGCGTGACACTGACCCCCTGGGTTGGTGGGAAGAGCACCCTCATGTTTTGGCTGGAAAAGATCGAGCTGATGTTCTAGGTAGCCCAGGAACTTGGCTAGGTTTTACTAAAACAGGTCGCTTTGCTGCGCTAACTAATGTCAGAGCGCCTAGTGAAAAAAATCCAGACGCCAGAACACGCGAGGAGCTTAGCCTTCGATACCTGACTGGTCAGCATAAGCCACATGCTTATGTTCAAGAAAACGCAAAGCGATTTGATCAATACAATGACTTCAATCTACTCATGGCAGATCTCAGTGATCCTGAGAACGCTGAAATGCATTGGGTAAGTAATCGCCTAATGATGGGTCAACATATTCGCCCAAGAAAAGTTTTTCCAGAGCAAGCTCTTAGCCCTGGCGTCTATGGTCTATCGAATGCTATGCTCGACACACCATGGCCTAAAGTTAATCACCGAGTGGCAGCATTTGCTCAAACATTAGCAATGGATA
The DNA here is from genome assembly GCF_900095175.1 of Polynucleobacter necessarius. Taxonomy (NCBI): domain Bacteria; kingdom Pseudomonadati; phylum Pseudomonadota; class Betaproteobacteria; order Burkholderiales; family Burkholderiaceae; genus Polynucleobacter; species Polynucleobacter necessarius. The sequence goes on from NZ_LT606946.1 coordinate 890,547, forward strand.
GTGGGCAACTTAGAAACGCAGATCACTACTTACGTGTATTGGCCGATACCCACGAAGCCAGCCCACAGGAGCTGCCCAGTACTGGCGTGAACCCAGATTGGGAAAGAGCCCTATCAGCAGCATTTATCAAGACGCCTTCTTACGGAACACGTTCGAGCACCATTTTGCGTGTTCGCAAAGATGGTCAGTTTGAAATGGTGGAAAGACGGTTTGATGCCAATGGTACTGTGGGGCACGATGTTGTGACTGGAGAGCTCAGCTCTGTCCCAGGATCAAACCTCTCGGTATAGACATTTGATCAACACTGCATCATTTCTGCTGACGCGAATCTTCATTGATGACTCGTTCGCCATTCGCATCTTTAGTGGCGAGTCGTTTTAGAAACTGAAACGTTCCTGTTGCCATACAACAGATCTCACCCTGATCGTTGTAAAGTTTAGCCTCGCAAAAAGCCATTGTGGCAGTACGTCGAACAGTATCAGCCTTTACGCGCAAGATGCCATTGGCAGCCTGCATAAAGTTATTTTTCATCTCCACCGTCACGACACTGCGATCCCCCGGATCGCTAGACCGAGCGGCAACCGCCATAGCCACATCCATCAGCGTAAGTAATACGCCGCCATGCGCTACATCCCAGGTATTAGTATGCTCAGGCTTGAGGGCGAGCAGTATTTCACCTTTACCCATTTCGGCACTGATAAGGCGCACACCAAGCAGTTTCAAAAAAGGGACGTTGGGCTCTTCACCCAGATTGGCAAGCTGAGTTGCCGCATTCAGTTGTACTTTATTTGTCATAGGGACATTTTAGAGGCTTCTGCGGTACTTGTGAATTACCCATAGAATACAAATATGCCTTTTACCCTCCGTGGCGATGATGTTTGCCAAGCAACCCCACCTACCCCACTGCCCAATCCCTACTGGGTTGCATTCTCACCAGCTGTCGCAGAGCTAATCCATATGGAGCTTGGAAATAATGACTTGCCTAAAGATCCGGAATGGTTGGAGGTATTAGGGGGAAATCAACTGAATGTGGGCGAACACATATTTTCTAATCCGATTTCAACGGCTTATAGCGGACATCAATTTGGATCATGGGCGGGACAATTAGGTGATGGTCGCGCAATCCTACTGGGTGATATCAATCATCTAGAGCTACAGTTAAAAGGTGCCGGTAGAACGCACTACTCCAGAATGGGTGACGGAAGAGCAGTCTTAAGATCCTCCATTCGAGAATTTCTGTGTAGCGAAGCAATGCATGCGCTTGGTATACCTACTAGCCGCGCTCTTTCCGTAGTTGGATCAAAACAGGCGGTTAGACGTGAAATCATGGAAACAGCTGCGGTATGTTCTCGCATAGCCCCAAGCTTTATTCGCATCGGCCACTTTGAGCACTTTGCTTCACTTCAGAATATTGTTCGCCTGAAGGAATTAGCAGATCTACTGATTGCAGAATTTTATCCAGAGTGTGCATCCAAAGAGGATCTCTACTTAAGCCTTTTTAAAGAGATTAGTGCTCGCAATGCAAAGTTAGTGGCGCAGTGGCAATCGGTAGGATTTTGTCATGGTGTTTTAAATAGCGATAACATTAGTGCTCTAGGCCTGACTATTGACTATGGCCCTTTTGGGTTTTTAGATCATTTTGAAATCGACCACATCTGCAATCATAGTGATCATGGCGGCAGATATGCATACCATCGTCAGCCCCAAATCATGCATTGGAATATGGCCTGTCTTGCCAGTGCAATGCTTCCTCTATTGGAGCTAGAGCATTCCGCAGAAGAGTCTCAAAACCTGTTGCGCTCTGCCCTTGAAGATTTTCCATTGATTTACGCCAATGAATGGCAACAAGCATTTCGACAAAAACTAGGATTGCAATTAGAGCAGGATGGTGACATAGAGCTCATTGAACGCCTCCTCCAAGCTATGCATGATTCAAAGGTAGATTTCACCAGCTTCTTCCGAAATCTGGGTAATCTCAAAAACGAATCTAGTCCAACAGAGATCTTGCAAAGAAATGAATTTGTCGATCGTGAACATATTGATCAATGGTTTGCCGACTACACCAGTAGACTTCAATCTGAGAATTTACCTGATGATGAAAGAAAAAGGCTGATGGATGGAGTCAACCCCAAATACATTCTAAGAAATCACTTAGCTCAAGCCGTAATTGAAAAGGCGCAGCAGGATGATTTTTCTGAAGTAGCTACCATATTAACAATATTGAGCAAGCCATTTGATGAGCAGTTGTTATTTAATGATTACTCAAAACCACCGCCACTGGATATGCAACGAGTTGCAGTCAGTTGCTCTTCTTAATGAAAGAAATTCATTGTCATGACAAAGAAAACAGATCGGGAATACAGAGATGCATTGTGATACTCAATACCGGGTAACGCGTGAGGCCGCAACAGAGAGGCCTTTTACTGGCAAGTACTGGGATCACTGGGAAAATGGTCAATATCGCTGCATTTGCTGTGATACCCCCCTATTTCAATCATCGACCAAGTTCGATGCAGGTTGCGGGTGGCCTAGCTATAACGCACCTGAGAATGCTGCAGCGATTACCGAAGTTCGGGATATGTCCCATGGCATGATTCGCACCGAAGTCCGCTGTACCCATTGTGATGCGCATTTGGGGCACGTATTTGAAGATGGTCCTCAACCTACGGGGCTTCGCTACTGCATTAATTCAGCATCCTTAAGATTTGAACCTTCCGGGAATGCCGCTCCCACTAAAACTGAATAATTCTGAAATAGCTGGATAATCACCGCATGAAATTTCTATTTGACCTCTTCCCGATCATCCTCTTTTTTATTGCATTTAAATTTGCAGACATTTACACGGCAACTATCGTAGCTATGGTTGCCACCATTGGGCAAATTCTCTGGGTTTACTATCGACATCATAAGATCGATGCGATGCAATGGGTTAGCTTGGTCATGATTCTGGTTTTTGGTAGTCTGACTATATTCCTGCACGACAAGACTTTTATTCAACTCAAACCAACGGCCCTATATTGGCCTTTTGCAGGCGCTCTATTTATTAGCGCTCAGTTTTTTCAAAAGAACTGGATACAGGTTTTGATGGGAAAACAAATTACCTTAAAAGAGCACAGTTCTAAATCAGTTTGGCATCAAGTGAATATGGCCTGGGCAATCTTTTTCTTCTTGATGGGTGCACTCAATCTCTATATTGCTTTTGAGCTCTCTGAGGAGACGTGGGTTAACTTCAAGTTATTTGGTAGCACAGCTCTGCTGGTAGTCTTTGTGATTGTCCAAGGCATTTGGCTCAGTCGCCACATGGAGCATCCTGCAGAATGAGTATTAATCAAGAGAGAATTGCCGTGTTTGAGTCAGACTTAAGATCTGCATTTAAGGCAGAGCATTTAACTATTGAAGATGAAAGCCACCTCCACGCAGGTCATGCTGGAGCAGCTTCTGGCGGCGGGCACTTCAAGTTGACGATCGTAGCCCCAGAATTTGAGGGTATGAACAAGGTAGCTCGGCATAGAGCTATTTATGCTGCCCTCAACAAGCACTTCCCTGATGCGATCCATGCCCTGACCATCTCGGCATTCACCCCTAGTGAAAGCACTAATTAACCTCAGATTGCTTTAAGATTCCCTTTTATTCCTATTTATATTTTCTAGCCCATGTTGAACCTACGCCCAATTTTGACCATTAGCGCTTTTAGTCTTGCACTTCTTGCCTCAGCAGTTCATGCACAAAGTGCTGCCATCGTGAATGGCAAGCCCATCCCCAAAGCGCAATTAGATAAATTAATTCAAAAATCAAATCAACCGGATAGCCCTCAAGCCCGCGATCAGGGTAGAGAAATGCTGGTGACACGTGAACTGATCTTGCAAGAGGCAAATAACCGGGGAATCACACAAAAAGAGTCTGTTCGCGAGCAACTAGAGCAGTCCAAGATGGGGGTGCTCATTGCTACCGTATTTGAGGACTTCGTTGAAAGAGAAGGCGTAACCGAAGCTGAGCTAAAAACGGCTTATGAGCAAGTTAAGGGACAGTACACCGGCAAGGAATATCACGTCGAACATATCCTTGTTGAAAAAGAAGCTGATGCAAAAACGATTACTGCACAGATTAAGGCTGGCGGCAACTTTGAGCAAATTGTCAAAGAAAAGTCTAAAGATCCTGGCTCCGCCCCAAATAGCGGAGACCTGGGCTGGGTAAATGATAAATCGCTGGTACCAGAGTTCTCTAAGGCAATGGTCCAACTCAAAAAGGGTCAGGTTACCGATAAGCCGGTAAAAACTCAGTATGGCTGGCATATCATCAAATTGGATGATGTACGTGATGTCCAAGCACCTAGCATGGATGAACTCAAAGGTCAGTTAAAGCAGATGATCGCAGCAGATCAGAATTGGCAAAAAGCAAAATTCTCTGAATTAATGCAAAAGCTCCGCGCTAAGGCAAAGATTCAATAAGATCCGGCTGCTCCAACCCACAAACTCAGACTAATCCCCTGGGTTTTTTCTTGCTCAACAAAAATCGACGTTTAGCTTTATATTTAAACAATGATGATCCTACATACCATGCTGAGAGTCGGCAATATGGCTCGCTCAATTGATTTCTATACCAAAGTTTTAGGTATGAACTTGCTTCGGACCACTGAACGCCCTGAACAAAAATATTCACTGGCATTTGTAGGCTTCGGAAAGGGTAATGCAGACGGACAATCCGAGATTGAGCTTACCTACAACCATGGTGTTGATAAATACAATCTTGGCGATGCCTATGGACATATAGCCATCAGCGTTCCTAACGCCTATGCAGCCTGTGAAAAAATCAAAGCCGCTGGCGGCAATGTCACTCGTGAAGCTGGCCCCGTAATGGGTGGGGACACCATCATTGCATTTGTTACGGATCCTGATGGCTACAAGATTGAGTTAATTCAACGCTGAATCCCTACGCCTTAGTTGAAACAGGAAGCTATCCAACTTCGAATCATCGACGCCCTTTCAGATCTTGCTGAGAGCGATTGGGATGCCCTCCTGGCATCTGATTCCGGCCCATTCTTAAAGTATGCTTTTCTTAATGCGCTAGAAAAAACTGGCTGTGTAGGCGGCAATACTGGATGGCAAGCTGCCCACCTCATTATTGAGGATTCAAAATCTCGCTTGCTTGGTGCAATGCCGCTTTACCTTAAGCAACATTCCTATGGTGAGTTTGTCTTTGATTGGGCCTGGGCGCAGGCATACGAGCAGAACGGAATGGCTTACTATCCAAAGGCGTTATCTGTTATTCCGTTTACTCCAGTTCGCGGCCCCAGACTACTTGTATCTCCTAAAGTGGATAAAGGGGCTATACAAGCAGCCTTGGTCTCTGGCTTAAAAACACTAGTAAGTCAAAATGGGCTTTCATCTGCTCACGTGCTCTTCCCAGAAAATGAGGAATTAGAAGCGCTTAAACAACAAGGTTTTATGTTGCGCGACTCAGTGCAGTTTCATTGGCATAACCAGAGCTATCCAGATTTTGAAAATTACCTTGCCGACTTAACGATGAAGCGTCGTAAGAATATTCGTCGAGAACGTGCTGCTGTAGACAGTCACCAAATCAGCTACAGACATATTCCGGGTGAGATTGCTACGCCGAGCGATTGGAGCTTCTTTTATCGTTGCTATGAAAACACCTATATAGAGCACCGCTCTTCACCCTACTTAACTGAAGAATGCATTCAATTACTTGGCAGCAGCATGCCTGAGAATTTTCATCTCATTATTGCGACTCAGAATGAGATACCGATAGCCTCATCTTTGCTCGTAGTCGATAAGCCAAATAAACAGGCATATGGACGCTACTGGGGTGCGATTGAACATATCCCTTGTTTACATTTTGAATTGGCTTACTACCAAGCAATTGAGTATTGCATCAAGGAGGGTATTCAAGTGTTTGAGAGTGGCGCTCAAGGCGAGCACAAAATGACTAGAGGATTCTTACCCACCACCCTGCAGTCTGCGCATTGGATTGCAGATGCCAACTTCTCCAGTGCAGTTAAGCACTTTTTGGAGCGAGAGCATGAAGGAATGGCTGCATATGTCGATGAGCTTGAGCAACACATTCCCCTGAAATCGTCTAAAGTACTGCCATGACTTCGTCCAATAACTCACCAGAACAAGCTGGAGCCAATTCTTTAGGGGTTGGTGATGACGCTTCTGATTCGCCCTGTATTGGCGTTTGTACGACTCTCTATGATGAAATTTGCCAGGGTTGCGGCCGTACTCTAGGCGAAGTCAGTAATTGAAGTCTTCTTTAGTCAAGAAGAAAAAGATTCAGTATGGAAACGCATTCGTGCCGATGGCACTGCAATGCGATTCCAACGTCAATCCAAAGAAAATACTTAACCAGTTAAAGCCTGGCTGCGTAAATATTCTTCGTAGGTTCCAGAGTAATCCACTACGGTGCCGTCCATCTTGACTTCTAAGATACGGTTGGCCAAAGCAGAAACAAACTCACGGTCATGAGAAACAAATATCAAAGTGCCATCGAATTTCTCAAGCGCAATCTGCAAGCTCTCAATGGACTCCATGTCCATATGGTTGGTTGGCTCATCCATTGCAAGGACGTTATATTTTTGAAGCATTAATTTGCCCCAAATCATTCTGCCCTTCTCGCCACCAGACAATACTTTGACAGACTTACCAATATCATCGCCTGAGAAAAGTAAGCGGCCCAATGTGCCACGAATCACTTGATCGTCATCGCCAGTATTGCGCCAGTTATTCATCCAATCCATGAGCAATTCGTCTTTTGCGAACATCTCAGTATTGTCTTGAGGCATAACTCCCACATTGGCGTTTTCTGCCCACTTCACATCACCGCTATCAGCAGGAATTCCTTCAAAGCGTTTGCTTAAGATTGTTTTTAATAATGTAGTTTTACCTGCACCGTTTTGACCAATGATCGCGATCTTTTCGCCAGCACGAATACCAATCTTGAAGTTCTTAAAAATCGGGCGGTCGTAAGCCTTGGTCAGTGCATTGCATTCAACGGCCATGTTATGAAGTTTTTTCTCAGCGTCAAAACGAATAAATGGGTTTTGACGTGAAGAAGGCCTCACTTCAACAATCTCAATTTTCTCTAACTGTCTTTGACGTGAAGTCGCTTGACGTGCCTTCGATGCGTTAGCAGAGAATCGTGCAACGAATGCCGCTAATTCAGCAATTTTTTCTTTGGCTTTAACGTTATTGCTGAGTTGTTGCGATCTTGCTTGTACAGATGCCAGCATGTACGAGTCGTAATTGCCTGGATACACCTTGAGTGTTCCATAGTCCATGTCTGCCATGTGCGTACACACCTCGTTAAGGAAGTGGCGATCATGGGAAATAATGACAATCGTGCTCTTAATTTGATTGAGCATATCTTCAAGCCAATGAATAGAGTGAATATCTAAGTTATTGGTTGGCTCATCAAGCAAGAGTACATCTGGATCTGAGAATAAGGCTTGTGCCAGCAATACACGCAACTTCCAGCCTGGAGCAACATTGCTCATTGGGCCATTGTGCTGCTCAATAGGAATACCAATACCTAATAACAGCTCCCCTGCTTTTGCTTCTGCGGTATAGCCGCCGTACTCAGCATACTTGCCCTCGAGCTCAGCAGCCTTCATGTAATCTTCATCAGTGGCATCTGGGTTGGCGTAGATGGCATCACGCTCAGCTGCAGCCTTCCACATCTCCTCGTGACCCATCATGACTACGTCTAATGCGCGCACATCTTCATACGCAAACTGGTCTTGGCGTAACTTACCAAGGCGAATGCCAGGATCCAAGCTCACATTTCCACTGGTTGGCTCTAGCTCGCCACCCAAAATCTTCATAAAGGTAGACTTACCGCAACCGTTGGCACCAATCAGGCCATAGCGATTACCGCCGCCAAACTTAACGGAGATATTTTCAAACAGGGGTTTCGCCCCAAACTGCATAGTGATATTAGATACGGACAGCACGGATGTGTTCTTACTTTCTGATAGGTCAATACTAGGGTGCGGATGCAGGTTTTGCATCAAAGACCGTTATTTTAACGGCTAGCGCTCAAAAAAGCCGTAAATTAGACTTTCAGCTTAAACGGCGTGAAATTGGTATGAATGTCATAGTGATCTTGGTTTTCCTTACGTTTCAGAAAACCGACTACCCAGTAGGTCAAAGGGGTTGCTAGAGCCTCCCAGGCGGTCTTTAAGACGCATTGGGAAGCTGCCCCACAGCCAAAACCTCATCTATGGGCCACAGGCCGTAAAAAGCCAGCAAATAGAACAGCGATGAATCCACCAGCTCGCCGCTAGCTGTGGAGCCTATCGTGCGCATCCAGAGGTGGAGAGACCCTTGGTCAAAATCTTCATTTTGGCCAAGGTATAGCTATTAACAAAGCTGCCACACCAAAAAGCAATTATGGAGGCAAGAGCCACTCTCCAAGAATTGCCAAATACGGTCTCCATGCCCTGCTGGTAATTGGCCATATAAGACCCTGGGGCAACCGGTAAAGCAATTACTGCTTGAGCCATAATGGCGGCAAAAGCCAGTGCTGTAAATCCTGCCCATACTGCCCGGCGGTCATAAGCATAGCCATAGACCTCAGTGAGTATGTCGCCAAAAAAATAAGCAATCGGAAAAAACAGGATCCCAGCCCCAAATGTGACATTGCCAAAATAAGGTAGATCCAAAGTCGCAGCCTTACCGGCGCCAATAAAGTTGGAGCACAGTAGGACTACTACAAACGCTGTCAGTATCAGGTCGTAGTAGCGGTGGTGGCGTCTAGGAGAGTCCATCAAACAAGAAAAAAATGGATAATGGAAAGAGCATATCTGCATTCATAGAATTTCACAGTGTGCAGATTAAAAACTACGAGAGGACAACAAAGAACCATGAGCAAAGCTAGTTTTAATTGGGCAGACCCCCTACTCCTTGATACGCAATTAACCGAAGAGGAGCGCATGGTGCGCGACGCTGCCGCTGAATATGCCCAGGGTCGTTTAATGCCGCGTATTCATGATGCTTATCGCAATGAAACTACTGATCCAGCCATCTTCCGTGAAATGGGTGAACTCGGTCTTTTAGGTATCACCATCCCTGAAGAATATGGTGGCGCAAATCTCAATTACGTTTCTTATGGGTTGATTGCTCGTGAAATTGAGCGCATGGACTCTGGATATCGCTCCATGATGAGCGTGCAATCATCCTTAGCCATGGTTCCTATTAATGAGTTTGGTAGCGAGGCTCAAAAACAAAAGTACCTACCCAAGCTCGCTACTGGTGAATGGATTGGTTGCTTTGGATTAACTGAGCCGAATTTTGGCTCTGATGCTGGCGGCATGATCACTAGAGCCAAGAAGGTTCCAGGTGGCTTCTCGCTCGCTGGCTCCAAGATGTGGATCTCCAATTCCCCAATTGCAGATGTATTTGTTGTCTGGGCTAAAAATGATGAAGGCTTGATTAGAGGCTTTATTTTAGAAAAAGGCATGAAGGGACTATCTGCACCCAAGATCAGCGGGAAGATGGGTTTACGCGCTTCCATTACCGGCGAAATCGTAATGGATGAAGTCTTTGTCCCAGCTGAAAATGAATTCCCAGAAATTACTGGCCTCAAGGGTCCATTTACCTGCTTGAATTCAGCGCGTTACGGCATTGCTTGGGGCACGCTTGGTGCTGCTGAGTGGTGCTGGTATGCTGCACGCCAATACACCATGAATCGCAAGCAATTTGATCGCCCTCTTGCGGCCAATCAGCTCATTCAAAAGAAATTGGCTGATATGCAGACTGAGATCACGCTGGCCCTTCAAGGCTGCTTGCGCTTAGGTCGCATGAAGGATGAAGGTATCGCCGCCCCCGAAATCACTTCCATGATGAAGCGAAACTCCTGCGGTAAATCCTTAGATGTAGCTCGACTAGCTAGAGACATGCATGGCGGAAACGGCATCTCAGATGAGTATGGCGTAGTACGTCATATGCTCAATCTGGAAGTCGTCAATACCTATGAGGGTACGCATGATATTCATGCCCTCATTTTGGGCCGTGCACAAACTGGGATACAGGCATTTAGTTAAAGCTGAATTTTCGTGATGAGGTCTTTTGCAGCTTTTGCGAAGGCTTCATCACTGTCATTCTCAAGTTCTACGAAATGATCTTCGCGATAGCCTGGAAAATTGCGAACGATAGAAGATTGGTAGGATGGGTCGTAATGCATCACCAATAATTCTTCCACTAGACTCTCAAAATCTCCCGCATCAATTGCTTCATGCCATTTGGCAATTTGAATCTTGCCATAGCGCGATGTTAACAAGCCAAACTTTTGCTTAAAGCTTTCAGGGTTAGATAAAAAATGTCGGTACTCACGCAGAAGCCAAGAAACACGTGTAGCAGTAGTTGAACGAAGTTCAATGCACTGACCTTCACGAATCCGCTCCATTAATGGATCCGGAATATGTAAGCCGCCTACCTTTTTGCTTTCAGACTCAACAAATATAATCTTGCTGGAGTCCAATTGATTCAACGCATTCCACAAATTCGTCTCAAAGCTCTTTTGTGAAGGTTGCTCAATATTCGGCTCATTGCCAAGGACTGAGCCACGGTGAATAGCTAAGCCCTCAAGATCGAGTATTTGCTGCCCAAGTAAGCCAATCTCCTGGAGGATGCGAGTCTTGCCGCTTCCAGTCATACCGGCAATCACCTGGAAAGAAAAATCTTTTGCGGCCTGATCCAGGCCATCAATCACAACACGACGAAAGCCTTGGTAGCCACTTTGTAGTTGCATGGCCTTCCAGCCAATGCGATTGAGAATGTGGGTAAATGCACCGCTGCGCTCGCCACCACGCCAGCAGTAAATCAAAGGACGCCATTCTCTTGAAAAATCGATGAGAGAGTTTTCTAGATGGTTGGCAATATTGCGTGAGACATAGGCGGCGCCTAATTTCTTTGCTGCAAATGGTGATACCTGCTTATACAAGGTGCCGATCTCTATACACTCATCATTGCTTAAGACCGGAAGATTAATGGCACCAGGGATATGATCTAAAGCAAATTCTGCTGGTGACCTGACATCAATGATGGCGTCGAACTGATCCAAAGATGATGCCAGTTTTTCAATACTCAAAATGTGCGGGTTACTGGATTGCAAACAATATCCTATCGTAGCTTGCTGGTCACATGATCAGGCCAGGGCGTAGATTTTCCAGTCTTTAGATCAACCCACACCATGGTGGCACCCCCTACTGCTGCCATCGTGTCAGGCTCAGTAGTTAATGCCATCGTGGTGTAAACATCCAAACTTGAACGACCAATATTTCCAATATAGGTTTTTAAAATGAGATCGCCTGGATAAGAAAGCTGTTGATAGAAATTACAAAAACCATTCATCATCAGCATAGACTCGTCACCAGGTGCGACATTGTAACCAAGTGAAGTAATCCACTCCACCCTAGCCTGCTCCATGTAACGAAAGTACACCGTGTTGTTGACATGGCCATATGCATCCATATCACCCCAACGAATCGGCATATTCATCCCATGAACAAACTTTTTCTCCTCTGGGATTTCTATGCGCATGATTTCTCAGTGGCAATCAAAGATGAATCAGCGAACTTGCAGTGCCATTTGATACAAATTGGTGGAGCGAGCCCCAGAACGGCAAAATGCCAATATCGGACCCGGCATTGTTTTGAGTAAACGGGCCATTTCAATAACCTGATCCTGAGTAAACGCACCTGGGATTACAGGCAAAAAGGCGTAGTTCAAACCCAATGCTTCTGCTTGAGCCTGAATTTGGGCATTCGTGGGTTGATCAGGCCCACCCTCAAAATCTGGACGATTGTTGATTACGCTTTTGTAACCCTGCTTAACAATTTCAGCTAAGTGGCTGGGATCAATCTGACCGAGTGTGCCGAACTGATCGGTATGACAGGAAATAGGAAGGCTCATCTAAACCTCAAAAAAATAGACAAAAAAAGAGTGTAAAAACTAATTATCCAGATTTTAAATCAGACTTACTTCTTGTGACCCGTAAAGAAGCGATTGCACAGCTCCATGCCCACCAGCATTGCCAATACAAAGACTAAAGCCTTGAGATGCCCGGCGCCAAGAGCAACAAGCGCAGGGCCAGGGCAAAATCCAGCAATACCCCAACCTGCCCCAAAAATAAGACCTCCAATGACGAGAGGTTTAGTGATATCTCTTCTAGTTGGGATGTGGAGCGCACCACCAAAAAATGCCTCAGTACGTTTAGAGACCAAATAAAAGCCACCTAGACCCACAAGAATTGCTCCTCCCATGACAAACATTAAAGAGGGATCCCAGTTACCAGCAAGATCTAGGAAGCTAAGAATCTTTTGTGGGTTACTCATGCCAGAAATAATGAGGCCGAATCCAAACAAAACACCTATCAAATACTGGCTATAGAAATTAAAGTGTCTTCTCGTCATTTAAAGACCCAATATATGGCGAATGACAAAAACCGTCAAAAACCCAGCACCCATAAAAGATAGAGTGGCAACCAAAGACTTTGGGGACAAACGAGATAGGCCGCAAACACCATGACCGCTAGTGCAACCTGAGCCGTAATTAGAGCCAAAACCCACCAACAAGCCAGCAATAATGATTGCGACCCAATCAGCATCTATTACTGAGCTTGTATGAAGATCAAAAAATAAGCCCCCCAAAAAATGGTGCGCTTAATAAGCCAACTAACATCGCCCTCTTTGGGCGAAAGCAATCCCGAAACAATGCCGCTGATACCTAGAATACGCCCATGAAGAATGACGTATAAAGCCGCTGCAATACCTAATAAGATCTCGCCAAAAAAAGCGGGGCCCGGGGAGAAAGCCAACCAATCTATTTGCATACTATTTATCTGGCCTATGAATTAACTGCAGGGATTGGGTGCATTACGTGTTTCTAAATAACGCAGAGCTAAGTAAGCACCAAAGATAAAGCCTGGCAAAGCTAGCAGCGAGCCAATTGCTAAGGTAGAAATACCACTCAAACCTTGGCCAACAGTGCAACCAAGTGCTGTAACACCGCCAAAGCCCATCAAGCTAGCTCCAACCAAGTGATTAGCGGTATCTTCAGGATTGCGAAAGCTCTCCCAGCGAAATGACTTAGTAATCAGCGATACGCAAGCAGACCCAGTAATCATTCCAGCGACGGCAGCAATACCAAGAGTAATAATTTTTGAGGTGTCGCTGTAGAGCATTAACCAATCTAATGAGAAAGCATAAGGCGCAACAAAGGAGAGACTCTCCATCCGCCCAGAATTGGTGACCAAGAAAACCTCTTCCAAGGTATTAGGGTCTTCGGTAACAAAACCTAAGTTTCCAGATACAAACCATACTGCGCAGATAACCAGACCAACAAAAATTCCGGCAAATAAGTTTTCTGCTGTCCAGAATGCTTTGCTAGCAAGAGTGTAGACAATAAAAGCAAAGCCGATAATCAAACCAAGAGCAAGATGTAAATTATTTCTGGCAATGCCGGTAACAGGACTCAAAATGCTTGGTAAATCCTGAGGAGTATTCAGTGCAATAAATACAGAATCCAAAGTGTTAATGCGAATAACCCCGAGAAAGCCTTTCATAGTCATATAGGCAGTTAGCCCAAGAACAATAAACACAATAATTGACTTGAGATTACCACCACCAATACGAACCAGCGTTTTGCTTCCACAACCCGATGCGAGCACCATACCAAAGCCAAATAAGGTGCTACCTACAATAGTTGATAACCATAAAAACTTACTACCGGTATACATGCTCTTCAGTGGATCGATCAAACCAAGGTAAGACATCAGTGCAAAGCCAACGACGGCAACACCAATAGCAAGAAACCACTGCTTTAGACGACCCCAGCTGGACATAATATAAATATCTGAAACTGCACCCATGCTGCAAAAACCCGTTTTTTGCATCACGGCGCCAAGCAAAAAAGTAATTGCGAAGGTCGCCCATAGAACGGACTTACTCAAACTATTGATATCAACTGCTTCCATATTAAAAATTCTTTAATTATTTTTTAAATTTATAAAGCTGCTGATTGAGAAAGGCCGTGACATCTGCCTCATCTTCAGGAAAGAGATCTAGCCGCAGTTCTGTATTACACATTGCAACCATCGACTTTAAATTCTGCAGGCTTTTAACCTTGCTGTCGCTGCGGGTGTAGATCATATCGCCATTACCAAAGCCCGACTTTTTAGAGTGACAGGTGTAGCACTTCTGCTCATCAATCTTCTTGCCGTTAGCAACATCCGGACTTGCAGAGGCGTATAAATTAAGGCCAAAGATAGCGGCCAGTGCAAAGCACAGCTTTAGTCGTAGTAATTTCATTTGAAATCAGCCATTTAGCGATGTAAACGACTATTTTAAAGCCCGGATGATAAATTTGCTTTATTCCGCCTGAATCGACAGGTAAACGTTATAGGCATTCATGCGGTTTGCAGCTCTAAATAAGGGCATTCCTTCGTATTCCGACCAATCAGTCTGCCGATAAGCCTCCTTAAAAGGATCCATATTTACAGCGGACTTCGTCATCGATTCACGCAAATATCTCAAATAATCCCTCGTAAAGCGGATATCTTCGATGGGATTGATGGATTGAGGCCCATGCCCCGGTATAACTACCTTGGGTTTAAATTTCTCAAACTCATCTAAGGCTTTTAGCCACCCCTTGCTATCCGCATTGCCCACAAAAGGAATGCGGCCACGGAAAACCAAATCTCCAGCAAAAAGGACTTCCTCTGACGGAATGTAAACCAATAGATCTTCTGGAGCATGGGCTGGGCCTACTCGGCTAATTAAAAACTCAACTCCGCCGATATTTAACTTTAATTGTTTATCAATCCAAATATCTGCTGGTAATAATTTTGTTTGATCATTGACCCGCGGGGCAAAATCAACCCGCGAAGCAATTAAACGTTGTTTTGCCGTTTCGGAGGAAAGATAGTTTCTACCCTCCCCTTGCGCATAAATCTTTGCGCCAATCTTTTTAAATTCCTGCAATCCATACACATGGTCGGCATGGTAATGAGTCACCACAACAGCAATAATTTTTTGCTTAGTAACTTTTGAAATCTCTTGAATCAACTTTTTCGCAAGGACTGGAGAGCCCAAGGCATCTATGACAACCACTCCCTTAGGGGTTACAACGAAACCTGCATTAGAGATAAAGTTTTGATTTTCGCTGCTACCTAATTCTGCCCTACCTTGAACGAAGTAAGTATGTGGCGCTACTTTAATGGGATTTAGCAATACACCTGCTGGATCATTTTTAGCTGGGCTGCTTTGAGCAAAGCAGAGGCTAAAAAAATAGCATTAATCAATAATGCTATTTTTAGATGGCGAATACTGCGCAGGAGCATATTCACAGAATGAGATTACGGCTTAATGTAAGCAAAATGATCTTTAAATTGAAGATCACCAATTCTTGCTACACCCGATGGAGTGAAGTCGGCATCTAGAATGAATTGATCCTTTTTAAGATTTCTATTTTTTAAAGTAATCTCACAAACTTCAAAGCGAACACCGCGAGACTTCAATGCACCAACCAGAGGGGCGTATTCAATATTGTTCTTCTTATCCTTGGCGCCCTCCATTAAGATATCAACCCCGTTTGCATGGGTAACAACAATAATTGTGGTGTCTGGCGCCACATCCAGATGGTTGCGTACATTCCTTAAACCTTTAATGCCTTGGGTCTGAGCATCATCAATGTGATAGACAACGCTTGAACCAGCAGCAAATGCATGCTGAGAAACCAACGTAGAACAAGCAATAAGAATTGATGCAGCTAAAGATAGATATTTTTTCATGACGGTTCTTTCTGTTTATTTAAGCGCAACCATACCGGGATTATTTTTAACGCCCTTGATGATTGGCTCATTTAGCTGAACTGCTTTGACCACTTTGACATCTCGAAGATGACGCTCAATGACGTCCCAAATCGCCTCGCCACCAGCATTCTTCGCCTCTTCGCTTACAGGAGCCCAGCCGGCAACTTTATAAGTCTTGCTTGGATCGATGTCCTTGCCATTGAGACGCATATCGCTAATACGCTTGCCGGCAGATGCAGCCGGATCAATGGTGTATTGCATGCCACCGACACGAACCATATCACCACCCTGCTGATAATACGGATCAGGATTAAATAGGTTATCCGCCACATCCTCAAGAATCGTCTTAATCATTTCACCGGTCATGTTCGTAACCGTGGTGTATGGATAAGTAATAGCCGTTTGATCCAATAAGTTTTCACGGGTAATTGGTTGACCTGGCAGCAAGCTAGTTCCCCAACGGAAACCTGGTGAGAATGCAATTTCCGCATTCTTCTGAGCCATGAGGCCATCCAAGATCAATTGGTCAAAGCTACCATTGAAATTACCACGACGGTACAAGAGACCTTCTGTTGTCGCCAATTTTTCATTGAGCTTAGCTTCATATGGTGCCCTGATTTTTTGAATCAGCTTATTCATTGCAGGATCAGCAGGGATCATATTGGAGAAGATTGGGAAGAGCTTATAACGGAAATCTACCGGTTTTCCACCCTTTACATCAAAGTCCAACACACCTAAGAACTTGGTATTCGAGCCAGCATTGGTCACCAAAGTTACGCCACCAGCATTCTTTACCTTGACAGGAATTGGAACTCCATCATGGGTATGACCTCCCATAATGGCATCTAAACCGGTAACACGGGATGCCATTTTTAAGTCAACATCCATACCGTTATGTGAGAGCAAGACAACCACTTTTGCACCCTTAGCCTTAACCTCATTAATGGTCTTTTGAAGATTCTCTTCCTGGATACCAAAAGTCCAATCAGGAGTGAAATAACGTGGGTTAGCAATTGGTGTGTATGGGAATGCTTGGCCAATTACGGCAACTTGAACGCCGTTTTGCACTTTCATGACATAAGGATTAAATACTGAGTCACCAAAGTCTGCAGTTTTAATATTTTGAGCAACGAAAGACACTTTGCCTTTGAAGTCGCCATTCACAATCTCCATGACGCGCTTCTCACCGAGAGTCATTTCCCAGTGTGGAGTCATAACATCAACGCCTAAGAGGAGTGCTGCATCAACCATATCCTGGCCATTAGTCCAAAGCGCCGTACCTGAACCCTGCCAAGTATCACCACCGTCTAATAGCAATGCGCCAGGACGGCTAGATTTGATTTGTTTAATCAAAGTTGCCATGTGGGCAAAGCCACCAACTTTTCCGTAGTTCTGCGCTGCCGCTACGTAATCAAGGTAAGTGAAGGCATGTGCATCACGTGTACCAGGTTTAATTCCATTTGCCTTTAAAAAATGTTCGCCGACCAAGTGTGGGGTTTTGCCTTCTTGAGCACCAATACCAAGATTGACATTAGGCTCACGGAAATAAATTGGTAGAAGTTGCGCATGGCAATCAGTGAAATGCAGGAAGTGCACATTACCGAATTTCGGCAAATCATAGAATTTTTGCGCACTGGTTAGGGCGCTTGCAAAATTGGATTGCAAACTCATGCCGCCTGCTGAGACAATAGCCAATGCTTGCAAAAACTCGCGACGATTTAAAGACATAGTATTTTCCTAAAGAAAACAGACCTTTCGGCCTGTTTATTTTTATTACTTGTTAACAGGCGACTCTGGATCTAAGAGCAATGCCATGACATCCTGCATTTGTTTTTCATTTAAGAGTTTGAAGTGCCCGAAACGAGGCATATTGCTACATACGTTATATGCCTTGGAATTGTTAATACGATTCCAAGTGTAGGCAACAACCTCTTTAGAGTAACCACGCAATTTGCCATAACCAGTGAGTGACGGGCCAATATTTCCATAAGAAATTTCTTTTGGAGAAATTTGATGACAGTTATAGCAACCACCACCATTCACAGACCCCGGTTTATCACGCCAGGTTGCGCCTCGGCCGCTTTGGGCAATCTTTTCACCACTCTTCCAGTCACCGATATATTTACCATCGGATGGCTGCTTGATCATAGCCAGGTTTTCTTTTTGAATCTTTTCACGAACCTTGGGATCTCCACCACCATCGAGATTTACAGGGTTTGAGCAAAACTTTTGAGCCGCATCTTGATCTAAGCGGTCTAATCCCGCCTGCCCTTTAGCCTCAAAACTGTTAGACATCATCTTTTCAAAAGGGGTAGCAGCACTAACAGTACCTGCTACAGCTAGGAGCGTAAACGCCAAAATTGATAATTTGTTTTTCATATTATTTATCTCCAGCGATTAACGCTTCAGTCCTGGTGCATTCATGGTTCCGCCCTTAGCATTTACAGCCATATACATGGAGACTGCAATGGTATCTTCGGAAATGTAGATTGGCTCTGGGAAGCGTTGTTGACGGTAACAGTCGTTTAAGCGACGTTGCATGGTCCAGAAAGTGCCGCTGGATACACGGTAGGCGGGCCAGTAACCCCAGCCTAATGCAGCACCCTTCTCAACAGTTAAATTAGGCAGGTCCTGTAAGCGAATGCGTTTGCCATTAGACGCGTGGCATGATGCACAGGAGAAATCCATTGGACCACCCTGATAGAAGAATGATTGCTTACCCATTTGGTAGGCCTGTTTTTCTTTCGGGTGCTTAGCAACGACATTAATCGGCATACCCTTAGACTCTGCGACGACATATGCCACAACAGCCTCTAGATTCTTTCTTTTGCCCTTGCTAAATCCTGCCTTGATGATCTCGTTTGCATCATATCCTTGCAATTTGGTCATGCAGGTAACAAGGCGAGACTCCAAATCCTGTACTTGATTAGTGTCTTTAAAGTATTTCGGCAACTGTGTATAGGCGCCTTTAACTACACCAGGACCCATACCTAAGTCACATTTTTGCAAAGATACATTCTTAGGCCCCATGGGCTTTTTCCAAATATCCTCACCAGCTGCCTCATACAAATCAGCAGGGTTACCATCGGCAATCATTGCGCGATATTTTTCGATTTCGTCAGTTGGAGCCCCTCCAGTTGGAGTAGCGGCTGTAGAAGCCTCATTTTTTGCAGGACTAGAACAGCCCTGCAATACTGCAAATAGGCCAATAATGACGCCATATAAAATGCGTGTTTTCATGGTAACCCTTTTATAGTTTTAATATGCGTACTGATATTAAGAAGCCGTAGCTTCATCAGTACGTTTGTCGCCTTTGCTATCGTTCCAAGTCACAACAATCTTGTCGCCCTTAGCACCCTTGTACTTAAAGTTCAAGAAAGGGTCTTTAGATACTGCTGGGCCAAATTGACCATTGAATACATCTTTGCCATTGGCTTTGACATTGATTGTGCTGATAAACCAAGCTGGGATAACCTTACCTGATGGGTCTTTCCGCTGACCGGACTCCATATCATGCTTCATCAAAATTTTTACATCTACAGTACCGCCGTTTTCAGCAGCTCTTACGCGCATTGGATCAGCCATTTTGGTTCCTCTCTATGTATGAATTGTGTTTATTAATGTGCTTCGGGATTAACCGCCGCAACCACCAAGCGTTACCTTGACTTCTTTAACGGCCATTAACCACTTACCATCAGCTTTTACCAAGCCGTATACATTGGATGTTTGACCCATTTTGATACGCGTTGTCACAAATGAATCTGTGCCGGCAGGAATAAAGAATTGAGCTGCAAGTGAGCTTGGGTTCTTTTCAACCAAGATAGCCATTTGCTCAGCCTTAAGGGTAGAAGTGATTCCAACAGGAACAACTGCACCATTTTCAGCGATATCCGGAGCATTCAAAGTCACTGCAGATGATTTATCTGGACTATCAGCGCCCAAGATCTTGAATACATCATCGATACCTTTGCCTTCAAAAGTGGCTTTGTTCCACTCTTGAGCTTGAGCAGTGCTAATAAGACCTGCAGAAGTCATTAGGCCAAATACTGCTGAATACTTCATCAAACTGCGTCGCTGCTGATTCATAAAAACTCCTTTATTAATCTTAACTTCTGTCAATTTATTGCTTATTTTGCATTAAAACATTGTGGTTACTACCTAATTGGCTATTTTATTTGCCGCCAGAGAGTATCCACGTCACTAAAGTCTTACGATCTTCATCAGAAAGCTGGGCTTGTGGCGGCATTGGAAGGGAGCCTCATACACCCGACCCGCCGGCCTTAACCTTTGCCATGAGCTTATCCACCGCGCCACTCTGCCCATCATATTTCTTGGCAATATCGGCTATTGATGGGCCAACCAACTTCGCATTAGGCGCATGACAGGCTGAGCAGTTCTCATTTTTAAAGAGCGCTGCCGGTCCTTTTGATGCAGAAGAATGGGTATCTGCTGCATGAGCTAAGCCCTCACCAGAAGCCCCAGGCAATTGCTTAATTGGAGGCTTGGTTGTATCTGCGCCTCTATAAGGGCCATACATGCGGTTTTGCTCTGCAATATTGTTATGGGCATTACGAGCAAAATCAGGCAATGTTGAGCCAATTTGAACAAATGGAACGCAATTGTGCATACAAGAACTTCCATTGACATCTGGTTTGTCTTTAACATTCCAGAAACCATGTTTGGTCGTCATGCCATTTCGGTTTGGCATTTTGACCTCAGCAATATTTTTATCGCTCAACACAAAATCATCAGGAACAATTTCGCCAAGACTGAGAATGAAAGCAACAACTGCATAGGTATCATCAGGCGTTAAAGATCTTGGGGCATTCCATGGCATCGCACGGTAAATGTAATCCCACAATGTAGATACCGTTGGCACCTTCATTAAGGTTGTTCTTTGGGGCTGCTTCATATCTTTTAATGAGGCAACCTTACCTGTCTTGACATCATCCTTAGTGGTACCACCAGCGATGGGCGTAAAGATTTCATTTGATTCACCAAAGGTGCCGTGACAACTTGCACACTTAGCCTCCCAAATAACTTGACCTTTTTCTACAGAGCCAGAGCCCTTGGGTAGACCCTTAAAGTCAGGGCGAACATCGATATCCCAAGCGGCAACTTCCGCAGGAGTAGCAGTTCTACCAATGCCAGGGAACTTGGCTGAACCCGATTGCGCTAAGGCTTGATGCGCAGTCATTGCGATGAGAGCCGCAAATCCTAAGCGGACGCTAAATTTATCCAACTTGAACATTGCTCACCTCGCCGTTTGAATCCAATTTCCATGACTGAATTGCATTGTTGTGATAGATGGAACGAGTTCCACGGACATCACGCAACTTTTTAATGGCAGGTTGAATGTATCCCGTATCGTCCATAGCCCTCGATTGCAGGATAGCTGGAGAGCCATCCCATACCCAATCGATATTGAATCGAGTAATTGACTTCGTCAGAATCGGCATCTCCAAACGAGCCTTACGCCAGTTATTGCCACCATCAAACGAAACGTCTACACGGGTGATTTTTCCACGGCCAGACCATGCCATGCCACTCACGTTGTAGAAGCCTTTATCCAGCAACTGCTGACCACCAGACGGTGTTGTGATAACTGATTTACATTCTTGAATCGATGCATATTGACGGTGCGATCCATCCGGCATCAGTTCAATATAGTGAACTGCCTCATCCTTCGCATTCCATGGCATATCACCTACTTCAAGGCGACGCAACCATTTCACCCAACTAACACCTTGAACACCAGGAACCACTAAACGTAACGGAAAACCATTTTCAGGGCGTAACATCTCACCGTTCATCGCCCAAGCCACGATAGTGTCGTTTAAACAGCTTTCCAAGTTAATGGTGCGAGTCATGCCAGAACCATCACCACCTTCAGCAAGCATGAACTTGCCTTTTTTGAGGTTAGCGCCACATTCTTCAAGCAACACTTTTAAAGGAACGCCAGTGAACTCACAGCAAGAAAGCATGCCGTGCGTGTACTGAACAGTAGGTACGGCAACATTACCCCATTCAAGACCAGTATTAGCACCGCACTCAATAAAGTGAGTACGAGAAACTGATGGCAATCTCATCAAATCGTTCATGGTGAAAACGCGTGGGTTTTTCACCAAACCATTCACCATCAGGCGATGAGTTTCGGGATTGAGGTTATACCAACCTTGATGGTGACGCTCAAAGTGCAGGCCATTCGGAGTAATGGTTCCAAATAATCCCTGTAGCGGCGTAAAAGCCACCGAGGCAGCGGATACACGAGTCAAACCAGGAGACTCACGTCGAATGAGATTTGATTCATAAATGGATGGCACACCATAAGGCATCGTTGCCACATTCTTACCAAGAGTGGTTTGCCACTCCTGCTTTTCAAGAATTGCAGGATCACCTTCACCTGCAGCCATAGCCAACGGAGTAGTTAGGCCCGCGGCCGCGCCGCCAAGGGCAGACATGAAGCCCTTGCGTAAAAAGCCGCGACGATTTTCATCTAAGCCATTAGCGTTAACGTCAGCTATCAGCTCCTGAGAAATAAAATGCTCGGGGGCCTTCACGAGACGAGCCTGATTTGCAGGCTTTTCGATAGCGCCAATGTCTTGCGCACTAATCTCTATTTGTTTGTTGGTCATATGATCTCTACTTAAATGAATAGACGCTTCAAAATTAATGCAGACTCTCAGCAATCTTCGCGCACACCGTCTGACACATCTCTACGGTTGCGTTATCTGCGATAGAGTAAAAAACGGTTGTTCCCTCTTTACGTCTGAGCAAAATTCCCGCTTTATGAAGTGCGGAAAGGTGCCGCGATACATTAGCTTGACTAGAGCCGCATAACTCAACAACCTCAGAAACAGACTTTTCGCCACTGCACACCGCATACATGATGCGTAGGCGTGATGGCTCTGAAAGAACGCTGAAATATTCAGCAACGTGTGCAAATACTTTTTCCATCGCTTGTGGAGAAAGATCTTTGGTGGCTTTTTTAACTTTTGATTTGATATTCACTGGTTATAACAATATATACGTATACGTGCATATGTTGGACACCCAAGACTAAAACACTTATATAGTGGGATACTCTAGGCTGCAATGGCAATACAATCAAAAAATGGATATTGATGCAATTCTGCTGTCCCTAAAGCTCGCTTTTTGGACCATGGCGCTGATACTGCCATTTGGGATCTGGGTAGCTCATAAGCTGATTAAGCTAAATAAGAGTCGCCCTTGGCTTGAGGCTGCCCTCGCGCTTCCCTTAGTCCTACCGCCGACCGTCTTAGGGGCTATTACTTTCTAGTTTCATTTGGTAATACCAGTATTTTTGGCGCCCCAATTGTGTTTTCATTCACGGGCATCCTCATAGCCTCACTCATTGTGAATATCCCCTTTGCTATTCAACCCATTCAAAGGGCGTTTGAGGCAATTAACCCTGAAATCAGAGAAGCTGCTCAGGTGAGCGGTCTGAGTGATTGGCAGATCTTTCGTCTAATAGAGCTGCCACTATCTTGGCGGGGAATAACGGGTGCAGCCGCCCTCACCTTTGCCCATACCTTGGGAGAATTTGGCGTTGTCCTCATGGTTGGCGGCACCATTCCAAGGGAGACCAAAACAGCCTCAATTGCAATTTATGACAAGGTTCAGAGCTTTGATACTGCTGGTGCTGGCTCTATAGCGCTTGTTCTCCTGGGTACCTCACTGGTATGCATAGCGCTTTCCTATGGAATATTTGGTGGCAACCCAAATCGGCGCAGAGGGCTTAATTGATGTTGAAGGTAAAGATTACCCAGATCAACCCAAGCCCACTACAAATAAGCCTGGAGTGTGCTCCAGGTGAATTGCATGCTTTAGTAGGCCCCTCCGGAAGTGGCAAAACTACAGTCCTCAGATCTATTGCCGGCCTAAACAAAACAGTCAGCGGAAAAATTGAGTGCAATGGTGAGGTGTGGCTTGAAAGTGATCATCTGGGAACAATAATTAAACAACTATCTCCAGCAGAACGTTCATGCGGCTTCTTATTTCAGCAGTACGCTCTTTTCCCACATCTCAGCGCAATCGATAATGTAGCAATCCCTTTGCAAAATTCCGGCCTCAGCAAATCAGAACGCAAAGGTATTGGAATGAATTTATTAGATCGTATGGGTATCGCCAGTCTTTCTGGGCGTATGCCTCATCAGCTATCCGGCGGACAACAACAACGTGTTGCCCTGGCCCGAGCATTAGCCCGAAAACCTAAAGCCTTACTGCTCGATGAGCCATTTTCAGCCATTGATGCACCAACACGCCAGGGTCTTTATAAAACATTAGCAGAGCTAAGAACAGACTTAAATATCCCCATGATCTTGGTGACACATGACTTGCGTGAGGCTGATTTATTAGCCGACAGAATTACCGTCATAGATCAAGGCATTAGTTTGCAAACTGCCGCCCCACAAACTCTTTTCCAAAAGCCCAGAAATTCTCGGGTTGCTGAATTGGTTGGTATCAGCAATATGTTTCATGGCGTATTCGACTCGGGTAACTTGAGTTGGGACGGCTGCAATAAGAACTTTATGGTTGCCGATAAAGGCAAGATTCCACCTAAAGTGCGTGTAGCTTGGGTTATTCCTCAAAGTGGATTGAGCGTACATAACAACGCAAGCATTGGCAGTGTGTCAGTGATAGCTGAAAAGATGAGCAGCCTTGGTCAAATTGCAGTTATTCAATTGAGAATTCAAGATAGTGAAAACATGATTGAATGGGAAGCTTCTTCTGCAGAGGTAAGAGGGCTAGGAATGGTTGTTGGCAGTCAAATGCATCTTGAGCTTGATGGCAATCAAATTCACATTATGCCTTTGCGTCCGATTAATGATCCACGACGATTTATTGAGCATCAGTGATCTGGATATGCTCATACCTAGATTTTAGATGGGCTTCTTGGCAACCATACCGAGTAAGGCTGACATGCCAGTATGTCTAGCACCTTCAGACAATTCCTTTTCGTAACGCTGAAGATCTAGGATTTCAAATTCGTGACTAAGCTCACGAATCATCTCTTCTGTATAAAGATGCTCGATTAAGGATGGGCCACCTGTTTTATATTCCAATTGCTTTGGTGTGTAACCCTGGAGTATAAAAATACCACCCGGTTTCAAAGCCTGATGAACTTGCTTAAAGATTCTAGCTCGCATCTCTGGATCTGCAAACTGAATAAAGATAGCAATGATTGCATCATACGAATTAGTCTGCCAATTAAATCCATCCGTATCGCAGAGGCTATATTGAATATTAACTTGGTTGTCTTTTGCAAACTGATTGGCCTTGGCAAGTGCAATATCAGAAACATCAAAACCGGTGACATGCATTCCCTGCTTAGCAAGCCAAATGCCATTACGCCCTTCCCCATCAGCAATGCAGAGAACGGAAGAATCTGGTTTTAGATATTGAGATACTTGCTCAACAAGATACTCATTTGGCTCTTTACCAAAGATAAACTCTTCTTTATCAAAGCGCTCATTCCAGAGCTGGGTAGCATCGGTAAAGGACATGTAAATTGTGGTCCTCAATTAGTGTTGATGAAATTACTTCTTCAGACCGCCAACGAGGTCATTCTTTAAATCAACCACATTCTCAAGACCAACTGCAATTCGAACAAGGCCATCAGTGATGCCGGCCGCCTTACGGGCTTCTGGACTAACGCGGCAATGTGTTGTTGTTGCAGGGTGAGTAATTGTTGTACGAGTATCACCAAGGTTTGCAGTAATGGAGCAAAGCTTGGTTTGATTAATCAATTTAAATGCAGCCCTCTTTCCACCTTTAAGCGTGAAAGATAGAATGGCGCCACCCGCCTTTTGCTGGCGCTTAGCCAAAGCGTGCTGAGGGTGCGACTTCAGGCCTGGATGGTAAACGCGCTCTACTCCAGGCTGCTTTTCTAGCCACTGCGCAATCTCTAAAGCATTTTGACTCTGCTGCTTCATGCGCAATTTGAGGGTTTCCAAACCCTTCAAGAACACCCAAGCATTGAATGCTGAGAGTGTTGGTCCAGCAGTTCTTACATACGGAAATACTTTACCCATAATGAAATCATTGCTGCCCACAATCGCGCCACCAACCACCCTACCTTGGCCGTCCAAGTATTTCGTGGCTGAATGAATGACTACATCAGCGCCTAATGAGAGCGGTTTTTGCAATGCAGGCGTGCAGAAGCAGTTATCTACAGCAAAAAGTGCGTTCGCCTTCTTCGCTATCTTAGAAATTGCTTTAATGTCTGCAATCTCAGTCAAGGGATTAGAAGGGGTTTCTAAATAAAACAGCTTAGTATTTTCTTGGACGGCATTCTGCCAAGCCTTAGTATCAGACAAATCCACATAAGTGGTTGTGATGTCAAAGCGTCCCAAAATATTGCTAAACAATTGGATGGTTGCACCAAATACGGAGCGCGAACAGACTACATGGTCACCCGCTTGCAGATGGGACATAGCCATTGTCAAAATAGCAGCCATTCCAGAAGATGTCGCAATACAGGCCTCGCCACCCTCCAAGGCAGCAAGACGATCCTGAAACATACTCACTGTCGGATTAGTGAATCGAGAATAAATAAATCCCTGGTCGGCATGGGCAAAACCATCAGCAGCCAACTCGGCGCTATCAAAACAAAAGCTAGAAGTGAGGAACATCGCCTCTGAATGCTCTTGGTATTCAGCGGTACGTCGAGTTCCAGCGCGAGCCGCCAGGGTTTCAAGCGCAAGCTTTGAGAAGTCAGGTTTTTTGCGGGTAGTTTTACTCTTCATACCGCTATTTTGACACTGAATTGCAGAATTGCCTCAGACACGCATGCCTGAGGAACTCGATCGTTGTTTTTAGTCTTCGGTAGCCAAATGCAGATGAAGCTGTGAGCGGGCAAAGTCACTAGAGTCACGTTGACGATCAGCCTTAGCCTCGGAAGTATTACGAGCTGCCTCTAGTGCATCTAGGTAGGACTCATTGATGTCACCAGTAATATAGTTGCCATCAAAACAAGAGGCTTCAAAGTGCTGAATATTGGGATTGATATCCTTTACAGCCTGCTTCATATCTTCAACACTTTGGTAAATCAGTTGATCCGCGCCAATCATCTTGTTGATCTCTTCGTCGGTACGACCATAAGCCACAAGTTCACTACGGGTTGGCATATCAATACCATAGACATTGGGGAATCGTACAGGAGGTGCAGCAGAAGCAAAAATGACTTTCTTTGCACCAGACTCACGCGCCATCTGCACAATCTCAAACGAAGTCGTGCCGCGAACAATGGAATCATCCACGATCAATACCGTCTTATCTTTGAATTCAATGCGCATTGCATTGAGCTTTTGACGTACAGACTTCTTTCGAACTGCCTGGCCAGGCATGATGAAGGTGCGGCCGATATAACGATTCTTAAAGAATCCTTCGCGGTAATCAACGCCTAGACGTTTGGCAACCTGCATTGCCGCTGGACGACTAGAGTCTGGAATTGGCATTACAACATCGATCTCACCAGGGATAGTTTCTTTACGAATCTTCTCAGCAAGGTAGTCACCCATACGCATACGAACGTTGTAAACAGTAACACCATCAATCGTCGAGTCTGGACGAGCCATATAAACGTATTCAAAAATACAAGGCGTTAGAACAGCATCAGGAACACATTGACGTGAATAGAAATTACCATCTAAATCGATATAGATTGCTTCACCTGGATTAACGTCACGCACAAAAGTAAAGCCAAGACCATCAAGCGCAACAGACTCAGAGGCAATCATCCACTCTGGCCCCTTGGGCGTATCAATGCGACCGATACATAATGGGCGAATACCATATGGGTCGCGAAACGCTAATAAACCATAATCAGCAATCAAAGAAACAACCGCATAAGAACCCTTAACGCGCTTAGTTACCTCAGTAATCGCATTAAACATCGCACCCTCATCCAGTGCCGCGCTATTGGTTTCTTTTTGAAGCTCGTCAGCCAAAACATTTAGCAGTACTTCTGCATCAGAGCTAGTGTTGATATGGCGACGATCATGGTAAGCCATCTCTACACGTAGGCTAGCAGCATTAGTGAGATTACCGTTGTGCGCCAAGATAATTCCATATGGAGCGCTCACGTAAAAAGGTTGAGCCTCTTCTTCGCTACTAGCTGAGCCTGCAGTTGGATAACGTACCTGGCCAATGCCAGCGTTACCGATCAAGCTACGCATATTGCGAGTTCTAAATACATCTCGAACTAGACCGTTCGCTTTATGCATCGTGAATGAGTTGCCATTCATCGTTGCCATACCGGCAGCATCTTGACCGCGATGTTGCAAGAGCAACAAAGCGTCATATATCAGCTGATTAACTGGGGAGTGGGAAACTGTTCCAACAACGCCGCACATAAGCCTAGATCCCTATGGTTAATGAAGGTGTTACGGTAGGAGTAATTTTAGGTATTGAATCGCCTAATTGCTTTGCCCAATCCGCAGGCAACCAAGACTTAATTAAGCCAGTTGCCATATCGATTGCTGGGCGTGTAATAGCCTTTTGCCAAGCTGCGCTTTGCGGTATTGGTGTAAGTGCTGCCAATGTAGCCATCACAACGACGACCAAGCCACCACGGGCTAGACCAAAAACCAAACCCAAAAAGCGATCAGCCATACTCAAGCCAGCAGACAAGATAATTTTTTGAATGACGTTGCCGATCAATCCACAAACAATCAAAGTAAAGATAAATAAAATCAGAAAGCTGACACCCAAACTCAACAACTCATCCATATGAAAGGTAGATAACCATTCAACAGAAAGATAATTGGTGTAGTGATAAGCAACCCAAGCTGCAACAAACCAGGATGCAAGCGCTAAGACTTCCTTAAATAAGCCCCGAGAAATTCCTACCAAAGCAGAAACCAACAGCACTACCAGGGTGAAGTAATCCACCATAGTTAATTTTAGAGTGGATAAAAATTCCATTAAGGGTTCCCAACCTCAACCAGCCTTGGAGATAAACCCATGGCTTTTACTTTTTTCTCTGCAGCTTCAGCCGCATCCTTGTCGGTAAATGGTCCCGCCCTCAAAACGTACAGCTTGACACCATCAGCACCGTTTTTATTGCTTACATAATTCGGAATCTTTTGATCCTTCATCTTGTTGATCCAGCCTTTTGCACGCTCTTCGGAAGCAAAGGCACCAATCTGAATAATGTACTTGACGGAGCCCACCTTTTTAGGGGGCTCTTCAGCTTTAGATTTAGGAGTCGCATTTGGGATAGCAACCACCTCTTCACCAGCAGCTAGACCTATCGTTGAAGCAACTTTAGGTGTTGCAATATTGGGCTTGGTTTCGGGTTTGACATCCGGTGTTGGCGCTACAACAAGCTCTTTGGGCTGAGAAACTTCTTTTCCTACAATTGGAGCCGGAATGGAAGCAACTGGCTTAGTCTTTTCTTCATTTGTAGGCATAGCAGCATTGGGAGCAGGAAGACTAGTCACAATATTTACAGCAATATCGTTGTTCACAGACTTAGGCTTGTTATCCAAGATGTGGGGTAGGCTAACAACTGCAATTAATACCAAAACTGCGGCACCAATTAAGCGATGGCGGGCACGCTGTTGCTCTGGGTCTTCGGTAAGCGCAAGCTCTTCACTCTCTTGAGCACGCTGAAAACTACGAGGGGCTAACTTATTGACGGTGCGACGACCCCTTACCGAACCTTGATTAAGGTCTTCAGTCTCAGGGTTTCGCTTAAAAAGCTTCGGTAAACGAATCATGGATCAATGCGCCTGGTTATTTCGATATGCCAATACGCCGGCAACGGTATAGAAGGATCCGAAGATGACAATTCTATCACCCTCACCTGCCTTAGAAAGCGCTTTTTGATACGCTGCAGCAGGATCTGGAAAGCACTCAATATCGCCATCCTCCCCATTTTTAACTGCTACACCCAGCTCCACTAGCTTGTCAGATAAGGCAGAAGCTTTAGCGGCACGAGGAGTTGGCAAATCAGTGCAGAACCAGAAGTCAACACTGTTCAATAAAGGCTTAATAACGCCTGCTAAATCTTTATCGGCCATTGCGCCAAAAATAGCGTAGGTATAGGGATGATAACCCATTTTATCTAGGCCCTGCCCTAAGGTTGCAGCCGCATGGGGATTATGGGCGACATCTAAAACGATAGTTGGCTGACCTGGAAGAACTTGAAAGCGGCCAGGCAACTCCACCAATGCAAACCCATTACGAATATCTTGTGCGCTGACTGGGAGACGTTGATGAAGGGCCATCAAGGCGGCGATCACAGCAGAGGCATTAAGAATTTGATTAGCACCTCGCAAAGCAGGATAGCCGAGACCGCTAAAGCGTTTTTGACGCCCTGCCCAACCCCACTGCTGCTTATCACCCTGAAAGTTGTAATCACGGCCATGAAGCCATAAGTCACAACTCAGTACTTCAGCGTAGTCAATCAGAGACTGTGGTGGCACCGGGTCACCACAAACTGCAATAGCGCCAGCTCGGAAGATACCCGCTTTTTCACGGCCAATCGCTTCACGTGTACCACCTAAAAAATCAGCGTGATCAATATCAATGCTCGTGACGATCGCGCAATCTGCATCCACGATATTCACGGCATCTAAACGACCGCCCATGCCAACCTCTAGAACCACAGCATCTAGATTCGACTTGGAAAATAAATGCATGATTGCCAAAGTGGTGAATTCAAAATACGTTAGCGTTGGCGCATCCACCAAGCTAACTCGTGCATGCTCTACGGCAGCAAAATGCTCGAGCAAGAGATCGTCTTTAACTTCCTCACCGTTGACCCGAGCACGCTCATTAAAAACCAGTAAATGAGGAGACATGTGGCAACCCACTCTATAACCAGAGGCCAGCAAAATGCTTTCAAGGTAGGCGCAGGTTGAACCCTTGCCATTAGTCCCGGCAACAGTGATAACGGGGCAATCAAAATGAAGGCCTAGAGCTTCTTTAACTCGATTGATGCGATCAAGACCCATGTCGATACCGACCGGGTGGGCTGTTTCAAGATGGCTCAACCAAGCCGTAAGGCTAGAAAACAGAATGGGGGGGTTGGTGTGCGGAACTCAAGCGCTTTATACAGCTGCGCTACCCGCAATCGCAGGCTCAGGAAGCTGCTGGAGCAACGCCAAGAGACGAGCGATTTCACCGCGCATTTGGCGACGATCCACAATCATGTCAATACCGCCCTTTTGCATTAAGAACTCAGAACGCTGAAAGCCTTCTGGTAATTTTTCACGTACAGTTTGCTCAATAACACGCGGACCAGCAAAGCCAATCAATGCTTTCGGTTCAGCCATCACTACATCACCCATAAAAGCAAAGCTGGCAGAAATTCCACCCATAGTCGGATCGGTTAAGACGCTGATATACGGCAAACTTTTTTTGGACAACAAAGTCAGCATGGAGTTTGTTTTAGCCATCTGGAAAAGAGACAGCAAGCTTTCTTGCATACGCGCGCCACCTGTTGCCGTAATACAGATAAATGCACACTTCTTAGCAATAGCCTCTTGAACGCCTCGAGCAAAACGCTCACCAACAACCGAACCCATAGAGCCGCCCATGTATTGGAACTCAAAGCAAGCAGCCACTACAGGGATACTTTCAATCTTGCCACCAAGCACGATTAAGGCTTCAGACTCACCAGAGGCATCATTGGCCTCCTTAATACGGTCTGGGTATTTCTTGGAATCTTTAAATTTCAGCGGGTCAGTTGGATAGATGTCGGCACCAATCTCGTAGCGACCCTTTTCATCCAACAGGCTATCCAAACGCAAACGTGCACCGATACGCATATGGTGACTGCATTTGGGACAAACCGATAAATTAGCTTCAATATCAGTGCTGTAAAGGACGGTTTCACAACTGGGGCACTTAACCCATAGACCCTCTGGTACGGATTTGCGATTCGCAGGATCCGTATGTTGGATTTGTGGAGGTAGTAATTTATCGATCCAGCTCATCAGTTTTTAACTATCCAGTGCATTAACTATCTAAAGCGACGCGAATTTCACGTATGAAGTTTTCAAGTGATTGTACCGCCTGGCCAGGGGCAGAATCCTCCAAAAGACGAATGATTCGACTGCCAATTACCACCGCATCCGCTGTTTTTGATACGGTACGGGCACTTTCAGCATCATTAATGCCAAAACCAACTACAATCGGGATAGGGGTGGCTTCACGGATTTTAGGGATGATGCTGGCCACATCCTGGGTATTTAAGTGAGAAGCACCAGTTACACCCCGCATAGAGACGTAATAGGTATAACCAGAAGCTATTTTGGCTGCGTCTTTTATGCGTTCTGGTGATGAAGTGGGCGCTAATAGGAAAATTGGGTCAACACCGGCAATTTTCATCCGAGCAGCAAAGTCCTCACACTCTTCCGGCGGGTAATCCACGACAAGAACACCATCAACACCAGCAGCTTTGGCCTCTGTTGCAAAGCGTTCTGCGCCCATCTGCTCGACAGGGTTGGCATATCCCATCAAGACTACGGGGGTATTGGTATCAAGCTTGCGAAACTCCTTAACCATCTCCAAGCAGCCATGCAAAGTCACACCCTGAGTGAGCGCTCTTTCAGACGAACGTTGAATCACCGGACCATCTGCCATTGGATCAGAAAAAGGCACGCCGAGCTCAATGACATTGGCGCCACCACGAACTAATGCGTGCATTAACTCAACAGTGATTTTTGGATCAGGGTCACCAGCAGTAATAAAAGGAATTAACCCTTTTTTTCCAGTAGCCTTTAGTTCATTAAACAGTGCAGTAATTTTTGACATGGCAATTCGTAATTATTATTTTTATGTAAGTTCGTGAGTGACTTCGAATTAACCTTCGGAGCCAGTAGCTTGAGCAACGGTATGCATATCCTTATCGCCGCGACCAGAAAGATTTACCAAGATTGTTTTATCTTTAGAAAGTGTTGGCGCCAATTTGCAAGCATAGGCAATTGCGTGCGAAGACTCTAAAGCCGGAATGATGCCCTCGATACGACAGCAATCATGAAATGCTTTCAAGGCTTCTTCATCCGTGACTGCAACATAGTCAGCACGGCCCGAATCTTTTAACCAGGCATGCTCAGGCCCAACACCGGGATAATCCATACCCGCTGAAACGGAATGTGTTTCAGAAATCTGACCATTCTCATCTTGCAATAGATAGGTACGGTTACCGTGCAATACGCCCGGCTTACCAACACAAAGTGCCGCGGAGTGAAGGCCGCTATTTAAACCGTGGCCTGCAGCTTCAACACCAACCAATTTCACCTCTGGGTAGTCGATATAGGGATAGAAAATACCCATTGCATTAGAACCACCACCAACGCATGCCATGACATAGTCAGGCTGACGGCCAGTCATCTCTGGCATTTGTACTTTGCACTCTTCCCCAATGACACTCTGAAAATCTCGGACCATCATTGGATATGGATGGGGGCCTGCAACAGTACCGATGATGTAGAAAGTATCTTCTACGTTGGTAACCCAATCACGCATTGCCTCATTCAGCGCATCTTTGAGAGTCTTCGTTCCCGATTCAACAGGAACTACTTTTGCACCAAGTAATTTCATACGAAATACGTTTTGTGCTTGACGTGCAACGTCAACAGAACCTTGATAGACAGTGCAATCCAACCCAAAGCGAGCGCAGATTGTTGCTGTAGCAACACCATGCTGCCCTGCTCCTGTCTCAGCAATGATGCGTGGCTTACCCATGCGCTTTGCTAGCATAGCTTGGCCAATCACATTATTAATTTTGTGAGCGCCAGTGTGATTTAAATCTTCGCGCTTCAGATAGATCTGCGCACCACCCAACATTTCACTCCAACGCTTGGCGTGATACACAGGTGACGGGCGACCTACAAAATGTTTGAGTTCGTAATGGAACCCCTCTAAAAATTCAGGATCGTGTTGGTATTTTGCGTAAGCCGCTTTAAGCTCATCTAAAGCGAACATGAGTGTTTCAGAAACAAATACGCCACCGTAAGGACCGAAATGTCCTCGTGCATCTGGCTTATCGTACATAAATACCTCTTTTGATTAGTTACAGCAAATAATTAAGGTGATGTGCTTGCGTCTGCCGCTCGCACTGCCTCGATAAACTGCCTCATCAAGGCGTGATCTTTTACACCCTTGCTGATTTCTACGCCACTAGAGACGTCAACCGCGCAAGGATGAAGACGAGCAATAGCTTCGCCCACGTTGTGAACGTTCAACCCACCACTCAAAACGACCTGAGGCGCGTTTGCGCTTATCCATGCTTGTGGAATTCCTGACCAATCAAAAGGAACGCCCCCTCCTCCATAACCCTCAACGAGAGCATCGAGCAAAAAGGCATTTGCTTGCCTATATTGTAGGGAAAAATCATCAAAGGCGAAGCCTGCTCCAACGCGAGCCGCCTTCATCCAGGGTTGACCTGCCGCAAGGCGCTGGCATTGGGCCGGAGACTCATCCCCATGAAACTGCCATAAAGTGATCGAAGCGGCTGCCCGGATAGCCTCAAATTCAGCATCTGAGGCGTTAACGACCAAGCCCACGGCATCAACCCCAGCCGGAAGCCTGGAAATCAATGCAGCAGCAATATTAGGAGTAACCGCCCTGGGACTTGGCGGATAGAAAACAAAGCCAACCGCATCTACGCCAGCAGCTACCGCAGCATCCACATCTGAAGGTGTCATAAGACCGCAGATTTTGACCCTAGTACGCCCGTGAGAGTTAGTAAGTAAGCCCATAGAATTGATGATACGGGGTTATGGGTTACTTGCAAGGCTTTGACCTGATGGGCATATGCTATTCAAAGATAGCCCCCTCGTTACCCAATACAATTAATTACCTTTAGGTTTAGCCGTAACTGACGATTTGTCCATATCACCCAAAACTAGCGGCAATCCGGTTGGACCCGATCCAAAAATAATAATTTTTGAGTTATTGGAAGTTGCAAGACTCTGAGTAGCCTCAACACCGCGCCAACGCAAATAGTTATCTGATAAGCCCGGGCGGACAATATCTTGGAATTTTCGTATACCCTCAGCCTCGATCTCTTTACGAAGAGCCTCTTGTTTGGCAGCCTGCAGGATGTGCTTATCGCCATCAGCCTTAGCGAGCTCTACCATCTTCCGCTCGATAGCCTCCTCAACCTCCCTAGGGAAGCTAATGCTGACTATCTCAACATCACTCACGCGGATTAATTTGACGCTTTCCAAGCCCGGCGGGCTAATATTGTCAACCAAGATTCTGTCTGAGGTGATAGCAATTTCTCGGACAACTTTTTGAATCTCGGATGTAAATGCCTTATCAGATGCAAAGCTACCAATTCTTCCGCGGATAATTGAAATCACCTGAGGTTCAACGACCTTATTAAGATAATCAGGTCCGATATATTTGTGCAGCATTGGCAAGGTACGCACATCAATCTCATACTGGTAAACAACCCTTACCTTTGACTTGAGCAAGTCAGAAGTCAAAACATCAAGCTCAAGAACCTGATTTTACAACCGAGCATCATACTGAGTGAAGGTATTCCAAGGGAAGACGAAATGTACACCTTCTTTGCAAACCTCTGACATATCAACCCCGCCCCATAGAGGCCTATAAATTACAGCCACCTTACCAGCGGGGACGGCGTTGACGATTTTTGGCCATAAAAGCAAAAGACTGTCGATGCCAATAAATACTGCCAGGGAAATTTGAATCAAATACTGATCAATCAGACGATCAATGGCACGATAAATTAATTTAATCAATTTCATTACTCACCTGCATCCTCGAACAATTTGCCATCTCTAAAAGATAATACGTAATCAGCAGTATTAAAATAATAATCATCATGTGTGATTGCTATCACAGTCTTGCCCATCTGCTTTAACCTAGGCAGCAACTGTTTATAAAAATGTTTTCTGAACTGAGGATCTTGATCTGCAGCCCACTCATCTAGGATGATGATATCCCTGTTCTCAAGCATGGCCACAAGAAGGGCAATACGCTTCCTTTGACCCGTAGAGAGCTGGATATGAGAAAAAACCCCTCATTAATTGAAAACTTTTTCTCAATCTCAAGTAACTTTTGCCAAGGCAACATATTATCTTCATCCAAATCAAATAAGCCGTACAGCTTTTGGAATAAATAGAAATCACTGAATACAACAGAAAAAGGTCTCGATATGAGCTTGATGCAGGCTGCTCCACCTCGACTCCGTTAACACAAATACTTCCTTGGCTGGGCTTATAGAGGCCCGTCAAGATACGCGTGAAGGTAGTTTTTCCAGAACCATTACTTCCTTTAATGAAGTATAAATTTCCCGCTTTTAATTCATAGCTGACGGGGCCCTAGAGCAAAACCAGAAGAATCCCTGCCCTTTGGGTGTTCATAAGTGACATCATGTACAGATAAGGTTTCAAATTTATCAATTTGGATCACTTGGGTATTTTCCATGGATTGCTTAGCCGTTTTTGACAACTCATCCTGTAGCAATAACAGGGAATTTGCTGAAGCATTTGCCTCTGACAGGGCGGGAATGGTCTGGATAAGGCCTGACAACTGCCCGACTAGGAAGATACCGGCGGTTGATGCGGCTAAAACTGAGTCCGCGAAACCGTCAACAAGTGCGGGGACAATGAATATTAAAATCCCAACAACCACAAACATCAGGGTTTGCAAATAATTAAAGAAATTTGTGATTCCAACGAGGGAGTAGGCTTTTAAATTACTTGAGAGTAGTGATTGCTCAACCATATCCGCTGTTATATCTCTGGCGCGCTTTGAGTGCATCTTGATTTCTTTGAAGCCATTTAAAAAATCGCCAAATAGATCAAAAACTTCACCGTCTTTTGCAAACGCATCACTTACGCAATCCTTGACTCCCAAGATAAATTTTGTAGAAACAAAAAATATAATTACAGCAGCCACAAAGGTAATGAAAAACGCAATCCATGAAATGGTGGCCATATAAATGGTCAGACAGGTTAATGTCGCAGCGGATTGACACATCATCACCAAAATGGGGATAGCACCAGATACAACCTGAGTGTCCCTCCCGAGGGATTGCAAAATTTTAGCCTTACCTACCTGGTCAACAGTATGTAAATCGGAGCGAAAATACTCACCCAATATACGTATTTTAAATTTATGTATTAAAAATTGGGCGCTTCTAATATTGTCTCGGTTAGCCTTACGCGTGACGATTAAAAAAAATGCCAGGACAATTGAATATAAAAAGAATTGAAGAAAAACAGATTCGCCTTCTGCAGCTCTAGCCACAGACATATTAACTAAGGCAATCAAAGCTGTATTTGCAACCCCAACAAAGCAGGCAAGCCAAATTAGGCGCCTCAGATCACCCGAACCTTCAATCCTCAAAAACTGGACCACCTCAGATCTTGAGAACATAGAGCTAATGTTATTGTCAGTATTCACTTGTAAGCACAATCTTTAATCAATAAAACGACGGATGAAATTCTGCTCTTTGAACATTTTCCTGGCTTTTTCATAGGAGTCAGAAAAATTCATCCGCATGGTGGCAATCTCAAAATCGATGAGAGACCCTTTTTTCTCAAAGTGAGCAATAAAAACTGAACCAAGCGCATGGGTGCTGGCGTATGACAAAGCTGGCTGAACGGCTATATTTATCACTCTACCAACAACCGGTATCTTTTTAACCACATGTAAGCCGATGTAATGAGATATTCCAGTGGTGACATTACCCGATATCAAACTTGAAATGATCGCACTGGCACTCTCTTTTCGGAATGGAACCTCATAAAGTTTGCATAATTCAAGAATCATTTTTAGTTGAACTCCAGTAACTGCAGCTGCATCCAAGAAATGTACCGGCACAAGTCCAGCCAACATTGACCATTCAGCATGCTTTCGAACAATATCATTTGCAGGAGCGTCTGGCATTTGCTCTGTAACGGCTATTGGTTTACCTGCACTAGATTTCTTTTTGGATTTTGAATTAAAGAAGAAATTTTTGTCATCGTGTTTTAGGTTGGCGGAATTAGACTGATTAAATATTTCTTCAGCACCATCACCTCCAACTTCTACATCTATTAACGTAGGGTAGCCCATAATGAAGTGAGCGGTAGTATCGTCATCTGAGACATGGGAGGAAAATATTGCTTCGGAGCTATCAGACACATCGAGTATGTTTGGTATTTTTTTCCTTGATCCGCACTTTTCGCAGCATTATTAACATGCGAATCCTTGGCAAATCTAGACTCGGGGATGGAATGAGCCGACCCATCTTCGGACCTAATCTCTTCGAGAGGATTTAGCTTAATAGTAGAACGCCTTCGTCCATTCATTTTGAATCCAACTTTAATTTTTTGAGAAGTTCAATTGTTAGCGCACGATAATCTTCTGCGGCACTTGAGGATGGCTTATAAGTCATAATGCCCTGATTAAATGAAGGCGCCTCTGCCAGCGATACATTCTCGCGAACAATAGAAGAAAGCACCTTATCCCCAAAGCTTTGTTTTAGTAATTCGATAACATCTTTTGCATGCCTAGTTCTAAGATCAACACGTGAAGGCAAATAGCCCAAAATATCAATAGAGGTATTGAGCACTTCCCTGACTTCGTTAAGAGTGTTCACCAACTGACTAACGCCAATCAAACTCATTACATGTGTTGTGACAGGAACCAACAATTCATCTGCAGCGGCCAATGCATTCAAGGTCAACAAGCCAAGAGTAGGCGGCGTATCAATGAGAATGATGTCCCATCCGCCTAAATCAACCTTAGATAGGCGTCTTTTTAGCAGGGACTCTACCGCTATTTGACCAGATAAAGACTTTTCAATCTGGGACAACCTTTTGGAACCTGCCATTACATCTACTCCCGGCATGCGAGTGGTGCAAATTAAGCTCTCAAAGGGTTCATCATCCACCAAAAACTCAAAGGTGCCTTTTGCGTCAGCCTTAATACCAACCCACTGAGTAGCATTAGCCTGGGGGTCCAAGTCCAGAACCAGTGTTCTTAAACCATGCTCAGCAAGAGCACAGGCCAAATTAACTACCGTTGTAGTTTTGGCGCAGCCCCCTTTTTGATTGGCCACCGCAATTACCGTCATATTAGAGATTTCGCCCAGTTTATGTAAACGCAAAAATAAATAAGCCCACTAATAATAAGTGGGCTTATTGCAATGCTTATGTTTAGCTTACTTTTTCACAGCCTTTTTGAATTCTTCTTTTAAGTCAGCCTTAACAGCTTCAGCATCAAAGCTGTCCGCAGTACCGCCGCCTTCGAAATGCTTAACCATCACTTTTCCAATTGCGTAAGTTGCCGCAACTGAGAATGCAGACATGGAAACAAAACCAAATAGCGGGCCATAGCCTGGGAAAAGTTTTGCTGTCGATCCAACAACAACACCGGCGCCGATAGCTGGAGCGAGCGTACCAGTCAATACCGTAATCAATGAGCGGAGCTTCTCCTTGCTAAAAGTAGAGTCATAAACCTTTGCAATATCATTTACCAGCTTAGCCTGAATACCACCAATAACCAAAACATCAATATTGGAGACCGGGATCAACGCAGCGCCTACACTCCATTTGGCAGCATTGGCGATTAACTTGCTAACCTGATCTAATTTATCGGATGCCTCGGGGCTTAATTCCTTCACTTCAGCTTCAGAAACATCTGAAACACTGGCTGTGTTACTTGTCATAATTTTTCCTAGAAAAAGGCATCAGTTAATAACTCGATAATATTAGCCCAAAGGTTAACATATAGGAGTGAATTTCCCGCTTAGACTTTCTACACACATTGGCCACCCCCCTTAATTTGTCACTAATCTGCCTATTCTAGTCAGCACTAAATCGGTGCATAAGGCCATGATTGGGGGCATTTCAAGGCACATCATATTAGCCATAGAGCGAGCAGAATCCTCTGTTCGAATAGTAAAAAAGTTACAAAAATGGATGCAATAGAAAAAAGCTTTTTAATAATTCCGGTAACGGTCTCACTATAGACGGAGATCATTTCAAGATCTTGATCAATGAGGAAAACCAGCATTCGCTGTGGCCTGCTCAAAAGATCGCTCCATTAGGGTGGACAGAGACCGGTTTTACTGGATCAAAAGCAGAATGCGTGGAATTTGTAGATGAAAGCTGGCAGGATATGCGGCCTAAAACACTCGCGATGTCCTCGAAATAGTCAGCGATAGCCCTATCGCAACTATTTTAAG
Source organism: Polynucleobacter necessarius (assembly GCF_900095175.1). Classification (NCBI taxonomy): domain Bacteria; kingdom Pseudomonadati; phylum Pseudomonadota; class Betaproteobacteria; order Burkholderiales; family Burkholderiaceae; genus Polynucleobacter; species Polynucleobacter necessarius. Next base: position 930,562 of record NZ_LT606946.1, read on the forward strand.
AAGATTGGTTTATTTCTTTAATTTAATCAATCTTATATTCAAATGAGTATGGAATCATCCCGCTTGAGCTATTTGGTAGGGGCATCATCTTTGGATGTCTACCCGCTTACGGGTGCTCAAAATAATGTCTGGTATCACCAGCAACTTGACCTCGAATCATCCGTCTACCATATTGGGTCAGCCATTACGTTTTCTGGCCACCTTGAAATTCAGCACCTTGAAGCGGCGTGGAAAAAAGTTATCGCGCATGTCGACACACTAAGATCTAGCATCATCCTGCAGGATGGCACCCCTTTTCAAAAAATCCATGCAGAAGAGCTTCAATAGAAATACTATTTAGCGACATTCGGTCTGATGCCGACCCCGCCTTAAAGGCAAAAGAACTTATAAGGAATGCTTTAACTAAACCAATCAACTATTTTGAATCGCCTTGTTTTAGGCTGGGGGTTATTCAGACTTCAGATTCGAAATGGATTCATTACTTTATCCCTCATCATCTTTTTATTGATGGGTCGGCACGAGCGAACATTCTGCGCCTTGTTGCAAAAGCCTATAGCAATATTCATGAAGTTCTCGAGCAATCCGTATCACTTCCCGAGATAGTCAAGCTTGATCTAGATTACTTGTGTGGCGAGCAATATCAGATAAATGCTCAATATTGGTCCAGCAATTTAGCCTCAATAGAGACTGCAACTAGCATTTCAACGGTTGAACTAGGCTCCGCCTCCCTGACCCTTTATTCATCTATACGTACTACCATTTCCCGTCAAAAGTTTGAGCAACTTACCAAGCTAAGCAAAGAAATTTCTGGGAGTCGAGCATCGATATTTGCCACCGCCCTATTTATTTACTTAGTACGTCTATATAACCAGCGGGATCTTTGCATTGGCTTGCCAACAGCCGGAAGAGCTAAAGGTCAGGAGGCTTTCTCTGGAATGACGACAAATATTTTGCCTCTCCATATCAATCTTAATTTTGGATTAACTGTTCGCGATTGCATTAAATTAGTTTCCGAGCAAATCCGTGAAGCAATCAAGCACGGGCACTACCCCTTAAGTCAGATATCAAAAAATCGCCGCAAACATGGACTGGGAGATCCCTTTGCTGCCGTTCTCAATTTTCAAAGCTTTAATTTTGATCTTCAATTTACAGGCCTAGAGGTTGATTTAAATCTCCTTAATTCAGGTCCTATTTCTGATGTGGCGCTACAAGTTCTTGATCGCCAAGATGGTTGTGAGGTAGAGCTCATCTTAGATTACAACCCCTCACGCTATAGCGGCAGCCAAATTCAGTCTTACCTGAATAATTTGCATTACGTAATTACTGAGCTACCAAATTATCTAGATCTCCCTATCGCTCTCACTCCATTGCTTGAACCAAGAGAGTTGCAATCGGTTTTAGAGATTAGTGGTCACTCAATAGTTAATACTCAAAATCTCAACCTCACCCTACCCGAACTCTTTGCTGCTCAAGTAGCGAGAACACCAGATGCTACAGCCTTGGTCTATGAAGACCAGAGCCTGACCTATGCCCAATTAGATGCCAAGGCCAATCAATTAACCCGTTATCTGATTGCACAAGGCATTGGGCCAGAGCAAATCGTTGCCTTGCTGTTAGATCGCTCACCACAGATGATCATTGCCTTATTGGCAATCTTAAAAGCTGGTGCTGCATCTACCACTTGATCCTGACTATCCTGCCCAACGTCTCTCGTTCATGCTGGGTGATAGTGGTGCACAACAAGTTATCACCAATAGCTCTACCTTAGGGCATTGTGAGTTAGCAGATTTTGCTCAGCTGCAGATCATTGATTTAGAGAACCTAGCGCAGCAGACCCAGATTGAGGGCTATAGTCCTCAAGCAATTACTGATAGTGAACGTGTCAGACCGCTACTGCCTGAGCACTTAGCCTATGTGATCTATACCTTGGGTAGTACGGGGACACCGAAGGGGGTGGGTATTGCGCATGCGGGCACTATTAATCTTGCAAGCGCTCAAGTCTCCACTTTTGCAATTGACTCAGTCAGTAAAGTGCTTCAATTTGCTTCACAAGCATTTGATGCCAGCATATCCGAGATTATTACCACCTTTAGCGTAGGGGCTACGCTAGTATTACCGCCAAGTAGCGCTGGTCTATCAAAAGCAATAGAGCTTGCCAACACTATTGCAAGGCATGAGATTACTCATGCAACCATTCCACCTGCGTTACTTGCAGCTCTTGAAGCCAAAGAAGTGGTGGCGCTTGAAACCCTCATCGTCGCCGGCGAAGCCTGCCCCCCCCTTCCTTGGTGGAGTGCTTTGGTGATGGTCGCCGCATGATCAATGCATACGGCCCTACTGAAACGACAGTATGCGCAATGATGAGTGAGCCTTTAAATCCACAGTTAGATGGACTCACCTCACAATTAGTCCCCATTGGTACGCCAATTTCCAATACCCAAATCTACCTCCTAGACTCCACCCTAGAGCCCGTTCCCCCTGGCGTAGTGGGCGAACTCTATATTGCAGGAGCAGGTTTAGCTAGAGGCTACTTAGGTCGTCCTGGCTTAACTGCAGAACGCTTTATTGCTTGCCCTTTTGGACAGCCTGGTAGCCGGATGTATCGCAGTGGTGACTTAGCTAGAAGACGCTCTGACGGTGCCTTAGAGTTCTTAGGTCGTGCTGACCAACAGGTCAAGATCCGTGGCTTTAGGATTGAGTTAGGCGAAATCGAAGCAGCACTCTTACAAGCCTGCCCAGAATTAGCGCAAGCAAGTGTGCTTGCTCAGATGGTGGCTGGTGAACAAAAGCTCGTGGCTTATTTAGTAACCCAAGCCAATACGCCAGCACCTAGTGCTAACCAGCTGCGTGCTGCCTTAGGTGACTCACTACCAGAGTACATGGTGCCGAGTGCCTTTGTATATCTAGCTACCCTACCACTGACCCCCAATGGCAAACTCGATCGTCGCGCTCTGCCTGAGCCAGAGTTTGTTACCGACACTGCTTACCGTGCACCAAGTAGTGCTAATGAACAACTGTTATGTGCACTCTTTAGCGAACTACTCGGTGTGGCTACTGTCGGTGTAGACGATAGCTTCTTTGCACTGGGGGGACACTCCTTATTGGCCATGCGCTTAATTGCACGAGTGCGGCAACAGATTGGTATTACGCTACCACTACGAACTCTATTTGAATTTGCTACACCAGCAGGCTTAGCGTTGCAGTTGGCTGATAAGTCTATAAAGACATACAACCCTCTAGTTGCCCTCAGAAAAACCGGGAAATATCCACCTATTTTCTGCCTGCACGGAGGTGGTGGAATCGGTACCGTTTACTCTAACCTCAGCAACGCTCTTGGGGAAGACTACCCTGTCTATGGAATTCAGGCGAAAGGCCTAGAAGATGGAGATGAATTACACACCTCCATTAACGAAATGGCCGATGAATACATCAAGGCAATTCGCACTGTTCAAGCTAGCGGCCCATATCATTTGCTGGGATGGTCGCTTGGAGGGACATTGGCTCATGAAATGACCTGCAAACTTGAAGCAATGGGAGAAGAAGTTTCACTGCTGGCACTTTTAGATACCAAGGCCGTATATGTAAATCACGACCAACTAGAGGGGCTAACCATGAAACAGTCCATTATTAAGCCAGCAAAGGATTATGGCGTTGAACTAGATGGGTCGGAGAATCTGCACCTAGAATTTATTCGAGAATTGTTGGTTGGGCAGGACTTAATCCCCCGAGGGCACACCCTTAGATTGGGTCGAAAGAGCATTTAAACAACTGGCCGCAACTCCAGACCTCACCAGAAATCATCAAACTAGGGTGTGTAACGCCCCAATCATCTTCTTCAATGCAGAACAAGAGGATAGAACAGATAATCTGGAAAGCTATTTATGGAGTAAGCATACTAATTCACCTGTTTATACTTATCCAATCGATTCCCTGCATAACACAATGATGAAGCAATCAGCTGTAACCAATATTGCGCGTCACATTAAACAATACCTAAGTCAACGCTAGTATCTAAATTTATATATATGAATATTATTAATAAAACGCAGGTAGATGAATTTTATGAGGTTAGATTTTTGCAATTGCCAAACTATCTCTCTGAAGATGAAGTTGACTTGCTATCAAAACAAGTTGAGGCCTTAGAGCAAAGTGAATTTCCAGGGCATGTTCTGGAGGAGCACGGGAAAGGATACAGAGCTTTGCACGGCTGCCATCTATACAATAAGTTTTTTAATAAACTCATCAAATCCCCAATGCTTCTTCGGCCAGCCAAAGCATTATTAAACGATGATGTTTATGTTCATCAACTTAAGATCAATTTAAAGAAACCATTTAATGGGGAGTTATGGCCATGGCACCAGGACTATATTTACTGGCGTGAAAAGATGGTGTTCCGAACGACTCAATTTTAAGCGTCATGGTATTTTTAGATGACGTTACTGAATTTAATGGGCCTCTTTTCCTAGTACCTAAGTCACATAAGCTGGGATGTATTAACCAAGAGACTGAATCACCAACCGGAGGTTGGAATCAGGACGTAAGCGCTGAACTTACTTATCAGGTTGAAACGGACTTAGTTGAAAAGTTGATTCGGGAGCATGGGGTGGTATCTACTAAGGGCCCCAAAGGGACAGCCCCTTGGTTTCACGGGAACATCATTCACGCCTCACCTTCAAATATCTCCCCATTTGCAAGACGCGTGGCGATTATCACCTACAACGGCATCTCCAATAAGCCCCTGGTGGGCTAAAGGGAGCTTAGGCCGGCTTTTTTGTATGCCAGAGATACGTCGCCGCTTCGAAAAGAAACCGTAGAAATTACATAAACTAATTTCACAAATAAAAGCGAAGGATATGAAATGAATTTTATTGGACTGTTGCTGCTAGTTGGGGCAATCTACCTAGGCTACTCTTTATTAAAGAAAAAGGGTGTAGCGAAAGAAGGTCCCGTCAACCTAGATAAGAATCCTAAAAAGCTATACCGGGTTGTTATTGAAATAATATTATTATTTACTATGGCCTGGCTGTTTATAAGATTTATATATTAATCAATTTTTAATAAAAGATTATCCTCAAATCGTTTTTATTGGAACGAAAAATGAACGCTCGATTTATTAAGTTAATTTCTATCAACTGTTTTTTTGATGCTTACCGGTTGCAGCACTGTTGCTCCGGACTTTAGCGACATGTCGCAATCCTATCAAACGGTCTTAGAGAAATACCAAAATAATAATTTGCTGCTAAATGTCATTCGCTCATCCAAGAATATGCCACTGAGCTTTCTTGAGATTCCATCGGTTGTGGGCACAGGGAATATCAGCGAAACGGCTGGACTTGGGGTATTTCTTTATGGGGCTGGCGGCCTAATGACGGGAATGGCAACGGCTTCAAATTATTACAACCCCTACGCATCTATGAGTCTTGGCAGATCATTCAATTTCACACAGTCGTCGCTTGAAAACGCTCAGTTTCAAAAAGGCTTTATTAGCAATATCTCCATAGAGACTATGACCGCCTTCACAAAGGATCACATCTCAAAAGAGCTTTTGTACACAATGGTAATAGATCGTTTTGAGGTTACGAGCCCCAAGGGCGAGAAAATCATCGCCTACAACAATCCCTCATCGGCTACATATAAGGAATTTCAAGAGCAACTTCGCGGCCTGATTGGTGGTGGCTTAACCACTGAGATGATTTTAATGAATATGCCAATAGGCCCCATGCTGACCAACAAGGAACTCGCAAATACCATGTTAGTTAACTATGTAGCAAATAAAGATAAGTCGAGGATTGTATTGGCCGAATTAAAAACGAATGGTGTTAAGGCATATCAATTTCAGGAGCCGGTCAATGTAGCTCGATTTTGTTTTGATACTACCCAGTATAAAAATAGTAATAGAAAAATTCGGAGAAACAATGCTTTGCGGTGCCGCAACCACCCCGGCGGCATTAAGTGCAAATTTTCAATCCAACATAAGCAAACCTACCGTCAAAATTCAATTACGTTCAACCAGGGATATATTTGATTTTTTCGGACAAATAGCCGCCAAACAATTGCAAGAAAATCCTGAATACATCTATGTTCGCGGAAGAAAGCAAAAATTGAATGGTGATTTTGAAAGCTATGGAGAATACCCAATTTTACTTATAGATAAGAACAACAAAGAAAAGGCCATTGCAACCATTGCCTATGACGGCAATCTTTACTCCATTCCCGATAAACCAGATACCTATAGCGCCTATTCATTCAATCTTTTATCTCAATTCTTTAATTTGACGAAGGTGCCAGGCTTCGTCCCGCCCTCTCCCTTCGTTCTAATTAAATAGAGGTTGGTTTATTGAAATAATGGATCAGAATTGGAGCGAGCTGACTGGTTATGACTTAGAGCTTAGTAAGGATGACTGCCTTTGCCTGATGATGAACATCAGGCAAATTACCTTGACTGATCTAGATTTGATGCAATCCCAATTAGACGAGATGGACGAATTGAAGGCGAACAAGATTGCTAACGAACAAAATCGTAGACAGTTTATTGCCTCAAGACTGCTTCAAAAGGTCTACTTAAAAAGTATTTTTTCTAGTAAGCCAGATATTGGATTGGGGGTCAATGGTAAGCCATTTTTAAAAAATGGTTCAGGGGAATTTAACATCACACACTCAGGTGATTATCTGGTAATCGCATTCGCGTATCATCCGATTGGGGTGGATCTTGAGAAGATTGGGGACTTTCCAGAAAGGAATTTTATTAAAGATAATTTCTTCCACCCTGGCGAAACTACTGAGCTGAATCAATTGCAAGATGAAGATTTTAATACGGCTTTTTTACTTGCTGGACAAGAAAAGAAGCCTTGCTGAAGGCAATTGGTCGTGGATTAGAGATGGAAACTAAAAGCTTTCGAGTTAGCTCCGCGCCAAATCTTCCCCACCTAATTGAAGGTCCAGATGCCAAAAATTGCGACTGGAAATTCATTAACCTACCGGAAATTGATCCAGAATATATTGGCAGTATTTGTCACAATAGACCCAGAATTGAAGTGAGATTTAGGTATATTCGACCAAACATCAAATGGATAGATGCTTTAGCAAAAAAATATTAATTTGGGTAACGAAGATAGATGTTGTTATAGCTATCAGCAAGCCGTATGGTTGAGTTGCCCAATTTAGCCACAGACTCTATTGCCAATAACTTCTCCAAGCGGCGTGCTCTATAAGACCAACCCTTAGGCAATTCCATGACAGAGCCAAGGTCAGCCAAAGATTTCAGCTTTAATGAATGAAGAAACATGTCAGTGTATGCGGTCATCACATAGATATTTCCATCCGGATCAATCAGCTCGTAAATTTGAGAGCCTGCATTCCAAATAAAATGCGAATCTTCGGCGGTGTTATAGGGTAAATAATTGCCACCCGTTAAATATTGTCTGATTATTTTCGGGTTTTTGAAGATATCTAACAGAGTAAACTTACTGATACCTGATTGATAAAATTTCAAGAGCCCAAAATTCTCGTACTTTTTATTAATATTTACACAGGATAAGTCCATAGTAGGATGGTATACACCAGATAAAACAGCCCTACTTAACTTTAAACCTGTAGTTTCCAATTGCGCCTCAACTGATACAGGCGTCAATTTGAAATAATCGCTTGGCGAGCAATCACCAAAACCCTGAGTCGAGAAAGTATTGACCTAGACGTAGTAGAGATGAATACTAAAAACATTAATCATGCAGAATGTATTTTCATCATGCAATATAGAAAGGTTTTGAGATGATGTCTTCTGATATGATGGAGCGTTTACGATGCTGACGTCCTGAATTGCAGCGGCATCCTTAGCTTGAGAACCAAACTCAATTTCTAATGAAGTTGCAAAAGCATTAATGCCAAATATTAAAAATAAAATAGCAGTAAATCTTAGGGCAGTTTTCATATTTAAGTCACCAGCATTAAATTAATTAAAGGGATGCTACCACCACAAAATTGAGATGCAATAAAGGATAAGGTCAATAGCATGATACATTACAAAAATATAAAATATTTCCAAATCATCAGGCTGAATTCCTACTTTGCTGGGGCATTAATCAACTGAACAAATAAGAAAATAATTTTTAATGGCGATACAGAATTATCTATAGCATCAAAATCGGACTAAATTTATTTTCGAATCAAATAATTAGGTAACCAAGAATTAGCTAACCATGGCTTAGGGATCTGAAACTCATCTGGATAGGCAATTTGAGCCAAATAGAGCCCAGCCGGTGAAAAGGTTGGTGCCGCAATGCTACGGTCTTTTGCAGCAAGGACCTCAGCCATCCATCCCGCTTTTTGCTTGCCAACACCGATCTGGATAAAGCTTCCCACCAAATTACGCACCATGTGATGCAAGAAAGCATTCCCTTTGATCTTGAAATAGAGCCAAGGCTCATCAGAGAAAATATCAATGGAATACATTGTCTTTACTGGCGTCTTACTTTGACACTTCGAGGATCGAAATGAGGTGAGATCATGTTCACCAATTAAACATTGGGCAGCATCTTTCATGGCCTCCACATCAAACCAGCGATCCGCCGGCAACATGACGTAACCCGCGCGATCTGCTGCCATAGGAGAACGGCATGGGCCAGCATGTAAAGCGTAAATATAGGTGCGCTCATGGGCAGAATGTCGGGCGCTAAACTCTTCAGGCACCACTTGAGCCCAATTAACCACAATCGACTCTGGCAAGAAAGTATTGACCCCTCTAACCCAAGACCAGTTCTCTCGCTCAACCTCAACATCAAAGTGCACTACCTGGCCTAAAGCATGGACACCCGTATCTGTTCTGCCCGCTGTAATGACACGTATAGGGGTGGATTTCAATCCATCCGTCCCAACAAAGGAAGAAATAGCCTTTTCTAACTCATCTTGAATCGTATTCTGATTTACTTGGGACTGCCATCCTGAATAAGGGCTGCCGTCATATTGAAGGCCTAAGGCGATGCGCATAGTGACGTTTAAGAATCTCTGTGCGATAACTCGGTCAGCAGACCTTGGGCCTCAACCGTAATTGCAGGATCAATTGAACTGCCAATGTGGACAATTTCTTGAAGAGATTTTTTGGCTGCGGCGAAATCTTCAATCGTGATGTAGGCCCGAGCCAAATTTAACTTCACACGAAGAGCATCAGCCAGCGGATTAATCTCAGCAACTGGAGGCTGAGTCGGTTTTTTAACAGGCGTCAAGTCGAGATCAATTCCAGCGAATAATGCCTTAGCACGATCCGGCATTGCAGTATTCGAAGAATGATGCTGTTGAGGAGTAGCATTTTCTTTGGGAATGCTCTCTGAAAAATTTCGGGCTTCAGAGCGACGAGCATTTTTTGCTAGCAACCAGAGCAATAAACCAGTAAGCCCCATCAATGCTAATGCGAAGATTGCTGGTGCAAAACCACCCATGCCAAAAGAATCATCATTTTTTGCAGGCTCTGATGTCTTGCCTTTAGCTTGATCAAGAAGGCATTGCAAATCAGCAATATTCTTTTCAAGTTCAGCAACGCGAATTCGTGTTTGTTCAAGCGCTTTTTCTTGAGCTACAAGTCTTCCGTATAGCGGCGCTCTTCAGAGCTGCCTTCAGCACTCGATCCAATTTTAAGTCTATCTTTAGCTGGTGCATCGGGACCGTTCTTTGGAGTGCTTGAGCCTTGCGCCCCACCTCTTGCTTCTCGTTCAGCTAACCACTGAGCATTCGACTCAGCCACAAACTGCTGAGCCTCTGCCGGACTAATTGAACGTAACAAGGCCTGATTCGGCTGATTAAGCTCAGCACCAGCCTCAAGACGGTTAATGCTGCCACTAGCAAATGCATCAGAATTGGCTTTAAATAAAGCCATCATGGTTTGATCAAGATTTGCGCCCTGCATTTGGGGCGCTAATTGCGCAGCAATTTCAGAAAGGGTTTGGCCTTGTCTCACTAGAATTTTTTGAGCGTCGCCAAGGAGCAATGTGTAGGCTTTGGTGATGCTTCCCGCAGACCAATTTAAGGTGACCATAACATCTAAGAATGGATCCTCTGTCATTGGCACAGATTCAACTGTCTCAAGCAGAATCATCAACTGCTCTTGTTGGTTGCGATAAATCATCACCTGAGGATTGAGATCAAGGACCTTTTGAGATATCCCCAATCGGTCGTACGCAGTCTCACTAGCAATACTGACATTTAAGCTGGAAAGTGCGGATTGCTCATCTGCACCAACTCGAATCGGAAACTCTACCTTGAGTGGTTCTCCGGGCCTAGAAAGGAGCTTTGGAGAACCAAGGGAAATGGCTGCTGCTGCACAGGACCAACTTAGCCAAACTAAGCAAAGCGCTCTTGCAAACTGAATCTGGCTAAATCTGAACATTAGCGCTCTAACAAGATGCGGAGCATACGACGCAATGGCTCTGCAGCGCCCCATAAGAGTTGATCGCCGACGGTAAATGCACCTAGGTATTCAGGGCCCATAGCCATCTTATGGAGACGGCCGATTGGCACCGTTAGAGTTCCGCTAATCGCGGCTGGAGACAATTCACGCTCAGTAGTCTCGCGATCATTTGGAATGGCCTTAACCCACTGGTTATCGTTAGCCAAAATGGTTTCGATCTCTTTTAGCGGAATGTCTTTTTTGAGCTTGACTGTTAAACCTTGTGAATGGCAGCGCATCGCGCCAACACGAACACACAAGCCATCAATTGGAATACTTCCAGGGGTTCTAAATGGAGGGCGACCTAATATCTTGTTAAACTCAGCACCGCCCTTCCACTCTTCCTTAGTCTGACCATTCTCAACAGGAACATCAATCCAAGGAATCAAGCTACCTGCTAGAGGTGTATTGCGGAAGTTTTTCTTTGGAAAATCAGGTGAGCGCAAAGTCTCAGTAATCTTACGATCAATATCCAAGATCCAAGAGGATGGATCTGCCAATTCTATTGCTACGCTATCACGTAAAGCACCCATCTGCAGAAGCAACTCGCGCATATTTTGTGCGCCAGCACCAGAAGCCGCTTGATAAGTCATGGCACTGATCCACTCAACCATGTCGGCCTTAACTAAGCCACCCATCGCCATCATCATTAAGCTAACTGTACAGTTACTGCCAATCCAGCTCTTTCCACCTGCCGCTAATGCTTTATCAATCACAGGTCGATTTACTGGATCCAAAATTAATACAGCATCATCTTTCATGCGCAATGCACTTGCAGCATCAATCCAATGACCTTGCCAACCAGCAGCACGTAGCTGAGGGAAAATCTCATTGGTGTAGTCGCCACCCTGACAAGTCAAAATAATGTCGCAACGCGAGAGCGCCTTGATGTCATTCGCGTCCAGCAGAGTATTTTCACTCTTGGTGACCTTTTGGCCATTTAAGAGCGGCACTTCACCACCAGTTTGACTGGTACTAAAAAATACGGGCTCAATAAGATCAAAATCCTTCTCAGCGAGCATTCTCTCCATAAGAACGCTACCAACCATACCGCGCCAGCCGACTAAGCCTACTAATGGTGTTTTTGTATTTGCCATGATGATCAACTATCTATTGAGTGTGATGAATGATTTAAATATATGAAACTCTTATTTTGAGAGAGCTGCTACTACAGCATCGCCCATTTCAACGGTAGAAACTTTTTTCGTGCCATCGGTATAGATGTCAGCCGTGCACAGACCTTGAGACAAGACTTTTTGCACCGCCGCTTCAATTCGATCGGCTTCTGCAGGCATGCCTAAGGAATAACGCAACATCATTGCGGCAGACAAGATGGTTGCTAAAGGATTAGCAATACCTTTGCCAGCAATATCCGGAGCAGAACCATGACTTGGCTCATACAGCCCTTTATTGTTTTTATCCAATGAGGCAGATGGCAACATACCGATGGAGCCAGTCAACATTGAGGCCTCATCAGAGAGGATGTCGCCAAATAAGTTCCCAGTTACCACAACATCAAATGCTTTTGGCGCTTTGACTAACTGCATTGCGGCGTTATCAACATACATATGTGATAACTCGACATCTGGGTAATCTTTACCAACGCGAATCATGACATCACGCCACAACTGTGAAGTCTCCAGCACATTTGCTTTATCAACGCTACATACTTTCTTGCCACGCTTGCGTGCTGCCTCAAAAGCAACGCGACCAATGCGCTCTACTTCGGGCTCGCTGTAATGCATCATGTCGTAACCTTCACGCGCACCCTTAAACAAAGGAAGTTCAGAAGTACGAATACCACGCGGCTGACCAAAGTAGATATCGCCATTTAGCTCACGAATAATCAATATATCTAGACCGCTCACAATTTCTGGCTTCAAACTAGAAGCAGCTGTCAGTTCGTCATAGCAAATAGCAGGCCTAAAATTGGCAAACAACTCTAAATGTTTACGCAAACCTAAAATAGCCTGCTCAGGTCGGAGTTCACGAGCCAAGGCATCATATTTCCAGTCGCCTACAGCACCAAACAAAATAGCATCTGCTTTCTTAGTCAACTCTAAAGTTGCTGGCGGCAATGGATTACCAGAAATATCGTAAGCAGCCCCACCTACGGGAGCAGTCTCAAGATCAAATTTTGGGCCGAGTGCGTTTAATACCTTAACGGCTTCAGCAACGATTTCCGGGCCGATACCATCGCCCGGTAGGACTGCAATTTTCATGAAAGGCCTCTAACTCTATAAAACTACGGCAGTTGTGTCGCAAGCCAAGGCATCTTGAGGATGCGCTCAGCTTCATAAGCCTTGATTTTATCTGCATGTTGCAGGGTTAAGCCAATATCGTCCAAGCCGTTGAGCAGACAATGCTTTCTGAATGGCGCTACATCAAAGCTATAGGCGGTGCCATCAGGGGTAATTACTTGCTGTGCTTGCAGGTCCACCGTGAGCTGATAACCACTAAAAGCCAAGGTTTCATTAAATAAATGGTCTACCTGCAGTTCAGTGAGAACAATCGGTAAAAGACCATTTTTAAAGCAATTATTGTAAAAAATATCGGCAAAACTGGGTGCAATAACAGCTCTAAAGCCGTATTGATCCAAAGCCCATGGAGCATGTTCGCGAGAGCTGCCGCAACCAAAGTTCTTGCGGGCCAGCAAAATACCGGCATCTTTATAGCGTGGCTGATTTGGAACAAAATCTGGGTTAATCGGGCGCGTACTGCAGTCCTGACCAGGTTCACCATGGTCCAAATAGCGCCATTCATCGAATAAATTCTGACCAAAACCCGTTTTCTTAATCAATTTTAAGAATTGCTTTGGAATGATGGCATCGGTATCCACGTTCTCGCGATTAAGCGGAGCAACCAATCCTTTGTATACCGTAAATTTTTCCATAATGATTTCTTGCTAGTTCGTCTCTACCGGGTTACTTAACGGGAGTTACAACCACATCTTTCCCTTTAGTTTGGGACTGGTTGTTATTGCTGTTGCCGCTACCACCCATTGAATTTCCCATCGTTTGCAAATCCTTACCAACACCTTCCATGGTGTTGGCACACGCAGAGAGAAGTGCTCCAATAACAGCAACTGCAGCCAAACGCTGAATCATGGTGAGTGAAGATAATTTAGGCACTGTGCTTTTCCTTAAGAGATCTTACGAACATCAACAAAGTGACCCTCAATAGCCGCAGCAGCAGCCATTGCAGGACTAACCAAATGCGTTCTTCCGCCATTGCCCTGGCGACCTTCAAAATTGCGATTGGAGGTAGATGCGCAACGCTCACCCGGCTCGAGTCGATCGGCGTTCATTGCCAAGCACATAGAGCAACCTGGCTCGCGCCACTCAAAGCCTGCAGCCTTAAATACGCGGTCTAAACCTTCACGTTCAGCCTGTGCTTTAACTAATCCAGAGCCAGGAACGACCATGGCCAACTTCACATTAGCGGCTACTTTTTTACCTAGACGATCAACCACTTTTGCCGCAGCGCGAATATCTTCAATGCGGCTATTAGTGCAAGATCCGATAAATACTTTATCAATCGAAATATTACTTAATGGAGTATTGGGAACAAGATCCATATACTCAAGCGCACGCTCCATCGCAGAACGTTTATTAGGATCACGCTCTTTTTCTGGATCTGGAACGCGATCACTAATTGCGAGAACCATTTCTGGTGAAGTACCCCAAGTGACTTGAGGTGCGATCTCTTCAGCTCGCAACTCAACCACAGCATCAAAATGTGCATCGGCATCAGAATGCAAAGTACGCCAGTACTGTAAGGCATGACGCAAAGCCTCGCCTTTAGGGGCGTAAGGTCTACCTTGAATATATTCGATCGTAGTTTCGTCTACGGCCACAAGTCCAGCACGAGCACCTGCCTCAATTGCCATATTGCAGAGGGTCATGCGACCTTCCATAGACAAGTTGCGGATAGCTTCGCCCGCAAACTCAATGGTGTAACCAGTTCCACCAGCAGTGCCAATCTTGCCTATCACAGCAAGCACAATGTCTTTAGCAGTAGATCCTGGTTGCAGGCGTCCATCTACCTTGACCAGCATGTTCTTGCTCTTTTTCATGAGCAAGGTTTGGGTGGCTAATACATGCTCAACTTCGGATGTACCAATACCAAAGGCAAGCGCACCAAAGGCACCATGTGTACTTGTATGCGAATCGCCACAAACCACTGTCATGCCTGGCAATGTTGCGCCCTGCTCCGGTCCAATAACGTGAACAATTCCTTGGCGGAAATCATTCATCTTGTATTGAGTAATACCAAAGGCATCACAGTTTTGATCCAGCGTATCTACTTGTAACTTAGAAATCGGATCCGTGATTCCCTCAGAGCGATCAGTGGTGGGAACATTGTGATCAGAAACCGCCAGATTGGCAGAGATTCGCCAAACTGGTCGGCCAGCTAGATTTAATCCTTCAAAAGCTTGAGGGCTCGTCACCTCATGCAATAACTGACGATCTATATAAATTGTGGCCGTGCCATCCTCCTCAGAATAGACGACATGGTCATCCCACAATTTGTCGTAAAGCGTGCGTGACATGTAAGCCCTTTTATTTACGTACAGTAATGTTAGGAACTTTACGTGAAGTTTCTCCAACATATAGCTGACGTGGACGGCCAATCTTGTACTCAGGATCGGTAATCATTTCTTCCCACTGAGCAATCCAACCCACTGTTCTTGCCAAAGCAAAAATACAAGTGAACATTTCTGTAGAAACGCCCAAAGCGCGCTGAACAATTCCTGAGTAGAAGTCTACGTTTGGATAAAGCTTGCGGCTTACGAAGTATTCATCTTCCAAGGCAATCTTTTCAAGCGTCATAGCCAACTTGAATAATGGATCATTCTCAAGACCCATCTCTTTCAACACCTCATGGCATGTTTCACGCATCAATTTGGCGCGTGGATCAAAATTTTTATAAACGCGATGACCAAAGCCCATCAAGCGAACACTAGAGTTCTTATCCTTAACTTGAGCAATAAATTCACCAATCGTATCTACGCCACCATTGGATTGAATCTCATTGAGCATCTGCAAGCAGGCTTCATTAGCACCGCCGTGTGCTGGACCCCATAGACAGGCAATACCAGCAGAGATTGCAGCAAATGGATTGGTGCCAGAAGAGCCACACAAGCGAACTGTTGATGTGGAAGCGTTCTGCTCATGGTCGGCATGCAATGTGAAAATGCGATCCAAGGCGCGAACCAAAACTGGATTGACTTTGTATTCTTCACATGGTGTAGCAAACATCATACGCATGAAGTTCGCAGTGTATGACAATGAATTATCTGGATAGATGAATGGCTGACCTACGGAATACTTATAGGCCATCGCAACTAAAGTTGGCATTTTTGCAATCAAGCGAATTTGTGCAACTTCACGAGCATGCGGATCGCTGTAATCAATCTCATCATGATAGAAGGCAGCCATGGCGCCAACCAAGCCAGTCAATACGGACATTGGGTGCGCATCGCGACGGAAGCCACGCAAGAAAAATTGCATTTGCTCATGAACCATCGTGTGATGCATGACCATTGCTTCAAAATCTTTTTTCTGTTTGGCATTTGGTAACTCACCATTCAGAAGCAGGTAGCAAACTTCCAAGAAGTCGCAGTTATGTGCGAGGTCTTCAATTGGGTAGCCACGATAGAGCAACTCACCCTTATCGCCATCGATATAAGTGATCTTGCTATTACAAGAAGCTGTAGATAGAAAACCTGAATCGTAGGTGAACTTTCCGGTTTGACCGTAAAGCTTGCGAATGTCAATTACATCAGGACCAATCGTGCCTTTATAAATTGGCAAGTCGATATCTGGTGTGCCGTCCGAAAACGATAATTTTGCCTTGATGTCCGATTCAATCATTTCTAATCCTTAGTCATTCAAATTGATAATTAATACACTATTTGATCATGCGTCTGTACTGCTGTTGCATCCAAAGGCTGAATTACTTCTGTCTCAGCTTTTGTAAAACCGCCTTAAAGGCAGCTTCTTCTTGCAAATCTTTTTCCAGCGCTTCTACAGAATCCTTGCGACCAATTAACAAATCCATCAGGTCGTTATCTTCCAAAGAAAATAGCTGGGTTAATACTTTTCCATCTTCTGCGCTAAGTTGATCGCCATAGCGACCAAAGAAACGCTGCAGAATTAAATCGTTTTCAAGCAAACCCCTGCGGGCATCACTCTTTAGACGATATAACTCTGCATTACTCAGGGTCATACTGCCCTGCGTACCATCAATTCCTTGATCTTTCCAATTGCTTTGGTCGGATTCAAATGCTTAGGACAAACGTCCACGCAGTTCATGATAGTGTGGCAACGGAATAAACGATACGGATCTTCCAGGTTATCCAAGCGCGCTGCAGTATCCTCATCACGGCTATCGGCGATAAAGCGATAAGCCTGCAACAAGCCTGCTGGACCAACGAATTTATCTGGATTCCACCAGAAAGATGGGCATGAGGTTGAGCATGATGCACATAAGATGCACTCATACAAACCATTTAACTCTTCACGCTCCTCAGGACTCTGTAGGCGCTCTTTCTCTGGGAATGGATTGTCATTAACTAAGTAAGGCTTGATGGATAGATATTGCTTGAAGAACAAAGTCATATCCACAATCAAATCGCGTACAACTGGCAAGCCAGGTAATGGTCGCAATGTAATAACTTTAGGCAAGGTCAACATATTAGTTAAACAAGCCAAACCATTCTTACCGTTAATGTTCATGGCATCAGATCCACAAACACCTTCACGGCAAGAACGACGGTAGGAAATTGTCTCATCTTGCTTCTTAAGAGAAATCAAAGCGTCCAGCAACATACGCTCACCAGTCAATTCAAGCTCATAACGCTCCATGCGTGGGGTTGCATCGACATCTGGATCGTAGCGGTAAATTTCAAATATACGAATATCACTCATTTTTAATTTCTCTTCGCTTAGAAAGTACGTTCTTTGGGAGGGAAAGACTCAACAGTCAATGGCTTGAGAACAACTGGCTTGTAATCCAAGCGATTGCCTTCGCTATACCAAAGCGTGTGCTTCATCCAGTTAGCATCATCGCGCTCTTGATAATCATCATGTGAGTGTGCACCGCGACTTTCAGTGCGAGCTGCCGCAGAGATCATGGTTGCGTTAGCAGCTTCGATCAAGTTAGCAACTTCCAAAGCCTCGATACGAGCAGTGTTGAAAATTTCAGACTTGTCTTTGAGCCATAAATGCTTTGCGCGCTCTGTGAGTTTAGCTATCTGGCGAACACCCTCATCCATCAACTCTTGGTTGCGGAATACGCCAGCATATTTCTGCATAGTTTTACGAATATCATTTGCAACGTCTTGTGCATACTCACCAGAAGTCGAGTTATCAAGAGCCGCAATACGAGCCATGGTTTGCTCACCAGCATTTGCAGGCAATGGTTTGAACTCGCGATTCTTGAGGTCCATTGCAACAATATGGTTACCGGCAGCACGACCAAATACAAGTAAGTCGAGCAATGAGTTTGTGCCCAAGCGGTTTGCACCGTGAACGGATACACAAGAGCACTCACCGATGGCATAGAGACCATTAACGATCTCGTTATGCTTGCCGTTTGCAGGCACAACAACTTGACCATTGATGTTGGTAGGAATACCACCCATCTGATAGTGAATTGTCGGCACAACTGGGATTGGCTCTTTAGTAACGTCAACGTTAGCAAAGTTAATACCAATCTCATATACAGAAGGTAAACGCTTCATGATGGTCTCAGCACCGATGTGCGTTAAGTCGAGAACCACATAATCACCGTTAGGACCACAACCGCGCCCTTCTTTAATCTCCTGGTCCATGCAGCGAGAAACGAAATCGCGTGGGGCCAAATCTTTGTAAGTTGGAGCGTAACGCTCCATAAAGCGCTCGCCATCTTTATTGCGCAAGATACCGCCTTCACCACGGCAACCCTCTGTCAACAACACGCCTGCACCAGCTACGCCAGTCGGATGGAATTGCCAGAACTCCATGTCTTCCAATGGAATGCCTGCACGTGCTGCCAGACCCATACCGTCGCCAGTATTAATAAATGCGTTTGTCGATGCGTCCCAAATACGGCCTGCACCACCAGTAGCCATCATGACTACTTTAGTTTCGAGGATGTAAACCTGGCCGGTTTCCATTTCAAGCGCTGTAACACCAACAACATCACCTGCGTCGTCACGGATCAGATCCAAGGCTAACCACTCAACGAAGAAATTAGTCTTTGCGCGGACATTGCGCTGATATAAAGTGTGCAACATAGCGTGACCAGTGCGGTCAGCTGCTGCGCAAGCACGTTGAACGGCTTTCTCACCATAGTTGGCTGTGTGACCACCGAAAGGACGCTGATAAATCGTGCCGTCTGGATTACGGTCGAAAGGCATACCAAAATGCTCTAACTCGTAAACCACTTTAGGGGCTTCGCGACACATAAACTCGATAACGTCTTGGTCACCCAACCAGTCAGAACCTTTGATGGTGTCATAAAAGTGATAGTGCCAATTATCTTCACTCATATTGCCAAGTGAGGCGCCGATACCACCTTGTGCGGCAACAGTATGCGAGCGAGTTGGGAATACTTTAGTTAATACCGCAACGTTCAGGCCAGCTTCTGCCAATTGCAAAGAAGCGCGCATACCTGAACCACCTGCACCAATAATTACCGCATCGAAACGGCGGCGTGGCAATGCTTTTTTAATCGCGGTCATTGAATTACACTTTCCACAAAATTTGTACGGCATAAGCCGCACAGGCTACGAGATACAAAACAGTTAACACCTGAAGTGTTAAACGAATGCTGACAGGCTTGATGTAATCCATCCAGATATCACGAATACCAATCCAAGCGTGATAGAACAAACTGATGAAGAATAAGAGCGTCAATAGCTTCATGAACTGATTGCTAAACAATCCAGCCCAGCCCTCATAAGTTGCGCTACCGGTAATGCAATAGTCAACCAACAAAACGATTGTGAAGACCACCATAACAATGGCAGTCACACGTTGAATAATCCACTCTTTAAGGCCGTAATGAGCGCCAACTACTAAGCACTTAGATCCAATTTGATAAATAGGCATTAGATTTCCTTAATAAAGAAGTGCTTAGTACAAGCCGAATAATTTGAGACCAACAATCGCAGTCAAAGCGAGGCCCAAGAAAAATACAAAGATCGCTGAGCGATTAGCGTCTGCCTTTTCAACCCCAATCTCTAAATCGAGCAAGAGGTAGCGGATACCAGCGCAGAAATGGTGCAAGAAAGACCAAATCAGGCCCAAGAGAATCAGTTTTACGAGTACGTGACCAGTGATTGACTGGAATTTTTGATAGCTCATTTCTGAAGCCAAACTCTGATCAAAAAGATAGAGCAAGAAAGGCAACATCAAAAACAGGGCCGCCCCACTAATCCGATGAAGAATGGAAACTTTTCCAGCCCAAGGAAGGCGATATTTAATTAACTGTGCGAGACCAATATTTCGGTAAACCGGTCTATCTTTTTTTACGTTTTGCTGTGCATCAACCATGGGCAATCTCAATCATTCGGTGGAGGTTCAGTGTGGTTTTGTTGTGTTGCAACATATTCTATTGGAAACCTTGGGGATGGTGGGGACTTTTTAGCGTTTAAAGGGGTTAAATAGTGGTTTTTACTGATTTTTGAGTGTACTACCTAGTTCAATTTATTGTCGTAGTGCTGATCAGAAGTGTCATACCTTGCGCGCCGAATTTCTACTGGTTTATTCCCGTAGGTAAAAGCTGCACGTTCAACCGACAGTAAGGCAGAGCCCTCTGGAACTTCCAAGTGTTTGGCCAGCTCTGAATTTGCCAGAACAGCCTTAATCTTTTCTTCTGCCCTGACCATGTGGGTGGCATATTCACTCTCATAAAAGGCATACATCGGCCCAGGCCAAGAATTAAGAGCTTCAAGAGTGAGCCCCTTAAAGCGCCCCTCAGGCAACCAAATCTCCTCAAAAACAATCGGACGACCTGCTGAGCTTTGCACCCGATCTATTCGAATAACAGGATCACTTGCCTTTAATTTAAGCAACTTAGCAATATAAGCATCAGATTGACTGATTTCACAGGCTAAAAACTGGTTTTTGAGGTGCAACTTCTCACCAGAGTCAGGCTCTAAACGTAAAAAACGGTACTGAAAGTCCTCCTCTTGGTGGGTGGCAACAAAAGTTCCTTTGCCCTGACGTCTGACAAGTAAATTTTGGGCTGCCAACTCATCAATGGCCTTACGAACAGTTCCCTGGCTCACTGCATAGCGTGCTGCAAGCTCCATTTCACTAGGGATGACATCCCCAGGCATCCATTCTGAGGCCTGCAAGCTAGCCAAAATCATGGCTTTAATTTGCTCATAAAGCGGGCTAAATGAGGCAATTGGTTCGGATATCAGTGACAAATTAACTCCACAGAGTCTTCTATTGGATAAAATTCAAGCTTATCTCATATCTCATATCTCATATCTCATATCTCATATCTCATATCTTATATAAGACATGATTGACAGTGTAAATGGAAAGTCCATACACTTGAATGGATAATAGAAAAGATTTCATTAATTAACCTCAACTGGAGTTATTAGTAATGGCAAAAGCCCCAATGCGTGTTGCAGTCACCGGTGCAGCCGGTCAAATCGGATATTCCCTCCTCTTTCGCATCGCCAATGGCGGTTTGTTAGGCAAAGATCAACCAGTAATCCTCCAGTTACTAGAAATTCCAGATGAAAAGGCTCAAAAAGCGTTAGCTGGCGTCATGATGGAGTTAGAAGACTGCGCATTCCCATTGTTAGCTGGAATGACAGCACACTCTGATCCAATGACTGCATTTAGGGATATTGATGTTGCCTTGTTGGTTGGTGCACGTCCACGTGGCCCCGGTATGGAGCGCAAAGATTTGCTCTCAGCCAACGCTCAGATTTTCACAGCTCAAGGTAAAGCTTTGAATGCTGTAGCTAAGAAGACTGTCAAGGTATTGGTTGTTGGTAACCCAGCAAATACCAATGCTTACATCGCCATGAAATCTGCTCCAGATATTCCTGCGAAGAACTTCACTGCAATGTTGCGCTTGGATCACAACCGCGCGCTCTCTCAATTAGCTAACAAATTGAACAAGCCAGTTGCTGATATCGAGAAATTAGTTGTTTGGGGTAACCATAGCCCAACAATGTATCCTGACTATCGCTTCGCAACAGTTGACGGTAAGTCTGTCAAAGACAGTATTAATGATCCAGCATGGAACAAAGATACATTTATCCCTACAGTTGGTAAACGTGGTGCCGCCATCATTGAGGCACGCGGACTATCTTCTGCAGCCTCTGCTGCTAACGCAGCCATTGATCATATTCGTGACTGGGTTCTCGGCACGAATGGCAAATGGGTCACCATGGGTATTCCATCTAAAGGTGAATATGGCATTCCAGCTGAAGTGATTTACGGCTACCCAGTGGTTTGCGAAAACGGTGAATACAAAATGGTTGAAGGTTTAGAAATCGATGAGTTTTCACGTGAGCGCATGAACCACACTCTTAACGAATTGCTTGAAGAACAAGCAGGCGTTAAACACCTTCTTTCATAAGGACTTGCATATATGAAGCGTACCCTTCTCCTCGTAAGTATGATGGCTGCTGGCTTTGTTGGCACAGCCAGTGCAAGCGAGGCAGTATCGACTTGGACTTGTAGCGAAAGCAAGCAATTTAATACGACCGGAACAATGGAAAAGATTCGCCTAACATGGCAATCCAAAACTTTTGAACTGGTTCGTGAAAATTCTTTGCCTGGTAGTTTGCGTTACAAAAATACTACCAGTGGGCATGATCTAGTGGTGCTCGGTAACAAGGCTATGCTTTTTAATATTAAGCCTGGAACTCGTCTTGCAGATTTCTGTCAAACCGCAGAAATGAAAAGGGGTGACCTTCCTCATTTATTTGCTGATGCGGAGCCGTTTACACAGAACTAAATCTTAGCTCTGACTCCACAATGAAAAAGCTGAGAATTTCTCGGCTTTTTTACTTATTAACATCTCTAGGGTTACTCAAATACTAGTGAAATAAAGGTTGCTGTGTAGGTGCATCATCAGGCAACTCCGCATACACGGCATCACCCGATCGATCTGGAAACAGTGGTGCTCCGCAATCATCGCAAAGCTCTGGGTCAAATAGCATTGCATGGCGGAAGACATCACCAACCCCAGCATCCCTAAGTGCATCTGCAATTCGCTTCATCGGACTCTCATCATCTGATAAATCATTGAGGGCATCATTAGCAACACTCTCTCGGTCGTATAGAGGCCAAATCACACCATATACCACCTCAGAAGAGCCTTTTAAGCTAAATGAGATTCGATACTCGTCGGCTTGATCTTCACCAAACGCCCCTACTACGCAAGACAATCCTGCCGGCAGAACTCCAAGCGTGCTCTCAAGAAAATTGACAGCAGCCCGGATACTTAATGGACGGATCTGTTTATCAGCCAGTCGGCAATTCGTAAAATATGCCTCTGGCAATAAGAGCTCAAACTCACAACCCGGTAAAAGTGCGGCAATAGGTTCTTGCATCATGTTTTGCCAACCTATCAAGCTGACGCCACGCTCTTGACGTGTTGGTGCATCAGCTTGCCATCTGAAAAGTGGCGAACCAGAAGGTGCAGTAACAGCAGCAATAATGAAGCGTGGATCGGCCAAAACTGCAATGATCTCCGACATCTCGCGCAACTCCAACTTCACCTCACTAGCGCTAATAGCAGCGCTTGCTAAGGCCTCCGTAAGTAGGCGCGTTTGACAATGCGAGTGCGGCATCTGATCAATGCTGTAAAGCCAGGGAACAATGGCTAGGCGCGCATCAGTGGAGGCAATTGAGCTATGCAGTGCAGCAGCCGTAGATTCAATGACGCTCACTGGAAGCGCACCAGAAGGAATCTGATAGCGGGTATGTGCAACGATCGGTAAAGCCAATAAAAGCACATCCCAATTCTGATCCTCATGCTCCATGAGCAAAGACTCAGCCAAGGTCTCAGCGCAATCTGCAAGTACCTCGAAGGCTACAGTATTAATTCGAAATGTTTGATCAAGAGCGGCATCAATTACATTTTGATTTTGGCTTTTGAGAAGACGCATTAAGCGAATATTTAAGCGCTCTTCCCAAAATTGGTCTTCAATATGACTCCCGGAGGCCGCCAAAGAAATAGCATCCGCTACTAGACGTTCGACATCCGGTGAGGTGCGCTGCGAGGATTTAGTGCGATGAACCGCCATGATGCACTCTCCTACTTTCTTTCAGGACGTCTAAACAAGGGCTTCTCTGGCTTAGACTCAGAGGCAGCATATTTGTAACCATCCAAATTGAAGCCTTTCAAATCGGCTGGATCAGTAATGCGATTTTCAACGACATAACGTGCCATTAAACCTCTGGCTCGCTTGGCATAGAAGGAAATAATTTTGAATTTACCGTCTTTACCATCTTGAAATACAGGGGAGATTACCGGGCAATCCAAGTTCTTCGCCTGCAATACCTTGAAATACTCTTCAGACGCCAAATTAAGGAGAAAGGGGTTCTTTTGCTTTTCCAGAACTGCCTTCAAGGAATTGGTCACGCGCTCACCCCAAAACGCGTACAGGTCTTTACCTCGAGCATTTTTGAAAGAAGTACCCATTTCTAGGCGGTAAGGCTGCATTAAATCTAAGGGGCGCAAAACGCCATACAAGCCTGACAGGATACGAACATGATCTTGGGCAAAGGAAATCGCCTTGGCATCAAGCGTCTTCACGTCAAATCCATCATAGGCATCGCCATCAAAGGCATAAATCGCTGGCTTGCTATTCTCATCAGTAAATTTCTTGGACCAGTCACGATAGCGCCCTACATTCAGCGCAGCTAGCTGATCCGATAAACCCATCAGATTGGCAACCTCCTGAGGGGGGAGTTTCTTTAAGTCAGCTATCAACTTAGCTGATTCCGAGACAAACTCAGGCAAGGTCGGAGCCTTAACCTTGGCAGGGGTTTTGTAATCTAAGGATTTAGCAGGTGAAAGGACGATCAACATGGCACAATTTGAGAATGAATTACTCCCATTCTAGCGACTACCTACCTTATTTGCCCTAAACCATCCGCATGAACCAAAACCCCCTTCTGACGCCAGTATTTCCCAGTCGCCTACCTGAGGTAGGAACCACGGTATTTACAGTCATGTCGGCCCTCGCTACAGAGCACAAAGCTATCAATCTAGGGCAAGGCTTTCCAGACTTTCCTTGTGATCGGGAACTCATATCTCAGGTCAATACAGCAATGCTGTCTGATCACAATCAATATCCACCAATGATCGGGATTGCGGAGTTACGTCAAGGCGTGTCAAAAAAATATCCGCTTTGTATAGTCATGACTACAACCCCGATACAGAAATTACTATCACCGCTGGGGGCACCCAAGGAATCCTCACGGCTATCTTGTCATGTGTCAGCACAGGGGATGAAGTTGTCATCATTGGGCCAGCTTACGATAGCTATCGACCTTCAATTGAATTGGCTGGCGGAAAAGTAATTGCCGTATCTTTAATTGCTAATCGTGATGATCAAGGCAGCGTGAATTCTTACTCAATACCTTGGGATGATTTAGCTAAAGCTATTAATCCAAAAACACGACTCATCATCAACACTCCCCATAATCCAACCGGGATGATTTGGCAAAAGACGGATCTAGATCGCCTGGCAGATTTAGTCAGAAACACCAATGCATTGCTCTTAAGTGATGAGGTCTACGAGCATATGGTGTACGACGGGCATCAACACGCCAGCATAGCCAGCCATCCTGAATTAGCAGCACGAAGTTTTCTGATGTCGAGCTTTGGAAAAACCTACCATGTCACCGGCTGGAAAGTGGGTTATGTTGCTTCCCCCGCATCGATGATGGCGGAGTTTCGCAAGGTACATCAATTCAATGTGTTCACAGTAAACACGCCAATGCAATATGGTTTGGCGAAGTACCTTGAGAATGCGGATCACTATTTAGGGCTGTCCTCTTTTTATCAAGCTAAGCGTGATTTTTTTAGCAAGGGCTTGGCTCAAACAGGCTTTGAATTATTACCAGCTCCAGCAACGTATTTTCAGTGTGTCAATTACACCAATTTACAGATCCCTCAAGCCAAGATGGGCGAAGCTGATTTCTGCTTGTGGCTTACCACCAAAATTGGTGTTGCTGCTATCCCAGTTTCTGCTTTTTACGCCCATCCAGTTGAGTCTGGCGTAATCCGTTTTTGTTTTGCTAAAAAAGAAGAAACGCTTTCAAAAGCATTAGAGCGTTTACAAACCCTGTAGAAGAGGAATTCATCGTGGAAATAAGCAAACCCAAGAAAGACATGATTGATGTTTATAGCTGGCCAACGCCAAATGGTCATAAGGTGCACATCATGCTCGAGGAATGTGGATATAAGCCTGGCAAAGACTGGATTGCTCATCTTATTGATATTGGGGCTGGCGATCAGTTCAAACCAGAGTTCTTGGCAATTAGTCCAAACAATAAAATTCCCGCCATCGTGGATCCACAAGGACCTGATGGCAAACCAATCCACCTTTTTGAGTCTGGGGCAATCCTGCTCTACCTAGCCTCCAAAACGGGGAAATTTTTACCCAAAACGACTCGAGGTAAATACGAAGTCCTGCAATGGCTCATGTTCCAAATGGGTGGCTTGGGGCCTCTATTGGGACAAAACCACCATTTCCGACTCTATGCTCCAGAGAAAATAGACTATGCAATCACTCGATACACTAATGAAGCTAAGCGCTTATACGGGGTGTTAGATCATCAACTGCAAGATAATCCCTATATTGCTGGTAAAAATTATTCCATTGCGGATATTGCTATTTTTCCATGGTCAAGAAACTGGAAAAACCAAGGGATTGAGATTGATGAGTACCCGCATTTCAAGCGGTGGTTTGAAATGGTTGGTGAGCGCCCTGCTGTCAAGCGTGGTGTTGAAGTATTAACTGCATTACGTAAGCCCTTGCATGACGATAAAGCAAGAGAACAATTATTTGGTTCATCACAGTATCAAAAAAGGAAATAGCATGAAGATTCAATCGGTCGGAGTTATTGGCGCGGGCACAATGGGCAATGGCATTGCGCAGGTTTGCGCCGTTGCAGGGCTTGATGTTGTGATGGTGGATATCAATGATGCTGCTGTTGAACGTGGTTTGAGTCAAATCAGCAAGAGTTTAGATCGCCTCGTCAAAAAGGAAACCCTCACAGCAAAAGACAAAGATGCTGCATTAGGCCGGATCAAGGGAAGCACATCTTATTCTGACTTTAAGGGTCTGCAATTGGTGATTGAAGCTGCCACTGAGAATCAAGCCATTAAAGAGAAGATCTTGAAACAAGTTGATGAGATCGTTGACAAAGAAACCATTATTGCTACGAATACTTCCTCACTATCCATTACCAAGCTTGCTGCCTTAGATTCCTACCCAAGCCGCTTTATCGGTATGCACTTTTTTAATCCCCCGCCGATGATGGCCTTGGTAGAAGTGATTCGAGGTTTGCAAACCTCTGATGCAACACACGTAGCCATTATTGAAATGGCTAAGCGTATTGGTAAAGAGCCCATCACAGTCAAGAACTCACCCGGCTTTGTTGTCAATCGCATTTTGTTGCCGATGATCAATGAAGCCTTCTTTGTGCTCTACGAAGGGCTCGCTAGCCCAGAGGACATTGATGCTGGTATGAAATTGGGCTGCAATCAACCCATTGGCCCGCTCGCTTTAGCTGACCTGATTGGTCTTGATACCTGCTTAGCGGTAATGGAAGTCTACTTTGAGAACTTCAGTGATTCCAAGTACCGCCCTTGCCCATTGCTTCGTGAGATGGTTGCAGCAGGATATCTCGGCCGTAAGACGGGACGTGGTGTCTATACCTACGATCAATAATTTTTCAACCCATCATCCATTAATCCGAGTAAAGAAGTTTTTGTGAACCCATTACCCCCTCTTGTTCGTAAATTAGCCTACGCTGGTCTCATCCCATTTGTGAGTCTCGCTTTAATGGTGCAGCTTGCACCAACTCCGCTCAACTACTTAAGCGCTGAATCACTAGCCGGTTATGGGGCTGTGATTACTGCTTTTATGGGCGCATTACATTGGGGTGCTAATTTGCATACCTTAGGCAAGGCACCTCCGGGCGACCGCTGGGAAGATCGCAACGCCTGGATTTGGGGCGTGATACCAGCGATAGTAGCCTGGGTTGCGTTACATATTTACATTCCAGTTGGCTTGGTAATCTTGGCATCAGCGTTGGTGATACAGCGCAATATTGATAAAGAAACTTATCAGTGCTATTTTTCTAGTGAAGAGGCT
Organism: Polynucleobacter necessarius; assembly: GCF_900095175.1. Classification (NCBI taxonomy): domain Bacteria; kingdom Pseudomonadati; phylum Pseudomonadota; class Betaproteobacteria; order Burkholderiales; family Burkholderiaceae; genus Polynucleobacter; species Polynucleobacter necessarius. Next base: position 958,356 of record NZ_LT606946.1, read on the forward strand.
TGCGCAGCTTTTATCACCTTGCGCAATCGACTGACATTCGTTTCTGTCAGCTGCTTAATTTGGGCCGCGCTAGTTATTTTGTTTGTACAAAACTAAATCCTGAAAGAAATGGGCAATCTATTTGATCAAGCGCCCCCGCCTCCATTGGCGGAAGCCTTGCGCCCATCAAGTATTGAAGAGGTTATTGGACAAACACATCTATTAGCCTCAGGTAAGCCACTCAATCTCGCTTTTGCTTCTGGCAAACCGCATTCAATGATTCTTTGGGGGCCGCCAGGTGTTGGTAAGACTACCTTAGCAAGACTGTCAGCAAAAGCCTTTGACCGAGAATTTATAGCGATATCGGCCGTTCTTGCTGGTGTAAAAGAAATTCGTGAAGCTATTGAACAGGCCCAACAGTGCATGTCTCAATACGGCAGACAAACTATTTTGTTTGTGGATGAGATCCATCGCTTTAATAAAAGCCAACAAGATGCCCTATTGCCCCATGTTGAATCAGGGTTGTTTACCTTCATTGGCGCCACCACCGAAAATCCCTCATTTGAAGTCAACTCAGCCCTCCTCTCGCGCGCACAAGTCTATGTACTCAAATCATTAAGTACTGTAGAGCTTAAGCAATTATTTGATCGGGCACGTGAATATGCCATGCCTGGTATTCAGTTTGAATCAGCAGCAATAGATAGTCTCACAGAGCATGCAGATGGTGATGCTAGGAGATTACTCAATTTATTAGAGCAAGTACGTAATGCAGTCTCCACACCAAATACAAATATTGAGAAGGTAGATCAGCAATTTATTGAAAATGCTTTGACTGTTCAAGCGCGTCGCTTTGATAAAGGGGGCGACCACTTTTACGATCAGATTTCTGCGCTACATAAATCAGTACGGGGCTCCAATCCAGATGCTGCGCTGTATTGGTTTTGCCGAATGCTCGACGGTGGGGCTGATCCCCGCTATCTTGCAAGAAGAATTATTCGTATGGCATGGGAGGATATTGGTCTCGCCGATCCCAGAGCAATGCAGCTAGCAAACGATGCAGCCCAAACCTTTGAAAGACTCGGTTCTCCCGAAGGAGAGCTAGCACTTGGGCAAACAGTCGTCTATTTAGCGATTGCTGCCAAGAGCAACGCAAGCTACAAGGCCTTTAATGCAGCCAGAGCCTATGTTGCCAACGATCAAAGCAAACCTGTGCCCAACCATTTACGCAACGCTCCAACCAAGCTCATGAAAGAGTTGGGGCATGGAAAAGAATATCGCTATGCGCATGATGAGCCTCATGCCTACGCAGCCGGCGAGTCCTACCTTCCAGAAGGAATGGCAGAGCCCCATTGGTATGAGCCAGTTGATCGCGGACTAGAGAGTCAAATTGCCGAGAAGATGGCTTTCTTACGTAATTTAGACAGGGAATCTAAAAAGAAATGATTCAAAATCAGACTGGCGCTACAGTGCTTAAGGGGACTTTTTATTACGGCATCATTTCTCCTTTTTCATACTTCTATGTCAAGCAGCGCCATCGACTTGATCAGCGCGTAGATATTGAACCAGTCCCAATCTTGCTCGGCGGGCTCTTTCGAGCGACAGACAATCGCGGCCCAGGTGAAATAGAAGCAAAGCGCCCTCACACCTACCAATACTGTGTATGGCTTGCTGAAAAGTTAGGTTTACCTTTTCGTTTTCCTGAGCATCACCCTTTTCTTACAGTGGCAGCACAGCGTTTGCTAGTTCAGGAAATTGCGAATTGGGAAATGGTTGAGCGTGCATTTGAGTATGTTTGGGTTGAGGGCAAGGATCCCAATTTATCGTGGCCGGAATTTTGTCTACACCTTAGCCTATCAGCCGACACACCTAAGCCAGATGCACCGGAAATTAAGGCAAAGCTGATTAGCAATACCGAGCGTGCAAAAACAGATGGTGCATTTGGGGTGCCTACCCTCATCATTGATGGCCATGCTTTTTGGGTGTAGACACCATTGCTTGGGTGCTAGATTATCTTGATAGGCCAAACATGTTTGAAGAAGCGACTTATCGCTATGCAGCCCAAGTCCCATCTGGACTTTGAGCAATACAATCAGTCATTAGCTATTTTTATTTGATTTTTAAGGGCCTACTACTATGCGCAAGATCATTGCTTCTCTATTCATTATCACCAGCCTGATTGCTAGTGCCGCAAGCTTTGCGGGTCCTAAGGTGGAATTTAAAACCACCATGGGTAATTTTGTTGTTGAGTTGGATTCTGTCAAGACACCAAAGACCACAGCCAATTTTTTAAACTATGTGAATAGCGGTTTTTATAACGGCACCATTTTTCACCGCGTGATTGATGGCTTCATGATTCAAGGTGGAGGCTTTACTCCAGACCTAGTTCAAAAACCTACTAATGCGCCGGTAGCTTCAGAGGCTCAAAATGGCCTCAAGAACCAAACTTACACCATTGCTATGGCGCGTACTTCAGATCCTGATTCAGCTACAGCTCAGTTCTTTATTAATGTTAAAGATAATGAAGGCTTAAATTATCCCAATGCGATGGGCAATGGCTACACCGTATTCGGGAAGGTGATTTCTGGTACTCAAACCATTGATGCCATTCGCAAGATTCCAACCATGCTTGCAACAGCTCCGAAAATGGGGCGTATGTCGGATGTGCCCAGCAAGACTGTCACGATTGAATCCACAATTGTTTTGAAGTAGTTTTCATCCTTACTTGAACCCTGATAGTCAATAGCATGATATTGCTAGATGACGCACAAAGCACTCAGGCTGAGCCGAGCAGTCGCCTCTATCAACAGGCACTGCAGTGCTGGACTGTGTATGCTCAGTCCAGCTCCTCACAAACAATCACTGCGGTAGATGAGTGTCTGCGGAGCATTAATGAAGCATTGACTCGCGGTGAATATGTTGTCGCTGCATTTGCCTATGAATTAGGTCTATACATTCATAACATTGATCGGCGCCTTGATGGCGTTAAGCATCAGCATCCACTCGTTCAGGCATGGTCGTTTAAATCCTATGAGAGCTTAAGTAAGCGAGATGTTGATGCATTCATTAGAGGTAGAGTTGAGGCACTTGATTCCGACTCTCAAGTTGCAGGCGTTAGCAATCTTCATTTTTCTATTAATGAAGAGAAATTTAAGTCCGATATTGAGACTATTCAAGAGTACATTCGTAATGGTGATGCGTATCAAATTAATCACACCTTTCGAATTACGGGAGAGACCTATGGTGACCCGCTGGCACTGTATGCACGATTAAGAAATCGACAGCCAGGAAGATTTGGCGCATTTATTGAGAGTGACTCGAGCTATATTCTTTCCCAGTCCCCTGAATTATTTATTCAGAAGCAAGGCGGCACTCTAAAGGCTATGCCGATGAAAGGCACTGCGAGTGCGCTGAATGATTCAGCAGAGCACTTATCGGCAGATGCCAAAAATCAAGCTGAGAATGTCATGATCGTCGACTTACTCCGCAACAATCTGAGAGTCGCCTAGCCTTACCCGGAACGGTAAGCGTTCCTCAACTTTTTGAGGTTGCTAGATACGGTGACGTACTACAAATGACCTCAACAGTTAAGGCAGAGGTGAAACCTGGGATTGCATTACGGGATGTCATTCATGCAGTCTTCCCTTGTGGCTCCGTTACTGGCGCACCCAAGAAGCGCAGCCTAGAGATTATCCAAGAATTAGAAGGACAAGATCGCGGCTACTATTGTGGGGCACTTGGTTGGATTGACCCCAGCGGTGACTTTGCATTTAGCGTGCCGATTCGCACCCTTGAAATTGATCGGGACCCAAAGACCCTAGCCTCACCTTTTACCTTGGGCATTGGCGCCGGTATCACGATTGATTCTGAGGCAAATCAAGAATGGGAGGAGTGCCAAATTAAAGCAGCCTTCTTGAGCGAGATGCCAAGCGAAATAGGATTATTTGAAACTATCTTAGTTCATCAAGGCAAGGCTCAATATTTGCAGCTCCACTTGGAACGCTTGACTGACTCTGCACTGGCACTAGGTATACCCTGCGACCTAAACAAGATCGTTATATCTATTGAAGATGCATGCGCAAACTGTACTAATGCAACTCACTATCGATTGCGATTGGATTTGAACTTCGCCGGCAAACCAAGCTGTCAAACATATCCAATTGAACCACTGTAAGGTCCAGTAAAGATCTTTTGGGCGAGCGATATTCTTCCCGATCCAAGAAAAGCTACCCTTCACTCGGGCAATATCTTATTGAAGCATAAGGTGAATAGTCGAGATGTCTATGACCAAGCTTGGAAATTAGCAGAGGAACGCGGTGGCTTTGATGCACTATTTATTAATGAAAATGGCTTCGTGACAGAAGGCGGGAGAAGTAGTGTTTTTATTAAGTCCGAAAATCGCCGGCTCACACCACCAGTCTCCGCTGGTCTTCTTCCAGGAGTAATGAGGTCAATCATCTTGAATAATCCAGAGTGGAATGCCCATGAGGCTAACCTGACTATTGAGGATGTTCTAAATGCAAAAGAGATTATGCTTAGTAACGCCTTACGCGGCCACATCTCTGCCCATTTTTAGAAAGCCTGCATGAGGTTTTGCTCTCACTGTGCATCACCTATTAGTATCAAGATTCCTGCAGATGATTCGCAGGAGCATCATGTTTGCGACTCTTGCGGTGTCATTCATTATTTCAACCCCCGCAATGTAGTTGGTTCCATTCCAGTCTATCGTGATCAAGTTCTATTGTGCCGTCGCGCAATAGAACCTAGACATGGCTTTTGGACTCTGCCAGCTGGCTTTATGGAGTTAGGTGAAAGCACCACGACCGGAGCGGCTAGAGAAACACAAGAAGAAGCTGGTGCCATTGTTCAAATTGGCCCACTCTACTCGCTGCTCAATGTGCCACATGCGGAACAAGTGCATCTTTTTTACCTCGCCACAATGAGCTCACCAGATTTTCAAGCTGGAGAAGAAAGTTTGGAGGTTGCGCTATTTGATGAAAAGGATATCCCCTGGAGTGAGATCGCATTTCCGACAGTCAAGCAAACCTTAGAATGGTTCTTTGCTGATCGTGCTGCAGGGCTATTTGATTCAAGTAATGAGTTTAGTGTGCGCAGCAGGGATATTCTGCCAACAGAAAAAATTTAGACGCCACAAGTTTATGAGCAACATCAATTGGCTAGGATCTCAGGATGAATTTCCAAATCCGCTAAATTGCCCAGACCCAGATCCAACAGTACCAGGCTTAATTGCAGTGAGTGAACGTATTTATCCAGGGCAACTGGAACGCGCATATCAGATGGGAATCTTTCCGTGGTACTCGGACAACTAACCAGTGCTCTGGTGGTCTCCTAATCCCCGAATGGTACTAAAGCCTGCCCAATTTAAATGCCATGACTCATTAAAAAAACCTTACGTCATTTTTTAGCGGATTCTAGAAAAGATATTTGGGTTGATCATGATTTTGGAGTAGTCGTTCGCTCCTGTGCAACTGCCAGCAGAAAAGATCAGGATGGAACCTGGATTACCTATGAAATCATGGATGCCTACACTGACCTTCATGAACAAGGCCATGCCCACAGTATTGCTGTAATGGAGAATGGTCACCTGATAGGAGGACTCTATTGCGTCGCTTTTGGTGGAATGGTATTTGAGGAATCTATGTTTAGCTACCAAGCCGATGCTTCAAAAATTGCCTTAGCAGCTCTGGCAGCTTGGTGCGTACAACATCAGGTGGAAATGATTGACTGTCAACAGGAGACCGCCCATCTTGACTCGCTAGGCGCGGCACCAATTTCACGTGATCATTTTTTAGCCCATCTGCAAGTTACCTTAAAGCAAACTAATATAGAGGTTCCCTGGAAATTTAATAAAGAAATTCTGCGTCACTGGCTATGACACAACTAAAAGAGCTGCCTTTAACTGAGCTACAGTTTTATGCAACAGCACCCTACCCTTGCAGCTACCTGCCGGGCAAAACTGCGCGCTCACAGGTAGCAACCCCCTCGCACTTAATACATGCTGATTTATATAGCGAGCTAGTCAATGCGGGATTTCGTCGAAGTGGTTTATATACCTATCGCCCCTATTGTGATAAATGCAACGCCTGCACTGCAACCCGTATTCCAGTTAAAGACTTCAAGCCTAATCGCAGTCAGAAGCGCGCATTAAAAAAGCATTCTGGACTAGAGATTCGCATTCTCAATTTGGGCTACCAAGAAGAGCATCTCCAGCTGTATCAAAACTACCAAAATGATCGTCATGCTGGCAGCGATATGGATCAAAGTAAGGACGAGAGCCAAGACCAGTACATGCAATTTCTACTGCAAAGTCGAGTGAATTCCAGAATCGTTGAATTTCGGGATGGTCCAGGTGATAGCGAACCAGGCCGCCTGCGCATGGTCAGCATGATCGATATCTTGGATCAAGGCATCTCTTCTGTTTACACCTTCTATGACACCAGCAATGTCTCAGCAAGCTATGGAAGTTACAGCATCCTATGGCAAGTTCAACAGGCTTTAGAGCTGAATCTTCCCTACCTTTATCTGGGCTACTACATTCAGAATAGCGAAAAAATGTCCTATAAGGCTAAATTTCAACCTATTGAGGGTCTAATCAATGATCACTGGCAGCCAATCATTGGGCCATAATATCTACCCATGATTGATAGCTACCCCCTTTTGCGCCCCTGGCTTTTTTCTTTAGATCCAGAGCAAGTGCACAACCTCACCCTGAGCAATCTGGATCGCGCTCAGCGCTGGGGGCTGTTACGCTGCTTAGTGAATCAACCCGATTCAGATCCACGCGAATTTTGCGGCATCACTTTTCCTAATCCCGTGGGGCTTGCTGCCGGCCTTGATAAAGATGGCAAGTATATTGATGCGCTAGCTGCCTTAGGCTTTGGATTTTTAGAAATTGGAACTGTCACACCCAAACCACAGCCCGGCAATCCAAAACCCCGCATGTTTCGACTGCCTGAAGCGCAAGCCATCATTAATCGCATGGGCTTTAATAATGATAGTGTCGATGCCTGCGTCAAGCGCGTACGGAATTCTAGCTATTGGCAGAATGGTGGCATTGTTGGATTAAATATTGGCAAGAATGCAAGCACCCCAATTGAAAATGCTGCGAGTGACTACATCACTGCTATGCAAGCAGTTTATGAAGTTGCTTCATACATTACCGTCAATATCTCTTCTCCCAACACCCAGAACTTACGCGCACTTCAGGGTGAAGATATGCTGCGTGCCCTCCTGAGCTCGCTGCATTTAGCACGCGAAGCCCTATGTGATCAGTATGGCGTACGCAAGCCTCTCTTTTTGAAGATTGCACCAGACTTAGATCAAAGTGATATCAAACTCATTGCCGATCTCCTATTGGAATTTAAGATTGATGCTGTCATCGCAACTAATACAACGATTGCCCGCGATGCAGTGAAAGGACTCGAGTTTGGAGAAGAGCTTGGTGGCCTCTCAGGTGCACCAGTTCGAATTGCCTCCACTGAAATAGTTCAAAATCTCAAACAATATCTGGGCGATGCTATTCCAATTATTGGTGTTGGTGGCATTCTTTCAGGCAAGGATGCTTTAGAAAAAATTGAGGCAGGCGCAAGCCTAGTACAAATCTATAGCGGGCTAATCTACCGAGGCCCTCAACTGATTACCGAGTGTGCTGCTGCTCTAAAAAGGTAATTAGACAGGCCTTCATGGGTCTACACAGATAATCTGCATTTCATATTGTGCAATTTCACTAAAAATCGCTACAATTGACAATATGAGCACGAGCAAACCCGAAAAAGTGTCAAAAGCACCTGGTGAGGCTGGTAAAACAGCGATTCAGGTGGTTGAGCGCATGATGAACCTACTGGATGCCCTGGCTAATCATGAAGAATCGACTAGCCTCAAAAGTCTTGCTGAAGAAACCGATCTACACCCCTCCACAGCGCACCGCATCCTCAACGACCTTGTAGCCTGCCGTTTGGTTGAGCGAGGTGATGGCGGAACCTATAGACTGGGTCTCAAGTTGCTGGAGCTTGGCAACCTTGTTAAGGCGCGCTTATCTGTGCGTGAAGCTGCACAAGCGCCAATGCGTGCTCTGCATAAACTCACCGGTGAAACCATCAATCTTTCCGTTAGACAAGGTGATGAGATTGTCTATATTGACCGAGCCTATAGCGAACGTTCTGGCATGCAAGTAGTCCGAGCGATTGGTGGACGCGCACCACTCCACCTCACCTCGGTAGGTAAATTATTCTTGGCGAGTGATGATCCCAGTCAAGTACGTGCTTATGTCACGCGCACTGGTTTAGCAGGACATACTAGAAATAGCATTACGGAGTTAAGCAAACTCGATGTAGAGCTAAATCAAGTGCGCAAATTGGGCCATGCAAGCGACAATGAAGAATTAGAATTAGGCGTAAGTTGCGTTGCAGCTGAGATTTATGATGACAGCGGTAAATTGGTCGCAGGGCTCTCGTTAAGCTCCCCTACTGATCGCATTCAGTCTGACTGGTTAAAACTCCTGCAGGACACAGCCTTGCAGATTTCCAAAGGAATGGGCTACAAACCCAAAGTTAACGAAAATAATTATTAAAAATCAATAGCGCTTGTAACTTCAACTACATTAAGCGACGAATAGCTTGAGGCTCTCCTGAGGGCATGTGCTCATACCAATCCCGAACCCTTACCGCATCAGCAAAACGCGATTGCGTACTAACCGAGTCCAAGAAAACCAGTAGCAAGGGTGTGTTATTCACCCTGACCTGCATCACTAAACACCTGCCTGCCGCATTAATAAAGCCCGTTTTTTGCAGACCAATATTCATATCGCCAGCGCGCACCAAACGATTAGTGTTTACGAATTTCTGGGGTCGCTTTCCAATCACCATAGTTAAATCCGGCCAGGTGGAAAACTCGCGAATCTCTTTATATTGGTAAGCAGCGCTCAGCATACGGGCGAGGTCTTCGGCTGAAGCTACATTTTCACTCTTGAGACCGGTAGGATCGACAAAATGGGAATGCGTCATACCAATCTCTTTAGCCTTACTATTCATGGCATCGATAAAGGCTGAAATCCCACCCGGATAATTTCGACCAAGGGTATATGCTGCTCGATTTTCAGACGACATCAAAGCCAGCAATAAAGCCTCTTCTCTCGTTAAAACCGTACCGCCAGAAAGACGGGGGCTTCTATAAATGTTCACGTCATCTGAGTTAATGACCAGCGTTTCATCCATTGGTAATTTCGAGTCGAGTACTACCATTGCTGTCATCAGTTTAGTAATGGATGCAATCGGCAAACTCACTGAGGAGTTCTTTTCAAAATAGACCTCTTTGGTATCTTGATTAACGACCATGGCAACGCTGGATTTGAGATTAAGATCATCATGTTGACCGCGCAGCCCTAGGGCGGTTGCAAATGATGGTCTTGCTGTTACCACGGACTGACTTGAACGCGTTACTGTGGTTCGAACTGATTTAGGCTTTTTAGTGGATTTTGCAGACTTCTTTACAACTACTTTGGCAGTTGATTTAGTGCTTGGCTTAGACGATGCTTTGGATGTTTTAGCGGACTTGGAGTCATTATTAGCCGCATTAACCTGAAAAGAAGTCGCTAGGCCCAATGACATTAGTCCAACTAAAGCGATGCGCCAAAATCGATTCAAATGCATCCCAAATAACCTTCCAAAACTTTTAACATACCGAATGATAAATAACTTTTAGTTCTCTGCAGTAATTATTATCTGTATCGAATAGAAAATACTCTTCTGGAGCACCTTTATTCCGCAATTGTGGCAACAGCCTTTGCTTGTCCTCGATTCACCAATATGACACCAGTCATAGTCAATATAAGACCCCCCGCCATCATTAGCGTGAAAGGCTCGTCAAATAAAAACCAGGCCATCACTGCAGTAGTTGGTGGCGTTAAGTACAGCAAGCTCGTTACCTTGGTTGCCGCCCCTTTACGAATCATCATGAATAGAAGGCTGATTGATCCGATTGATAAAGGAAAGATTGCCCATAGCAAAGCACCGATAACCGAAGCATTCCACACCATGACTCCAGACTCAAAGTAATACATGCAGATAAGGCAAAGAACTGCGGATACACCAAATTGAATGAATGACCCAGCGCGTAGATCAAAAACTGGGCAGAACTTCTTCTGATAGAGGGTGCCGAATGTTATGGAAAGTAATGCAGCAAAGGCAAGAACGTAGCTCAATAACGGGATTTGAGTAAAGCCAATTTTTTCAAGCACTACGAGAGCCACCCCAGCAAAACCAAAACACAATCCAACCCACTGACGTCCAGTGACCTTTTCAGAAATCCAAGCTGCAAACCATGCAGTGATGATCGGCTGGAGGCCAACAATAATCGCAACCAAACCTGCAGCCATTCCCAAGCGTACTGCAAACCAAACACCCAAGAGGTAGCCAAACTGTAGTAATACCCCGGCTACGGCAATGTGCTTTATTTGAGGCCAGCTTGGCCAACTAATTCTCCAGACCAAACTAAGGCATGCCATAGCCATTAAGACGCCTATGAAACGCCAAAACAGGAATGTGGCAGGCTCTACATAAGGCATCGCTAGACGTGCAATCACAAACCCCGTACTCCAGATCACTACAAATAGCGGTGCTATTAGGCCATCTAACTTCAAACTCATGTTTAACTTATTGAAAATATAGGAATTTTTATTCGATTAATGATTTTAGGCTTATTTAGAAATCATTACGTTTATAAGGCGGCCAGCCCCCTTTTGAATATTGCACCGCATCATTATTACTATAAAATAAGAACTAAATGAATTGACAATACCGAGATAAAGCTCATAGTGAACAGATGGATCAAGCCCACAGGAAAGGGATCGAAATGAACTTAACGCCAGAACAAATTGCAGCAGCACAAAAAGCCAATTTAGAGACTTTGAGTGGACTGACTAGTCAAACACTTCAAAGCATCGAAAAATTAGTTGAGCTCAATATGCATATTGCCAGACAAAGCCTAGGCGACAGCATGAGTAGCGCGAAAAGAGCATTAGAAGTGAAAGACATTCAACAACTCCTTGCTCATCAAGCTGAGGCAGTCCAACCAATGGCTGAAAAGATCATGGCCTATAGCCGCCATTTATATGAATTAGCACATGAAACTCAAGCAAACTTTACGAAGTCTGCCGAGAAAGAGTTTCAGGCAGGGCAAATAAAAATTAACGCATTGGTTGAAGACTGGACTAAGAATTCACCAGCGGGATCCGAAGCTGCTGTTGTCGCTATGAAACAAGCTATTGCTTCAGCTACTAATGTGTTTGAAACCAGTCAAAAAGCAGTCAAACATGCAGTTGAAATTGCGCAAACCAATCTGAACAACGCTAACAGCTCTGTTGAGAAGACAATCAAAAGGGCTAGCAAGAAAAAGTGATTCTGCCCTGTCTTTGTATTTCCCTCTTGCCAAAGCATGAAAAAAAGCCTCAATCACGGGGCTTTTTTCTTAACCAGCAATAAATCAAAGAAAGCGTTTTAGTGCACCTTCTTTTTCACTGGCGGCAAATCAGTACAGTGACCATGAGCAGCCTCTGCAGCTAGGCCAACCGACTCACCTAAGGTTGGGTGAGGATGAATGGTTTTGCCAATATCAACAGCATCAGCGCCCATCTCAATCGCAAGGCACACTTCACCAATTAAATCTCCAGCATGAGTGCCAACAATTCCTCCGCCAATGATGCGTTTGCTCGTAGCATCAAAGATTAGCTTTGTAAAACCTTCATCACATCCATTCGCAATCGCCCTGCCACTGGCAGCCCATGGGAATAAGCCCTTCTCATAAGCGATTCCTTGAGCTTTACATTGCTCTTCAGTCAAGCCGGCCCAAGCCACTTCTGGATCGGTATAGGCAACCGATGGAATTTGCTTAGCATCGAAATAAGACTTTTCACCAGCCGCTACTTCGGCAGCAACATGACCTTCATGCACAGCTTTATGCGCAAGCATGGGTTGGCCAACAATGTCACCAATAGCAAAAATATTATTCACATTCGTGCGCATTTGATTGTCGACCAGAATAAAGCCACGCTCATCAACGATGACGCCTGCAGCCGATGCATCAATCTTTTTACCGTTAGGTGTGCGGCCCACTGCAACCAGCACTAAGTCGTAGGTCTGGGGCTCAGCGGGAGCACTCTCACCTTCAAAGCTTACCTGAATACCATCGGCCTTAACTTCAGCTTTAGATGCACGAGTCTTGAGCATGATCTTTTCAAAACGGCCGGCGTTAAATTTCTCCCAAACCTTTTCTAAATCACGATCAGCTCCGGCCATCAGACCATCCATCATTTCAGCAATATCAATACGGGAGCCTAGGGTACTGTAGACCGTAGCCATTTCTAAACCAATAATGCCGCCGCCGATGACTAGCATGCGCTTTGGAATGCTCTTGAGTAATAAGGCCCCAGTACTATCGACAATGCGCGGATCGTCTGGCAAAAACGGGAGTTTTACCGGCTGACTTCCGGCTGCAATGATTGCCTTCTGAAAGCGCACTACTTCTTTTTGGCCGGCCAGATCCTGGCCACCACCTTTCGTTAACTCTACTTCAACGTGATTCGCATCTAAGAAGCGTCCTAATCCGCGCACCACAGTCACTTTGCGCGCTTTAGCCATGCCAGCCAATCCGCCAGTTAACTTGGCAATCACAGAATCTTTGTAGCCACGGAGTTGATCTACTTCGATTTTTGGGGCGCCATAGCTAATACCATGCTTAGACATCGTCTTGACTTCATCCATCACTGCAGTCGTATGGAGCAAGGCTTTTGATGGAATACAGCCTACGTTCAAGCAAACGCCGCCTAAAGTCGCATAGCGCTCCACCAAAATAGTACTCATATCCAAATCAGCGCTTCGGAATGCAGCGCTATAGCCGCCAGGGCCCGCACCTAATACGAGCACTTCACACTCGTGGTCGACCTTGCCGCTATATTGGCCGGCGATAGGAGCAGCAGTCACTGGCGCTGCTACTGGGGCTGGTGCCGGAGTTGGACTAGCTGAGGGTGAAGAAGCCTGAGGCGCAGATGCTGCCCCCACTTCAATCTCAGCAATCGCACTACCCTTGCTAACCTTATCGCCAGCCTTGACAGCAATACTCAGAATGGTGCCAGCAGCATCAGCCGGGACTTCCATAGTAGCCTTGTCAGACTCCAGCACAAGTAATGGCTGTTCTTTTTCAATGACATCGCCCACTTTGATGAGCACTTCAATTACTGGTACGTCTGAGTAATCGCCAATATCTGGCACGAGAATAATTTGCTTAGCCATATCTTCTCCTTATAGCGCTGCACGACGGAAGTCGGACATTAACTGAGCGATATAGACATTGAAACGAGTTGCCAAAGCGCCATCAATCACGCGATGATCTGCGCTTAAGGACAATGGGCAAATTAAGCGCGATACAAATTGCTTACCATCCCACACTGGTTTCATAGCAGCTTTACTTACCCCCAAAATTGCCACCTCAGGTGCGTTCACGATCGGTGAGAAATACGTACCACCAATTCCACCTAAAGAAGAGATCGTAAAACTAGCGCCCTGCATTTGCTCTGGCTTGAGTTTTCCGTCTCGGGCTAGAGCAGCTAACTCTGAAGTTTCGCGAGTGAGCTCAAAGATACCTTTTTTATCTGCATCACGAATCACTGGGACTACCAAGCCATTTGGAGTATCTGCAGCAAAGGCAATGTTGAAGTATTTCTTCAACACCAAGTCATCGCCATCAATAGAGCTATTGAATTCAGGGAACTTCTTGAGTGCAGCAACAGCAGCCTTCATTAAGAAAGCCAACATCGTGATTTTGAGACCTTGCTTTTCATTCTCTTTATTTGTGAGAACTCTGAATGCCTCTAAATCAGTGATATCCGCATCCTCGTGATAAGTCACAGCAGGAATCATGACCCAATTACGACCCAAGTTCGCAGCAGTCAATCTCTTAATACGATTTAATGGCTGACGCTCTGTCTCACCAAACTTAGAAAAATCAACTTTAGGCCAAGGAATTAAATTCAGGCCACCTAAGCTGCCACCAGATGCATTTGATGAACTTGTAGCTCTGCCACTCATGGCGGCCTTAACAAATGCCTGGACATCTTCCTGAGTAATCCTGCCTTTTGGACCAGATCCTTTTACTTGATGAACAGTGACACCAAGTTCACGAGCAAACTTACGCACGGAAGGGCTAGCGTGACTTGCAGTGGGATCAACTTCAACTGGGGTATTGATAACAGGTGGTGGTGCAGGTGCACGCACAATCGGTGGCTCTACTTTTGGAGTCGAGGCAGCAATAGGTTCAAGTTTTGCTGCCACTGGGGCTGCAGTAGCTTGAGTCGGTGCAGGAGCTGTGGCACCACTTTCTTCAAGCACCAGAACAATGGCACCTTCTGAAATAGAGTCACCCACTTTAACCTTGACCTCTTTCACCACACCAGAATGTGATGATGGAACATCCATGGTTGCCTTATCGGATTCTAAGACAACAATAGACTGCTCTTTCTCAACACGATCACCGGCTTTCACCAATACCTCGATGACAGGCACATCTTTGTAATCCCCAATATCCGGGACTTTAATATCAATTAGTTGGCTCATAGTATCTGTCTCTAATCAAACCATCATTGGGTTTGGTTTGGTGGTATCGATTTCATACTTCTTAATTGCTTCTGCTAGCTTTTGACGATCAAGCTGACCAGCATCCACTAAAGAACGTAACGCGGTTAATACAACCCAGCGACGATCTACTTCAAAGAAGTCGCGCAACTTTTCTCGTGTGTCTGAACGACCAAAGCCATCAGTACCCAAAACTTCGAAGCGACGACCCATATGCTGAATTGCTGGGCGAATTTGTTCCGCAAATAAACGCACATAGTCAGTAGCTGCAATAATTGGGCCAACCGTATCCTTTAGGTATTTCTCTACGTGAGACAAAGAAGGTGCCACAGTTGGGTTTAATAGATTGTTGCGATGTACTGCATTCCAATCACGACCTAACTCGGTAAAGCTTGGGCAACCCCACAGATCAGATGCGACACCCCAATCTTTGTGCAAGATCTCAGCGGCTTCAATCACTTCACGGAAAATCGTGCCTGAACCCAAAAGCTGAACGCGCAATTTAGCATTGGCATCACCAACGGAATTGAGCTTGTACATGCCTTTAATGATGTCTTGCTCCGCACCCTTTGGCATAGATGGATGAGCGTAGTTCTCATTCATCAAAGTGATGTAGTAGTAAACATCTTCTTGTTCAGCTAACATGCGACGCATGCCGTCTTGAATCACCACGGCAACTTCAAATGCAAATGAAGGGTCATAGCTAATGCAGTTTGGAATAGCCGCACTCCATACTTGGCTGTGGCCATCCTCATGCTGAAGGCCTTCACCGTTCAGAGTGGTTCTACCGGCAGTACCGCCCAATAAGAAACCGCGGCTACGCATATCACCTGCAGCCCAGCAAAGATCACCAATACGTTGGAATCCAAACATGGAATAGAAGATGTAGAAAGGCAACATCGGGACGCTATGGGTTGAGTATGAAGTTGCAGCGGCGATCCAGTCGCACATACCGCCCGCTTCATTAATACCCTCTTGCAAAATCTGACCAGTCTTGTCTTCTTTATAGAACATCAGTTGATCATGATCTTCTGGAGTGTAGAGCTGGCCTAACTGATTCCAAATACCGAGCTGGCGGAACATGCCTTCCATACCAAAGGTACGTGACTCGTCAGGAACAATCGGAACCACCCTCTTACCTATAACCTTGTCACGCACAATCGTATTGAGAATACGCACAAAAGTCATAGTGGTAGATATCTCACGGCCTTCAGTGGTAGCTTCAAGCAAGGGTGCAAATACCTCAAGCGCAGGGACTGCCAAACTCTCAGCCTTCATGCGACGCTGCGGCAAGTAACCGCCCAACTCTTTTCGGCGTGCCTTCATATATTCAAGCTCAGGGCTGCCATCAGCGAACTTCACCAAAGGCATTTCATCCAATTGCTCATCTTTTATAGGAATCTCAAAACGATCACGGAAGCGACGTACATCATCCGCATTCATCTTCTTGGCTTGGTGAGCAATATTCATCGCTTCACCTGATCCACCCATACCGTAACCTTTAATGGTGTGGGCCAAGATAACTGTTGGTTGATCTTTATGATTTACAGCTGAATGAAACGCTGCAAATACTTTATGGGGATCATGACCGCCACGATTGAGTTGCCAAATTTCGTCATCACTCCAATCACTAACCAGAGACTTTAATTCAGGAGTATTGAATACGATCTCACGAACATAGGCACCATTCTTGGCCTTCATGGTTTGGTACTCACCATCCACGATTTCACCAAGACGTTGCATCAAGATGCCTTTTTTATCGCGCGCGAATAAAGCATCCCAATGGCCACCCCAAACAACTTTAATCACATTCCAACCAGCGCCACGGAATTCGCCTTCAAGCTCTTGAATAATCTTGCCGTTACCACGCACAGGACCATCAAGACGTTGCAAGTTGCAATTCACAACAAAAATCAGGTTATCTAATTTTTCCCGGCCGGCCATGCCGATTGCACCGAGTGATTCTGGCTCATCAGTTTCACCGTCACCGAGGAAGGCCCAAACTTTGCGCCCTTCTGCTTTAATAAATCCACGATCCTGCATGTAGCGCATAAATCGCGCCTGATAAATAGCCATGATGGGACCAAGACCCATGGATACAGTTGGGAACTGCCAGAAATTAGGCATCAACCAAGGATGCGGATAACTAGAGATACCCTTACCGCCCACTTCTTGACGGAAGTTATTTAATTGCTCATCAGATAATCGGCCCAGCATATAAGCGCGCGCATAAACACCTGGAGCTGAATGGCCTTGAACAAAAATCAGATCGCCACCATGCTCTGGAGATGGCGCATGCCAAAAATGATTAAAGCCAACGTCATATAAAGTAGCGGCCGACTGGAAGGATGAAATATGGCCGCCAACGTTGGTGTCTTTGTTTGCACGAAGAACCATGGCCATCGCATTCCAGCGAGTGTATGAACGAATCCGATGCTCCACATTTTGATCGCCAGGTAAGCGCGCTTGCTGCTCTACTGGAATCGTATTGATGTAGGGAGTTTCAGTATGGAATGCTTGATTCACTCCATTGACTCGAGCATGAGAAATTTGCTGATCAATGAGATAGGCCGCACGTTCTGGGCCTTCATTACGAATGACGCCATCTAAGGCCTGCAACCACTCTTGAGTTTCACCTGGATCCGCATCTTGCTTTCCTGCGCTACCCAAAATTTGATCTGGAACTGCTGCCATAAACTGCCTCCATTAGTCACATCGGTCTGATTTATTCACTCTATAGGCAATATTCTAGGAAGGTCTATGGGTGTAAACAAGCAATTTTCCACATAATGATAATATTTTTCACTATGTGGTATTTTGTTGCAACGCAATCCAAAAAAGCAGAACCGCCCTAATGCATTAGAAAGGGGTGCTAGTAAGGCAAAATAGCCTCATTACATGAAAAAATCGCATTTTCAATATGGCAACTCAAGCCTGTGAGATGGATCCGTCGAATACGGGGATTTAAGCTTGTCTACACGCCTTTAATTGCGATTGTGCTGTTTACCGTGGTGATGGGCGTCATCATGGGCACACTTCAGCTCCAGGAAAAAAGTCAACAAGAAGCGGCGCTATTTAGTGAGCTCTCTTTTGCAAAGCAACGAATTCAATTGCGTTTTGCAAACAATACCGATGTATTGCAATCCATTGGGCGGGATTATGTCAGCGCTGGAGATTCCATAAAGTTAAAAGATAACGTACTTCTTCAGGCAGAAAATCTTCTGCAAAACAATCATGAGATTACGAAAATTGTCTGGATTAATGAAACATACCATAGTGAGTGGAAGGTGCCACCACACAATTTAAAAACCGATTGGTTTAATAAAGTAAACAATGCGAACGTCATAAATAAGATGCTACAGAGAACGCTTGAGCTTAGCGCCGCCACTAATAGGCCGGCGTTTAGCAACTTCATCTCACTTGAAGTTCCAAGCAACGAAGTCATCTCCAAAGAAATTCGCAATGTGTTTTGGCAAACAGTGCCTCTACTTTCTGGTAACGAAATTAAAGACATGGTTGCCACCCTGTATACAACCCAGGGGATACTAGAAATGATCCCCGGGGAACTCAAAGCTCAATATCGATTCACCCTCATTACAGATGATGACCAGGTCTTAGCAATCTCATCTGATAAAAATACGCCGAAACGAGCGTTTAGCAATCAAACCAGCTTAGATATTGGCGTCCTAAGCCCAAATCTCAGCCTCAGAATCGATACCTACCCTCCAGAAACCAATTTAACGTTCAGGATGTTGATTGGCGTTGTTCTGGGTTTAAGTGCATTCGTGATCTGGAGTTTATGGTCTGTTTTAAGGCAGATGCAAGTTCGGCAAGAAGTAGAAGCAAATCTTCGGGCTGAGACTAATTTTCTTAGGGCGATGGAAAACTCCACGCCAGTTGGAATTCGCGCACATGATATGAATCGGGCGATCACCTATGTCAACCCTGCTTTTTGCGAGATGACTGGCTGGTCCGCGGAAGAGCTGATAGGACTTAGCCCCCCTTTTTTTTGCGTTTTGGCCCGAGGATCAAAAGGAGGAGCTCACCAAAAAAATGAATCAGACTCTCAAGATGACCCTCAATCAAGATAAGAAGATTGGGATTGAGGGCTCAATCTTCCATCGTAATGGCTCAGTGATCCAGACCCGAACATTCATTGCTCCACTGATTGATGAAAAGGGCAAACAAACTGGTTGGATCACTTCATTAATTGATATTTCTGAGCCAAAGAAAATTCGTGAGGAATTAGCTGCTTCACAGGAGCGATTCATTACTGTTTTAGAAGGTTTAGATGCATCTGTTTCAGTGGTCTCCAATGAAACAGGTGAATTATTATTTGCAAATCGCTTCTATCGCGAACGTTTTGGTAGCTCTGCTAAAGGTCATTGTGATTTAGCCGGTGGCGATATTAAGCAAAACGTATCCCATGCCCCTATTGAAGCCAGTGCGGCCACTTCCTTGCATCAAGAAACAGAGTCAGAAGAAATTCAATTGCTCGATGCAACAACAGGAACCTCAAAATGGTATGAAGTCCGCAGACGTTTTGTGCCCTGGGTTGATGGGCAGTTAGCACAACTATTGATTGCTACAGATATCACGATTCGTATTGAAGCAGAGGATTTAGCGCGCCAACAAGAAGAGCGTATGCAATTTTCTAGCCGCTTAACTACTATGGGTGAAATGGCATCTTCACTAGCACATGAGTTAAATCAACCGCTTGCTGCAATCCCTAACTACTGTATGGGTGTAGCCAAACGCTTGCAAGGACAACTCGAGCCCGCTCTGCAAAAAGATATTCTTCCCGCACTAGAAAAAGCTTCGAATCAAGCGCATAGAGCCGGAACTATCATTCAGCGGATTAAAGGCTTTGTGAAGCGTAGCGAACCGCAACGAAAATCTTGCGACATCAGTGAAATTATTAATGATGCGGTTGGCTTAGTTGAGATCGAAGCACATCGACACCGCATGAACATTACCACTCAAATTGCTGAAAATCTCCCACCCGTGGATGTAGATCCGGTTTTAATTTTGCAGGTCCTAGTGAACCTTCTTAAGAATTCCCTGGATAGTATGAGAGAGGTCTACCCCCTCACATCACGCTGGTCTGCCCCTCCAGTCAATATTTCGGCCGACCTAGATACCAGTACTTTTCCCGCAATGCTACGCATCCAAGTGACCGATACAGGCGCCGGAATCGCTGAATCCGTTATTGAACGGATGTTTGAGCCCTTTTTTAGCACTAAAAACGATGGAATGGGCATGGGTCTGAATATTTGCCGATCTGTGATCGAGTCCCATCAGGGTCGACTTTGGGCAAAAAATCAGATGGATACAGAACATACAAAGCTGTCGGGCTGCACCTTTACAATACTATTACCCCTAGAGTCTACGGACTCAATGGCAAATAGTTAATTTATGTATTTTGAGATTTATCTGTGAGAACTAATATGAATATCAGTGCTACTACCAAACCCAATCAAGCTGAAGTGGTTTATGTTGTAGATGACGACGAGGCGGTTCGCGACTCCCTCACCTGGTTACTAGAAAGTAATGGGTATGTTGTTCGCTGCCATGCAAGCGCTGAACGATTCTTACAATCTCTTCAAAGCACTGATAAGTCTACGATCTCTTGCGCAATCTTAGATGTTCGAATGTCAGGCATGTCAGGCCTTGAATTACAAGAGCGTTTAATTAGCGAAAATCTACCAATGCCCGTTGCATTTATCACTGGTCATGGTGATGTCTCGATGGCAGTTTCAACAATGAAACGTGGCGCAGTTGATTTTATTGAAAAACCTTTCAAAGAAAATGATCTCTGCAGCTTGGTCGATCGCATGCTTGCAAAGGAGCGTATTGATTATTCTCAAGCAAGTCAACGGAAAATTACTCAGAGTCTCTTAAGCAAGCTGACTGGTCGTGAGCGCCAAGTGCTCGAACGTATTGTGGCCGGCCGCTTGAATAAACAGATTGCAGATGATCTGAGTATTTCCATCAAAACCGTTGAGGCACACCGCGCTAACATTATGGAAAAGCTCAATGTGAATACCGTTGCAGATTTACTCCGCTTAGCACTCTCAGATTCACAACCTAATTAATTTCCTATGCCTGCACAGCTTCTCGACGGCGTTGCCTTATCTAAAAAACTACGTACTGAAATTGCTGTCCGTGGCGCAATCGTCACTGCCAAAGGCGTTAGACCAGGCCTAGCAGTAATTGTTGTTGGAGAAAATCCAGCGAGCCAGGTTTATGTCCGCAATAAAGTAAAGGCTTGCGAAGATGTTGGATTCCATTCGGTGCTCGAGCGATATTCAGCTGAGTTAGGTGAAGAGGAATTGCTGGCTCGAATTGCCACCCTGAATGCTGACCCATCTATTCACGGTATCTTGGTTCAACTTCCCCTTCCAGAACACATTGCAGCAGAACGCGTTCTAGAAGCAATTGCCCCAGAAAAAGATGTGGATGGCTTTCATGTAGCGAATGCTGGCGCCTTAATGGTGGGCCAGCCCGAATTTAAGCCCTGTACGCCCTATGGCTGCATGAAGATCCTCGAGAGTATTGAATACCCTATCCGTGGTGCACGCGCAGTGATTGTGGGCGCCTCAAATATCGTTGGGAAACCAATGGCGATGCTCTTGCTACAAGCCGGTGCAACTGTCACCATTTGCAATAGCAAGACTCGTGACTTGGCGCACCACACTAAGGATGCCGACATCTTGGTAGTTGCCACCGGAAAACCCAAAATGATTACCGGCGATATAGTCAAAAATGGTGCCGTTGTGATTGATGTTGGCATCAATCGCATGCCTGATGGCAAGCTTTGTGGTGACGTTGATTTTGATGCCGCCCAGTATGTTGCCGGCTGGATCACACCTGTGCCTGGTGGCGTAGGCCCCATGACGATCACCATGCTCCTCATGAATACCTTAGAGGCGGCAGAAAAGGCAGCAAAACGCTAGGGAATTGACTGGGACTTTTAGCAAAATTGCCCGCAGTCCATTAAGCTAGAGGGATGACTGCATCTACCCCTCTACATTCTGCTGACCTACAACAGAATCCACTCATTTCATTCGGCCGAGGTATTTGCGACTACTCTCAGGTCAAGTCTTCTGACATTAAACCCGCGATAGATTTTCTACTGGCACAGGCGGAAAAAGCAGTGGCTCAAGCAGTCGACCCAAAGACACCAGCAAGCTGGAATGACTTAGTTGAGCCTCTCGAAGATGCCACCGAATCTCTCAGCAGATCTTGGAGGGTGATTTCACACCTCAATAGCGTTGTAGATACGCCAGAACTGAGAGCAGCTTATGGTGAAATGATCCCCAAGGTTACTGCGTTCTTCTCAAGCCTAGGTCAAAACTTAGCGCTTTACCAAAGATTCAAAGAGCTTAGTCAAAGTACTAGCTATGCCAATCTGAGTGCTTCACAGAAAAAAGTGATTGAAAATTCTTTAAGGGATTTTCGTCTTGGCGGAGCAGAACTCAGTGATGGTGATAAGCCACGTTTTTCCCAAATTCAGGATGAGCAAGTTTTGCTAGGAAAAGCATTTTCAGACCACGTATTAGATGCGACTGATAGCTTTGTCCATCTCGTTACAGACAAGTCTGAGTTGGCAGGATTGCCTGAAGACGCCATTGCCGCAGCTGCAGATACAGCACAGCAAAAAGGTTTGCAAGGTTGGGCTTTTACCCTCCACTTCCCCTCTTACTACCCAGTCATGCAGTATTCTGAGAATCGCCCACTACGTCGCTTAATGTATGAAGCTTACGTCACGCAAGCCTCGGAATTGGCTCCCCAGTACTCACAAGGAAAGCTGGATTGGGATAACACTACAAATATGCTGAAGCAACTCAAGTTACGTGATGAAGAGGCGCGCATGCTAGGGTTTGAGAACTATGCCGCTCTAAGCTTAGCTCCCAAAATGGCTAGCAGTGTCAGCGAGGTAGATGCCTTCCTCACTACCTTTGCACAAAAAGCGAAACCATTTGCACTGAAAGATTGGAAAGAGCTTTCTGACTTCGCCAAAACTGAATTGAATATTAGCAATGGATTAGAGCCATGGGATATTGCCTTTGCCTCTGAAAGACTAAAACAAGAGCGCTACTCTTTCTCCGAGAATGAACTCAAGCAATATTTCCCGCTACCCAAAGTGCTAGATGGACTCTTCCAAGTCATCCAGACTTTGTTTGGCGTGAAAATTGAGAGTGCCAATCTGCCAGCATGGCATGCGGATGTCCAATCCTTCTCAGTTAAGAATGCTGAAGACAGGGTTGTAGCCTACTTCTATTTAGACCCATATGCTCGCCCTGGTAAGCGCGGTGGGGCCTGGATGGATGATGCGCGTGGTCGCAGAGAATTGCCTAATGGTGAGATTCAAGTACCGGTAGCGTATTTGGTTTGTAATTTTGCACCGCCAGTAAAAGTAGATGGCGTACTGCGTCAACCCACCATTACTCATGATGATGCCATCACCCTATTCCATGAGAGTGGTCATGGCCTGCATCACCTCTTAACCCAGGTAAGCGCTTTAGGTGTATCAGGCATCAATGGCGTGGAATGGGACGCGGTCGAATTACCTAGCCAGTTCATGGAAAACTTCTGCTGGGAGTGGGAAGTCTTAGAAAAAATGACTGCACATGCAGAGACTGGAAAACCTCTCCCCCGAGAGCTTTATGAAAAAATTCTAGCGGCCAAGAATTTCCAAAATGGCTATATGACATTGCGTCAAGTGGTGATGTCTCTGACTGACTGGCGTCTGCATGCTAATTTTGATGTTGAAAATGCAAAAGGACAGGCGGTGCTGGAGCTATCTAAAAGCATTGCAGATGAATTCAATGTTATTCCACAACCAGCCATCTCCCGATGGATCAATACTTTTAGCCATATCTTTGCAGGAGGTTACGCAGCAGGCTATTACAGCTATAAATGGGCTGAAGTACTTTCTGCGGATGTGTACTCTGCCTTTGAAGAAGCAGCAAAACTCACTGGCAGTGTTCTGGATGAAAAAACGGGGGCTCGTTATCGCCAAGAGATCTTAGAGGTAGGCGGCAGTCGTCCGGCAGCTGAGTCATTCAAGGCATTTAGAGGCAGAGAACCAAGTATTGATGCCTTACTTCGTCACGGCGGCCTAGTAACTCAATAAAGTCAAATCTCTAGACTGAAATCTTTGCAATGACGGGGGCGTGATCCGAAGGCTGCTCCCAAGTACGGGGCTCTTTATCGATAATGCTTTCTGTGCATTTATCTTTAAGGGCCTCGCTTAATAGAATGTGATCAATCCGCATTCCAGCATTTCTTCTGAAGCCCATCATACGGTAATCCCACCAGCTAAAGGATTTAGGCGCCTGTTCAAACATCCGATAAGAATCGGTAAGCCCTAGATTTAAAAGCTGTTGAAACGCCTCTCTCTCAGGTGGAGAGACGAGGTTTTGACCAATCCACTTAGCGGGATCATGCACATCATCATCCGTAGGTGCGATATTGAAATCGCCCAAAAGTGCTAAGCGACTATTCTGACCCAACTCATCGCTTAACCAATTTTCTAAAGCTTTAAGCCAAGCTAATTTGTAGACAAACTTATCACTATCGGGCGATTGTCCATTAGGGAAATAAGCTGACACCAGGCGAATGGGTTGCATCCCTTTAAAACAAACTGTAGCAGCCAAAATACGTTGCTGTTCATCCGTGCTGCCAGGGATATTTCTAATTGGCTTTAAAAAAGTTGTTTCATGATTGCTGGCAATCGGGGCCAATGCAGCTTTGCGAACAATAATAGCCACACCGTTATAGGTCTTCTGACCAGCAGCAATGCTGAGGTAGCCCGCATCTTCGAATTCCTTGTGCGGATACTTATCATCAGTGAGCTTGAGTTCTTGAAGACAAAGAGCATCAATCGGCTTCTTAGCCTTCTCTTGGTCCTGCAGCCACTTGAGTACATGAGGTAAACGTACCTTCAGTGAATTAACATTCCACGCAGCTATTCTTACTGACTCAGCCATCAATACCAAGCTCCTGCAATTTACGAGTAATCGTATTGCGACCAATTCCAAGACGCTGCGCAGCCTCAACCCGTCTTCCGCGGGTTACTTCAAGAGTTGCCTGCAACACTGCCTTTTCAAATTTTGAGCATAGTACGTCATACACTTCCGCATCGCCATCCTGAAGCATTTTGGCAGCCAGGCGACCCAAACCACTCTCCCAATCTATGGCAGCACCCCGCAGCACTACTTGGGCCGAAGGATTAGATTCACCCTGCAATAAGATGGGCTGCTCACCCGCTTCAGCCAAAATATCAGCAGGCAAATCACTGACACCAATGACATTGGACGGCGTCATTACTGTTAGCCAATGGCAAAGATTTTCTAGTTGGCGGACATTGCCAGGAAATGGCATAACGCTAATATCCTTTAATACTTCATCAGAGAGCTTTTTAGCTTCGACACCCAGAGATTTAGCGCATGACAACATAAAATGTCGCGCCAGCACTGGAATATCTTCGGCGCGCTCACGTAAGGCTGGCATCCGCAAGCGAATCACATTCAAGCGATGCAATAAATCTTCGCGGAAAGCACCAGCAGCAACTCGGGCTTCTAGCTTTTGGTGGGTTGAAGCAATGATTCGAACATTGGCCTTAATGGGGTCTTGCCCACCAACTCGATAGAAATGACCATCGGTTAAAGCGCGCAATAGGCGAGTTTGAAGATCAAACGGAATGTCGCCAATCTCATCTAAAAATAAAGTGCCACCATCAGCCTGTTCAAAGCGGCCACGGCGCAAAGTCAAAGCACCGGGGAAGGCGCCACGCTCATGACCAAACAGTTCGGACTCTAATAAATCCTTAGGTACTTCAGCCGTGCTAAAGGCAATAAATGGACCCTTAGCACGAGGACTATGCTTGTGCAACGCTTGCGCGACCAACTCTTTGCCAGTACCAGATTCACCAGTAATTAAGACTGTGGAATGGGACTGAGCAAGACGGCCTATCGCTCTAAAAACTTCTTGCATGGCTGGCGCTTGACCAATAATCTCAGTGGAATCCTGTCTCCAACCATTCATCTCTTTATTGCCTGAAAGATTGCGCTCGCTTTGCTCCATTGCACGACGAATCAACTCTACAGCCTTATCGATATCAAATGGCTTAGTAAAGTATTCAAATGCGCCACCCTGAAATGATGAGACTGCTGAATCCAAATCTGAGTATGCAGTCATGATGATGACTGGGAGCATTGGATGACTTTCTTTTACATTTTGTAAAAGATCTAAACCATTGCCACGCGGCATCCGAATATCAGAAATTAATACTTGAGGAACTTCTTTCTCCAAGGCATCGAGCACATCATTCGGATTAGAAAAGCTCTTGTGAGGAATGTTCTCGCGAGTCAATGCCTTTTCTAGCACCCAACGAATAGATTGGTCATCATCTACGATCCAAACGGGTTTCATAATGCTTTCTCCTGCCTACGATAAGGAATTTGAATATGGAAGTCAGTCCGTCCAGGACGACTGTCACAGGCAATAAAGCCTTGGTGTTGCTGTACAAAAGTTTGTGCGAGAGTGAGGCCAAGACCGCTGCCACCATCCCTGCCAGAAACTAATGGAAAGAAAATGCGCTCACAGATATCCTCTGGAATACCTGGGCCGTTATCAATCACATGCAAGTCCATGGCCATTTTGTAGCGTTGCTTGGAGATGGTGACCGAACGAGCTACCCTTGTCTTCAATTCAATTTGGGCAATGCCTTGCTGTATTTCTTCTGAAAGTGCTTGAGCAGCGTTATGAGCAATATTGAGTACGGCCTGAATGAGTTGCTCGCGATCACCCAGAACTTCCGGAAGGCTGGTGTCGTAGTTACGAATAATCCGCAATCCTTTCGGAAACTCAGCTAAAACTAGGCTACGAACTCTTTCCAATGCCTCATGGACATTAAATGATTCCATAGCGTGCGCCTTACGATGTGGCGCGAGCAATCTATCAACTAAGTTTTGAAGTCGATCCGACTCTTTAATAATGACCTGAGTATATTCACGCAAGCCCTTCTCTGGAAGCTCAAACTCTAGTAATTGCGCGGCACCTCTAATGCCGCCCAAAGGATTTTTAATCTCATGCGCTAAGTTACGCATTAACTGTTTATTTGCCTCTACCTGCTGCGTGACACGCTCATCACGCTCACTGCGTAGCTGCTGATCAATTAGAAACCATTCCATCATGATCAGAGTCGGATCTTCAAGACTCGCTACGACTACGTGTGCAGGAATTGACTCCTGATGAATGCTACCTGGCAAAGAATGCAATACCATTTCTTGGCGTTGAGCAGATACATGCCCCGCTTTGACCTCTTCGATCATGCGCTTAATGGAAGCATTATCCCCAAAGAGGTTGTGCACAGACCGGCCCTCAAGCGATTTTCGTGACAGATCCAGCGCAGACTCTGCGGCAGGATTCACATAAACCAATTGTTGGTTCTCAGCCTCAAATACCACGATGGCATTGGGCATCTGATCAAGCAATGTCGGAAAAAAAGGAGCAGCCGAAGCTGCCCCTTTGAACGAATTGCGCAACAGACCTGCGCTCAACATTTCTCCCTCGCTTACAGGGAGTAGTACATATCGAATTCGATTGGATGAGTAGTCATACGGAAACGTGTGACATCTTCCATCTTCAAAGCGATATATGCGTCGATCATAGAGTCTGTAAAGACACCGCCACGAGTCAAGAACTCACGGTCTTTGTTCAAGGCTTCCAATGCTTCTTCCAAGCTTGCACAAACGGTTGGGATCTTTGCATCTTCTTCTGGTGGCAAGTCATACAAGTTCTTGTCAGCAGCTTCACCTGGATGAATCTTGTTCTGAATACCATCTAAACCTGCCATCATCAATGCTGAGAAGCAGAGGTATGGGTTAGCCAATGGATCAGGGAAGCGAGTCTCAATACGACGACCTTTAGGGCTTGAAACGTGCGGAATACGAATCGAAGCAGAACGGTTACGTGCGGAGTAAGCCAACTTCACTGGGGCCTCAAAACCTGGAACCAAACGCTTGTATGAGTTTGTACCTGGGTTGGTAATCGCATTCAATGCTTTAGCGTGCTTAATGATACCGCCGATGTAGAACAATGCGAACTCTGACAAACCTGCATAGCCGTTACCAGCAAACAAGTTCTCGCCGTTCTTCCAAATAGATTGGTGAACGTGCATGCCAGAACCGTTGTCGCCAACGATAGGCTTAGGCATAAATGTGGCTGTCTTGCCATAAGCATGGGCTACGTTTTGAACGACATACTTCTGCCAGATAGTCCAGTCAGCACGCTCAACCAATGTGCTGAACTTGGCACCCAATTCGTTTTGGCCTTGACCAGCAACTTCATGGTGATGAACTTCGACAGGAATGCCTAAAGATTCGAGGATCAAACACATTTCAGAACGCATGTCCTGGAATGTATCTACTGGAGCAACTGGAAAGTAGCCGCCTTTTTTACCTGGACGGTGACCAGTGTTGCCACCTTCGATTTCAGCAGCCGAAGACCATGGAGCCTCTTCAGAATCTATCTTAACGAAACAACCCTGCATGTCAGCACCCCAACGGACGCCATCAAAAATAAAGAATTCTGGCTCTGGACCAAAGTAAGCTGTGTCGCCTAGGCCAGTGCTTTTCAAATAAGACTCAGCACGCTTTGCAATCGAACGTGGGTCACGATCGTAACCTTTGCCATCTGAAGGCTCGATCACATCACATGTGATCACCAATGTTGGCTCTTCATAAAATGGGTCGATATAGCAAGCTGTTGGATCTGGCATTAACAACATGTCAGAAGCTTCAATACCTTTCCAACCAGCAATAGATGAACCGTCAAATGCATGACCGCTCTCAAATTTGTCTTCGTCAAATGCAGAAATAGGTACTGTAGTGTGTTGCTCTTTGCCCTTTGTATCTACAAAGCGGAAATCAACAAAAGTACACTCTTTCTCTTTAACTAACTTCATCACATCAGCGACGGTCTTCGTCATGCAAATCTCCTCTATTAACTAAATTCGGAATACAAACTTAAGGTATAAATCCTTGTTCATTCCAGGCATCAAACATGCCCTTGGGATGTATCTAATTTACTGAAGCAAACAAATGGGAATGATCATTATTGCACTAATTAAGTGCTCAAATACGTCTTA
The DNA here is from genome assembly GCF_900095175.1 of Polynucleobacter necessarius. Classification (NCBI taxonomy): domain Bacteria; kingdom Pseudomonadati; phylum Pseudomonadota; class Betaproteobacteria; order Burkholderiales; family Burkholderiaceae; genus Polynucleobacter; species Polynucleobacter necessarius. The sequence goes on from NZ_LT606946.1 coordinate 987,132, forward strand.
AAACCTGAAAAAATAGTGTATTTGCACTAAATTAGTGCTTACTCAGGTATTGCAATATCGTGAATCGCATAACCCAAGGCCTGAGTGCCAGCTCGCAAAGCAATCCAAGCACTTTCCAGCAGGCTTGCATTGCCTTTGATACCTAATTCGATATGGCGCTCAGCGTAAACGCCACCCCTGGAGGGATCGCCAACAGATGGAAGGCTAAAGAACCTTTACCCCAGGAAATGAAGCCTCAATACGCTCCATTAAAGGGGTGAGGGTCGACTCGATGCCCTTGGGAACGATAAAGCTTTGCTCAGCCCAGTTCTCACGATGAAAGAGGTTTTGATAATAAGTGTCGAGACACCAGGCCATCATTGGGGCTGCCATCACCGGAAAGCCAGGAACGAAGTAGTGCTCTCGAATAGAAAAGCCTGGAATCTGGTTATAGGGATTCGGAATAATGTCACTGCCCAGGGGAAACTCCCCCATCTTGAATCGATGTTGATTCTCAGGCGTATTGAGATCCGCCTTAATAGGATCACCCTCTGCCATTGACTGAATGCGACCCGCAATTAATTCCTGCGCCGTTGGATGCAACTCGGTTTTAGTTCCGAGGGCCAAAGCAGCACACTGCCTAGTATGGTCGTCAGGAGTGGCACCAATACCACCGGTACTAAAAACGACATCGCCACGGCAAAGCTATCTTTTAAGGTGGCTGTGATCTGCTCGGGATCATCCGCGACATATTTGGCCCAAGACAGACTCAAGCCACGCTCATTCAGCAACTCAATGAGTTTGCTGAGGTGCTTAGCTTGACGACGACCTGACAAAATTTCATCGCCGATCACAATCAAACCAAAGCGGCGTGACTTAGTCTCAGGCAAATCAATGCCGACCTGTTTTGATGCTTCAACCATGGTATGGGAGTTCCATATCAATTACACGCGTCTCAATATTTAAAGTCTTCTCCACCTCAGACCTACGCAGCTCTTTTAATGCATCGAGCAAATAATGGGTAAACCACAGCGCAGCAAATACAAAAATTAAAGAGTAAATCCAAAGAGCAACAAAACTCACAATTGGAAATAAGACTAGAGCTAATGCCGAGGTTGCCCAAAAGAAAGTGGGCACAGCACCGAGCATGCCTGAAACAATACCCATAGCTAAAAGTGACCAGCGATGCTGATGCAAGAGCATGTCACGCTCCTCTGCTGTGACATGTTGCGCCAACACATCGTAAGACATCAGGCGCATCGTCAGCCAGCCCCATATCAAAGGTGGCAAGACTGCAACTAGGGGTGGAATCCACCACACCGGTAAAGTCAACATCACCAATGCAAGGCAGATTAAAGCAGACCAAATCGTGTAAACAAGGCTTCCAAAATAAACCCCCGCCGCGCTTTCTCTCGATGTCTTTATAGGCATGCTGACGAGTCACTACCTTGACTATGGTGGGGACGGTTGTAAAGGCGATGAATACCAATAGACTGATTGCAATCAAAGGAATCAACAGCATCACGAAAAATAATGGCGCAATCCAAGCGCGCGCATTTTCAAAGCCAGCCCAAATCAAGCTGTCCTGAATCCAACTCGTAAAGATAGAGGTTGTCAAAAAGATGTTGAGCATCTCGAGGGCCGAAGTCCAAGTCAGCCAAATTAAGCTACCCCATAAAATCGAAACGATCAAAAATGGGCGCAGACTTAACCACAGCATTCTGGGATGCATTGTTCCTACCAAAGCCAAGCCAAAAGACTTGAATACTTGCTGCATGCTATCCATAGATTTCCATTATTAAAAAATGAACCGCTGGTTTTACTTTATCTTCGGGAAAATTTCTCGAACTGAGTGGACAAGACCCTGCCACTGCTGCTGAAATACATTGGGAGAAATAGCTAAACCCCTAACGCCAGTGGGATGAACTTCCTTCGGAAAAATAGCAGTGTTGAACATCATGTCCCACCACGGGAACAAAACACCAAAATTGCAGCCACCTAAAACACCGGGCATACCTTTAGCTTCGTGACCATAGCCTACGGCGTGATGCATGCGGTGATACATCGGAGAAACCAAAAGATACTTAAAAGCGCCAAGATGAATCTTCAGATTAGCATGCTGCCAGCTCTGAATAAATTGACTCAAGACCACTAGCAAAATAAATTGGCTTGGGGATACACCAAACAGCAAAGCAAAGAAGGAAAACACCACTGCATGCAAGATGCTATCGAGTATGTGATTGCGATCATCAGACCAAGCAGTCATGACGGTTTGGCTATGGTGCAAAGCGTGCAATTGCCACCACCAGTTAAATGTATGTGAAGCGCGGTGATACAAGTACTCAACAAAATCTAATAAGACGAAGTAGATGAAAAAACTTACTAGTGGGATGGATGTTACTGGCGGCCACCATGATTCAACATTCAATCTACTAAAACGGAAATCATGGAGCACTGAATCGATTTGAAAGAAAAATCCCGATAAAGCGAGAAAAATCAATCCGTGAAAAATACCGAGCCGATAAAACAGGGTGTAAAAAATATCTGCTTTGGAGTTCTTGGCGAAACGCTCCTGAACCTCCGCCGGCGCAAATCTTTCCCAGGTACGCAAAATGATGGCAATTAGCAAGATCTGAATACAACCGAACAAGAACCAATCGATTCCATCAAATACATTCTCTGCCATCGACATGAGATCGAATTGATACAGAATGGGTCCAGCTACATTAGCAAACAAGAATTCTTGAGTGCTAGCATAGGCGGAAGAAATGGCGGCTATTAAAGGATTGGAATCCATATAGTCAATTGTGACTTATTTATCTTGTTTTGGCAGAGTTGCAAAACAAAATCCTCGGCCCTTTAAATTGATAATCAACTGCTCTAAAACTGCTGGAGCCCAAGGGTCCTTGCGCGACCAAATCCCTAAATGGGCCATGGTGATATCGCCGTCTTGGAGTTGACTGCTCGCTTTATCTAGGAGCATCTTATTGGTGTGAGTCTGCGAACTGAGCTCATCCCCCAGAAATCCCGCAGGATCCCAGCCAATGTGTTGGAAACCGCACTGTGATCCCATCCGAATTGATCGAGGCGAAGTTTTTCCTCCGGGGGCACGCCAGATTTTTTGAATATGGCTACCAGTAAGCTCTTTAAAGCGATCATCGACCCTTCTAATTTCTCGGCAATAGCTCGCTTCGTTATACAAACTCATCACGCCCGCCTTTGGGCCAAACTGTGGCTTTGCAAAGATCTCCCCACTGGGCCCATCTTTGACAAAGTACAAATGGTCATAGGTATGGCTGCCAAAGTGATGGCCTTCTCGTAAGCGGTCCTGCCAAAAGGACTTCCATGAATCATCGAGGGAAAAATCGCCGCGGTTAGTTTTTTCGTTTGCCAGAAAAAAAGTCGCTTTGATTTTTTGACGATTCAATACATCTGCAACAGTCTGAGCAACAGACATGTTGCCAGTATCAAATGTTAGATAAATCGTTTTCTTACATTGCGTCTCTTGAGAAAATCCAAACGAAGAGAATGTCGCTAAAAAAAATAGCGCCATTAGCCGAACCAGAGTGCTATGCAAATACATCTAAGCTAGTTACTCCCAGCCAGCACGTGGTGCAAAGAAAACACCATGCGGAGATTTTCCAACTGGGATTACGGTCATGAGCTTCATGGATGGGATATCAATCACCCCAACCTTTTTAGAGAAACGGAGAGTAACCCACATAGTTTTTCCGTCGGGCGTGATTTCCATATCATCAGGGCCCGCAGGTAAGCCAGTGATATCTCCAGTCTTTTCCAAGGTCTGCATATTAATCATGCTGATAGTGGAGGCAATACGATTACTCACAAAAACATGTTTTTTATCACCTAATGGACGGAAATTATGAGCGCCCTTGCCAGTAAAGATGCGCTTCACTTCTTTGCGATTCTTCCAATCAATGACTTGGACGTTATCTTCACCCGTAACACCCACTAGAAGATATTGGTCACCAGGCGTCATCCAAACACCAGCAGGCACTTTACCCGTAGTCATTTTCCAAATGACAGTCTGCGTATCTAAATCGATTGCGGCCAATTCATCGGAATCTTGCAGGGTGATAAAGGCGATCTTGCTATCAGCCGTAAATGCCACGTGACTTGGTGTCTTGCCTAGCTTAATTGACTTAGCCAACTTTAAATCTGCGCCCTGAGCGTGATAGACATCCACCCTATCGAGACGGTTGCCGTTCGCAACAAACCACTTATGGTTTGGTGAATAGCCAATTTGGTATGGATCAATGATTTCGGGGATTCTGCCAGTCAACTCACCAGTGGTGGGATTCATCAGCACCACATCATTACCTGCAGCATTGGCAATCAGCAAGATCTTTTGATCAGGGGTCATCATCAGGTGATGAGGCTCCTTACCAACAGGAACCGTCTTAATCACTTTGCGACTTGGCATATCAATCAAACTCACTGTTGCCTCGCCTGAGTTCAAAATAACCGCCAACTTGGGCTCTACCTTGGGATCCATAGGAACCGAAGTTTGGGCGCAAGTGGAAGCAACAAACCCAAAAAGGGCTAGTACCGTGACGGCTGAAATAGTGCCAACTTTGGCTTTACTAATATAAGTATGCATAGCTGACATTGTAAGCAATTGACACACCAATGCAGCACGCCTAATTCGGTCAATTTGACCTAACGCAAGCTAGCCAAGACCTTTTCTAGCCGTTTTAAAGACATTGGGGTTGGGGTCTTTAGTTCCTGGGCGTATAAGGCCACCCTCAACTCCTCAAGTTGCCAACGAAAATCCGTCAATGCTTGGTCTTCGACCATGGCGTAGGTCGCAGACCCGCGACTACCTTGAACCAACTTTTGCCATGGCCTAGCAACCGACTCCCAATCCTTTTGACATTGGGCATCTCTAGCAGGATTGGCGCGTAATTTATCAATTCGCATCGCAATCGCCTTGAGATATCGAGGGAAATGTACTAACTGGCCATATGGTGTGTCTGATACAAATTTCGGGAAAATCAAACCCTGAACTTGCGCTTGAATATCTGTATATGCGCTAGCAGAAGCAACCTTAGCTTGAGCTAACTTCTTCTGGAGGTCTGCGTGAGCCTGCAAGGCCGCTAGGGCATGCTTTGAAATCTCTTGAGCAATTAAAGCTAATCGAGGCTTGCCTGCTTGCAGACGCTCAGCAAATTGCTCTGAATTTACTGGTAACGGATCATTCATAAATGCCCGCTCAAGAGCAAGATTCAGAATTTGCTCAATCAAACTCTCTACTGAGCCTACATTGATAAATAGTAAGCCGAGCTCCCGAATTCCGGGAAGCTGCTTCTGAAGCGCCTTAAGCGTATCTTTATTTGATAAAGCGAAAAGTCTTCGCAATCCTTGCCAGTGATATTTCCTAGCCTCGAGTAAATCATCAAAAACCTCAAGATCACATGACTCAGTTCGATCCACTAAAGCTGGATAACCGAATAAAGTGCGATTACCTTTCTGAATCTCTAGAGTTTCAGGTAACTCCCCAAAATCCCAGCTTCGATAACCACCCTGTTCTACATTTTTTACTGACGAGTTATTAATACTCTGATTGACATTGCTGGCAGTATTTGACGTGCTTGCAGGAGCTTCGGCGCCTAGCTCTTCTTGAACCGCCTGCTGGGCAATCGCCTGGAATGCAGTTCGAGCAGTTTCTCCGTGCTCGGCACGCAATTGAGATAAATTGCGCTCCAACTCAAGCTGGCGACCATGCTCATCCACCAGGCGAAAATTCATAGATGAATGAAGCGGCAGAGATTCTGGCCTGAAATCCGTACGCTTAATTTCCAAACCACGCTCTTTACGAATATCCGTAATTAAGCTATCTAAAAAGTCACCTACTCCAAACTGTTTTTCTGCCAGCATGCGCTCTAAGAAGGATTTTGCATACTCAGGCAAAGGCACACAGTGACGCCGTAATTTCTGGGGAAGTGATTTCAGTAGCAGATGGATTTTTTCCTCACACATACCTGGCACCAGCCATTCACAACGACGCCCATCGACCTGGTTCAATAGCGTCAAGGGAACAACGAGAGTGACTCCATCTTTGGGGCTACCGGGCTCAAAGTGATACGTCAGACTTAGATCAGTTCCACCAACAATCATCTTTTTGGGATAGCGATCGACGGTAATGCCTGCAGCTTCATGGCGCATTAAATCTGCTTTAGCTAGACGCAAAAGAGAGTCTGCACTCTGATCCTCAGAATCCTTGCTCTTTGCTGCATTCTTGAGCCAGGCTTTCATGCTCTCTCTACTGAGAACATCTTTTGGAATACGTGAATCATAAAAAGCAAACAGGAGGTCATCATCCACCAAAACATCCGAGCGACGTGAACGATGCTCTAGAGCCTCGATCTCTTTAATCAGTCTGCGGTTATGCCAGAAGAATTCAAAACTACCTGGGTATTTTTTTCTTGCATCAGCCTCAGCCTCCCGTATCAATGCTGGGGTATCCATACGCCCGAACATTTCTTCCTGAACCAAGGCTTGCTTAATAAATAACTCACGAGCTTCTTCTGGATTATGAGACTCGTAACGCACTCGGCGACCGTGATATATCGGCAAGCCATACAAAGTGCCGCGCTCAAATGCCATGACTTCACCTTGACGACTATCCCAAAAGGGATCACTCAAGGATTTAATCAGGCGCTGAGCTGCAACCTTTTCAACCCACTGAGGCTCTATCTTGGCAATCGTGCGGGCATACATGCGATTGGTTTCTAGAAGCTCGCCCGCCAAAATCCAAGCGCCGGCTTTCTTGCCAATAGTTAAACCTGGCCAAATAAAGGGACGAATCCCCCGAGCACCAATGTAACCACCCGTCTTGCTACCGCGCTCTTGAGATTTCTCATCCTCTTCTTTTTTAGCAACATAACCTAATAGGCCGGTTAATAAAGATAGGTGAATTTGTTCATAGGTAGCTGCGGAGGGGTTTTCTTTCCAACCCTTTTCACCAAGCATCGTATGTAGCTGTCCATGAACATCACGCCATTCACACAAGCGTCTTGGTGATAAAAACTTACTGCGGCACAGATTTTCTAATTGGCGATTGCTATGCTTATGCTGCAGGGCATCTTGATACCAATCCCAAAGCTTCACAAAACTTAGAAACTCGGAACGCTCGTCCGCAAACTGCAGGTGAGCTTGATCGGCAGCAGCAGCCTGATCCATCGGTCGATCGCGCGGGTCTTGCGTGGCTAAAGCGGAAGCAATGATGGTGACTTCACGTAGTGCGTTTTGTTCTTTAGCAGCCAAGAGCATGCGTCCGATACGGGGATCCAGTGGAAGATCCGCCAATTGCTTGCCCGTGGGCGTCAACTTAAAGCTATTGTTAATGTCTTTGTTGTCACCTACAGCGCTCTCGTCATAGACGATGGCACCTAACTCATCTAGAAGCTGCACGCCATCGGCAATTGCTCGACCCAAAGGCTTATCAATGAATGGGAATTCTTGAACGCGAGGTAAGCGTAGAGAACTCATGCGAAGCAATACTGCCGCTAGTGAACTGCGCAGGATTTCAGGATCGGTAAATTTGGGTCGATTTGAATAGTCTTGCTCGCTATATAGACGAATACAAATACCATCCGATACACGACCACAACGACCCGCCCTTTGATTGGCTGCAGCCTGAGATATTGGCTCAATTTGTAGCTGCTCTACTTTGTTGCGATAGGAATAGCGCTTCACTCGCGCTAAGCCACTATCGACAACATACCGAATATTGGGAACGGTTAATGAGGTCTCGGCAACGTTAGTTGTCAGGATGATGCGTCGACCATTACCCGGATTGAACACACGCTCTTGCTCTGCAACGGATTGGCGAGCAAAGAGACTTAATATCTCCGGATGAAACCGTTGCTGCAGAACATGATCTTTGCGAAGCGCTTCAGCACAATCCCGAATCTCTCGCTCCCCTGGCAAGAACACCAAGACATCGCCCGCACCTGCAGCACCCTCTCGCCATACATTGGCGATTGCTTCAGCTACTGCATCAGGAATTTCCTTGGCCTCTTTAGACTCTTTTTTGCCGTCTGGTTTTGCATCAGGTTCCAGAGGTTCATAGCGCCGCTCTACCGGAAAGAGACGCCCACTGACCTCAATTACTGGGGTAGACTTCCCATTTAAGGCGAAATGATCTGAGAAACGCTTAGCGTCGATAGTCGCTGAGGTGATGATTAGCTTGAGATCTGGACGTTTGGGCAATAACTGGCGGAGATAGCCCAATAGAAAATCAATATTGAGGCTGCGCTCGTGGGCCTCATCGATGATGAGTGTGTCATAGGCGCGGAGCTGAGGGTCTCGCTGGGTTTCTGCGAGCAAGATGCCATCAGTCATTAGTTTGATGGAGGCGCCCTGACTAGTCTTATCAGCAAAACGGACTTGATACCCGACGTCTTGACCGATTGGCGTGCCCAGCTCCTGGGCTATACGCTTCGCTGTGGCTGTCGCAGCGATACGGCGAGGCTGTGTATGTCCAATCAGCCGGCCGCCATTGATGGTGCCCTTACCCAAGTCTAGACAGATCTTGGGTAATTGGGTTGTTTTACCTGAACCGGTCTCACCACAGACAATCACCACTTGGTGAGAGCTCAAGGCATCCTTAATGATTTGACGCTGGCCTGATACTGGCAACTCCTCCGGAAAGCGAATTTCTAGCCGTCGCGAGGTGTTGGAAGCAGGCACAGTCATAGGGCTTGCTTTGGGTTTTTGTTGGTTTATAGGCTCTTGCACCCTATAATTTTCTCACTATGCCAACAAATGCACCAAACCCCGGCTCAAACGCCGAAGAATCAAGCTCCAACTTTCCTTTTGTAGGATGGCTGCGTGATGTTGCGCCCTATATCCATAGCTTCCGCGAGAAGACTTTTGTTATTGCCTTTGCTGGTGAACTTGTCCAAGAAATCGGCCTTGAGAATCTTATCGAAGATATCGCCATGTTGCATGCCATGGGGATGCGCATTGTTTTAGTTCACGGCATCCGCCCTCAAATTGAAGAGCAACTCATGCTCCGCAATATCAAGAGTCAATTTGGTGCTAGTGCCATGCACAGTTATCGCATCACAGATGCCGCAGCCTTGGAATGCGTCAAGGAAGCTGCTGGTGAATTACGCCTCGACATCGAAGCGGCATTTAGTCGCGGCTTACCGAATACCCCGATGGCAGGCTCACGTATTTCAGTGATCTCGGGTAACTTTATTACAGCAATGCCTGTAGGCGTGGTTGAAGGTATTGATTACATTCATACTGGCTTGGTACGTAAGGTGGACTCCACCTCCATCAAACTCTCGCTCGACAGCAACAAAATCGTCTTGCTCTCACCACTGGGCTTCTCGCCGACAGGGCAAGCATTTAATCTTGCCTTTGAAGATGTTGCCGCATCGACTGCTGCCGCACTCAAAGCAGATAAATTAATCTTCCTCAGTCCCTACGCTGGCCTTAAAGATGAACAAGGTGATTACATTACCGAACTCTCGATGCCCCAGCTACATGAATATATAACCCAGCATCCTGAGCTTGATCTAGGCATGAAGAGCTTACTCAACATCTCTGGTAGGGCGATCCGTGCTGGCGTGAGCCGCGTGCACTTCTTACCATGCAATCAAGATGGAGCACTCTTGGAAGAGCTCTTTACCCATGATGGTATCGGCATGATGTTGGCCTCATCGGATATTGAGAATTTACGCGAAGCGAATCAAGATGACGTTGGTGGTATCTTGCAACTCACTAGCCCACTCGAAGAGGAAGGGATTTTGGCTGCCCGCGGACAAGATGTAATTGAGCGTGATATTCAGCGTTTCTCTGTTATTGAGCATGATCGCGTTCTCTTTGGTTGTGCAGCGCTCTTCCCCTTCCCTAATGGCGTTGGTGAACTTGCTTGCCTCGCAGTAGATCCTGGTGTTCAGGGCTCCGGCGACGGAGAGCGTTTACTGAAGCGCGTTGAGATGCGGGCAAAGCGGGAAGGCATTAAAAAACTGTTTGTTTTAACCACCAGAACCGAGCACTGGTTTTTAAAGCGCGGCTTTAAGCGCGCCTCTGTTGACGATCTTCCTGAAGAAAGAAAGCAGATCTATAACTGGGATCGCAAATCCATGGTTCTCACCAAAGATCTTTAAGCTTTCATAGTTATTTTTTTATTATTTGTATTTAGTACACCGTATTTGAAAGGCATTACAAATGGCACGCATGGTTCAATGCATCAAACTCAATAAAGAAGCCGAAGGTATGGACTTTGCTCCACTACCCGGCGAGCTAGGTAAGAAGATTTGGAATCAAGTCTCTAAAGAAGCTTGGGCTGCCTGGTTAAAGCAACAAACCATGTTGATTAATGAGAATCGCCTGAATATGGCTGATCCTCGTGCTCGCCAATACCTACTCAAGCAAGTTGAAAAGTACTTCTTTGAAGGTGACGCAGACACAGCTCAAGGCTATGTACCGCCTACTGAGTAATTTTTTTAAGTATCTCTTGACGAGTCAAATCCAGAGGCATAGGATTGAAGCGTAGTCGGTCAGATCTTGTGATTGGCTACATTGGCGAAAGCCACTACTTGTAAGCATATCTATGTGCTTATGGGCACTGGGAACTAAATCTCTTCCATTTGCCTGCGCCATGAAGAGTCATGGCAAACAAACCCGATGGATCAGCTTGCTGCCCCGTCGGGTTTTTTAATTTAGAAAGTAATTCTGCTCACGCCAGACGCATTGCTAACTAACAGGGTATTAGCTTTCTCTTTTGCAAATAATCCAACCGTAATCACGCCGGCGATTTGATTGATTTGCGTCTCAAGCGCAATTGGATCTGCAATCTTCAGGCCTGCTACATCCAGAATCCACCCGCCGTTATCTGTGACAAAAGGCTGACTTGGCGTCTGCCCTAAATCTGAACGAGTCTCTTTGGTCATTCTCAGAGTGACTGTACCGCCCAGCTTAGCCAGCCCTTGAGTCACAACCCCTTTAGATAAAGGAATAATCTCCACCGGCAAAGCAAAGTTACCCAAGACCGGCACCTGCTTAGAAGAGTCACAAATGCAGATAAATTGCTTTGCCATCGAGGCAATAATCTTTTCACGAGTGAGCGCGCCGCCTCCACCCTTAATCATGTGACCAGCAGGATCAATTTCATCGGCACCATCGACATAAGCAGGAAGTTGATCCACATCACTGGGATCCAGGACCTTAAAGCCGTGTTTCAACAAGCGCTCAGTTGTAGCATTAGAGCTTGATACCGTTCCGGCAAAATGATCCTTATGGGGTGCCAAAGCGTCAATAAAGCAGTTAGCGGTTGATCCAGTTCCAATACCCAGAATCTGACCAGTAGGCAGCTTTAACACCTCATCCCGCGCTGCTTCACCCACTAATTGCTTTAGTTGATCTTGATTCATGATCTTGCCCGATATCCTTATCTAAACTGGAACAGCCTTATTTATGCATCTATCATATGATATTCAATCTGCTTTACTGATTAATTAAATAAGAGCATTCAAGATCCTCATGACTTCATCCCCTACCGCGCTGAGCCAACTCAAGCAACTGACTACCGTCGTAGCCGATACCAGCGACTTTGAGCGCATGCAGGAATACCAGCCCCAGGATGCGACTACTAATCCATCTCTGATACTGAAGGCTGCACAGCAAGCTAACTATCAGGCCTTGGTAAACCGGGTCAAATCAGCCCATCCTGGTATGAAGCCAGTCGATTTGGTTGACCATATCCTAGTGGCTTTCGGCCTTGAGATTTTGAAAATCGTCCCAGGTCGAGTTTCGACCAAGGTCGATGCCCGCCTATCTTTTGATACTCAGGCAACCATTCACAAAGCAAAGCACCTCATTGCCCTATATGAGTCTCATGGGATTGATCGCAAACGCGTCTTGATTAAATTAGCCGGCACTTGGGAAGGCATTCAGGCAGCCAAAGCTTTAGAGGCAGAAGGCATTCATTGCAATATGACATTGCTTTTCTCTTTGGTGCAAGCTGCAGCCTGCGGCGCAGTCAATGCGAAATTAATTTCACCCTTTGTGGGACGCATTACCGATTGGTACAAAGCCAAACTTGGCAGTAAATGGAACGATGTCAATAATGGTGGTGCAAATGATCCTGGCGTTACCTCCGTCAAGCGCATATTCCACTATTACAAGCACTTTGGCGTTGCCACTGAAATTATGGGTGCCAGCTTTCGCAACACCAGCCAAATATTAGAACTGGCTGGATGCGACTTACTCACTATTAGTCCAGAGCTTTTGGGTGATCTTCAGAACAGCGCGACTGTAGTTGAGAAGAAGCTCAATTCCAGCAATGCAGCAAGTGCTCTTGCTAGCGAAAATATCTCAGCTCTCAAGTTAGATGAATCTCACTTTAGATTACAGTTAAATAATGATGCTATGGCCACAGAAAAGCTCGCAGAAGGCATACGCAATTTCTGTATCGATACCGAGAAACTAGAGACCTTATTAAGCAGCTAAGTCCTAAGCTAAGTCACTAAGGAGTCAAAATGATCATTCATTGTCCACATTGCAATAAAGGCAATCGTGTTCCCGCTGAAAAACTCAATCAGACACCAGTTTGTGGCGCCTGCAAACAGGAGCTTCTTTCACTCCCGATCAATGCCTCTGCGGCAAACTTTAGCGAACTAGTGACTCAATCAGCAATGCCTGTAGTAGTGGATTTCTGGGCACCCTGGTGCGGGCCATGCAAGATGTTTGGGCCAACTTTTCAGGCAAGTGCTATCAGCCACGCAAATCAAGTGCTGTTTGTGAAAGTGAATACCGAAGCAGAACAATTGCTCGGATCCCAGCGGAATATCCGCTCAATACCAACACTAGCGGGATTCAAAAATGGCAAAGAAGTTCACCGTATTAGCGGCGCACTACCGCCAGCTCAGTTAGAGCAATTCATTAAGCAACTCATCGCTTAATGTTTTGTTAACCCATTACCAAATTACTTCTTAGCAGTACTAATACCCAAAATACTGTAGGCGGGACAATTGCCCATCATCCCAGTCAGCAAGGGGATGATGCCAATCCAAGCCCAAGGTCCGGTAATTCCAAAACCTGCAAGACCCATCAAGGTGACGCCAACAGTCATTCGTAGAACGCGGTCAGTATGTCCGATATTGCATTTCATAGAAGCACCTTAAATAGATAGACGGAATTGCAACTTATTGAGACTCTTTAGCCAAACGCTGCCTTAGTGCCTCGTATAAGCATACGCCACTAGCTACGGAAACATTCAAACTCTCAACAACACCCTTCATCGGAATACGCACCAACTCATCACAAGTCTCACGAGTTAAGCGGCGCATGCCCTCACCCTCCGCACCCATGACTATGCCAATAGGGCCAGTGAGATCGAGGTCATAAATTGATTTTTCAGCTTCGTCGTCAGTACCAATTAGCCAAACACCGGCCTCTTGCATCTCTTTCATGCTACGAACCAAGTTAGTAACGGTAATTACCGGCATTACTTCGGAGGCACCACTGGATACCTTGCTAACCGTCGCATTGATAGAAGCTGAACGATCCTTAGGAATGACTACCGCATCAACACCGGCACCATCAGCCACACGCAAGCATGCGCCGAAGTTATGGGGATCGGTTACACCATCCAATACCAAAAACATCACCTTGCTTTGATTACCTTCCGCATCCTCTACCACTTCGGTAATGGTGCGGGCAATCGTCATCTTTTCCGCCAAAGCTACTACGCCTTGATGGCGATCATGGCCAGCGAGTTTATGAAGGCGCTCAGCATCAGCTGCGTGTAATCGTTCACCTAAAATCTCTTCGGCCTGCTTGAGAAAATCACCCATACGACGATCACGTTGACTAGGATCAAAATAGACCGACTTCAAACTTGCCGCATCTACCCGTAAGCGCGCTTGCACTGCATGAAAACCTACCAATATTTGCTTCATCTTTACTTATCTCGATTCTGTGTTGCTCATTATTTACGACGTGCTTTAGTGCTACGAACGGGTGGCTTTGTGCCAGCAGGTTTGCCAGTAGGCCTAGAGGGCTTACCGGGCTTACCAGACTTGGCGACTTTACTTGCTGTTCGTCCAGCTTGATTCTTCGACTGATTGGCACCAAGATTACCAGCAGACTTAGCGGCATTGACGTTGATGCCAGAGTGCTTCTGCGGCTCTTTGCTGCCAGGGCGACCTTTTTTTGGGGCAGCCTTTTTATTAGGTCTACCAGTGTCGCTAGCCAAAATAATTTGACGACGATTCGTAGTTCCACCTGGCCCCAAGCCAACAGACTTGACGAGACTAAATTCAATCTTACGAGCATCCAGATCAACGCGGTTGACTAAAACATGCACGCGATCACCTAAGCGATAACGAATACCGGTTCTTTCACCACGCAGCTCTTGTCGGGCTTCGTCATACTGGAAATAATCGCCACCCAATTCCGTAACATGAATCATGCCCTCAACAAAAAGATTTTCTAACTGTACGAATAAGCCAAATGAAGCTACACCAGCAACCGTGCCCGCATACTCCTGACCCAAATGATCCCGCATGTAGTAGCACTTAAGCCATGCCTCTACATCACGAGATGCTTCATCTGCACGACGTTCATTAGAGGAGCAATGCACACCCAATTGACCCCAAATAGGCAAAGCAGCATTGGCACCCTTTGGTGATTTGGGTAAGCGTGTACCTTTAGCGGCAGCTTCTTTAGCATCGCTATGAGACTTCTTGGTATTTACCGCATTCTCACGACCCTTACCTTTGCGTGGCAAAGTTAAGTTGAGTGGAACAGTAGGTGGTAATACAGGCGTATAAGGTTTCTTGGCCAGAATCGCTTTAATAACTCGATGGGTCAATAGATCGGGATAGCGTCGAATCGGGCTAGTGAAATGCGAATACGCAGGATAGGCAAGTCCAAAGTGGCCCTCGTTATCAGGCTGATACATTGCCTGTTGCATCGACCGCAAAACAACCGACTGAAGCATATTGGCATCAGGACGCTCTTTGATTTCACGCATGAGCTTGGCATAGTCTTTTGGCTTTGGCTTTTCACCACCACCCAATGACAAACCAGAGGTGCGCAATACTTGGCGCAAGGTGACTAACTTTTCTTCAGAGGGTTCGCCGTGAACGCGATACAAGCTGAGATGCTTGTTCTGATCAATAAAGTCAGCAGCACACACGTTAGCCGTCAACATGCACTCTTCAATTAAGCGATGCGCATCATTACGCAAACGCGGCTCAATACGCAGAATCTTACCCAGCTCATTACTGATGATTTGGGTTTCAGTGGTTTCAAATTCGATAGCGCCCCGTTTTTGGCGTGCGTCTAATAGAATTTTGTATAAGGAATAGAGATTAGTCAGTAAAGGCCTGAAGTCAGCAAAACACGTTGCTTCAGGACCCTTGCTATTGGACAGAATCTCCCACACCGTATCGTATGTAAAACGTTGAGCAGAATGCATCACTGCTGGATAGAACTGATAAGCCAGCACCACTCCGTTGTTATCCACAACGGAGTCACACACCATACATAGTCGATCAACACCAGGATTCAAAGAGCAAAGGCCATTAGAGATCTTCTCTGGCAACATGGGTATTACCCGTCTCGGGAAATACACTGAGGTTGCGCGCAGAAGACCTTCATCGTCCAAGGGCTGGCCCGGCTTGACGTAATGGGATACGTCAGCAATGGCAACAATCAGGCGCCAAGCCTTACTCTTGCCATACATGACTGGCTCGCAATACACCGCATCATCAAAGTCACGAGCATCAGCACCATCGATGGTAACTAAAGGGACGTCACGCAGATCAACACGGCCTTCAAGATCAGATTGCTGAACTGTATCGGGCAAGGCGGCCGCTTCTTTTTTAACAGCCGCTGAAAATTCATGAGGAACGCCATACTTGCGAGCAGCGATTTCAATTTCCATGCCAGGATCATCAATCTCGCCCAGCACCTCAACAACACGACCAACGGCTTGACGATAGCTATCTGGATAGTCGATGATCTCAACGCTGACCACCTGACCTAATTTAGCGTTACCCTGACCTTTTGGCGGAATCAGAATATCGTGACCGATACGCTTACCTTCTGGCGCAACAATCAACACACCATTCTCATTTAAGAGACGACCAATAACGACTTTATTGGCGTGCAAAATCACATCGACGATCTGTTCCTAATACTCTGACATTCACTCTATCGCCGTGCATGACGCGGGACATTTCTCTTTCAGAAAGAAAAATGTCTTCACCACCGTCATCCGGGATCACAAATCCAAATCCATCTCGGTGACCTTGGACTGTACCTAAGCGGTCAGCCTCTCGTGGCACCAAGTTTTTTGCTTTACGCATTTAATTCCTTCGGCAATCCATGCCTTATATATCAATGATTATTCTTGCTTAGGCTACTGTATCAAACCACTAAGTCTGAAGGGAAAAAGCCAAAAGGGGTTAGAAAGTGGGCCAAAAGGCGCATACCTTTATAATAACGGCATGCCCAGGTGGCGAAATTGGTAGACGCACCAGCTTCAGGTGCTGGCGATCGTAAGGTTGTGGGGGTTCGAGTCCCTTCCTGGGCACCAAATACACCTACAAAGACCTATATGGGGACTAAACAGCCTCTTTTCAATAGGCGATTAAATTCCCATGGTTCGATGCAAGATCTTGGGTTTCATTTCCTCCCAAAGACTTTCAAACTCCTCTGCCCTATCCTCTGATAACTTGATTGGATTAAAGAGGCCGCCAAAAAAGATCGTCTTTTTGGGTGCCAGGGTCTTTTCAAACTCGGTAAGTCCAACCGGCTTATCGTCAATGTCGCGCGTTAACTGAGCGGAGCAGACTATAGCCTCGTCGTCATCTTGGTCGATTACCGCAAATTCGATCAATTGCTGAGACTTTTCCAGGATAACTAGAGTTCCTCGCGCGTAACAAACTGCCTCATGCTCTTGCACGATATAAGCCAAGAACTGATCTTCCTTGGCCTTCTCCATGCGTAGATCATCAATAAAAAAGAGATATTGATCACCCGAACCATTCACTAAAGTAAAAATCTTAGGAATGACACCATGAGCTAGAGCGAGATTTCGGTAATAGGAAGAAATTTCAACAGCGAGGTTTTCGGCAAAAAGATGCATGGGCAATAAAAAATTGAGATGGGTTATTCAGTAAAGATGATGAGCGGCTAATTAATTACCAAGCGCACTTCCTAAGAAGGTCATAGTCCGCCCCCATGCTAAATCAGCTGCAGCAGAGTTGTATTGCAAAGGTGGAAGATGCCTGGATGGAGTCTGCCTTAGGGTTAGCAAAGGCATGCTTAGCGTCATAACGCTGGAAATCATAGCTAGCTCCAGCAGCTTTGAGCTTTTCTTCAAGTTGATCAACACCAGCAATCGAGAAAAATTCATCGTGAAGCGCCCAATGCCCTAGCATGGGTTTTTTAATGGCAGATGCGTCAACATACTCGAGTGGCGGATAGCCATACCAAACTACGGTGCCATCACATTCTGGAACGAGCCCGGCAGACAATACTGTGAGAGCTCCACCCATACAAAAACCTGTAACAGCTACTTTGGCACTACCAGTTGCTTTGAGATATTGAACGGCACCGCGGATATCTTGACTAGCAGCATCACCAAAATTCAAATCATTCATAAGGTGCTCCGCCTCATTTGCCTCTAGAGCCAACTTGCCTCGATAAAGATCTGGTACCAAGGCGCGGTAACCTGCTTTCGCCAAACGATTAGCGACATTTTTAATTTCATCATCTAAACCCCACCACTCCTGAATCACCACTATGCCAGGAGCATTTTTTGGATTGGCGGGCTCAACTAAATAGCCTCCCACTGAAGCGCCGTCAGGTCTTTGAAATGTAATCATGACTATCTCCAATCTCTCTTTTAAAAATGAATGAGGCTTATTTCGCCTGTTTATCGGTATGAATATATCCCACTAAGCAAAAGGTAAGCAAGCCGCACAGAGCTGCTCCATAGCCAACGAGGTTGTAATGCTCCATCCTCCCATCAACCCCAATAGTTACGACCATACCCGCAATAACTGAGGCCAACCCAGATGCCAGCATCTGTACTGAACCCACTAGACTCATGAAGGTACCGCGGACTTTGGCTTCGACCACTTGACTCACAATGGCCATCGCCGGAATCATTCGTCCAGAAACCAGAACAAAAAAGGCGGTGGAGTTAATTAACACCACCCAAAGTGGTACCGGTATGAGGTTGGTTGTTACCACCAAAGGAATTAAGCTAATCACCGCAAGTACTCTGAATACCTTGACCTTACCGTAACGGTCGGCCATATGACCAATCACCCGAGAACTCATGAGCGTCGCAATACCGCCGCAAAGGTATATCAATGAAATGTAGGAGTTATCAATGCCAACGTTGGAAGTTAAATAGAGTGCGATATAGGGAATGACAGAAAATCCAGTCAACATAATCAACGCCATAAAAACAAATGCACGCAAGTGTTGATGAGCAAAGAATATGCTCCAGATTTGACTCAGGCGGCTTCCCTCATGGGTCTGACCAAGATGTCCGGTGATCTTAGGAATATTGCGGTAGCCCACATACAAAATCAGGCTCGATATCAAAGCAATAAAGATAAATGGCGCGCGCCAACCTAAGTATGGGATGTTGTTGGCCAGGAATAGACTTAGGGGAACTCCAGCCACTGTTGATATGGAGAATGCTGACATCACAGTACCCAATGCCCTCCCTCTACGCTCAAATGGAATGGAATCGGCGACGATCGTTTGAACCAATGAGCCCAGGATGCCACCAAAAGCTCCTGCAAATGCTCGTGCAATAAAGAGTGAATGGTAATCAGGAGCTAAGCCACAAAACAAGGTGGCAATAATGAAGCAGGCATACAAGCTCAGAAGTAGAACTCGTCTTTCAAAGCGATCTACAAAGTAGGTAGCAAAAATGCCGGCAATTGCTGCTGCAAAAGTATATGAAGAGAGCAGTAGGCCGAACTCATGTGTATTGATATTGAGTTCTCGAATAAATTCAGGACCCAAAGGCATCATGACCATGAAGTCCAGGATATGTGTGAACTGAATTCCGGCCAGGGAGAATAAGAAAAATTGCTCTTTCTTCTTTCCGCCT
This sequence comes from Polynucleobacter necessarius, assembly GCF_900095175.1. Taxonomy (NCBI): domain Bacteria; kingdom Pseudomonadati; phylum Pseudomonadota; class Betaproteobacteria; order Burkholderiales; family Burkholderiaceae; genus Polynucleobacter; species Polynucleobacter necessarius. The sequence goes on from NZ_LT606946.1 coordinate 1,006,237, forward strand.
GGCATACGATGCTCGACCAAAGGGGTTTCTTTACATGAAATTAGAGATGTGCCATTATCAACCCACCAAGAAATCAATGCCTGAGCCCACTTAATATCAGCCCCATGAACAACACCATCACCGCCCTAATAGATTTTCCTTTTGCACTGCTAGCTCGGGATACCGTCTGGGGAATCACTTGTCTGGTTGTCATTCTGATATTCCATGGCAGCGCCATTAACCATGTCTATATGCGCTTTGAGCGGCTCACTCGCCAAAATCTAGCTGCACATCAATACAACCGAGTTTTCTTTCATTTCTATGCAACCTTTGTATTTCTTGCCTTAATTCACTTGTTAGAAATTCTCTTTTGGGCGGTCTTCATTCTTTTCCTTGGAATCATGGCAACCCCCCTTGCCGCAATTCTCCTGGCGGGCAGCTGCTATACAACCGTAGGTTTTGAGTCTGACACCTTGATTAATGGCTGGAAAACCTTTGCCTTCTTCATTTCGCTCAGCGGCCTCTTTTCATTGGCGTGGACTACTTCAATCATGATTGGCATGACTACCGCCTATAAAAATGCTTGGGACCAAAAGTACCGTCATACCAGCTCGTACTAAACAATTTGAATTAATTGCTGCAATGCAGGAAGATTGGGTGTATCATTAGGGTTAACCCTTAAGGAGCTCACCATGGCACATGCAAAATCAGTACAGTTTCACCAAGCACCAACCTTTAGCTTGAAGCCTTTATTGACAGTTAAGAACTTCTTTGCCATACTGGCATCTGCCTTTGTAGAAGCTAAAGCAATGGAATACAAATCACGTAAAACTAGTGGAAATTGGTAGTTTATTGCTGAATTAGCCTGTTTTTTGACTATTTTTGGTCATTTTTGAGAAAAAGCCCCTGAATTTTCAGGGGCTTTTTCTTTTCCAACCCAAGTGATTAGCGTTTAATGTAATAACCATAAACACAGCGCGAACCACCTCGCGAGGGGTTGTGCGTATCTTGAATTATTCCATCAACTACAGCGCTTAAGTGCTTGAAAACCTTCACAATTAATCTACCTTCAGGCAGCTCACTAGCCAATAGATGAACCTGGCAGCCAGCCCCAATCTTCATCGTCGGAACCCAATCAAAGCCATGACCCAGAATATAGTCATGAAAGACATTGCGATGATTGCCATTGCGGGGCGAAGATCTTCATAGACCTCCATATATGGCAATTCTGCTGCAATCGCGATGGCGCGCACAACACAGTCTCCAGCTCCACCCTTAAAGCCTGCCGCTTCCCTGCCCCCATCATTAAATTCAAAGCCCAGCGCTTGCCTACGAGCAGTAGCCAGTTTGGCAAAGGGATTTAAAAAGCTAAACATGGGATGGGCGAGGACTTAAGTAAGTTTTGAGCAAAAGAAAAATGGACTTGCCTTGCGACAAATCCATTTCTATTTGAGGCAAAAAATGAAGATTTAAGCGTGAGCCTTCTTCACTTCTAAGCGCCATGCATGAAGCAAAGGCTCTGTATAACCATTGGGCTGCTCTAGACCTTTGAAAATGAGATCGCTTGCAGCTTTATAGGCATAAGAGTCTTTGTAATTTGGCATCATAGGCTGATACAAAGGATCACCAGCATTTTGGCCGTCAACTACTTTAGCCATACGCTGCAAAGTCTCATTCACCTGAGCTTCAGTCACAATGCCATGCAATAACCAATTGGCAATATGCTGACTAGAAATACGCAATGTTGCGCGATCTTCCATCAAGCCAACGTTATGAATATCCGGCACTTTAGAACAACCAACACCTTGGTCAATCCAACGCACAACATAACCTAATATGCCTTGGCAGTTGTTATCCAATTCTTGCTGAATCTCTTCTTTAGACCAGTTGGCTTTTTCTACTACCGGAATCGTCAACAAATCATTGATCAATGCTTCAGCTTCGGCAGCTGTATCTAACTGCTCCATCTCTTTTTGCAATTGCGCTACGTTAACCTGATGGTAGTGCAAAGCATGCAATGTTGCTGCTGTAGGTGAAGGCACCCAAGCAGTGTTTGCACCTGCCTTTGGATGAACAATCTTTTGCTCGACCATCGCCTTCATGAGGTCTGGCATTGCCCACATACCCTTACCAATTTGGGCGCGACCACGCAAGCCGCAATCTAAACCAGCCAGAACGTTACGACGCTCATAAGCAGACAACCACTTACTGGTCTTCATATCACCCTTACGCATCATTGGGCCTGCATGCATTGCTGTATGCATTTCGTCACCAGTACGGTCGAGGAAGCCAGTATTAATAAAGGCTACACGAGCACCCGCAGCCGCAATTGCCGCCTTGATATTGGCGCTCATACGACGCTCTTCATCCATGATGCCAAGCTTCACAGTGTCTGCAGGCAAGCCAAGCAACTTCTCAACACGGCCAAAGAGTTCGCCAGCAAAAGCAACTTCTTCCGGGCTGTGCATTTTTGGCTTAACAATATATACGGAACCTTTACGGGTATTGCCGATTGCTTGAGTTGCTGGGCGATTGATGTCGTACAAGGCGATTAGTACAGTAACCACTGCATCCAAGATACCCTCGTAAATCTCTTTACCATCGCCAGTAATGATCGCTGGATTAGTCATCAAGTGGCCAACGTTACGAAGGAATAATAAAGAACGGCCGTGCAAGGTGACTACGCCATCTTTTGCATCAAGTGCACCAATGCCAGCCTTGTATTTACGATCTGGATTGAGGGTGCGAGTAAAAGTTTTTCCACCTTTGCTCACTTCTTCAACCAAGGTACCCTTGAGAATACCTAACCAGTTTTCATAGGCAACAACTTTGTCGTCACCATCAACGGCTGCAATCGAATCTTCCAAATCCAAAATAGTAGAAAGAGCGGCTTAGAGCACAACATCGTTAACGCCAGCAGCATCGCTTGCACCAATCGTTTTAGTCTTATCGATTTCGATATCAATGTGCACGCCGTTATTACGCAGAAGCACTGAAGAAGGTGCAGCGGCATCACCCTTGATAGCCAACAAATTGCTTTTCATCAGCAAGACCTGTTTTGCTACCATCTTTAAGACTGACAACTAACTTATTGCCATCCACTGCATAAGCGGTAGCATCTGCATGCGAACCTTTAGCTAGCGGTGCAGCTTGATCTAAGAATTGACGAGCAAAAGCAACGACCTTAGCCCCACGAATTGGGTTATAGCCACCTGCTTTAGTTGCGCCATCTTCTTCAGAGATAACGTCAGTGCCGTAGAGCGCATCATACAAAGAGCCCCAGCGAGCATTTGCAGCATTCAGTGCGTGCGTGCATTAAGCACTGGAACGACCAATTGTGGGCCAGCTTGGAGAGCTAGCTCATCATCGACATTCTTGGTAGTGCCTAAAACTTTTCCCGGCACTTCATCTAGATAACCAATTTCCTTAAGATGCTTGCGATAAGCAGGCATATCCTTAATTGGGCCGGGATTAGCCTGATGCCATTTATCTAAATCCGCCTGCAAACGATCACGCTTTGCCAGTAATGCTTCATTTTTTGGAGTGAGGTCTTTAACGATCTCGTCAAAACCCTTCCAAAAATCGGCACTTTTAATACCAGTACCAGGCAAAACTTTATCTTCAATAAAGCGATATAAGGGTGTAGCCACTTGTAGGCTATTGCATTGTGTACGTGCAGTCATCTATAAACTCCGGAGCAAATAGGTAAGTTAAATAAATAAAAGTTAATTGCTAATAGCTTATTAACCTTTGAATGGATGTTGCAGAAGAATCGTTTCATCACGTTCTGGTCCTGTTGAGACCATAGCAATCGGCTTTCCTGCAACTTCCTCGATACGACGCAGGAACTTCTGTGCCTCTACTGGGAGTTTGTCCCATTCACGAATACCAAAAGTAGTTCCCTTCCAACCTGAGAAATCCTCATAAATCGGTTCACAGCGCGCAACGGCTTCAGCGCCGCGTGGCAATACATCTAATTTTTGACCATCAAGCACGTAGCCAACACAAAGACGAATAGTCTCAAAGCCGTCCAATACATCTAACTTGGTGATACACAAGCCCGACAGGCCATTGATTTGAATTGAGCGCTTGAGCGCGGCAGCATCTAGCCAACCGGTGCGGCGCGGGCGACCAGTAACAGAGCCAAACTCTTTACCAACTTCAGCCAAACGAATACCAACAGGATCTTGCTTAGCTGGATTATCAAAATCATACAGCTCGCTTGGGAATGGGCCAGCACCAACACGTGTGCAATAGGCTTTAGTAATGCCTAAAATGTATTGCAATGAATCTGGACCAACGCCAGATCCAGCAGCCGCATTACCTGCTACGCAGTTGCTTGAAGTCACATACGGATAAGTGCCATGATCAATATCAAGCAAAGTACCTTGTGCACCTTCGAACAATAAATTTTGACCCGCCTGCTCTGCTGCATATAAAGCGCTAGAGACATCAACTACCATGGGCTTAATGCGCTCGGCATAGGACATGGCTTCTTCTAAAGTCTTTTGGAAGTCGACTGGTTCAGCGCCGTAGTAGTTGATGAGCATGAAGTTGTGATATTCCAGGTTCTCACGCAATTGCGCTGCAAACTTTTCCGGATAAAACAAATCTTGAACTCGTAAAGCGCGACGAGCTACTTTGTCTTCGTAAGCTGGTCCGATTCCACGACCGGTCGTACCAATCTTAGCGTTACCACGCTTTTTCTCACGAGCATGATCAATCGCTACGTGATACGGAAGGATCAATGTCGTTGCTTCAGAAATCTTTAAACGAGACTGAACATCTAATCCCGCAGCCTCCAACTCACCAATCTCTTTAAAGAGCGCCTCTGGAGAGAGCACTACACCATTACCAATGTAGCAAATAACATTTTTGTGCATGATTCCAGATGGAATCAAACGTAGAATAGTTTTCTTGTCGCCAATGATCAAGGTATGACCAGCATTATGTCCACCCTGAAAACGTACAACTGCTTGAGCATGGTCCGTTAACCAATCTACTACTTTGCCTTTGCCCTCATCACCCCATTGGGTGCCGATGACAACGGCGTTACGACCATGAGCTTGTTGCTTTGAAGAGATAATAAAATCCAAAAGGTAATTACAGAATTAGTACGTTATTAATGAAGCTTTACTTCTTTTTTACTTCCCATGAGCTGCCCTGCTTTACTAGCTCTCGATCACAAAGATATTCAGCGATTTCTACGGCATCACCATTCATTGCCTGAATAACCACTTCACCAGCCTGACGCAGCTCAGCAATCTTGCTAGCTAAGCTTGCATCGATAATCCAGGGCGCTACGATGGCAGACTTTCTTTGCGCAGCAGGCGCTAGATTAGCCAAGGTCAATAGATCCATTGAAAAACCAGTCGCAGGACGAGGACGTCCAAATGCTTGACCAACATGATCGTATCTACCACCACGAGCTATGGGCTGAGGCAACTTATCGACATAAGCCGCAAACATCACGCCGTTGTGATATTGATAACCGCGTAAGTCTGCTAGATCAATACTAAGCTCAACATCATTGGGTAGTGCGGCAGTTGCAGCAACTAGCTTTTCTAATTGAGTTAGGGCATCGTCAATAAGGGGGTGTTTCGACAGTGCATTTTTAGCGCTCGCCAATACTTGCGCACAAGCGCCATTCAACTCAGAAAGCGCCATCAAGGCTTCGGCTGATTTAGCAGGTAAAGATTTAGCCCAAATCGCTAAACGTGGACGATCTTTACTTTGCAATAAGCCATAAAGAGTTTCGATATCACCCCTATCCAAGTTTTGCCCATCAAGGATGCCCTCGAGCACACCTGCATGAGAAAGATCTAGATACACCTTATTTAGACCGGCAACAGCCAAAGTCTGCAAGAGCAAGGTGACCGCCTCAAAATCAGCCTCCCATCCTGCGCAGCCATAAATTTCAGCGCCAATTTGTAACTCTTCACGAGCTGAGCTGCCAACAGGTGTACGAGCATGTGCAACTGAGCCTGCATAGCAAAGACGGGTTACACCTTGGCGATTCAGTAAATGCGCATCAATTCGAGCAACTTGTGGAGTCATATCAGCGCGTAGACCCAATGTACGACCAGACAGCTGATCGACCAACTTAAAGGTTTGTAAGTTGAGATCTGAACCAGTGCCAGTGAGCAGCGAATCTAAAAACTCCAGAATCGGAGGGGCAACAAGCTCATAGCCATAGGACTGATACAAATCCAGAATGGCACGACGCAGAGACTCTACTTTTCGAGCCTCAGCCGGTAAAACATCGGCAATATCTTCAGGAAGCAACCAACGATTCATGATCTGAAATATTCACTCTCAATTTTTCTTGTGTAAGAACTTAAAGAACTCACCATTTGGTTCGACCACCATGACATCCCTCTTATCCTTGAATGAGCTACGGTAAGCCTGAAGACTTTGGTAGAACTGTGCGAACTGTGGATCACGCCCAAATGCCTCTGCATATAGCGCAGTAGCTCTTGCATCACCAGAACCCTTAATCTTCTGGGCTTCACGATAAGCTTCAGCCAAAATGGTGTCGCGTTGACGCTCGGCGTTTGCTCGAATCTTGTCAGATTCCGCAGCACCAGTTGAACGTAGCTCGTTGGCGACGCGTTTACGTTCAGCTTCCATACGTCTATATACGGAGTCACTAATTTCAGCCAAGAGGTCAACACGCTTGAGGCGCACATCGACGATTTCAACACCAATGTCAGAAGCATCATCAGCTACTTTTTTACGAATACCCTGCATTACCTGCTCGCGTTGATCCGAAATAATCTCTCTGACAGTTCGCTTAGTGAACTCTTCGTTTAGCGCTGAACGCACCAATTGTGTAATGCGATCTTGCGCTAAACGTTCGTCACCTTTGAAGCTGACGAAGAATTTACGAGGATCAACAATTCGCCATTTAACGTAAGAGTCAACTAGGAGATTTTTCTTTTCAGCTGTAATAAAGCGCTCAGCTTCGGGGGTATCAATCGTCAAAATACGACGATCAAAGAAGCGTACATTTTCAAATGGTGCTGGGTATTTCAATTGCAGACCAGGCTGCTCAATCACCCTAACAATTTGCCCGAAAGCAAACACCACAGCAAAGTTGCGCTGATCTACAACAAAAATACTGGAAGCCAGCACATACCCGAGAGCAATCAGACCAGCGATAGCAGCTAAGAGACGATTTGCGTTCATTATCTTGCATCCCCTCTATCACGGCTTCTTAAGCCGTCGCGTTTTTCGGCAGCACCAATGCTCGGCGCATTACTTGAGCTTGGGCTAGTTGCGTTGTTACTAAATGGGGCGGCTGGGTTACCTGTCGCGCCACCCACTGTTACTGATCCGGTAGGTGTAGAAGCCGAGGTCTGACCAGCAGCAACCTGCGCGCTTTCAGCACTCACTTGCGCAATGATCTTATCTAAGGGTAGATAGAGCATGCTGTTGCTCTTAGTGGTATCGACCAACACTTTGGAAACATTGTTGTACATCTCGCGCATGCTATCAATGTACATACGGTCACGAGTTACACCAGGCGCCTTTGCATACTCAGTCAAAACTTGCTTAAAGCGATTCGCATCACCCTCTGCAGTTGCAACCACCCTAGCCTTGTAACCTTCAGCCTCTTGAATGAGTCGATCAGCAGTACCTTTTGCGCGAGGAATGATGTCGTTAGCGTATGCCTGACCTTCACTCTTAAGACGTTCTTGGTCTTGCCCTGCTTTTACAGCATCATCAAATGCTGCTTGCACTTGCTCTGGAGGTTGAACGTTTTGTACGGTCACGCTTGTAACGTAGATACCAGTTTTATAGCTATCTAGAATTTTTTGTATCGAGGCAGCCAAATCAATCGCAATCTTTTCACGGCCTTCGTACAAAACAGTATCCATCTTGCTACGCGCAACAATTTCACGGACTGCAGTTTCTGCGGCCTGGACTACAGTCATATCAGGGTCACGATTATTAAATAAATAATCTGTTGGATCTTTTAAGCGGTACTGAACCGCAAAACGCACATCAATGATGTTTTCGTCTTCAGTCAGCATTGAGGTGTCTTTTTGATTAGTCGCCTTAATCAAAAGTGAGCGCCCCACTTCTACAGAACGCACTCCTGAGACATTCACGGTTTGCTCAGCCTGCACAGGCCAAGGCATGCGCCAGTTAATACCGGGACCAGCCGTGTAAGAGTACTTCCCGAAGGTAGTCACCACCCCAGACTGACCCTCTTGGATCATGTAAAAGCCACTCAAAAGCCATACCAATCCCACGCCACCAGCAATCAGAATCACACTAGGTCTGGAGCCAAAGGGGTTACTGAAATTGAAATTAGGTGCACTCATGCCACCACCGCCATTATTGCCACCACCATTGCCACGCTGGGATGGAGGGGGAATGTCGCTGCTGTTTGGTTTATTTGCGGGTCTGCTAGATGCGCCTGGTTTTTTCTTACCACCAAATAATCCACCCAGGCGATCATTAAAGTCACGCCATAGTTCATCTAAGTCTGGAGGACCATCTGGTCGTGCAGGCCGATTCTGCGGTTGAGTTTCAACGGGCTTATCAGCCTCCGGATTAGCCGGATCGACTTTAGGATTTTGGTCAGAACTTGGACCCTCTTTCGCATCTTTAGATCCGCTGCCTGGGTGACTATTGCCCCAGCCTGGATCATTGACCGAGAACAGCTCAAGAAATTTACGCATCGTTTGGTGAACATTTTCGGTTAGGAAGTGGGTTAAATTCGGAAGTCTCTGGTCGTTCGGGTAAAGGAGCTAAAAACTCGTCTGGATCCATTTGGACCTTAGCGCGATTCTGCTCGACCCTCATTCTATCAGTCATTTGGGAGCATTCAGCCAGCGCTGAACGCAATAAATCAAGGCCAAGGCCAGTCTTAGCGGAAAGGAAAACCTGGCTCGGGATTCCCTCGGAATCTCGGACCAAGACAGCCCCTTCCGTAAAGGTCTGGGGCATCTGGTCAATCTTGTTCATTACCTCAATTCGAGGGATGTCATCCGCCCCAATTTCCCTCAAAACCGCCTCTACTTCAGCCTTTTGCTCCCTGGCTACAGGGCTACAGGCGTCTATGACATGCAAAATCAAGTCCGCATGGATGGTTTCATCCAAAGTCGCCCTAAATGCCTCCACCAATTGATGGGGTAATTCACGTATAAAGCCGACCGTATCAGAGACCACAATAGACCCTACGCCATCCAAATGGACTTTCCGGGAGGTCGTATCTAACGTCGCAAACAGCTGGTCGGCGGCATAAGTCCCTGCTTTTGTAAGGGTATTAAATAAGGTGGATTTACCCGCATTGGTATATCCAACCAAAGATACAGAAAAGACATCTTTGCGATTACGGGCTCTTCTTTGGGTTCTTTGCTGGCGCTGGAGCTTCTCCAACTCCGTTTCCAAGCGCTTAGCTTTGGTTGCTAACATACGTCTATCGAGCTCCATCTGGGTTTCGCCAGGACCGCCACGAACACCAATACCGCCTCGTTGACGCTCCAAGTGGCTCCAAGCTCGCACCAATCTAGACATGCGATAACGTACTTGGGCTAGCTCAACCTGAGTTTTACCAATATGACTTTGTGCTCTCTGGCTAAAGATATCCAAGATCAGGCCTGTGCGGTCCATCACATGAAAACCAATATGACGCTCAAGGTTGCGTTGCTGAGTTGGGGATAAGGGATGATTAAAGATGACTAATTCAGCACCTTGCTCTTCCATCACTTTTTTGACTTCATTTGCTTTGCCAGAGCCAATAAATAAAGCAGGATCGGTTTTGCCCTTCCGAGCAATCACACTAGCAGTGGGTATAGAGCCGGCACTGTCGGCAAGTAGGCTGAGTTCAGCCATGCTGTCCGCAAAATCCTCGCGGCCCGTATCAACCCCAACCAGAACGGCACGCGCCGCATCTACACCTGTTTTATACAGAGCTAACTTCTTCCGTACGGAACTCCACTGCACGTGCAGGGACGATTGTAGAAATAGCGTGCTTGTAGACCATCTGCGTTACGGTATTGCGCAACAGGACTACATACTGATCAAATGATTCAATATTGCCTTGCAGCTTAATGCCATTAACAAGATAGATGGACACAGGGACATGCTCTTTGCGCAAGGCATTCAGGAATGGATCCTGTAGTAATTGGATTTTGCTGTTATTCATACTGCTCCTTATTGATTTTTATTCGCTGCTTCTTTTTTGGGAGTCTTGCTTTTTTATTAAATGCTCTACTGCACGCTACTACTGTCTACCTCCTACATAAGGGGTCTGATACTCAAAAATCAAGCCCCCTAGCTAAAACTTAGCTAAAACATACTTAAACCATATCAAAACTGTACCGCTATTTTTAACTTTTTACTTCTTTTTGCCTTTTTTACCCTTGTCCGCATCAACATAGGGGTTTTTGGCAGTATTCATCTGAATACGCAATGGCGTGCCGCGTAACTTGAACACATCTCTAAAGCGGCCTTCTAAGTAACGTTTATAGCTATCGGTCACACCACTCAAGGATGTTCCATGAATCACCACAATAGGTGGGTTCATGCCACCCTGGTGTGCATAACGTAATTTTGGACGACCCATACCTACTCGCTTAGGCTGTTGATGCTCAATTGCCTCTTGCAAAATACGAGTGAGTTTTGGTGTTGGTAATTTCGCCATGGCTGCAGCATAGGCAAGATCAACATCTTTAAACAACTCTTTCAGGCCAGTGCCCTTTTTTGCAGAGATGGGGTGTACGTTTGCAAAATCGAGGAAGCGCAGTTTTTGAGCAATCTCTAAACGTGCACGCTTTTTAACGTAAGCATCCAAACCATCCCACTTATTCACGGCGACAACCAATGCACGCCCTGCTTCCACAATAAATCCAGCGATATGCGCATCTTGCTCTGAAATATCTTGCTGAGCATCCAGCATCAAGATCACGACATTGCAATCAGCAATCGCTTGCAATGTTTTGACAACCGAGAACTTCTCGATCGCTTCAAATACTTTGCCACGACGGCGCAGACCAGCGGTATCAACCAAAATGTATGGCTTGCCGTTACGCTCAAAAGGAACTTCAATCGCATCACGTGTAGTGCCTGGCATATCGAATGCAATTACGCGCTCTTCACCAATCAATTTATTAATCAGGGTAGATTTACCAACGTTAGGACGACCCACTACCGCAATTTTCATTGGACGATTAGGATCGTTTTCTTGCTCTTCTGGCTTAGGCTCTGGAACACCTAAAGAATCCAAGGCGTCATCAATCAAACCACGAACACCATCACCATGAGCAGATGAAATCGGGAATGGCTCACCTAAACCTAATTCATAGAAGTCTGCCGTAACAACGCCAGCTTGCATCCCTTCTGTTTTATTGACTGCCAGGATGACAGGTCGACCAGTCTTGCTTAAGAAATCAGCAATCACGCGGTCTTGTGGCGCCATACCCAAACGACCATCAACTAAGAAAATCACGATGTCAGATTCAGCAACCGCTTGTTTAGTTTGCTTGGCCATCTCGGCAACAATGCCGGTCTTTGCTACTGGCTCAAAACCTCCAGTGTCCACACAAATAAATGCGCGCTCACCGATGCGACCTTTGCCGTAGTGACGATCGCGAGTTAAACCCGAGAAGTCCGCAACCAAGGCATCGCGTGAACGCGTTAAGCGATTAAAGAGCGTCGATTTACCAACGTTAGGACGACCGACAATGGTAATTACTGGATTCATTTTGGACTGTACGCCGCTAGTTTTCCACCTTGAGACTGAACCAAGATGAGGCCGTTCACCGCAATCGGTGCGGCTGTGATTGGACTGCTGTCATGACGAATGCGGGCCAGCATTTCACCACTCGCTTGTGATAGTGCATGCACATAGCCTTGTGCATCACCTAAGAGGAGAACCTTGCCAACGGCCAAAGGTTCGCCAACATCTCTAAAAGTTAGTTGTGTATTTTCCCAAAGCTGAGAGCCATCCTTTACGGCAAATGCAGTGACATAGGATTTTTCATTTGAAGAAAAAACAAGGTCGGGGCTTTGTGCTGTCCCGGTAAAGCTTGAGTAATCTTTAAACCATAATAAGTTACCCGTACGCGCCTGAGCACACCCAATGCGGCCCTGATAAGAAACAGCGCAAATAGTCTCGCCTACCATACTCGGCTTGGAAGTCACGTCATTCAGACGTTCAATTTCAGAAAACCCTTTTGGAAATGAAACTGGAGTCTCCCAAACTAAACCGCCATTGGCAATCGCAATCATGCCGAAACGACCGCCAGCAAATCCAGTCACGATCACCTCATTGCCAATTGCGAGCATGCCATAACCAACACGCAAAGATAAGGCTGATTGTTGACGTTGATAAGTCCACTTCCGTGTTCCAGTCTGGGCATCTAGACCAATAAAACGGTTATCCAGCGTACGAATGATGACAACTCCACCGGCAACAACAGGCTCAGAGAGTACTTCACTGGCAACATTGACATTCCAGCTTGGCTTGCCAGTATCGTCGTAGGCGTAGACAACACCTTTAGTGGTAACAACTACAGTAGTGCGTCCATCAGACCCAGGCCCGATAGAAAGTCGATCTGGTACAGAGACTTCCCAGAGCTTGTTGCCAGTCATTAAATCAATTTTGACAAGATTGCCGCGATGAGATGCTGCATAGACTGCATCACCCACCACTGCAGGGTCAAAGTTAAAGGGTTCAGATGAGCCAATACTGGTTGACCATACTGGCGCCAATTCAAACTGGTTGCTAACTGTTACAAGCTCAGCGGGTTTGCGTACACGCGAGCCACCAGAGCAGGCTACCAAAGCAACTACTACAGAGCCCAATACAAGAGCTGTGCTTATTAGTTTTGCGACGCGTTTGCAATCCATCATCACTGAGCAACTCCTCCGACGGCGTCTAATTTAACCTTCAAAAGGCGGCGAGCCTCTTCAGGGAATTCTTTTGCATCATTCAACTGCTTCCATGCTGCTTCATAACTCTTACGCGCATCAGCAGTATTTTTTTGTGCCAAATACCAGTCGCCACGTCGCTCTAGCCACAATGCCTCAAAGCCTGCGACAGGCTTATCTTTTAAAATCGCATCAGCTTCGGCTAAATCTTTTTCTGTACCAAGCTCAATTAATTGAGCACTCAAGCGTAACTTAGCTAGAGCTAAGTAGCCCTGGTCAGATGAGTTCTTGGCAGCCCAGCGCAAATATTCCGTCGCTTTGGCAGAATCGCCTGCATCAGAAGCAATCTTTGCAGCCACTAGACTCGACATTGCAGCATAAGGCGTACCTGAATACTGTTTTTGCAAATCATCAGCGGCACGTAAGGTTTGATCTTTATCAGCCTTACCAATTGCTGTCACCATTGTTTCGTAAAGTTGAGATGCAGAAGCGGCCTGACTTGTGCGCCACCATTGATATCCACTATAGGCTGCATAGGCAAATAAGGCGGCGGTGATGACAGCAGTAATCAGGTTGCGATACTTTTGCCAAAATGCTTTAAGTTGATCTAATTGTTCTTGTTCTTCTAGGTCTAAAGGCATGTCAATCCAGGCTAATAAATACAGTATTAATCATTAATGTCTTAATTCTATTCGGTGGCGCCAACTATGGCATCAATTACCGCCTCCACCACACTATCTAGGGCTACCGCCTTCTGGTCGCCAGTACCCCGTAAATCCTTAAGCTGAGCCTCATTCTTAGCCAGCTCATCTGGCCCAATAATGACAGCATAGGCCGCCCCGCTGGCATCCGCTTTCTTCATTTGGGACTTAAAGCTGGCGGTTTGACCATCTGGAGAAAAGAGGATGACGTCGATACCGGCATTGCGCAGGCGTTCAGCAATAATCATGGCCGATGTGAGGGTCTCACCTCCTTGGTGAATCACAAAGACATCGCATTGAGCCTGAGGCTCTGGCAAGGAATCAGACACCTTCATGAGCTCTAGGACGCGCTCCATCCCCATTGCCCAACCACAGGCCGGGGTAGCTTTACCACCCATGCGCTCAATTAAAGGATCATAACGACCACCGCCAGCAATCGTGCCCTGCGCACCCAACTCTTCGGTGATCCACTCAAAAACAGTCAGGTTGTAGTAATCCAATCCACGAACTAGGCGCGGATTGATCTTGCAAGGAATGTTATTTGCCTTGAGTAAAGCCTGAACCGCCTCGAAATGCTTCAGCGACTCTTCACCCAAGAAATCCAATAATTTCGGAGCACCCTCAATCAAATCTTGCATTGCTGGATTCTTGGAATCCAAGATGCGTAAGGGATTAGTCAATAAGCGACGCTGCGAATCTTCATCAAGCTGTTCTTTGTTTTTTTCAAAGTGCCTTACCAAAGCAGCACGATGCTCAGCACGCTCAGGGGCTTGCCCTAAAGAATTGATTTCTAGACGAACGCCCTTCAATCCAAGCTCGTCCCACAGACGTTGACCCATCAAAATAATTTCTGCATCAATATCCGGTCCGGCAAAACCCATCGCCTCAATACCAAATTGATGAAACTGGCGATAGCGACCACGTTGTGGACGCTCATGACGGAACATCGGTCCTGTATACCAAAGACGCTTTGGTCCTTCGTACAGCAAATTGTTTTCAACTACAGAACGAACTACAGCGGCAGTGCCTTCAGGTCGTAATGTGAGCTGCTCACCATTGAGGCGATCCTCAAAGGAATACATTTCTTTTTCAACAATATCGGTTACCTCACCAATGCCACGCTGAAACACTGCAGTTGCCTCCACAATCGGAGTGCGCAAGAACTCATAGCCATAGGCGCGAGTGAGATCACGCAAAACATGCTCAAGATGCGTCCACTGCGCAGCATCGGCTGGCAAGAGATCATTCATACCGCGAACGCCATTAATTTTTTGGATCTTTTGAGCTTTAGAGGAGTTGATCTGGTCTGTCATGTTGTACGTTTGCTTTGTAGTTCTTTTATTGTTCTTGTTTTTTATTCTTACTAGGTTTTGCTCTTACTTAGGGGCGTAATGTTGATTGACGTATTCATCCACAATCACCTGAAATTCTTGGGCAATGTTATCGCCACGTAGAGTCTTTACTTTGACGCCATCAACAAAGACGGGCGCAGCAGGCGTCTCTCCAGTTCCAGGTAATGAAATGCCGATATTAGCGTGCTTACTTTCGCCTGGGCCATTCACGATACAACCCATAACCGCAACGTTCATTGCCTCAACACCAGGATGGGTTTTTTTCCAGACTGGCATTTGCTGGCGCAGATAGGATTGAATGTTGGCAGCTAACTCTTGGAAGGTGGTGCTAGTTGTTCTTCCGCAACCAGGACATGCAATCACCATCGGCGTGAAATTACGCAATCCCATGGTTTGCAATATTTCTTGCGCAACAATAATTTCATTCTCGCGTGGTGCTCCTGGATCAGGAGTGAGTGAGACTCGAATCGTGTCGCCAATACCCTCTTGCAACAAGATTCCCATAGCTGCTGTTGAAGACACAATACCTTTGCTTCCCATCCCTGCTTCGGTGAGACCTAAATGCAATGGGTAATCAGAACGACGAGAGAGATCGCGATACACGGCCACTAAATCTTGCACATTGCTGACCTTGCAAGACAACAAAATTTGATTGGGGTTCATGCCGAACTCTACAGCCTTTTCAGCTGACTGCAATGCCGACTGAATCAATGCCTCAATCATGACTTCTTGTGCAGTCTTAGGAACTGCCAGTGCAGCATTCGCATCCATGATGCTGGCCAGTAAGTCTTGATCTAAGCTGCCCCAGTTCACACCAATCCGAATTGGCTTGTCATATTTGCAGGCGGCTTCGATCATTTGCGCAAATTGAGGATCGCGCTTAGCACCCTTACCGACGTTGCCAGGATTAATGCGGTACTTGGATAAAGCCTTGGCACACTCCGGGTAATCATTCAGCAAGGTGTGGCCGTTGTAATGGAAGTCACCAATCAATGGCACCAAGACATCCATCTTATCCAACTGCTCACGAATATAGGGCGCTGCTTCTGCTGCGGCTGGTGTGTCTACCGTGATACGCACCATCTCTGAGCCGGCACGTGCCAACTCTTTCACCTGAATTGCAGTAGCGACTGCATCAGCAGTATCGGTATTGGTCATGGATTGGACGCGAACTGGCGCATCGCCACCAACAGTAATGATGTTCGTTTTCCAGGCAACGGTTGCCTGACGTGTAGCTCTCTTAGGCGATGGGCCTAAGGGTAGCTTTGGAAGATTATTAGATGAATTACTCATTGGACTTGTTTGATGTAATCAGTCGTCTAATCTTTTGAGCCACTGTACTGAGTGCTCAGGCTGATACTCTTGCTCATCTTCTTCATCATCAAGACTTTCAACACCATCTTGATCGAGATTAATCTGCTTGTCATGCACGGCGCGCTCGCGCACTCTAGTGCGATCAACCACATCACCAGCTAACTGGCCACAAGCTGCAGCAATATCATCTCCACGGGTTTTTCGAACTGTAGCTACCATGCCTGCATCCAACAAAATGCTGGCGAATGCATGAACACGTTGAGCAGTTGAACGCTTCAATCCAGATTCTGGGAATGGATTAAATGGAATGAGATTAATCTTGCATTTGATGTTTGCCAATAAGCGCACCAACTCTTTCGCCTGAATATCAGAGTCATTCACACCATCGAGCATGCAGTATTCAAAGGTTAAGAAATCCCTTGGGGCAAACGGCAAATACCGTTCACAGGCGGCAAGCAATTCTCTTAAAGGATATTTTTGCTTTAGCGGAACGAGTTGGTCATGCAGTTTGTCATTCGGTGCATGTAGCGACACTGCCAATGCAACTGGGCAATCTTGCGCTAAGCGATCAATCATCGGCACAACGCCAGAAGTGGATACGGTCACACGGCGACGCGATAAACCGTAGGCTCTGTCATCAAGCATTAAACGCAAAGCAGTGACAACGTTGTCGTAGTTGAGTAATGGCTCACCCATACCCATTAAGACCACATTGGAGATCACGCGACCGGTGTGCTCCCAGCCTGGCGTTGGATATTTCTCAATACGGCGAACGGCATTTGGATCCGTGCGCAGCAAATGCTCTGCAAACCAGAGTTGACCAATGATTTCACCGGCGGTGAGGTTGCGGGAGAAGCCTTGATGCCCTGTTGAGCAAAAACGGCAATTAACCGCACAACCAGCCTGAGATGAAATGCACAAGGTGCCACGATCATCCTCGGGAATAAATACGGACTCCACAGCATTACCAGCACCAACGTCCAGCAACCACTTACGGGTGCCATCTGCTGCATGCTCATCTTTAATCACTGGGAGAGAGAGGACTTCTGCTTTATCGAGCAGGGTTGCTCTGAAGCTTTTTGCTAAGTCACTCATGTCATTAATGTCAGAAACACCGCGCTGGTGTATCCACTGCATGAGCTGCTTGGCCCTAAAGGGCTTTTCATTCAACCCCGCGACATACGCTGCCATTTGGTCAGCGTCAAAATCTAAGAGATTTACGCGCGGGGAGGTCAATGCGCCTACTTATGTATTAAATAGGTTATTCGTTTGCAATCGTGAATTAACGATTGAAAACGTTCATGCCAGCGAAAAAGAATGCAACTTCGACAGCAGCAGTTTCAGGAGCATCAGAGCCATGAACAGCGTTTGCATCAATGCTGTCAGCAAAATCAGCACGGATAGTGCCTTTGTCGGCCTTCTTAGGATCAGTGGCGCCCATTAGGTCACGGTTCTTAGCAATCGCGCCTTCGCCTTCCAATACCTGAATCATGACAGGACCAGAAATCATGAAGCTCACCAAATCTTTAAAGAAAGGACGTGCAGCATGTACAGCATAGAATTGCTCAGCTTCAGCTTGTGACAAATGCGCCATTCTGGACGCAACAATCTTCAAACCAGCAGATTCGAAACGGTCGTAGATCTTACCGATCACGTTTTTTGCAACAGCATCAGGTTTGATAATAGAAAGGGTGCGTTCGATAGCCATGTAAAACTCCAATAGTGATTTCAAAGATTTTGCTAAATTACTGCCAATTTGGATCCAGGGAGAAGCCTCTCCCCAATTCCTACAAGGCGCCAGGAATTCAGCGACCCCCAAATTATACATCGGCCGACCGTATTTACCCTGATCCAAGCCTTGCTAAGCCCTTGAATTTACAGGGCATAACCCTTTGATTTGTAGTCTTTTTCATGGGGGGCTTGAAATTACCCCATTTTGTCTATACTTACTGTCAACAGCCCCATGTGGGCTCGTGTATTTACTATTAAAAAGGAGTTAATATGAGTGATCTCAACTCTTACGGCTTTGGGCAAACAAGCTCGATCAGCACACCACAGATACGCAACCGCGTTCTGCGCAACACCTACGCCCTTTTGGCGCTCTCAATGATCCCTACTGTCATTGGCGCATGGCTTGGCGTTGCTTTTGGACTCAACTTTATGGCGAGTAACCCTTTCATGGGTTTCATTGTCTTTATGGCAATCGCTTTTGGTTTTTTCTGGGCCATTCAAAAAAATAAGGACAGTGGCTTAGGCATTCTGCTGCTGCTAGGCTTCACCTTCTTTATGGGCATCATGATGTCCGGTCTAGTTGGCTACACACTCAATAGCTACAGCAATGGCGCTACCTTGATCATGCTGGCCTTTGGCGGCACTGCGGCAATTTTTGCCGTGATGGCCTCCATTGCTACTATGAGCAAGAGCGAGTTCTCGGGAATGGGTAAATGGTTGATGGTAGGCGTACTGCTCTTGATCGTAGCCTCATTAGCCAATATCTGGCTGCAGTTACCAGCCTTGATGTTGACTGTGATGGTCTTAGCCATCGGAATCTTCTCTGCCTTTATCTTGGTTGATGTTCAGCGCATTATCAACGGCGGTGAAACTAACTATGTAATGGCTACTTTAGCTATCTACCTTGACGTATATAACATCTTCACCAACTTGCTCGCACTATTGGGCATTATGGGTGGCGACAGAGACTAAGAAATTAGTTTTAAGCTTAATAAAAAGGCACCTGCGGGTGCCTTTTTCTTTGCTTCAATATCTTGATTTGCCGATCTTTTAAATCATTGAATTACTGGAGTCTTTCAAACACTGCTATTGACTCTACATGGGAGGTATGGGGGAACATATTAATGGTACCCGCACTCTTGAGAACATAGCCTGCCTGATGACAGAGAATATCCGTATCCCTAGCTAAGGTCTTGGGATTACAGGAGACATACACAATGCGTTGCGGCGGTAGATCACTGCCTTGCTCATGGAGTTGAGCTAAGGCCTGGCAAATCTCCATAGCGCCCTCACGCGGGGGATCCATTAGCCAGTGCTCAGCTTTGCCCCATGAAGCGATTGTTTCCGTGCTCACTCCGAATAAATTGCTTTGCATGAAGCTGACTTTATCTGCGAGCTGATTATGCTCAGCGTTAGCTTTAGCCCTAGTTGTGAGACTTTCTAAACCCTCAATACCTAGAACTTTGCTTGCCCTTCTTGCCAGTGGTAATGTGAAATTACCAATGCCACAGAATAAGTCGAGTACACGATCGCTTGACTTCACTTCCAGCAAGCGAATCGCCCTACTGACCAAAGCCCGGTTCATCATATGATTCACCTGCGTGAAATCCGCTGGCTTAAATGGCATCTCGATTTCAAACTCAGGCAGACGGTAGCAAAGCTTGCCTGCTAAAGGATAGAACGGCGCAACCGTTTCTATGTCCTTGGGTTGTAGCCATATCCAGACTTGATGCGCATCCGCAAAATCTCTGAGCAACTGTTCATCTGCAGGCGTTAGTGGCAGGAGATTCCTGAATACCAATGCCGTGACTGGCTTTAACTTTTTAGGGTCTTCTGAATTGGGATCCTCGGGCTCACCTACCGCGATTTCAATTTGTGGCATACGATCGACAATAGAAAGGGCCATTACCAATTTACGCATCTCGGGCAACAAGTCAGAAACATGCTTAGGCAAAATCTCACAAGCAGTCATGTCAGCAACATAGCCACTCTTACCTTCATGAAATCCAATCAGCACGGTGCCTTTTTTGATAGAGCGATTAACCGCACTTAAGCGCGCGCGATGACGGTATTCCCAAGCGGGGCCACCCATGGGGCGAAGAATTTCTTCAGGGGCTACTTTAGCTATGTACTTGAGATCATCCTCAAGCACGCGCTGCTTCATGGCAACCTGCGCCCTAATATCCAAGTGCTGCATCGTGCAACCACCACAAACACCAAAGACTTTGCATTTAGGTTCCGCTCTAAATACAGCTGGCTTGAGGACATCGAGTACTTTGGCTTTACTAAAGCGGGCTTTGTCACGCGTAATGACATAAGTGACAAGCTCGGTTGGCAATGCCCCCTGAATAAAAATGACCTTGCCGCTTTGACCAGAATCTAGCTCAAGCCCAGCCTCTTCTTCACTAGGCGCTAAGCGCGCAATGCCTTGTGCGTCCAGATCAAGGGAGTCAACTCGTACCGGCTCAGTCACAACGATGTGGACTGGCTTTTCTCCTCTACGCATCGGGGGCGAAATCCAAGAGATATTCTTGCCACTGCTCACCATGTGGCTCTTTTGACTCTTTCTCTAAATAGGCTTTAACGAAAGTGATTTCTTCTTTGTACTCTTCTAATGAGAAGCCGCCACGCATCAACTGAAAGCGGCAGTACATCAGATAGGTATTCACTACATCGGTTTCACAATAGCGACGAATCTCGTCAATCCTGCCTTCTTGATAGGCCGGCCATACTTGACTACCATCCACTCCCATCTTGCCTGGGAAACCACAGAGTTTTGCCAGGCCATCCAAAGGTGCATTAGCGCGACCATTAAATTTAGCCAGAAGATCCATCAAATCAAGATGACGCATGTGATAACGACTGATGTAGTTGTTCCACTTAAATTCACGACTATCGTTTTCTTGCCCCCCCATCTCCCAATAGCGAGGGGCTTGCACATGGTTTGCTAATGCACGGTAATGGAGCACTGGGAGGTCAAAACCACTGCCATTCCAAGACACTAGCTGAGGGGTGTATTTTTCCACCAACTCAAAGAAGGTTTGAATCAATACCTTTTCATCATCCTGCGCTGTGCCTAGTGCGCCGACCTTAATTTGGGGTGAGCCCTCCTTGGTGGTTCTACGGATGACGCAGGAGATCGCGCAGATGCGCTGCAGATAAAGGGGTAGAAAGTCACTACCGGTTTTCTCGGCCCGCTCTGCCATTGCTTTAGCTGCAACCTCACTGCCAGATAAGGTATCAGGATAGTCATTGAGGCGACGCAATCCTGCAACATCAGGAATGGTTTCAATATCGAAGACGAGAACCGTTGCCATACTTAAATCACTAGCAATTGATCGCGAGCAATTACTGCAAGTATGGCGTTGGATCTACTGGCTTGCCATTCATACGTAATTCAAAGTGGAGTTTTACTGAGTTCGTATCGGTATCACCCATCTCGGCAATCTTCTGACCCTTCTTCACCGTATCACCCTCTTTTACTGAGAGTATCCGGTTATGGGCATAGGCTGTGAGATAAGTATTGTCGTGTTTAATGATGACCAGGTTGCCGTAGCCACGCAAGCTATTACCAGCATAGACCACCTTGCCATCGGATGCTGCGGTAATCGGCTCACCTAACTTACCGGCAATATCAATCCCTTTGGTTTTTTCACTGAACTCTTCAGTGACTTTACCTTTAGCTGGCCATGACAAACGAATGCCTGGCTCTGCAATGACTTCTTTAGGAGCCCCTTTGGCAGCATCGATCTTTGGTGCATCCGCTTTTGGGGCATCACTAGCCGTTTTCGGAATTGGCTTAACAGTCATTCTGCTGTTAGCTGGAGGCTTTACCAAAATTAGGTCGTCCACTTCAATTAAGTTTGGGTTAGATAAATTATTCCACTGCGCTAAATCACGTGGGGACTGCCCATTATCTAAAGCAATGCGGGCTAAGGTGTCACCACGCTTAACGCGATAGTAACCAGGAGGTGCAGGCTCATTACCACCACCACTTCGATCAATGACATTTGCTGGCTTAGTCCTAGGAGTGGTTGAGCAACCGACATTAAATGCCAAAGAGGCGATTGCCAGAAGTAATAGAAGATATCTAGACATAGGGTTTATTGGGTTTTTCATACTACCCCTGATTGTAAGGGGACAAAAAAGACCTCGTCCAGAACCGTTCTTTGATAGCGCTGGGAGCTCATCCGCTCAACCATGATCAATTGCTGCTCTTTTTCATTTTTGGCAACTGGGGCCACAAGGCGACCACCAATAGCCAATTGGTCCAATAAGGCGTCCGGAATACCTAATCCAGCTGCAGCTAGAATAATTCCATCAAATGGGGCCGCTTGAGGCAAGCCTAGGATCCCGTCCCTATAAATGAGGCGCAGGTTTTTAATCCGAAATGGGCGCAGCTTCTCTCTGGCCATGTCGTGCAAAGGACGAATGCGCTCAATTGAATAGACTTCATCAGAAAGCAAACTCAAAACTGCTGCTTGGTATCCGCAACCAGTGCCGACTTCTAATACTTTGCCCAACTGTTGTTTGGGCTTATGTAAAAGCTCAATCATGCGAGCAACTACCGACGGCTTCGAAATCGTTTGTGAATGACCGATTGGCAAAGCAGTATCTTCATAGGCCTGGGGATGCATGCCTGCATCCATAAATGCATGACGAGGAACTGTAGCAATCGCTTCCAAGGTTTTGCCGTGTTTGACCCCAGCAGCGAGGACCTTCGCAGCTAGCGCTTGCCGATGACCAGCATTACGTTCTGCGGATGACCTCAACCGCGGGTCCAGCCGTTAGCTCGCATGGCAGCCAAACGGGCATGATGCGTTAAATCCAATTGCATTGGCGTGATCGAGATACAGCCCTCATCAATTGCATGAAAGTCAGTGCCTTCAGAGCTATCTTTTGCATGTCCAGCAGCACCAATCCAATAAATGTCATCACCACGTGGACTTTTTTGCATAACCACTGGTTGAGAATGATGACGATTGCCCAAGCGAGTAACACGCCAGCGATATAAATCAGCATAAGGACGATTTGGGATGTTCACGTTCAGCAAAGTTGCAGGGCCTTCGCTGTGCGCCATCTTCGACACCAGCATTTGCGCGACGATATCGTGCGCAGCTTTTGCAGCATCTTCAATGCGATTCCAGCCCTTATCGATTTGTGAAAAAGCAATGCCAGGAACACCAAACATGACGCCTTCAATTGCAGCAGCTACAGTGCCCGAGTACAGAGTATCTTCACCCATGTTCTCGCCTTGATTAATTCCAGAAACCACGAGATCTGGTTTTTCATCTAAGAATCCGGTCATCGCGATATGAACACAATCAGTTGGGGTGCCATTAATGAATAAAAAGCCGTCTCGCTCACCACCGGCTACGCGATGAATCGATAGTGGTCGTGAGAGTGTTAAAGAGTTTGATGCGCCACTATGATTTTGTTCGGGAGCAATCACAGTGACCCGCCCCAATGGACGAATGGCGTTGACTAGAGCCAAAAGACCAGGAGCAAGATAGCCATCATCATTAGAAATCAGAATGTGTGGCTGTTTTGTGTTTTCACTCATGAATTTCACTGCTTTTTATATAGCCTTAGGCCTTTGCCATCTGGGTCAACGCTCGACCTCTGAACCACCCATATATTACTGGTAATACCAAGAGGGTCAAAATAGTTGTCGTCACTATACCCCCCCACAATGACCAGGGCCAAGGGGCGTTGAGCCTCGGAGCCAATCGAATGGGATAAAGCGGCAGGCAATAGCCCTAGGCCAGAAAGTGCCGCAGTCATCAGCACTGGGCGAACGCGTAAGGAAGCACCCTCCACCATGGCATCCTTCATCGCACGATGCTCAGTCGCTGCCGTCTTGTTGATAAAGGAGATCAAAATCACCCCATCCTGAATCGCAATACCAAATAAAGACAAGAAGCCAAAGAAGGCAGAAATACTCAAGGTCTCACCCGCGAGATGCAAGGCGATTACACCACCGATAGCTGCAAACGGTACGTTAATCATCACAATGACTGCATCACGGAAATTACCAAAAGCACTAACGAGCAACAAGAAGATTCCCAGCAATGCCAATGGAACGATCAGCAAGAGTTTTTCTGTGCCTGTTTCATTTGATTGAATTGACCATCCCAGCTAATGGAGTAGTTTGGCGGCAAAGTAATATTTTTCTCAACCAAAAATTGCGCATCCTCTACGGCACTACCTAAATCGCGGTTACGTACGCTGAACTTAATTGCAATGTAACGCTTACCTGCTTCGCGATAAATAAAGAATGGTCCGTCAGACAATTGGACAGTAGCAACCATCGATAAGGGAATGGCGGCACCGCTAGGGGAGTCTACTAAGAGATGTCCAGTATCAGCGATGTCATTACGACTTCCTTCATTTAGGCGAATTGCTATACCAAAAGTCTTTTCATCCTCCAAGAGATTTGTCACCGCTGCACCACCAATGGCGTTAGCAACTACCGTCTGAATATCATTCACATTGATGCCGTAACGCGCAGCTCGCTCCCGATCGATCTGGATGTTTAAAGTCGGTTGACCCAACTCTTTCAAGATGCCTTCATCTGCAACGCCACGCACCTTTTTAAGTTGATCGATGACTTCATGGGATTTTTGATCCAAGATCTCTAGATCGGTTCCATAAATCTTGACAGAGTTCTCACCCTTAACACCTGAAAGCGCTTCATTAACGTTATCTTGAATATACTGAGAAAAGCTATAGGTAACGCCCGGGATTTTATTGAGTTCCGCTTCAAGATGAGTGATTAGGCCTTTTTTGCTAGAGCCACTTGGCATCTTGTCAGGGCCTTTTAAATAGAGTCCGTACTCTTGGTTAAATATTCCGGTGGAGTCCGTGCCATCATCAGGGCGACCAATTTGGGCAGCTACCTTCTCAATCTCAGGCTGCCTTAAGAACGTCTCGCGTAACTGATTAGTCACCTTGACCGAATAATCCAAATCCACTGTATTGGGTAAAGTGACTCGCAACCAAATATTGTTCTCTTCTAGCGTTGGCAAGAAGGCCGTTCCCAAACGGGTAATGCTCGATAAGGTGAGACCCAATACAAATACCGCCACTGGATACCACGGTTAATGGGCGATCCATCCACTTTCTGAGTAAAGGCTTATAGCCATCCAAGAGCTTGGTGATAAATCCAGGCGGCTTGTGATGCAAGTTCTCACCGAAGACCAAAGAGATCATGGCTGGCAAGAATGTCAGACTTAAGATCATTGCCGCGATCAAGGCAAAGCCCATGGTGAAGGCCATTGGCTTAAAGATGATGCCCTCTACTCCGCCCATAAAGAACAATGGAGAGTAGGCAACAATAATGATGCCGGTGGAATAGATAATGCTTTGATTAAGGCGCTTGCCACCCTCCTCTAGGTGGCGCATCACGTTCTCCGTCAGGATGACCGCAGAATCCACGATTACACCGAAGTCAATCGCGCCTAAAGAAATTAGGTTTGCTGGAACACTCCATAAATGCATCTGAATAAACGATACGCATAGCGCTAATGGAATTACTGCAGCCACTACAGCCGCCGCACGTAAATTACCCAAGAAGAAAAACAGCACTGCAAGGACCAAAGAGATGCCAAAGAACAGCGTGTGCTTTACTGTGCCAATCGTGATATCTAGCAAAACTTGACGATCATAGAATGGCACTACCTCAATGCCTGGCGGCAGTATTTGCTTATTGATATTCTCAACAGTATTGCGCACACGTGCCAGGACTTCGGTAGCATTCTCGCCACGACGTAAGTAAACAATACCTTCAACAGAGTCCGGGTTGTCATTAAACTGGAACATACCCAAACGTGGTGCGTTGCCAATCACAACACTAGCAACATCACCAATGTGAATTGGTACGCCATTGTGAGTTGAAACAACAACGCGCTTAATATCATCAATACTTTTTAAAAGCCCTACCCCACGAACTACAAACTGTTGTTCGCCACTGGGTAATAGTCCGCCACTGGTATTGCTATTCGCATTAGTTAAGGCGGTAATCAATTCAGTAACAGTGACGCCCTTTGATTGCAGGCTTTCTGGGCTAACAATCACTTGATATTGGCGAACCTTGCCGCCAAATGAAGATACGCCTGCAACCCCCGGCGTTTGCTTAAGCTCTTTATAAATCTCGTAGTTCTGCAATGTCTTTAGATCAGTCGACGAAGCGCAATCTGACTTCACCTCATAACGCATGATCTCACCAGTCGCATCAGAATCTGGACTGACGCTGGAAGTGACTCCATCTGGAAAGTTCACGTTAGACAGGCTAGTAATAAAACGTTGACGCGCTTGAAATGGATCCGTTGTGTCATTGAATTTCAAAGTCACAACAGATAAGCCAAATAAGGATACGGAGCGGAAAGCCTGCAGACCAGGAATACCTGCCAAGGCATTCTCAACCGGAATCGTAACCTGCTGCTCTACCTCAGTTGTGCTTCGACCAGGCCATTGAGAAATTGCCTGGATCGTTAATGGTGCCACCCCAGGGTAAGGCTGAATCGGCAACTTAGAAAGGCTATACATCCCCAAACCGAGCAGCACAATTGAACCAACGATGACAAGCACGCGTTTTTCAAGTACACCCCGAATAAAAGAAGTAAAGGCGCTCAATTAATCTTCCTGCTTTGCAAATCGATCATTTAATAGCGCTGCACCTTCCGCGAGAATGCGCGACCCAGATCCAACACCATCGGTAATTGCAAAGGCCTTGCTATTCAAATCGTAACCTTTGATAGGAATACGACGATACACTTCGTCTCCTGCTTTAATAATCACATAACGCATCTCACGTATGCGCACTACTGCTGTTTGCGGCACAACGATGGCATCAGTCATGCCAGTAGTGAGCTTGGCAGAGGCGTACATGTCAGGACGCAAAAGGTCATCATGATTATCTATATCCGCACGAATCAATAAAGCTCGAGTTTGCGGATCTATTGTTGGAGCAACATAGTTTGCATAAGCTACGAACTCTTTATCCGGGTAAGTCTCAACCTGCAAAACTAACTTCTGACCCGGTTTAATCAAGCGCAAGTCTTGTTCAAATACATTACCCAGGAACCACAGTTGTTTTGGATCTGCCAAGGTGGCAATCACATCACCAGAGTTCAAAGCAGACCCTGGCTCCACATTTCGCTTAACTACAACACCCTTTAGAGGTGATCGCATCACTAAATTACTTTGAGTTTTACCGGTAGCTTCAATGGTCTTGATATCACCATCGCCAGCACCAAGATTACGCATACGATTTGCGGCTGCTTGTTGGGTAATGCGAGCATCCCCAAGCAAGTCACCCATAGTTTTGCTTGACTCCAATACCTGGGCTGTTTTTGAAGAGAGTAAGTATTCTTGCTGGGCTGAGACAAATTCTGGGCTATAGAGCTCCACTATTGGGGAGCCGATATTGACCTCGGCGCCATCAAAAGCATAAATACGCTCTACTCGTCCTGGCGCACGCGCAGATAGCACCTTGGACTTTTCGGCGTTAAACGCTAAGCGGCCCGGTACTTTGATATCTACTGGTACCTGTACTTTTTCTGCTGTTTGGAAGATATAGATTTCTGGGTTCAGTTTGACACCAGGAAGTCTTAACTCCAAGACACCACTCTTCTCTATCTTGAGAGCTTTATCGGAAGCTTCAATCTTGACATTGCGATTGACATTGGTAATTCGACCCAAAACAATACCCATCGACAAGATGGCAAAAGCAAAGGCAGCCAAGCGAATGCGATAGCGATTTTGGGGGCTGAGCTTCCAGTACAGCGCAGCAACACTAGCAATAGCTACATACAGTTTATGGCCGCCAAAATGTAACACCTTATCAGCGATAGGCTTTGCTTTATCACCAAGCTGTTTTAGAACAGAAAGAATTTTGTCTTTCAATACCGCTCCTTAAAAAGGTTCTTTGCCAGAGGTAACTAGCAATACTGCTTGCGCTTGGAGTAGATTACTCTCCGCTAGCGCCAATTGAACTTCGAGGCTACGCAATTGTGTTTGCGCTGTCAGTAAATCATTAAATCCCTGACCATTATTTGAATACTGAGTAAGGCCCACCTTGTAAGCAGCATCTGCTTGTGGAACTTGGCGCTCTTTAAGAAATTGCGCTTGGCTCTTGGCTTGCTCGTATGTGGCATAAGCACTATTAACCGCCAAGACAATTTGTTGACGATTAGAGATGTTGCCAGCTTCTGCTGCTGCTTGGTTACGCTGCGCCTGCTCTACCCCATACTTTTCCTTGGTAAAGAAATACAGCGGAATAATCAGGTCCAATTCAAACTGGTAGTACATCGCACCGTTGTTAGCAGAGAATGGTCCGCGTGGCGTAAAGGATGAGCCAATGACCTGAAAGTCTGGCAAGTAGGCTTTCTTGGCTAGATCCACGCCTTTACGTGCAGCCTCCAGCTGTAAAGCTGAGCTCTTTAATGAAGGATGACTGGTTTCGGCATAGTCTTCCAACTCCTACAAGGTTGGAACGCTGTTCGTAGCACGACGTACATCGCCACGTAGCACGAGCTTCTCTCTCGAGTGGCGACCTACCAGTGTATTAATGTTATTAAGCGAAACAGATAACTGCCGCTCAACCGTAAATTGATCAGCTTGCGCTGCGCTCTGCGCCACTTGTGCGTTCAGATACTCAACATAAGCAGAGGCGTTATTCGAGTAGCGCGCTTTAGCGACATTCTTGATCATCTCCAAACGCATTACAGATTCCTTCAGAACCTGCAGTTGTTTTTGGGATGCTAAAGCGGTGTAATACAAAGTAGATAACTGTGCACCCAGTTGCAAGTAAATAGACTCGCTTTGCGCTAAGAGTGCCTCAGCATTGGTGTTAGCAATATCGGATGCCAAGCTCTTCTTACCCGGAAACTGAAACGGCTGCGCCACAGAAATAGAGTTATTACTGCTGATGCCAGTAGGATATTGCGGAGATGGCGCATTAGCCCCGCCCAAGGCAAACGGTGAATTCGCTGGCATGCCTGACCACACTAAGCCGACTTGAGGGTTTGCTGGGGCATTAATCTGCGGAACGGTTGCCTTTGCTGATAAATAGGATTCACGCAAGGAAGACAATTGTGGGTTATTTAATTTAAGCTCGTTCCAGAGCTGTCGCAAATCCATTTCTGCAGGGCCAGATGGCATGCCCTTTGTATAAATCTTCGGCGTATTACTTTGGGTTACGGGTGCAAATAAGGATGCGGCCTGAGATGTATTGGGAGCGCTTGAATTGCTACTGTCATTGCTGACTACTGGAGGCGTGGATAAGACCTCTTTAGAATCATTTGTCTGCACAGTCACACTAGCTGGGATTGCTGAATTAGCGGGTGATGTTTGCGCAAAAACAGAAGTCATAAAAAACAGGGGTGCAAAAGCACAAGCAAGCCACTTTGAGGGTTTTGCTTTTGCCATAATGGATTCGCTGGTTTTAATCTTGCCGTAAATCAAATCGGCTGCCTCTACATCTCTACTAATGCTGTTTTTATAGCCCTGAATATAGATTTCCCTACATTTCAAGGGGGTTTTCGAGATTATAGGGGGCTAGAGGCAAATGTCCATGAATTATGAATTCTTAACTTATTGATTCTAAAGATGATAATTAATCTGAATTACGTGAAATCCCTAGAATTCAGCATGAAACCTGAAAGATAGGGGTTTCCATCGTTAGACCCTGAGACAACACAATTACTTTAGCCATTATTTGTGGATGTACTTTCGATCGCCAACACTCACGACGAGAATGCTGATCTCTGAATCTTTAATAGAGGCAATAATTCGATAGTCGCCGACCCGATAGCGCCAGTAGTCTCCATACTCACTACCTTTTAAAGCCTCTCCCAGAATTCTTGGGTCAGCTTGAACAGCAAGCCTCTCCCTGCAAAACTAAAGAATTCTTTTCGCTACCTTTGGATCAAATTTTCTTAATTGTTTTTCTGCTGATGGTGCAAACTCAATCAGCCAAGCCAAGATTCCGCTCCACTTGGTCTAATGGAATGGCTTTTACTTTGCCACTTTTTAACGCCTTCATAGTCTTATCTGCTAGATATACGTCTTCCAAATCTTCCATGTAAGCAAGAATCGCTTCACGAGCATAAAAGGTTTTCGTTCTACCAGTTGCTTTGGCCAAATTATCAAGTCTCAATTCAATTTCCTTGGGTAATCGTATTGCCAGCATATAGCCTCCTAGTCATTGCTATACAAATATAGCAATTATGACGAATTTATAGGAGTTACAGTGAAGACAATTGTTTAGTTAAAAGATTTGGGTGGGGAAGATGCCAAGATAAAAGAGTATCTTTAAAGCAAGCTACAGGGGGGATATTTTATTGAGGCAGCGCCCTGAATTCAACGCCACGAGCGAAAGGGTTTTTAGAAAACTACCCTACTGTTCGGCGATCCATTAGCGCTCTAGCTAATGTGCCTGCATCCACATACTCAAGCTCACCACCTACCGGAATACCTCTGGCGATTCTGGTGACTTTGATACCTTTGGATTTGAGTACTTCACCAATGTAATGGGCCGTGGCCTCACCTTCACTCGTGAAATTCGTTGCAAGAACAACTTCTCTAACTGGCACTCCAGTGTCGGAAGTTTCAATGCGATTGAGTAATCGATCGAAATGAATTTCATTTGGCCCCATGCCATCCAATGGTGAGATGCGGCCCATTAATACAAAGTAATTACCTTTGAAACTTAATGTCTGCTCGACCATTACTTGATCAGCTGGCGTTTCCACAATGCACAGCAAAGATGGATCACGACAATCATCATTACAAGTTGCGCAAATTTGGGTTTCGGAGAAGGTATTACAACGGGCGCAGTGCCCTACAGTCTCAACTGCCTCACCCAATGACTGAGCCAATACAGCTGCACCATTGCGATCATGTTGCAGTAGATAGAAAGCCATACGTTGCGCTGACTTTGGCCCCACTCCAGGCAATACACGCAATGCCTCAATCAAACGACCGAGAGCATCTTGTGGAGCTTCTTGACGTGCCATTAAATGAACAGTTTTTTATTAATGATTAAAATGGCAACTTAAAGCCAGGGGGCATTGGCATACCAGCAGTAGCACCAGACATCACTTGTGAGCTAGCTGCTTCTACTTGTTTAAATGCTTCCGTATAGGCAGTAACCAATAAGTCTTCGAGCATTTCGCGATCATCCATTGCACTTGGATCAATCTGCACACGCTTCATTTCGTGTTTGCCAGAGATGGTGACTTTAACTAAACCACCAGCAGCTTGGCCAGTGACTTCTAGCGCAGCCAATTGCTCTTGCGCTACTTTCATCTTCTCTTGCATCTGCTGGGCCTGTTTCATCAAACCAGCAAGGCCACCTTTCATCATCGCTTTATTTCCTTGTATCTAATAATTGTTAAATCTTGCAATCAAAGAGTCACAGAGGCTTAACAGAGCCACCAACTACTTTGGCTCCAAACTCTTTTTCTAATTGCTGAATAAATGGATCTTGAGCAATCATCTGCTCTGCGTTTTGTCTTTTCTCTTGATGAATCTGCGCATCGACTTTAGCTACTGTCTTGCCTTCAACTTCACCCTTCTCGATTAACACTTTGATCGGTTTACCAAAGTGCGCGCTTAATGCATCTGCCAAACGGCCAACAGAAGCTTCTGACGCTAGTTGCGGCATCGGCGTCACAACCGTAGCACGCAAGCCTGCTGGTGAATCTTCCCAATCTTGCAACTCTGTCTGAAACGCAAACTGCTGAACCAAACCTTTAACCGGCAACTGACGCATCAAGGCATGCCAGTCTGGACGATTGGCTGCAGATGCAGTGGCCGCTGGCGCAGGAGCTGGAGGAGCTGAAGCGGCAGGTCTAGCTGCCATAGGTGCTGGAGCAGATGCTGCAGGCGCTGAGCTTACTGGCGCAGCAGTTTGATTTGCTGGTGCCGCTGGTCTTGGCGCGCTTGCTACTGGCGGTGCGAAGTTCCCTGCCCTGCCTGGAGTTTCGTTTCCGGGACGAAAGGCCAGCATGCGCAGGAGCGTCATGGCAAAGCCAGTTTGCTCATCTGGAGCTAGTGATAAATCTGAACGGCTAGTAATGCTAATTTGGTAGAAGAGTTGCGCTTCTTCTTTTGTCAGTGCACTGGCTAAGCGACGAATTTCTGCTGCTTCAGGCCAGTCTTCCAAAACAGATTCTGGAACAATTTGTGCGGCAGCAATTTTCTGAATGAGGCTGGATAGATCAGCAAGTGCTAATGAGAAAGACATACTGCGCTCACCCATCTCATTTGAGATAGCTAGCAATGTCGCTCCATCTTTTGCAATCAAGACATCCAGAATACGAATGAGATAAGCATCATCGAGTATGCCAAGCATGCCGCGCACTGCTTCTTCAGATACCTTG
Source organism: Polynucleobacter necessarius (assembly GCF_900095175.1). Classification (NCBI taxonomy): domain Bacteria; kingdom Pseudomonadati; phylum Pseudomonadota; class Betaproteobacteria; order Burkholderiales; family Burkholderiaceae; genus Polynucleobacter; species Polynucleobacter necessarius. Next base: position 1,038,586 of record NZ_LT606946.1, read on the forward strand.
CCAGCAGCGTATGCGATGGCTTGATCTGTGAGTGATAAGGCGTCACGCATGGAGCCTTGGGCTGCTTTTGCCAAAACACGGAGTGCGTTGGTTTCGCAATCAACATTTTCTGCAGCGAGTACTTTTTCCAAATGCTCAACGATGAGCGGCACTGGCATTTGCTTGAGATTGAACTGTAAGCAACGCGACAGAATCGTTACTGGAATCTTTTGTGGATCAGTAGTTGCAAGTATGAACTTCACATGTTCAGGCGGCTCTTCGAGTGTCTTGAGCATGGCATTAAAGGCATGATTGGTGAGCATATGCACCTCGTCAATCATGTAGACCTTGTAACGCGCATTACTGGGAGCGTAGGCTGCCTTCTCTAATAGAGCTGCAATATCGCCTACCCCGCGATTACTCGCAGCATCCATCTCGATATAGTCAACAAAGCGACCAGCATCGATTTCTAGGCAGGCTGGGCATTTTCCGCAGGGTTCTGAGGTCATGCGACCTTGGCCATCTTCCCCGGTGCAATTGAGGGCTTTGGCCATAATTCGGGCGATTGTGGTCTTTCCGACCCCACGAGTGCCGGTAAAGAGCCAGGCGTGGTGTAGTCGACCCTGGTCTAAAGCATGGGTTAATGCCTTAACCACATGGTCTTGTCCTACCAATTGGGAGAAAGTTTTAGGGCGCCACGAACGGGCTAAAGCTAATGCTGTCATGTATTACATTCTAACAAGCTAAAATAGAATTGGACGGGCCTCCCCGCATGGCGGTTTGGATAACCTGGTCAGGTCGGGAACGAAGCAGCCAAACCCAATTCTGTCAGTGCCGGGGGTCGGGCTCGTCCACCTTCCCCAAGCTAGATTTAGCCAAATTACAGGATCTTTAAGACCCTGAAGATTCCCCAAATCATCCAAATAATCAGCAAAACGAGCACTACCCGGGAATCCATTACCAATCTAAACAATCGTAGTTGCTTATGCCTACATTCAATAGCTAGGTGCATTCCTATTCCCACGGTAGTCAGAAAGATTCAGCGTAGAGGTTTGAGAAGTCAAAGAACAGGGATTGAGGATGATTTGGGTGTAGGAAACAGCCGTCCTAGAACCATTCGAAGTGCCATCCGCTGAAAAATTTGCATGAATGATCAATGACTTAATGATTACAGACAAGTTGCAGGCTCATTCACCTTCCCTAATAAATTTTATGCATGTCTGCTGCCTATTTTTATTGGATCTTACTATTATTTAGCACAATCATGCTATTATTTAGTAATGTCACTATCAAGCGCTCTTTTCTCACCCAGTCAAAGCCTAGTCTTAGGCTGGATCTTTGGCCATCCAGAACGAGAATTTCATTTAAGTGAATTATTGCGCCTGACTAAGTTGAGTAGCGCATCACTACAGAGAGAGCTAAACAGACTTTCAGAAAGTGGGATTATCAGCTCAACAAAGCTTGGAAACTTAAGAATTTTTAAGGCCAATCAAAACTCACCTATCTATAAAGAGCTTCATAGTCTTGTAAAAAAGACATTGGGTATTGATCACGAAATCAATGTTGCTTTATTACCATTGCATCAAGATTTACAATACGCATTAATCTACGGTTCAATTGCTAAAAATACCGACACAGCAAGTAGTGACATTGACCTTCTTTTAGTCGGAAAGAATTTACGTCTTAGTAAAATACTGGATCTACTCACCCCAGTTGAACATAAGTTAGGACGAAAAATTAATCCCACCTGCTACACACCAAAAGAGTTTGAGAATCGTCACGCAGAGCGAAATTCATTTGTGAATAAAGTATTAGGACTGCCTACCATCTCAGTGTATGGTGCCTTAATTGACTAATCAAAATTTAGATAATTTAGTCAAAATTGGTCAACTTAAATCTGAGCCTTCCGAAGAAATTGAAGTAATTAGAATGCTTGAGATTTCCCATAGACGTTTACTAGACTCGGGGATCGCGGAGGTATCTATAGAGGGTCGATTTACGTCTGCCTACAATGCCGCCCATGGTGCGGCACTTGCTGCCCTGCGCTGGCATGGGTATAGAAGTGAAAATCGATTCATGGTATTTCAATGTCTCGGTAAAACGCTAGGCTGGCCCACTAATCAATGGCGAGTTTTTGATGCAGTTCATCAAAAACGTAATTTGGCTGAGTATGAAGGCTATCTGGAGATTGAAGAGTCAACCATTGACGAGCTGCGCGACCTCACGGCATCTTTAATTAAGGATGTTGAGGCACTCATCAAGGCACAATAGCCATCTAACCAAACGTTACTTAAAGAAGCCCTCATGCCCCAAGCCATTATTTTCGATGTAGAAGCAACCGATAAGAACAATGCCGTCATTATTGAGGCCGCTTCTTTAGACGTCACCTCTATCAATCCCCTCGCTGTTGGTAATCCTTGGGTGCAACGCTATAACCCAGGCAAGCCCATTAGCTTAGGCGCTTTAGCAACTCACCACATCATGGATGAGGAGCTAGTTAATTGTCCTGCAAGCAGCTCTTTTAGATTACCTGGTGGCACTAAATACATCATTGGTCATAGCGTTGATTTTGACTGGGAGGCCATTGGCAAGCCTGAAGTAAAACGTATTTGCACTCTTGCTCTTGCTCGTAGCCTTTGGCCTGACTTAAATAGCCATACGCAAAGCGCCCTGCTCTATTACTTTGAAAGATCGACTGCTAGAGAGCAATTGCGTGATGCACATAGCGCGCTAGCTGACGTATGGATCTGCTCTAAGATTCTTGGGCAGATTATTGAGAAGCTGAAGCCATCTTCTTTAGATGCTTTATGGGAAATGTCTGAGAAAGCTCGCATTCCAACTGTCATGCCTTTTGGCAAGCACAAAGGTGAGTTGATCAGCATGGTTCCATCTGACTATAAGCAATGGATGCTACGCCAAGATAATGTATCGGAGTTCTTGCGCAAAGCTCTTGAAGCAAAATAATTCCCTTTACTAGGGAATAAGGAATCCGTGATTTCCTTATTCCCCTTCTAGGCAGCTACTGCTTGTTCTGTTTTTTATTTACTTCTGTTTTACTTCTTCTTTACTTCTACTTCTCTTACCTTACTGATACTTGCGGCTAAATACTTGAGTATTGCTACGCTCGTTGCGCTTTGTGCTTTTCAGTACTGCGCAGTAAGACAAGATCATGATGATTGCGAGAGTGATGCCGTTGAAGTTATTGAGTAGTTCCATTTAATTTCTCCTTATTTACTTTTACTTGCTGTTGACTTTGTTACTTGTTTATCGTGCTACGGGTAACTCATCCCACTGCGTGGTGTAATTTGGTGATCTGTTGCCCGATCTCATTTGCCAGTCTTGTTTAGTTCCAGATGCTGCGGTTTTGATCGCGGCATTACCAAAACGGGTGTTGATCGAGTCCATGGCTTTCATCAATCCAGCGGATTTACCCTTGACTTCCATGTCATCAAATAGTGATTGCTGCATCGTGGGTTTATCAGCCAGGAGATTGAGAATGACGCCTGCTTTCTTGTACTTAAAGCCGGTCTTATAGATTTGCTTTAAGCCTTTTAATGCGGCGCTTGTGAGCGTTAAGGTGTTATCACTAGGATCACTCAGCACTACTGTGATGCTTTGATGGTGCTGTGGCTCAAAGGGTTTATGTGGGTTGGTTTGCACAAAGATAGTGAGCGCGCCCGTGACTGACTTTTGGCTTCTGAGTTTCTCGGCACCTCTGGCAGCATGGGTGGCTACAGACTCAGCCAACTCTTCCATTGAAGTTGCTGGCTTACCAAAACTTCTTGAAGAAATAATCTGTTGTTTAGCTGGGGCCACTTCTTTGAGCTGCAAGCAAGATACACCACGCAGCTCATAGCAAATGCGCTCAATCACAACACCGAACTGTTGACGCATGGCTTGTGGTGATACTTGCACCAGATCAAACACGCTGTTGATCTTGAGCTCTTTAAGTTTCTTGGCAGTCTTGCCACCAATACCCCACACCTCACCTACCGCTGTCTCTGCCATCCATTGGTAAAGCGCTTCTTTGGACATGGAGCTGATGTCACATACGCCAGCAAACTGAGGATTCTTTTTAGCCAAGTGGTTGGCTAACTTAGCAAGAGTTTTGCTAGCGCCGATACCAACACATACAGGCAAGCCTGTAGTGTCTTTAACATCTTGCTTGATGATTTGGCCTAAGCTAGTTGGGTCAGCATATTGCTTGAGCACTGTCTCGATCTGCAGAAAGCTCTCATCAATGCTGTAGACCTCTAAATTGGGTGTGAACTTTCTTAAGACTTCTACCACCCTACCGCTCATATCACTATACAAGGTGTAGTTGGAGGAATAAGCTTGAATGCCATGTTGCTTAGCTAGGTCTTTCATCTGAAACCAGGGTGTACCCATTTTCACGCCCAGCGCTTTAACTTCAGCACTACGAGCTACGGCACAACCATCGTTATTTGATAGCACCACCATTGGCACATCTTCTAACTTGGGGGCAAATACACGCTCGCAAGAGACGTAGAAGTTATTCACATCCACGAGTGCGAAGAGTTGATTGGTTTGGCCGGTTTGGTTTATGCGGACCTCCCGTTTCTACCGCTGGCGTGGCTGTATTTACGCACCACCCCAAATTTGGAGTTCGCTGTTCTCATTAAAGGTAATCGGCTTGTAATTGGGGTTCTCTGGCTGAAGCTCTGTTTTGCCGCACAATTGATAGAGACGCTTGATGGTGTACTCGTCATCCACTACGGCAACCACGATGTCTTTATGTTTTGGCTTGAGGGCTTTATCGACCACCACCTTATCGCCGTCACAAATACCCGCACCCATCATCGAATCACCCTTGACGGTGAACATGAATGTGGCTGGTTTGTTTTGGACTAAATAGTGGTTTAAATCGAGACCTTCCTCCGCATAATCCGCTGCTGGACTCGGAAATCCCGCTGAAATACGGTGACTCAGAAGCTTGAACTCATAGGCGCCATGAGCAGCTAAGGCCTGTGGGGCCTGGGTCAGAGTGCTTTCTGAGGAGCTTTGTGGAAGTGCGATAAGTGCCATGGGTTCTAATATACTGTATATCCATACAGTATTTCAATACCCGAGACTTATTTCATATAAAAACTCTCATAGAAGGGCTCTTTTGTCGCTTTTACCCACAGGCACCCAACTGAGTACTAAAACAACTACCAGGCAAATGGCATCGTTATTCCCTTAATTTTTGTAGCTATATAAATTCATTGCTGATATGATTTAACGTAACTACAATATTTCCGATGAAATTATCTTATGACTCGGCTAAAAATGATTCAAATATTGCAAAACATGGTTTATCTCTCTCGGAGGCGAGACTGCTCGATTGGAATTCAGCCATTTGCTGGGTTGATGAAAGAAAAAATTATGGTGAGGAAAGGTGCATAGCACTAGCCCTCATAAAGCAACGCCTGTATTGCGTAGTTTATGTTGAACCAAAAATTGGTAAAAGAATTATTAGCCTAAGAAAAGCAAATAACCGCGAGATGGGCTTGTATGAAAAAAAATTAATTAGACATAGCGCCGCAGAAGATGCCGCGATTACTAAAGCAGCGATGTCAGATCCAGATAACCTTCCACTTACTGATGAAGAGTGGGAGAAAATCAGACCCAGAATAGTTCGTGGTCGCGGCACGAAAGAACAGGTAACCTTAAGAATTGATAAAGATGTTTTAGATTTTTATAAATCCAAGGGTGATGGTTGGCAAACTTTTATCAATCAAGTATTAGGTGAAATTAAAAAGGAAGCCAAATCAATCGCCGTAGTTGAGAAGAAAATGAGTGCAGGTACTTTAATCTCAAGCAAATTAAAAATAGCCGCCTAAGAACACCCTTAAATCACCTCTTTAATCTTGCCCTGAGCGGAAATTAAGAACGCCTTATTAGGCTTGTCTTGACGAATCCTGCTGAGTTCTTCTTTATAGTTATTCAGTTGGGCTCGATACTTCTCATAAGCTACGCTGCCCTCCTCTGGAATAGTGAGCTTGTAATCGAGGATGGCTAAGTGGTCATCAAACTCTACCAAGCGATCTATACGGTAGCTCTTGCCCTCCTTATCGGCGATGTCAATCTCATTCCAAGCCTGTACCCACTGATTGTCCGTGAGGTAGGGCTTGAGTTTGGGCGCCCCCATAACAAGCTGCACGCGCTCCATGAGTTTTTGAGCATATCCTTGATCAATGCTGAGCCAATTCATGAGCTCTTGCTCGCTTGGCATTAGGGCTGCTGTTTGGTTACCTGAATGCGGAGTTAAGAACTCTAGTAATTGATGGAAATGCGTGCCCTCTTCCAGAATTTCTGGATCGGGTTGCTCTACCGCATGTGCCTGCTCTTTTGCTTTTTTAGCAATTGCTAATGCACCACTTTCAATATCGATAATTATTTCTTGATGAGATTGCTTAGCTGCACCCCATGACAATTGGAAATGATTTATCTGGAATGGCTCGCTACCATTGGAATTCACCTTCTCCCGCTCTTGAGGTGGCAGTTCGCCTAACTGAGTAGCATCCAGAGTCTCCATACCTGCCGCAAGCGCTCTGCCATACCAAGATTTTTGACTAATGCCATCTTTAATATGTGATTGCACGCCGCTAATCCATAAGCCTTGCTGTGCGCGAGTCATTGCAACGTATAGGACGTTCCAATTTTCATTCTGACTAACTTCATTCTCTTTTTCGTAGATTGCTGCACGCTTCTCCGTCAAAGACTTTGCGGTATACAGGGAAAGATGACTTGGGCTAGCCTCATCCGGAGACCAATCCATGAGTACGCCACGATGCGGCGCCTTCCACTCTGTATGGTTGACATCGAGCATGATGACAAATGGTGCCTCTAGCCCCTTAGCCCCATGGATAGTCATGAGGCGCACGCGCTTGTGCTGATCCTCTTCAGACATCTCGCTATCGAGATCTACTTCACCAATATCATCATCAGCCTCAGCCTCTACATCGCCCTCATCCGGAGTCTCGTCATCATCGCCCCGGCGCATGGCATTAATCTGCTCGATAAAGCGACTCAAACTCGGATAGCGACCACCGTCTTGATTTAAGGCGAGCTCCAAGAAAGCATCTAAATTAGCTAACACCTGAGCGCGCGCTAGATTTTGAGAGGCTACTGCATAACTCACTCGCAAATTACTCTCTTGATAAATGAGATCAAGCAGGTCATGTACAGGCAATACTTCTCCTAGACTTCTCCAGTGCTCTAAATAGCGCGCCGCCTTCTGAACTTCTGCTACAGAGCTGCTTTGCAAAGCATCCCACCAAGATGATTTAGTTTGACCTTGGCTTTCGCTTTGACTGTAACTATCGCCTACATGACTGCTGAGTTCCTGCATTTGCTGCTCGGTAAAGTTAAAGATGGGGCTACGTAGCACTTGCGCCAGGGGTAAATCATGTCTTGGCGATACCAAGACCGTGAGTAAAGCAATTAAGTCATCGATCTCTAAAGTATTCAGGAGGCCACCCAAGCGAGAACTGTCGTAAGCCAAGCCTGCTTCATGCAGCGCTCGCTCAAATTGCGACAAGTAGGCTCGGCGCTTGACGAGCAATGTAAAGTCACTAGCTCTTGCTGGGCGCCAATACTCTTTGCCATCTTTTTTATCAATCACTTGGCGTGTTGCCAGAATATGATGAATCAAACGGCTTACTTGTTGACCCTCCCAATAGCGCTGCTGTACGCCAACAGTGAGCCCCAAATCCTCAATGGGATTATCTAGAGCGCTACCAGTACGTTCAGCTTGATCCTGCTCTACACGCTCAATCAGCGGCAATAGCATCGCCTCTCCCTTAGCAGCAAACTCCTGATCAGCAATACCCTCCAATGGCGCTTTCCAGTCAGTATCTTGTTTGGCAAATACATAGCTTGATGGAACTGCATCCGTTAAAAAGATATCGTTCACTGCATCATTAATTGCATGAGCATTTCTGCGGGTGGTGTTCTTCTCCAAATACTTTGCTTGCAGAGACGATTCCAAGAATTTTCTGGCGCTTGTAAATAGCCTTGGGTCGGCACGGCGGAAGCGATATATTGATTGCTTGGGATCTCCAACAATAAAGACGCTTGGACGAGAGCCATCTTGTCCATACCCCTCCAACCAAGAACGCAAAATCTGCCATTGCAGTGGATTGGTATCCTGAAACTCATCAATCAGAATGTGGCTGTACTTGGCATCCAGCCTTGCTTGAAGATAAGCGGCATTATCTGGGTTAGCCATCAACTGACTCACACCAATCTCCAAATCATCGAAGTCGCGCACGCGCATTGATTCTTTTGCCTTTTGCATATGACCTAGCATTGCTTCGCTCATAGCAAACCAAGCAGCGTTGATTGCATAAGCATCTTGATCATTTTTCCAGAGGGACCATGCCTCATATGCATCTACCCAAGCATTCCGAATGGAGGTGATCTGCGTCGGGTCGCCACCAGTCGCAGCCAGATGCTTCTGCATGGGCGCAGACATCGTCACAATATCTTTTAGCGGTGTCATGGCCTTAGTCAAGAAATAGCTTTGCCACTGATCCGCAATCTCCATTACCGAGCCACCAGCATCATAGTGGTTGATAACGGTTTGTATAAATGGGGCATCCCCCTTTTGGGTGGGCGTGCCATTACTAAAGCAATCGAGCATCACCTGTAAATCTTCTTTTGTGCCAGGACGTCGCCAAAATTCTTCTAGCGGGTTTGGTAAAGATAGATTCGGCAAGCATTGCGCTAAAGCGTCGATCGGATTAATACCATTAGCCTTGCAAGAAGCCAAGAAGAATGTCCATGCACCTCTTTGCTTAAAGAGGCTGTAATTACCCATCAAGAATTTATCGGTCTCAAAAGCACCAAACTCTTTGAGTAAAACGTCATAGTGTTTTTTAAGATCAGCAGGTAAATCCCCCCACCAATCTTGCATGCACTCTTCCTGCAAACGCTTAGCATCCTCACGAAGATTAAATCCAGGCTGAACTTCTGCGGAGATTGGCGCCGCTCCAAGCAGTTTGCCGAACCATCCGTGGAAGGTATCAATCACAATTGATTGGGGGCTCATTAATGCTTTGAGATAGAGCTTCCTTGCTTGCGGTAGTAACTGCTTAGCCTGTGCATCATCCAATCCTCTGATCGTGAGCTCATGAATGAGTTGCTCATCCGTCATTTGAGAAAACTGCTCCAACAATCCGTAAAGGCGGTCGCGCATTTCTTGAGCGGCTTTACGGGTAAAGGTCAGCGCCAAGATCTCTTGAGGCTTAGCGCCAGCGAGCAATAGTCGCACCATGCGCGCAACCAAAAGCCAGGTCTTGCCACTGCCCGCACAAGCAGAAACAATCACCGAGTTACTTGGGTTGCAGGCTACGGCGTAATCAAACTTATCGCTCACCACATCCCCTTTCTGCAAATACCCCTAGCTTCGCAATACTGGCAAACGCTATCCGGTGCAAATGCCTTCATCGGTTTGCGCGCCCATAAGACTTCTAAATCCGCATTGAGTTGCTCTGAAAATTGCTCCATCATCTCTGGCATCTGCTCCACCGGATATGCTCTAACAATTTTGTCATCGGCTTTCTTGAGGTCTGCTTTTAATGACACCCGCTCAGCTTGCTCGATGGTACGACCTGGAAGATGCGCTGCAATGGCATTCTCATTGACGGCGCGGGCATAGATAAGCAGTTGGGGATCATTCAAAAGGTGATCTGCCCGCTTCTTGATTTTGTTAATGCCCTGGTTCTTGTAATCAATGACTGCTGCGGCACTAGAGCTATTAGTGTTCACGTCAAAGCGGTCAGCACGCCCCACTATCTCAACCTCTCTTTGTACACCATCTGGATCAATCAGCATCACCATGAATCCAACTAACAACTCGGCATCGTGATATTGCCAACCCTCTGCCTCACGCTTTAACTGCCAATCTACAAAGCTAGGAATTTGTTTTTGCCAGTCACGTAAAGTACCAGTGACTCTGGCATCACCCTTAATCAAACGTTCAAATTCTTTCTCTGAATGCTTGATGAGATGCTCTTGCATCCACTCACGACGAGCATCTTCACTCCGATGAATGCTCGAATAGGTTTTTTGCTCTTCTGTTTTTAATGCCTGGAAGAAGTTCTTGAGTAAAGCATGTAAAACCTGCCCTGCCAATGAAGCATCAAACCCTTCTTCGAATTCTTTAGCCCTACGTAAACCCAAAATGCTACGAACGTAGTAACGGTAAGGACAATCTCGCAATGCTTTGTAAGCACTAGGAGACATGCTAATCGGCAAAGCAATATCCGGGTTAACGGTTGTGACCGCTTCTTGCAGTGGATCTGACAGACTTGAATGCGTATCAGGCTTTGCCTCTAATATCGGCCAATCTGGCAGTTGCGTGCGCAAGCGACTAATCCAGGCTGATGGCCTGAGAGGTTCGCCACTTTTGCTTTTACTTTGCCAAAGCAAATCGACTTGTGGGCAGGAAATCAGTAATTGCGATAGATCTCTAGCCTGCTGAATATATTGCGCTGTAATGGTTGAGGCTTTTAATAAGCGATTGAGCGTATCCGAGAAAAATAATGGCGGCTCAGAAAACGCTGGCAACTGTTGCTCATCGCAACCCACCAAGACAACAGCATCAAACTCACGTAAGCGTGTTGAGCTCAGAGGCAAGATACTCAGCGTTGCTTGCGCTTGCTGACCCACCTCTTGGTAGGAGGCCTCCTCAATTACAGTCTTCAGTAAGCTTAGCCACTCCGATAAACGCATAGCAACTTGCCGATAAGCTCCCTCACCTAAATCAAAAGTCTTGAGCACTTCGAGCAATTGCTTACCAGCGGAGTCTTTTTCGAGTTGCTGCGCCATACCCATCTCTTGCAGATTGGATTGCAGGAGTAGATAGGCATTTTCACAATCAAGTTTGAGCTCTAACCACTGCACATGATGTCTTTGCAATACAGTGAGCAACTCTAAGAGTGATTCATATGGGACGCTGCCGCGCGATGATGAATAGGCATTAGCTCGCTCAATCGCAATCCGAAAGGTGTCCCAGCCTGACTTTGCTTGGCTTGCAATCAAAATATCTTCAAGCTGAGCAATGGGACTGAGACAAGCCTCTGATGGCTTTTGTAAGGTATGAGCAATATCAAAAAATGGGTTTTGCAAAAACTCCAGCAAAGTACTTGCACTCGGCCCCTCTTTTGGTGAGCGAATCAACTCCAACCAACTATTGAGCGATGCTGCGGCACGGGTAGTTGAAAGTTTCCAACCAGTCTCATCACGAATACGCAGACTTGGGCCAAAGCGTGACAGCAATGCGCGCGCCCTTCTTGCAGCTAAACGATCTTGCGCAACTAAAGCAATATTGGTCTTACCTGCAATTAAATGCGCCTCAATCGATTTGGCCGTCGCCCAAGCTAACTCTTCAAAGCGCCGAGCTGCTAGCAACTTCCATCCATCATGAAAGCTTGCTTGAATATTCCGATCAATCAGGCTCTGCTGTTCGCTATCTGCTGGCTTAAGCTCTCCTTCAGCATCTTGTCCAGTTAATGCCTCAGACCACAGCGCCACTGAATGCCAGCCCATCCCAATATTCACTACAGGCGCAAATTGTGAGTGCTCATGCAAATACCGAGACATCATCTCTTGATCAATTGGCTTAGGATCGGCTGTCTCTACCCAGATCAACGGTCTTGCCACAGCTTGATTGGTTCTGGCTGTTTGCAGATGAGCGGCTAATGCGAAATGCTTACGCAGGACAGGATCACCAGGGCTACTAAGGAATCGCCAGAAGGCCAGCAAAACATTTGATTCTTGATCAACGACCTTACGAGATAAACCGACATAAGCTTTAGCGATCGCCTGATCCAACAGCGTTTCTACTTGTTTTACCCACAACTCTGAATCGAGGGTTTGATTTTGTACTAAGGCATTAATTTCACTTTGCATCAGTGGCACAACTGCTTCTGATAACGAATCGCATGCATCAATCACTGCCTGTGCCAAGCCCCAAGCCCCAGCTTCACTCTCCGCCTTAAACCAGCTTTGCACTATTTTGTGTTTACGTAAATTGATATAAACAGATAACCAACGCTCTAGATCAGTTTGCTTCTTAGGGAACTTCCAGGCGCTTGGTGCCGCTTCTAACCAATCGCTAAAGCTCATCACTTGCGGCAAAAAGGCAATCTGGGGATCCGGGTCTTGAGGGCGATATTTCTCAAGAGCTGCCCTTACCCCCATTAATGGGCCCGCAGTACTCAGAACCACTAGGGGGCGCTGCTTCGTTTGCACTGCACAATTCCAAATACCCTCGGCGAGTGACTTCAGAGCACTGGCGTTAGGCGCTATTGCCCAAGCATGGGGCTGCTGTTGCGCGTTTAGGGTCGGGAATGGGTGCGGCATTGAGGGTGGTTCTGGGGCTGATTTTTGAGTATTTGGGCAGAAAGTGTGGCTTATTGCTAATATAAGCGTTGTAGCGCAATAACTATATAAAACTAAATAAGACTAATTAAGGAATTTTCATGAGTGCCGGCATCAAATATGTAACTGACGCTTCTTTCGAGCAAGGCGTTCTCAAGTCCGATAAACCTGTTCTCCTCGACTTCTGGGCTGAGTGGTGTGGTCCTTGCAAGATGATCGGCCCTATCCTTGAAGAGCTGGCTGGTGAATACGGCGACAAGATCCAAATCGCTAAGATGAACGTGGATGAGAACCAAGGCGTTCCTGCCCAGTTCAATATTCGCGGCATCCCTACATTGATCCTCTTTAAGAACGGCACTGTTGCTGCTCAAAAAGTAGGCGCTCTGGCCAAATCCCAGTTGACTGCGTTTATTGATAGTCATCTGTAAATAGTCCTTGATCACAGGTTCACTAGGTGAGCCTGTGGTTTTTGGCTGTTTTTAGTGTAGTATCTATTTCAACGCACTTTCAGTGCCCCGATTTTCAGCAAGACCCCAGCAATATTCCCCGCAATTTTCTCCCCTCTTTTTTCTAGCAAATACTCCCAAATTCTGTTTTCCCCAATCTGTCTGATGTCCATCTAGACAGCGATACCCCAAAACACATTTACACCCTTATCTACACCCGAGAACCACATGCAATTATCTGAACTAAAAGTACTCCACGTATCCGCCCTGCTTGAAATGGCAGCCAGCCTGGAGATTGAAAATACGCAACGTATGCGCAAACAAGAGTTGATGTTTGCCATCCTCAAGAAACGGGCTAAGGAAGGTGAATCTGTTTTTGGTGACGGCACTTTGGAAGTGTTACCTGATGGCTTTGGTTTCTTACGCTCCCCTGATGCCTCTTATATGGCTTCTCCGGACGATATCTATATCTCCCCTGCACAGATCCGCCGCTTTAACCTGCACACTGGTGACAGCGTTGAAGGCGAGGTTCGCACCCCTAAAGACGGCGAGCGTTACTTTGCCTTGGTGAAGGTCGATAAGATCAATGGTTTGCCTCCTGAGGCTTTAAAGAACCGCATCATGTTCGAGAACTTAACGCCTTTGCACCCAAATCGCGTTGTTCAATTAGAACGTGACATCAAAGCTGAAGAGAATTTAACTGGCCGCATTATCGATATGATCTCCCCGATTGGCTATGGCCAGCGTGGCTTGATCGTGTCTTCACCGAAATCTGGTAAGACCGTAATGATGCAGCACATTGCTCATGCGATTTCTGCGAACAATCCAGATGCGATCTTGATCGTGCTGTTGGTTGATGAGCGTCCTGAAGAGGTTACTGAAATGCAGCGCTCTGTTCGCGGTGAAGTGGTTGCCTCTACATTTGATGAGCCAGCTGTTCGTCACGTTCAAGTTGCCGAGATGGTGATTGAAAAGGCTAAGCGTTTAGTTGAGATGAAAAAAGACGTCATCATCTTGCTTGACTCGATTACCCGTCTTGCTCGTGCTTACAACACTGTCATCCCTTCATCCGGAAAAGTTCTCTCTGGTGGTGTGGATGCAAATGCATTACAACGTCCAAAACGTTTCTTCGGTGCAGCGCGTAACGTAGAAGAAGGCGGCTCACTCACGATCATCGCTACAGCCTTGATTGAAACGGGTAGCCGTATGGATGACCTCATCTACGAAGAGTTCAAAGGTACTGGCAATATGGAAGTTCACCTTGAGCGTCGTTTGGCTGAGCGTCGTGTTTACCCATCGATTAACCTCAACAAGTCTGGCACCCGCCGTGAAGAGTTGCTGGTTAAAGCTGAAAACCTCCAGAAAATCTGGGTTTTACGTAAATTATTGGCCGATATGGATGATATTGAGGCGATGAACTTTATTGTTGATAAGCTCAAATCCACTAAAAATAACGGTGAATTCTTCGATTTAATGCGTAAGGGCGGCTAATTTAGGCTCTCAGAGTCGGTAAAAGTGGGCTTTGTTGTTGATTTCATGGCATAATTTCGCTTTTACCGCTTTAATAATTTGCATTTAACTGGGTAAGTATTTGGGTCTTTGGACCAAAACGGCTGCCTGCTAATAGGACTTAATAATGAAACCTGGCATTCACCCCGAATATCGTGAAATCGTCTTTGTAGACGTTTCTAATAACTTCAGCTTCAAGACTCGCTCCACTATGTCTACTAAAGAGACAATCAAGCGGGAAGATGGCAATGAATATCCATTAGCCAAGATCGAGACTTCATCTGAGTCACACCCTTTCTACACTGGTACCCAGAAGATTATGGATACTGCCGGTCGTGTTGAGAAATTCCGTCAGAAATTCGGTACTAAAGCTGTTGCTAAAGCTTCCGGTGATGGCGCAGCTAAAACAGCTGAGAAAAAAGCTGCTGCTGCAGAAGCTAAAGCTGCTGAAAAGCCAGCGAAGAAGAAGTAATCAACTTACTCAACAAAGGGGTTGGGCATTTACACTCCCCTGCGAGATAATCGAGGCAGCGTTTGCTGCCTCGATTATTACTAGTTTTATATGGTCAAACTCACCGCCGCCGCCACCACTTCCATTCCACGCATCATTATTTTTGCGTTGACTTTGGTCTATGGTTTTGCCGGCCTCTTTGCGCGTGACCCCTGGAAAAATGAAGACGCCATCGGATTTGGTGGCATGTGGACTTTACAAAGTGGCAAAGCACTCGATTGGATCGTTCCGCATCTTGCCGGGCGCGATGTTTCTCTAGGCGCACCCTTTCCCTACTGGCTAGGTGCCACCCTCATGGATCTCTTTGGTCCACTGATTGGTATTGTCAATGCGGCGCGCCTTTATGCAGCCATTTGCTTTTTTGCTTCTGCACTAGCGATTTGGTACGCGACTTACCTATTGGGTCGTCGTCAAGAAGTTCAGCCCATGGTCTTAGCAGTGGGCGGTCAGCCTGGCCGTAAAAACTATGGCATGACCTTGGCCGATGGTGTCCTGCTGATTTTCTTGGCCTGCGTCGGTCTTGCACAACGTGCACATGAGACTACGCCAATGATGGCTCAACTGATGGGTATCAGCATTGTTTTATACGGGACTGTGCGTGGCTTGGATAAACCCTGGCAAGGTGGCTTATGGACTGGCCTTGGTATTGCGATCGTTGCACTCTCCAGCAATCTCACACTCAGCCTCATCATCGTCAACTCCACCATCATTGCAGTCATTGCGAGCAATGCAGAGCTACGTTTTCGTTGGACTTTAACTAGTACAGTTTTAGGCTTGATTGGTTTTGCAATTTGGCCTGCGCTTTGGTATTTAGGCAATCTCACTCCTGATTGGCGCCATATCGCTGAAGAAGGCTGGCGCAATATGCCAGAGATGCGCGCAATACCTTCCATTGAATCCCTTGGATTTTTGAGCATCAACTTCTGGGCCTATGCCTGGCCAGTTTGGCCCTTAGCCATCATCTCCCTCACCCACTGGGGTCGAGTCAAAGAGGCAGGTCAATGGCGT
Source organism: Polynucleobacter necessarius (assembly GCF_900095175.1). Classification (NCBI taxonomy): domain Bacteria; kingdom Pseudomonadati; phylum Pseudomonadota; class Betaproteobacteria; order Burkholderiales; family Burkholderiaceae; genus Polynucleobacter; species Polynucleobacter necessarius. The sequence goes on from NZ_LT606946.1 coordinate 1,054,429, forward strand.
GCCCCCCATCTGTGCATTCCGCTGAGTTTATTTATTGGTTGCTTGATTTATACCCTCTTCAGACTAGAAGCCAATGAGCATGACCTGATCATTTTGATTCCGAGCCTGTCGATCATTGCCGCATTTAGCCTGCCGATACTCAAGCGTAGTCTCATTAGCTTTATCGATTGGCTTGCGATGTTTAGCTTCACCATGATTGCTTTAGCTATTTGGATTATTTGGCTAGCAAAAGTGACTGGCTTCCCAGAATCGACTGCCGCTAATTTGGCAAGACTCTTGCCGGACTTTCAGGCACAGTTTGATTACTTTAGTTTTGTTGTCGCGCTGATCATTACTGGTGTGTGGTTAGCCATCGTTCGCTGGAGAACATCTCGAGCTCCAAAAGAAATCTGGCGCTGCCTAATTATCTCTGCATCCGGCACCACCTTGATGTGGGTCTTATTGATGACGCTTTGGTTGCCAACGATTAACTACGCCAAGACCTATCGCAATGTATCGGATCGCCTGTTGCAAATAGTTGCCAACACACCAGGTTGTATCGATACCAGCAATCTAGGTCCTGCACAGTTAGCTTCGTTTGCTTGCTTCACCAAGCTTCCACTTCGAGATGACCCTAGCTGCAATCTCATGCTGACACACAGCTCTTCAGAGGCAAAGGCATATGCCAGCCTCAATAAAAAGAAAATAGAATTACTCTGGGAAGATCGTCGTGCCTCCGACCGAGATGAGCGTCTGCGCCTCTATCAAATTACCCCTGCTGGTAAAGAATAAAACGTGTTGCACTTTAAATTATCGCGTTTGCGCGAGGATATCCCCTCCCTACTAAAACTCGCCGGCCCCCTGCTCATTGGTCAGCTTGCAGTCATTACTTTTGGTGTTTTAGATACCGCCATGACTGCACGCTACTCCGCCGATGACTTGGCTGCTCTTGCAATAGCATCCGCCATCTTTATCAGCATCTATGTTGGTCTGACTGGTGTGATCTCTGCCCTTGCTCCAATAGCAGGGCAACTCTTTGGCGCCAAGCGCCTTGGTGAGATCGGAGAAGAAGTGCGTCAAGCCACTTGGCTGGCAGTAGGTCTAACTGTATTAGGCGGCGCCATCCTGCTCAATGTTGATCTTCTTCTGCAGATCTCTCAAGTCACACCAGATATTGAAGGCAAAGCGAAGCTATATCTGAATATCCTTGCCATTGGCTTGCCGGCTAGCATGGCAATGCGTGTCCTCATGGCGTTACACAATGCAGTCTCTAGGCCAGCGGTTATCACTGTCGTGCAACTGATTGGTTTGGGCTTAAAGCTCCCACTCAATCTGCTATTTATTTATGGTGGTCTGGGCATTGAAGGTATGGGTGGTCCAGGTTGCGCAGTAGCTACCGTCATCATCAATTGGTTCTGGCTCATCATCACTCTGGGCTTTGTACTCTTTGATGGTTTCTACAAGCCATTTAAGATCTTTGCACGCTTTAGCTGGCCTGACTGGCACCGCATCTGGACTTTACTGAAATTGGGTGCGCCAATTGGCTTTAGTTATTTAATTGAAGTGACTTCATTTACTTTCATGTCACTCTTCATTGCGCGCCTAGGCACCACTGCTTTAGCTGGCCATCAAATTGTGGCTAATATGGGGACCGTAATTTATATGGTGCCACTATCTCTATCGATTGCGACAATGACCTTGGTATCTCAATCGATTGGCGCAGATAAGCAAGAACGTGCCGAGGAAATTGGATGGTCTTCGGTATTCTTCACAACTAGCTTATGCGTTGTGATTGGTATCGCAGTCTGGATTTTTAGAGTGCAACTTCTGGAGTTATATGACCCGCCAGAAGAAGTGAAATTATTTTCCATTCCACTCTTTTTGTTTATCGCCTTTTATCAAGTCTTTGATGCTCTGCAGATTACAGCAGCCTTCATTCTGCGGGCCTATCGGATTGCCTTCTGGCCGATGGTCATTTATGCAGGATCGCTTTGGGGCGTAGGCCTTGGGGGTGGCTACTTGATGGGCTTTAATGTGTTTGGCAACACGCCCGAGTTCTTGCAGGGTGCTAATGGTTTTTGGGCTGGCAACAGCATGAGTCTGGGATTGGCTGCACTGCTATTGCTCTACCTCTTTAGAAGAACAGCGGCGCGCTTTGAGAAAACGCATCCGCCGGTTGAGGTTTAGTCGAGATTTAATTCCAGTAAAAAAATTTACTGAATTAGCTTGAACCCATTTGGCGGCATTGATGGCTTACCTTGTGGAATGTTGTAACCGTTATTGTTACCGCCACTGCCTCCAAAGTTTTGAGTTGGGTAGCTAGGGACCTGATTACCTTTGGAATACATACACTGTTGATAGGCGATGTTGTATTGAACTTGGGCCTGATTTTGCTTGCCAGAAGAATTCATGGCACCCATCGCAGCACCACCGAGCAAACCAATACCTGCACCAGTGCCAATATTCTGACTGCTACCACCCTGAATCACCGCACCCGCTGCTGCACCTAAAGCAGCGCCAATAGCTGCACTAGTCGCACCCTCTTTAAGCGCTGCATTACTGGTGTCTTTAATAGCATTTGCAGCGAACTCACGACACTGCTGATCTTCTTGTTGAAAGACTTCAAATGGCTTACCTTCACGTGGCATGATTGCGATGGTTGGACCAGTTGGTGCAGAGACGCAGGCAGCTAAAGAGCTGATGATCGCCAAAGTCAGTACGGCACGTTTCATATGGATTCCTTAAATCGATTAAATCGTTAAATTCTTTTAATTTTGAATAGGCTGTCTTGTGGATGCATTCCCAGATGGTGGCATTGCTGGCTGAGTCTGCCAGCCGGATGTGCAACTTTGCACATAAGGAAAATATTGTCCGCTCGCTTCACAGTAGTACCAAACTAGAGGCTGAGGCTGAGAAGCTAACACTATGGGTTGTTGTGGAACCGCATAAGTCACCACAGGTGGAGCTGCATAGACCACCGGTGGAGCGTAGTAGCCAGCATACGGATAACCATAGCCAGGGCCGTAATATCCGCCTACCCAACCGGGACCCCAGCCACCACCCCAGCCTGGGCCGTATGCTGCTGGGCGCCAACCGCCGCCGTATCCACCACCATAGCCACCCCCAACAGAGGCTGCCCAGCCAACATTACCCGCTTGAGCCACTAGGGGAGTAAGGGCCAGTAGGCCCACTGCTGCAAAGAGCGTCAGAACTGCTTTAGACACAACTAACTGGCATTGCTTTTGGCTTGTTTTCATAGTGGACCCCATTAATTGGTCGCCTCCTACTACCTATAACTATAACGCTTCACCTAAAATCCAGGCTGACAAGAATTGGGCTTTTATTCGAATATTTGTTACTTACCTTGAGATATTCACTACTCTAATTTTGCGCCTGATTTATAAACCACTCTACCCCATTTATTGGTCTCAGATTGAATCAGTTTAGATAGCTCTTGCGGACTTCCAGGAGCGGGATTTAGCCCACTTGCGAGCAGTTTATTTTTAACTTCAGTTTGATTGAGGGTTTGGCGAGTTAAGGTATTTAGGCGTTTTTGCAGTGCTGGCGGGAGATTTGCGGGCGCCATCAGCGAGAACCATGATATTGCCTCAAATCCAGGTAAGCCTTGCTCAGCCATCGTCGGAATATCTGGAGCTGCTGGGGAGCGTTTTAGTGAGGTGACCCCCAAAGCCTGAACTTCCCCTGCCTGAATCAAAGAAAGTGAGGAGGATAGATTATCAAAGAGCATGGAAATCCGGCCGCTAATGAGGTCGGGTAAAGATTGCGCCCTTCCCTTATACGGAATGTGCCGAATCTGTACTCCAGTCATTTCCTTAAAAAGCTCACCGGACATATGCAAAGAGGTACCGACACCAGACGAACCAAAAGTGAGTTCATTGGGTTTGGCCTTAGCTAGCTCAATGAGTTCGTGCAGATTACTCGCACCCAATTTTTTATTCACTACCAATACGTTGGGTGTGCTCGCCAAAAAACTAATCGGCGTGAAATCATGTATCGGATGAAAAGACATCTTGTCATAAAGAGCGCCATTGATAGTATGGATACCCACCGTCCCAATCAGGAGTGTGTAGCCATCTGGCTCACTCTTTGCCACTAGGTCAGCACCAATATTGCCGCCATAGCCGGGACGATTTTCTACGAGGACTGGCACTCCTAGACTTTGTTGCCAACTCTCCGCAAGCACGCGCGCCAAAATATCAGGCGCTCCACCAGGAGTAAATGTCACCACAATACGAATCGCTTGTTTAGGCCAAGCCGTATTGGATTTAGCTGTTTGAGATTGAGCGGTGCTGGCAACGCTCAGGCAAGCAAATGCAACGGCTAGAGCCTTTACCACTTTAGAAGCAATCATCATAAATTAACTTACGATTTTTTAAATACCAAGACGCGAGCGCAACCACATTAATCCATCGTATGTAACAAGATCATCAGCGCAAGGTCCAATGCCGCACTCAAGTAGCGTGGCTGCCAGATTAGCAAAGACTAGAAGAATGAATGTGACCACTAAAACAGTTGCAAATAAGGAGCGAGAGCGCACATCACGATTAGGCAGCATCAATAAAATCGCAAGACCTGCTAACAAACCAACGTAGCCTACATAAGCCCAAGTATAAAAATGCAACTCTAAGAAAGTTTTTCCAAATCCTTTATCGCCCGGCAAGATATGCAAGAGCACTTGGCGTAAAGACACCATCATCCCCGCCAAACCACCAATAATTCCCCAACCGTAATGAGAAGAATGAGCACCACAGCGGATATTCAATACCAAAGCAAAACCGATGATGATAAAACCCATACGCTGCATTAAACACAGCGGGCAAGGTAACTCACCAAAATAGAATTGATCAATAAAGGCATAAGAAAGCATGCCAATGATCCCAGCTAAGGCTAATTGATTGCCCAGTGCCGCAAGAGAAGGAAAGGAATGCTTAGTCATTTTCCTTACAGACTGAGATTGAGATGATTGGTGGCATGAACACGGAACCAAAACATCAGGATACCGACGGTAATAGCCAGCATCACTAAAGCTGCCAGACGCCTCTCAAACCAAACAAGGACAAGACGATCAGGGCTGTCAGGAAAGGTAGAAACATATACATAGAGGACTTCTATCGCAGGTGGGTTCTTGCCTGAAAAACAAATGCTTTAAAAGGTCTTTTGTATAGAATGAGCTCATGAACTCCACCCCGCCCTGCGTCGACTTCCAGCTTGATGGCTCCATCGCCCGCATTACCTTCAATAATCCTTCAGCACGCAACGCCTTAAGCTGGCCGATGTATGAAGAGCTTAAGCGAATTTGCGATGACATAGCAAATAGGCCAGAGATCAGGGTAGCTATTTTTAGAGGCGCTGGCGACAAAGCATTTGTGTCGGGTAGCGACATTCAGCAATTTGTTGACCTGAGAGAAAATGAGGCTTATGAAGTTGCAGTGGATGCTATTTTTCATTCTTTACAACACTTACCTATTCCAACCATTGCACTCATCGAAGGCTTGGCGGTTGGTAGTGGCTTATTGATTGCTACTGCTTGTGATTTCAGAATATCAACTACTGATGCGCGCTTTGGAATTCCTGTAGCAAAAACTTTAGGCAATTGTTTGTCGCTGAGCAACCTATCCTGGATCGCCAATCACTTAGGTGTGCCCATGGTCAAACGCATGCTATTGACTGCGGAACTCATTAAGGCGCCCGAGTTATTGAACTCAGGCTACCTTTATCAAACGACTTCCCCAGAAGAGATTGCCGAGGTGACTGAAGCCTTGGTCAAAAAATTAGCTGCACTTGCACCAATTACTCAAAAAGCGAGCAAAGTGACCTTAGCACGTTTGATGGAAAGCAATTTACCGAACTGCACCGAACTGATGCGAGAAACTTACAACAGCGTCGACTTCAAAGAAGGGGTTAATGCCTTCCTTGAAGGACGCCCGCCAATATGTCTTGGTAAGTAGTTTTTGATGGGCGATTGTTTGAATTAAACAATCTTGATTTTGAGTGGAGTAAGTCCTTCGACGCTACCTTCAAGTACATCACCCTTTTTGACGGGGCCAACACCTGCAGGTGTACCAGACATAATTAAATCACCTGGTTCGAGAGTAAATAAGGTGGAGAGATAAGCAATGGTGTCTGGAACATTCCAGATCAGTTGGTTGAGATCACCCTCTTGGCGCACTTCACCATTGACCAATAGTTTCACTGTGCCCTTGCTCGGATGTCCGAACTGAGCGACAGGAGTAAGCGCCGCACAAGGAGCAGATTGATCAAAGGCTTTGCCGGTATCCCAAGGGCGTCCCATTTTCTTAGCCTCGCCCTGCAGGTCACGACGGGTCATATCCAGACCAACGCCATAACCATACACATGCTCTAGCGCTTTATCCGCAGAAATATTGGCGCCACCCTTGCCAATAGCGACAACCATCTCAATTTCATGATGAACATCGTTCGACAGATTGGGGTATTGCATATCCTTACCATCTGTCACGATCGAGTTGGCTGGCTTCATAAAGAAGAATGGGGGTTCACGATCAGGATCATGGCCCATCTCGCGTGCATGGTCAGCATAGTTACGACCAACACAATAGATGCGATTCACAGCAAATCGACGGGTGTCACCCACCACTGGAAGTGATGGGACGATCGGTGGCTCGATAACGTATGTAGTGCTCATGAATAGCCTTTCTAAAGGGTGTCTAATTTTTTTATTAATTATTTAGTGAATTAATTATGACACTACCTGAAGGAAGGTCATTTTTTGTCTTTGGTATTCAGCTTAAGAAGCAAAATGCTTAAGGCCAGGGCAAAGGTCAAGGCATTCGCCAGAATTAATGGCCAAGTCTCAATCATGAGGCCATAAATAAGCCATAAACCCACCCCAGCGGTAAACAGGCTATACATTCCTACCGAGATCCCAGAAAGATCGCGGGTACGCCAGGATTGAATAGCCTGAGGAAGAAAAGCAATCGTCGTTAGAAACGCAGCGCAATAGCCAATAATCTCTATCTGATGTGGCTGTAAATTCATACGCTGATAGGTTCTTATTACGGCTTCTTATTCAAGCCAGCTTTACGTGCTTCAATCTCTTTGTTAATTGCGGCTATAGTTTTGGCATCGGGAGTCTTCCAGTTACCCCCCCGCTTTATTAGCCATGTATGCCACAGCATCGGAGAAGCCCTCTACTGTGAGGTTGGGATTACCGCCCTTAGCAGGCATACCCCGGACACCAACATAAGCATGCGCTGTCAGAGTGGTTTGCCCCTCAGCAATCAAAGGAGCCCACTTCGCTTTATCACCCAGCTTGGGCGCATTTAAGACCCCAGAGCCATGACAGGCAGCGCAAACTTGTTTATAGGTATTCTCACCAGGCTCGGCAAAGGCAGAAAAGCTTAGAAAACCAGCGGCAAGAATCCAAGGACGAAGAGATAAATTCATAAGAACTTCCAGAAGATGTTATAAGTTCACCCCGACAATGTATCTCAAATTTACAATGAATGCTTTGCTAGGCGCTAGGCTAGGCCAAAATAGCTTGCAACCCTATAAGTGATAAAGGCTGCTAGGTAGGCCAAGCTAAACAGGTAGCCCAGCATTATGGCAGGGATCTTCTTCCAGCCACCGGTCTCTCTTTTGACTGCTGCAATGGTTGAAAGGCATTGAGGAGCAAAGACAAACCAAGCCAAAAGAGATAAGGCTGTTGCCAAACTCCAGCCTTTAGAAATCAATGGCACTAAGGCATCTGCTGCATCGACCGAGGAACTCGATAGTGCATACACTGTTGCCAAAGAGCTTACCACCACTTCACGGGCTGCCATCCCCGGCACGAAGGCAATGCTAATTTGCCAATTAAATCCAATCGGCTCAAACACTACCGCCAAGGCCTGCCCCATCATTCCAGCAATACTGTATTGGATAGGAGAGCCAGTTGCATTTTCTGGAGGAAGTGGAAAACTCGAGAGCGCCCACAGACAGACCGTCATGATTAGAATAATTCCACCAACGCGACGCAAGAAAATTTCAGCACGCTGCCAAAGACCAATCGCCAAATTACCTAAGCGTGGCAAGTGATAGCTCGGCAACTCCATCATCAAGGCATTGAGTTGAAACTTTTCACTGGTAAAGCGTTTGAGAATCCAAGCTACAGCCATAGCACCAGTAATACCTGCAACATAGAGTAAGAATAAATCCAGGCCTTGCAAATCCAATCCTGCCCACAATTTACGCTTAGGAATAAAGGCGGAAATTAATAAAGCATATACAGGCAAACGTGCTGAGCAAGTCATCATCGGCGCAATCAAGATCGTCACTAAACGATCGCGTGCATTGGAGATGCTGCGCGTCGCCATGATTCCAGGGATGGCACAGGCAAAGCTAGATAACAGAGGGGTAAACGATCTACCTGATAGACCAACCCGCCCCATCAGTCGATCTAATAGATAAGCAGCTCGCGGGAGGTAGCCTGATTCTTCCAGAATCAGAATAAAGAAATACAGAATCAAAATCTGCGGCAGCACCAACCAGAATACCGTCCACCAATAAGCTACGTAGCCAATTATTTGGAAACATTTGAGTTAATAAAGCACCTAACCACTCCACTCCGGCTTTAATCACTTCCATAGGCAAGGTGGCCCAACTAAATACCGCCTGGAAAATGAAGAAGAGCACTGTAGCCAGAATGAGTTGGCCAAATATAGGATGCAACAAAACAGAGTCCAGGCGATCGCTCAGACGATCAGGAATGATTTGATCTAAGCCTAGATTTTGTAAGACACGTTGAACCTGTATGTTGTCAGACTCGGTATGGGCCGAGTGATCGATAGCAGTTTCAATACCCTCATCTATATTGCTCGCACTTAATGCTAATAAGTTCTTCCAATCCAGCGCACTCAAATAGTGTTTGAGCTCATCAGCACCATTGGCATGAATACCCACTGTTGCAATAACAGGAAGACCTAACTCCTGAGACAAGGCTGCTGCGTCGACATTTAAGCCTTGGCGCTGGGCAACATCCACCATATTGAGCACCACAATACAGGGCAAACCTAAACGCTTTGCAGATAAGACCAATCGTAAATTGCGTCTGAGGTTCATGGCATTGAGAACACAAAGCACGAGATCCGGACGCTTTTCACCTATGGCATTGCCATGCAGCACATTACAAGCGACTCTCTCGTCTAAAGATCGCGGATACAAACTATAAACTCCAGGAAGATCCAGAATGCGAATGACTTTTTCAGATTCGAGAGTTAAACGCCCTTCTTTTCTCTCGACAGTTACACCGGAATAATTGGCGACCTTTTGACGACTACCGGTCAGCAAATTAAAGAGTGCCGTTTTTCCACAATTGGGATTACCCAGTAATGCGACTAGGGGTTCACTTGAAAAAAATGAATCTGCGCTTCAGACATGTTTAAAGAATTTCTACCTCAACTAGTCGTGCCTCAGATTCACGTAAGGCAAATGTCGATGATCCAACTCGAATGAGTATTGGACCATGACCCAAAAATCCCTTACGTAAGACCTCCACCCGTTCACCGGGCAGAAAACCAATATCTTCCAACTGACCACGAATATCCTCACATTGATCGGCTGAGGTAGCGATCCTTCTAACGCGAGCAGTGACGCCTGGGAGGATTTTTTCAAGATTCATGGCTAGGTGTATGGGATGCTTTGAGTTGATTATATCCCTATATGAGAATGACTATCATTCTCTAGAGAAAGGTCTAGAGACTCATGTTCACCCATTTGGGATATTGCCGTATTGATTTAAAACAAAAACGACATGCTTATAGCCAGCCAGCTATTTGCTTCTTTAGTCCAATCGATTTATAACCCGGACTAGCGCCCGAGAGGACTCGGATTTTCCGAATGAGTTTTGCAAGATCAGCGTTAACGCTTAATTCCTCGCTCATAGCCAGAAAAAAGATTTCATCCTTAAGTTGAATGAAATCCAAACCATTCTCCAAGGCAACACTTTTAACCCCCATACCTACATCCGCCTTTTTTGCCAATATCGCCGTAGCAATTGCAGAGTGGGTAAATTCTTCGTTCTCGTACCCTTTAATGCTGCGGGCAACCATTCCTTCTTTCGCCAAAATAGTATCCAGGAGCAGGCGCGTACCGGAGCCTTTCTGTCGATTAATAAAGCGAATCTTTGGTCTCAGCAAATCTTTGGTTGAAATAATGTTGAGTGGATTTCCTTTAGCCACCAATAATCCCTGAACACGTTTCATCACAGGGAATATTTGCATCCCCTCTTTTTGCAATCGTTTAGAAATAATTTGAGAACTTTGCGGATCAGAAACATGGAAGCCTGCTATGTCCACCTCGTAATTGAGTAAGCGTTCCAAAGCCTCACCGGATCCCGCTGTAATGAGCTCAAATCCACCAATTTCGAAAACGGCCTTTTGAATAATGGGATCGCTACTGCCAGCAAAACGCAGCTGTTTTTTATCTTTAACCCGAAATTGAGAAAAGCCTTCCTCTAGGTGCAAGAGGCTAGATTGACCCAAACGCATCGTCTTTTGGTCGAAGTCTTCGGTAAATTGAATCAAATAGCGAGCATATTCTGATAGCTGGGAGCCATGCCCCCTCACTCTGTCTATGAGCTTAAAACCGAGCGCTTGTTCAACATCGTTTAACTTTTGCCAGACATTTCTATACGAGAGGCCCATTTTCTTGCAGGCAGACATGAGTGTTTTGCCACGCTCAATATCTTTAAGCAAAGCCGTTAACCACACCAAATCAACGATAGCCGGGTCTTTTGCGTTTTTGCTACCAAAAACTAGGGTCGGCCGAATCTGAATTCTCATATGTAATTTTTTGCATATTGATGTTTTGTAATATGACAAATCTTAACCAAACACACTCAATGAAAGTGAACTCAGATGAAATACTCATTTATAGATTATTGGCAACCGCCATTACTGCGATAGCACTTTTCAGCAATTGTGCTTACGCGCAAGAGAAAAGCATTGTTGTCTTATCAACAACCTCAACAGAACAATCTGGGCTTTTTAGATTCATGTTGCCTATCTTCAAAATGAAGACTGGTATTGATGTCAAAGTAGTTGCTGTTGGTACAGGTCAGGCGTTAGACATTGGTCGCCGTGGCGATGCTGATGTGGTGTTTGTGCATGACAAACCTGCTGAAGAAAAGTTTGTTGCAGATGGTTATGCAACCAAGCGAAATGAAGTGATGTACAACGACTTCGTATTGATTGGGCCAAAGGCTGACCCAGCAAAAATTGCAGGTGGGAAAGACATCAAGGTTGCGTTTCAAAAAATCGCATCAGCTCAAGCACCATTCGTATCACGTGGTGACAAGAGCGGTACACATGCAGCAGAGTTGCGTTACTGGAAAGATTCTGGCGTAGCAGTTGCTCCTACCCTGAGCTGGTACAAAGAAACTGGTTCAGGCATGGGTCCAGCCCTCAACACAGCTTTCGCAATGAACGGTTACATCTTGGCTGATCGCGCTACTTGGCTTTCTTTCAAGAACCGTGGTGATTTGACAATCCTGGTTCAAGGCGATCCAAAGCTATTTAACCAATATGGTGTGATGTTGGTTAACCCAGCAAAATTCCCACATGTGAAAAAAGCTGAAGGCCAAGCATTTATTGACTGGATTACTTCCAAGAATGGTCAAGACGTGATTGCTAGCTATCAAATTGACGGCGAGCAACTCTTCTTCCCAAATGCAAAAAAATAACTCCCCTGGAGAATTCATGGAACTTAAAGTCAAACTCAGCGCACGCAATACTCTCAGCGGCAAAGTAGTTGAACTCAAAATGGGTCAAACTACTTCTCACGTGAAGATCGATATTGGTTCGGGTCATATCGTTACCGCCTCCATTACTAATGAGGCAGTAGATGAACTCAAACTTAAAGTTGGCGATCAAGCTTGGGCAGTCATTAAGGCATCTGATGTCATGATTGCTAAAGACGCTTAATCTTTTGGTCGGTATGCAAAAGGCCCGCATAGCGGGCCTTTTCTTTACTGCTCCAGCATTATTCATGCTGAATGAGTTTTAAATACTTATTTCTTTGGTGTCACGAAGCCAATAGCTGTGTCATCAACGAACTCAACCATAACGTCATCACCAGCCTTAAATTTCTCAAGACCTAACACGCTTTGATCAACCTTCACTTTTTGCTTCTCACCTGATGGCAATGTGAAAGTGACAACACGAGATTTTGCATCGATTGTGCCGATCTTCACTGTGGCATAAACAGTATCAGTCGTTTCTTCAAATGGCTTAGCAGAACCCTTGCCTGCTACTACCACTGAGCGAACACCAGAAACGCGTGGCTTGGAGCCTTTAAGGGCAGCAACCAAACTAACTGCAATCGCTTGAGCATGCTCAACAACAAACATATCACCCTTTTTCACTTTATCTAAATCATTTACTTGTTTAGATACGTTCATTTGAACTAAGTTACCGCTTGCATCCTTGAGAACAACGATACGTTTCTTTACGTCCACTGAATCAACAGTAGCAGTCAATACAACCGCTTCAGTTGCCAAAGGCAACATTTTTGCAGGAGCTTGAGCAAATGTTGAACTTGCAACTACTAAACCGAGTGAGGCAACTAATGTAGCCAATAAAGATTTCTTCAAAATAACTCCTAGATAAAGGTTTGTGAGAGGTGCCAACCGTCTGGCACCACCAATCTATTTTAACCATGAAGTAACTTACTTATAAGCCTTAGAGCTAATATTTGAAGCTTAAATAGGTGCAATTTGCTACATTAGATGTTTAATGAGCTATTCACCTACAGATATAGCAAAGAGACAGCACGTGATCTTGATTAAACTCTGGCAAGAGGCTAAGAACGAGGCTTATTTGTTAAGGAAGCACGTTTTTATAGAGGAGCAAGGGGTTCCAGAGGATATGGAGCAAGATGAATTTGATCCGCTTGCACTGCATGCCCTTGCCTACCTTGACTCGCAACCCATTGGCACTGCCCGCCTAGTCACAATGCCTGGTAACATTGGAAGAATTGGGCGCATGGCAGTACTGGCAGCATACCGCAGGGGTGGAGTTGGAGCTCGACTCCTTCGAGCCCTACTTCAAGAGGCGGCATCTCAAAAGATGATGAAAATTGAGCTCCACGCTCAGTTATTGGCCATTCCCTTTTATGAGCAGTTTGGGTTTATTGCACAAGGTGATATTTACGACGAGGCAGGCATCGCACATCGCGATATGATTCTCAATATCTAAAGGTATCTTATTGATCATCACCCAATCCACCCATCCAACCAACCCACCCTTCCTCTTTCGTGTTTGCTACTCAGATACTGATGCAGCCGGATTTGTGTATCACGCTCGCTATTTAGAGATTTTTGAGAGAAGTCGCTCGGAGTGGCTCCAGCAAAGAGGCTTAAGCCCAACAAAACTAGTCAATGAGTTCGGGATTGTTCTCCCAGTTCGAGAAATTACAATGAATTTTCATCGGCCGGGGCGCTTAGATGACCTCTTCAGCATTGACCAAGTGATTGAACATCGCGGCCGCACTCAAATTGCTGTCAAGCAAACCGCAAAACACATTGTGGAAGGCATGGAACCTGAGTTGATTGCCAGCGCAGTTCTACATATTGTCTGTGTTGATACCACTACCCTCAAACCGAAGGGCTTCCCTGATTGGCTATTTGCAGCCGATCAGTAATATCTCAATTTAGGAGCTGTATATGCAAGAAGGCAAGTTACTGAATTTCGTTAAAGAGCTGGCGATACTACTAGAGACCAAGCCCAGTGAAGAGATCATTTTCTCCAAAGGAAAAGCGCTCTTGGAGAATTTAGTTGCCGTAGATGACTGGCTACCGGAGGAATTTTGCAAAGCCCATCCCCAGTACTACCAACAGTACCTTCTCTATGCGGATCCACTAGATCGCTTTTCAGTAGTCAGCTTTGTTTGGGGTCCCGGTCAAAAAACACCATTGCATAACCATACCGTCTGGGGCATGGTTGGACAGCTTCGAGGGCAAGAACGCAGTGCTGACTATCACCAACAGGCTGATGCTAGCTTTGAAGCTGATGAGTCATTTCTTTGTCAACCAGGTCAAGTTGCCACCGTATCTCCCAACACACATGATATTCACGTGGTCGAGAATGCCTTAAGCGATCAAACCTCAATCAGCATTCATATCTATGGCGGAAATATTGGACGCATTGAGCGAGCAGTATTTGACCCAACTACAGGTGCGGAAAAATTGTTTATCTCAGGATATGCGAATTCTGTAACGCCCAATCTTTGGAATACAGCAAGCAATAGGGTTTGATAGCTTAAAATAGATGTTCTTTCTGCAAACACTGTAAGTGTGGCAGCTCACCCCATTGACCGGGATAGTCGTTTAATTGAATACGGGTCAATATTTATTTGGCCCCTATGTTATTTACAGATCTTGGTTTATCAGAATCCATCCTTCGCGCTATTAGCGAGGAAGGCTATACCAGCCCTACCCCCATTCAAGAAAAATCTATTCCTGCCGTATTAAAGGGCGGGGATTTACTTGCAGCGGCTCAAACCGGTACTGGCAAAACTGCGGGCTTTACCCTGCCAATTTTGCAACGCTTAAGCAGTACCGCCAAAGCTGGAGGCAAACGTCAATTACGCGTATTGATTCTGACCCCCACCCGAGAGTTAGCTGCTCAAGTTCAAGAGTCTGTTGTGACTTACGGTAAATACACTGGCCTAAAATCCACCGTCATCTTTGGCGGTGTCGGCGCAAATCCTCAAATCAAGGCTATTGCAGCTGGCTTGGATATTTTGGTGGCAACACCAGGTCGCCTACTGGATTTAATGTCGCAAAACTGTGTCTCACTTACCAATATTGAAATCCTCGTCCTGGACGAAGCCGATCGCATGCTGGATATGGGTTTTTTACGTGACATTAAAAAGATTTTGGCTGCACTACCAAAGCAACGTCAGAATTTATTGTTTTCAGCCACTTTCTCTACCGAGATCAAAGCTTTGGCGGATGGCTTGCTCAATTCACCAACCTTAATTGAAGTGGCACGTAGTAATAGCACTAATGAGGCAATTGCTCAACTCATCCACCCAGTAGATAGAAATCAAAAGCACCCCTTGTTGGCGCATTTGATTAAAACCAATCAGTGGCAGCAAGTGCTGGTATTTACTCGTACCAAACATGGTGCCAATAAATTAGTGACCCAGTTGGAAAAAGATGGCATCACTGCCATGGCGATTCATGGCAACAAGAGTCAAAGCGCTCGCACTAAAGCCTTAGCAGAATTTAAGGATGGGAAAATCACCATCTTAGTGGCTACCGATATTGCCGCGCGCGGCATCGATATCGATCAATTGCCCCATGTTGTGAACTATGACTTGCCCAACGTCTCTGAAGATTACGTTCACCGCATCGGTAGAACCGGTAGAGCAGGTTCAAATGGGGTTGCAGTGTCTTTAGTCTGCGTTGATGAGCATCAAATGCTCCGCGATATTGAAAAACTCATCAAACAAAAACTACCACAAGAAGTGATTGCTGGATTTGAACCGGATCCCAACGCCGTGGCGCAACCGATCCAATTACGAAGCCAGCAACACCAACAATCTCGTAAGCCAAGATCAGGTAATGCTGGTAGCGGCAATGGCGGAGGCAAACCTGCGGCCAAACGCAGCGGCCCACCAAAGCGAAGTTTTAATCGGTAAATCTCCGCTAATATTGCAAGTATGAATACATATAGTTAATTGATATGAATATCCAAAACCCTCAGGAACCTCGCTTAACTTCTCTCTCCCATGGCGGTGGCTGTGGCTGCAAGATCGCCCCCGGAGTTCTCTCAGAGATTCTGAAAAGCGTTCCACAACTACCCTTTCCTAAAGAGCTCTTGATTGGTATTGAGACCTCAGATGATGCCGCCGTATATCAAATCAATGAGTCTCAAGCGATTGTTGCTACAACAGATTTCTTTATGCCAATCGTGGATGACCCATTTGATTTTGGCAAGATTGCTGCCACGAATGCCATCAGCGATATTTATGCAATGGGTGGCACTCCAATATTTGCCTTAGCACTTGTTGGCATGCCAATTAAAGTGCTTTCAAATGCAACCATTGCCCGAATCTTAGAAGGCGGTGCTGAAGCTTGTAGATCTGCTGGTATTCCGATTGCCGGCGGTCACACGATTGATTCGGTTGAGCCCATTTATGGCTTAGTTGCTATCGGTATTGTTGACCCCAAATTCGTGAAGAGCAATGCTACCGCTCAGACTGATGATGTACTCATTTTAGGCAAACCATTAGGTGTGGGCGTTCTATCTGCCGCACTCAAGAAAGATCTGCTCGATGATGCGGGCTATCAAGAGATGATCGCCAACACAACTAAGTTAAATTCTGCTGGTCCAGACCTAGCCAAACTGGCTGGCGTACATGCCTTAACTGATGTGACCGGTTTTGGTCTGGCGGGCCATACCTTGGAATTGGCTCGCGCTTCAAAACTGACTGTGCAAATTGACTGGCAACAAGTACCACTGCTTTCTCATGTTCAGGATCTAGCTGATCAGGGAGTCATTACGGGCGCATCTGATCGCAACTGGCAAAGCTACGGCTCACAAGTCCATTTACCAAAACAATTTAGCCCCGCACAACAAGCGCTTCTCACTGACCCTCAAACTAGTGGTGGCCTACTGGTTTCTTGTAGCGCAGATGCCGTGAGCGCTGTGATAGAGATCTTTAAACAGCATGGCTTCGCTAGCGCCTGCGTCATTGGAAAAATGACCAGCAAGCAAAATCAGTCTCTAGAGGTATTGCTTTAATGAACTTGAGGTTCATAGATACTCCTTATTGCTTCAACCCAGAAATCTGACTCTCTTTTTGCGCCTGCTTCGTAAGATGATGCAGTTCCAAAGCTTTACTGAAGCCAAATTATAAACTTACAAAATATATTTTTCAAGGGATGGTATGGGCATTAAGGTGATTGACCTCATTAAGGTGATTGACCTCATTAAGGTGATTGACCTCATTCAGGTAAATGACCCAGAGGCATTTGAGGAATATCGCTCTCAAGTAGGAGATACGGTAGCTCTATATCAAGGAAAAATTGCAAGCCAAGGATCATTTCATTCATTCCTCTGGAATGAATTGGGGTGCGATTCGTTTAGTGCATTTGTGGAGCTAGAGTTTCCAAGTCTAGCAGCATCGGAGGCTTGGGCTAGCAGCCCTGAATATCAAAGCTTGCTGCAAGTTAGAAATAAGGCCATGAAGCTGACATTATTTTCTGTCAGCGTATAAAAATAAAGCCCAGCTCCTTTTGTGGGGGCTAGGCTGAATTTAATTCGGAGAAAGAAGAATTACTTCTTCGCTTCCATCGCTTCTTTAGTGGCCGTAATTTCTTTACGGCGCTCTTTGCATGCCCCAGCAATTTCTTGCAAAGCTTTACGAGTACGCGCAGCGGATGCCTTGATGCCCTTTTCAATAAACTTTTCGTTTTCTGCTTTATAAGTTTCGAAAGCAGCCAACAATGTATCGTGTTGTGACATCTTGTCTCCTATATATCCGTTCAATTTGTGAGTAATCAGCTCGGAATTAGTATATCCCTATAAAAACCACAGGATTTCATCAGTGATATCAGGGATAACTCTTAGATGTTATAAATCCTACAAAATAGAAAAAACTAATAAAAAACTAACGGAGACACACGTGAAAATCATCAATACCCCCTTTTTGGGGTAAAAACCCTTCTTATGGCACCTTCCCTCAGGGGCGGCCACAGCATCTAAGAATTCAGCACCGGAGTGCAGTGGCAATACGATTTCCTGCTCCCCGCAGGAAATCTCGCCGATATAAACAACAAATAGAGAGAGAAACCCATGTCCATCAAATATCAAGACTACGCATTTGTTCGAAATAAGCTGCTTAAAAAAGAAGAAGTTGCACTGCTCGATATTCGCGAAGAAGATCCCCACGCTCAAGAGCATCCCTTGTTTGCGGCCAACTTTCCGCTGTCACGTCTTGAAGTCGATGCGTTTAGCAAACTTCCCAGAAAAGATGTCCCCATCGTCACACTCGATGATGGCGAGGGTGCTGCAGAGTTGGCAGCACAAAGACTCTCTGAACTCGGTTACGTAGATGTTTCCGTTTTTAAAGGCGGGGGCCCGGCCTGGAAAGCAGCTGGCGGAGAGGTATTTAAGGATGTGAATGTTCCAAGCAAATCTTTTGGTGAATTCGTGGAATCTAAAAGACATACCCCCTCTTTATCTGCGCAAGAAGTCAAGAAGTTGATTGATGATCAAGAAGATGTTGTGGTGGTAGACGTACGTCGCTTTGATGAATACAACACCATGAGCATCCCGACGGGCATTAGCGTACCTGGCCGAATTGGTATTGCGTATTCCTGAAATTGCTCCCAACCCAAAGACCAAGATCATCGTGAACTGCGCCGGAAGAACACGCAGCATCATCGGCACTCAATCCCTGATTAATGCAGGCATCCCCAACGAGGTCAATGCTTTGCGTAATGGCACGATTGGCTGGACCTTAGCTGGACAAGAGCTAGACAAGGGACAAAGTCGCAAATTCAAAGAGGTTAGCGAAGGCACTGCTACTGAAGCCGCAAAACGCGCACGTAGCGTTGCAGATCAGGCTGGGGTAAAGCGAGTAAAACTTGCGGATATTGCGCAATGGAAATCTCAGGCGGAACGAACCACCTATTTCTTTGATCCAAGGACCCCCGAAGAATATGAAGCGGGCCATCTGCCTGGTTTCCGCTCCACTCCAGGCGGACAACTGGTGCAAGAAACAGAGATGGTGGCACCGGTTCGCGGCGCACGCATCGTACTATCGGACCCAGGTGGTGTTCGAGCCAATATGCCTGCCTCATGGCTTGCCCAAATAGCTTGGGATGTCTACGTCATTGATGACATTAAAGCTGCAGACCTCACTGAAAAAGGCGCTTGGACCCCTGCCCTACCAAGCACACCTCAGATTCAAACGGTAGATGCCAAGACAGTCTCCTCATGGCTCGAGAACGACAGTGCAACTATCTGCATAGATTTGAGCACCCATGCAAATTATGTGAAGGGTCATATTCCTGGAAGTTGGTTTGCACTTCGCTCACAGTTTTCAAACGCAATGAAGAATCTACCATCAGCAAATCGCCTCGTTCTCACGAGCACAACGGGTGAACTTGCCATCTTTGCTGCAAATGAAATACAGGCACTAACAGGATCAGTAGTTTTTGTACTTGCCGGTGGCAATAAAGCTTGGATAGATGCAGGCTTGAGCATTGAAAAAGGTGCCGCCCACCTAGCGTCACCCCCACTTGACCGCTATAAGCGTCCATACGAAGGTACTAGCGTCGATCCAGCAGCAATGCAGGCTTATCTAGATTGGGAGTATGGTTTGGTTGAACAGCTGGGCAAGGATGGTACGCACCACTTCTGGGTTCTGTAGTTCATATTGGTGGCGCTGCTATAGTGCCACCAACTTAGAATGCCTTATGTATAAAACAACTGCCCTTGTAATCCTGTCTATAGGTCTTTTAGCCTGTGAGAGAGAAACCTATACAACCTGGTCATGCATCGATAGTGCCGGATCCAAATACCCAATGGTTCTTAACAAGGCTCAAATACAGTTTCAGGATCGTCAGCTGGATTACTGTGGCAGCTTGGGGCCCGTGAGCTATTTTGATGTGAAGTGTCCTGCTCAAACCCAAAGCTCTAGTAATAGCCTTATACCCAGCTCGGGTAAATTAATTAGCAATTCCAATGAATTTCAGTGCAATGCCCTCTAAGAATCAAAACCCCCTTAATCCAAAGAAGCTGCTCCTCACTAAATGGACGGCAGTTAAACCCATTGATAAGCGCAAACACTTTCTCGTCAGTAAAGTCATTATTCCGGAGCTAGCGGAAATGCCGATTGAATTCGTTGAGCTGGAAGCCATCTTTGACAAGAGCGTTGAGATCATTCCTTGGCGAGACCTGAAAGCAACTGAGGCCTGGCTTCAGGGCTGGGCGTAAAAAAGCCGTCAATGAATGACGGCTTTTTTGTTAGCAACTAACTGAGAAATACTTACTTCGTTTTCTTCTTGCTAGGAGAAGAAGTTCTGAGATCCTCAATGTTTTTCTCAGCAGCATCTGCGACTTGATTCACAATTTTTCGACCTTCTTTAAACATCTTTTGTCCTGCAGTCGACATGTCATGAACAACCTTAGATAACTTATCAGCGTGACCTAGAATTCTACCTTCAACATCTTCAAGCCAACTTACTAAAGAGCTCCGAACTTTTTCAAGATGTTTCTCAGTTCCATCAGCTGCATCATCTCCAATATCTTTCAGAACTGATTTCACTTTCTTCTGATAAACAGTAGCACGCTTAGCAGCTTCTTTTGCGGCAGATTCTTGGAGCTCTTTTAGCTTAACAAGGTCATTTTTAGCGGCTGACTTAGCACTCTCCATCGCATTTTTCATACCCCACTGAATTTCCTCAAGATGGTGCGCGCTGAGATCTTTTGCGGCATCCAATAATTTATGGGAGTAATCAAATAACTCCTTTGCCTTTTCTTGTTGCCATGCTTGAATATCTTTCTTATCCATTACATTTCTCCTGTAGTTAAATTAGAGCAGTGAGCCATCAAAAACCCATACTTCCACTCTATACCCAAAATTGGAACTTGCCAATTCTCCCCCATTATTGGCATTAAAATTGAGGCATGAGTGAAAGAAAAAACCCTTACGAGATTATTGGTGGCGCGGCAAAGGTTGAGGAGCTAGTTGACCGCTTCTACGATTTGATGGCGCTAGAGGAGCCTTTCGCCGATTTACGGGCCATGTACTCCGAAGATCTATCGAGCTCCAGAGACAAGCTCAAACTATTTTTATCGGGATGGTTGGGTGGTCCAGATGTTTACTCCCCGAAGTATGGCCACCCCATGCTACGCGCCAGGCACCTACCCTTTAAGATCGGCCTAAAAGAGCGCAATCAATGGCTAGCTTGTATGTATCGGGCTATGGAAGATTGCGGCATTGATGGTCAGATTGGCGCACAGCTTGAGGAATCTTTTTTCAATACCGCTGACTGGATGAGAAACCAAGCAAACTAATGCACTGCTTGGTAGCTTGATCTAGATGGAATGTGCGCAGGCAAAACCACTAGCCCAAGCCCATTAAAAATTATGACCACCAAGATGTCCAGTCACATCAACGCACTCCCCAATGAAATACAAGCCTGGGTGCTTACGAGCCATTAAAGTCTGACCATCTAACTCTTTAGTATCTACGCCACCCAACATCATTTCTGCTTTTTTCCACCCCAGGGTTCCAGCTGGCTTTACCGACCAATTGGTAATCAGTTCTTTGAGGACTTGCCTATCTTTTTTAGAGACCTCAGCCCATTTTTTACCCAAGAGGTATTTTTGTTCTGCAAATGCCTTTGCTAAACGTAGTGGCATGACTGAGGCTAAGATATTTTCAGTCAACTTAAGTCGATTATCTTCGTCATTAAATAATTCATCGCAACTGAAGCTCCCATTGACCTCGACTGCACCCAACCAATCAATATGAATAACTTCACCCTCAGTCCAGTAGCTACTAGCTTGCAGGACTGCTGGGCCCGAAAGGCCTTTGTGAGTCAAGAGCAAGTCTTCGTTAAAGCGGCATGCACCATAACGATTACCCTTTGATCCTACGGCAATACGAACCGGCAAACTGAGGCCGGATAAGGTCATTAAATGATCAAATTCTCCAGAGGTAAAAGAGAGTGGCACTAATGCGGGGCGTGGATGAACAACATTTAACCCAAAATGCTTAGCGATATCTAAAGAATATGCCGTAGCCCCTATTGCAGGAACTGGTAGGCCCCCTGTTGCCATGACCACAGAACGCGCGCGCTCAGTGCCGGCATTGGTTTTAACACTCCATGTTCCTGCCTCATGAGAAATCGACTGTACCGTGACTGGATGACGAATATCCACGCCTCCTTTGGCACACTCACTCAACAGCATCTCAATGATTTGTTTAGCAGAGTCATCACAAAACAATTGCCCTTGATGTTTCTCGTGATAGGCAATTCGGTATGACTGTACGAGCTTAATAAATTCTCTTGCGGGATAGCGAGATAAAGCGCTTTTTACAAAGCGGGGATTTAAGGAGGGAAAATTAGCTGGACTGCTGTGGAGATTAGTAAAGTTGCATCGCCCTCCGCCGCTGATACGAATTTTTTCACATAAAACATCTGCATGATCTAGCACCAAGACTTTTTTACCCAACTGGCCTGCAACTCCAGCACAGAATAGTCCAGCTGCACCACCACCGATGATGATGGCATCCCAAGATTTGTTCATGACTTACTTAAAGCGCTCAATGACATCGGCTGGCAAGTTCAGTTTTTGCATATGTAAACGGGTATAGGCCTGACGGAAGTTCTTGGTCATGGAAATCATGACGGAAGCAGTCCAGGCGAAGACAAACATCCCAGAAAACGCAATGATGATCGCCAGCATCCTCCAACCTCTTGGCAAGAGGTCATCCATAAAACCCATGGCGGTATAAGTGCTACCACTAAATAAAATACTCTCACCCAGATTCGGTACGAGATCAAAAGCTCTGAGAGCAATTCCCCAAAGAATGATTTCAAAGATGTGCGTGAGAAATAAACAGAGTATGCTGATATAAAACACGATAGCTACCGAAGAGTACTTATACTCTGAAAGATATAGAAATGATTTCACCTCATAGCGTTTCGCAATCTGGAGCAATGCAAGTCCATGTACCAACATCACCACTAAAAGCATAGCAATACCAAACAAATAGGCCAGTAGGTCTAGTTCGGAGCTCAGGGATGCAGTATTGGGAATAGTCATGGTATCTGTGATCGTATTTTACAGTTCTCGTGAACCTGCTAGGCCAACTGATACCAGTCTCGAATGATGTCCCAAGCCTCTTGAGCAGTCTCAACAAAGTGGATTAAATCCACATCCGCCTGCTCAATCACCCCATGCTCAAGCATCTGCTTAAAGTTAATCACCTCATGCCAGAATGTCTTACCTACTAAGATGATCGGAAATCGCTCCACCTTCTTAGTCTGCATTAGGGTGAGTACCTCAAAGAGCTCATCGAAAGAGCCAAAGCCCCCTGGATAAGCCACAATCGCCCTCGCCCTGAGCATGAAGTGCATCTTACGAATAGCAAAATAATGAAACCGGAAACTTAAACCGGGTGTGATGTAGGGATTGGGATGCTGCTCTCGCGGTAAGTTGATATTAAAACCAATGGTCTCATCCCCTTCCTCAAAAGCACCGCGATTGGCAGCTTCCATAATTCCAGGTCCGCCACCGGTGGCGATATGTAGCTTATTGCGATTCTCAGATTGAGTAGCGTTATAGCCAGCAACAATTGCTCCAAACTCCCTTGCCGAATCGTAGTACTTGCAATGCGGCAATGCTCTTTTAGCTTCGGCTATAGCCTCTGGAGTTTTAGCATTCTTCTCCAGCTCTCGCGCTTTCTCACAGCTGATAAATCGAGTGGAGCCAAATACAGTAATCGTGTGCTCAATGCCTCGCTCATGCAATAAGATTTCTGGCTTTAATAACTCTAGCTGAAAGCGTAAACCTAAGGTTTCACGACGAGATAAAAAAGCCTGGTCATCAAAAGCAAATCGATAGGAGTCTTCGGAACTCTTTTCCTCTAACTGGCTTTTCTGAAGATTCAGAAAATCAGTGATGGTTTGAGAGTTATTGATAGGGAGTGTTGGGCTCATGTTTGGAACTCTAGATACGACATCAGAAATAGTAATAGTACCTAGAATATTGCATTGCTTGATTTTCAGGGCTAATTCCAATTTACTATCAGCTCTAGAAACCTTAATATGAGAAGAAATCAGGCGTGGTTTGCTATAGCCTTTTGTTCACTTTTTACCCAGTTTCCATATGAATACACTCAACCCTTCCCTACTGAGCTCTTTTGTTCCAACTGGCACCCTAAGGGTGGGTATTAATTTAGGCAACCCTCTTTTGGCTAGCTTAGATGGCAAGACAGGGACTCCCAAAGGGATTACTGTTGATATTGCAAATTACATTGCAAATAAGCTACAACTGCCGATTACTTTTACCTGCTATCCAATGGCGGGAGCTACTGTTGAGGCAGTTAAATCAGATGAGGTGGAGACTTGGTATTTGTAGCGATCGACCCGGTTCGTGGGGCTGATATCAGCTACACCCCTGCCTATATTCAGATTGAGGGTGTCTATATGGTGAAGGACTCTTCACCACTCACCCAGAATGAAGATGTAGATGCAGCAGGCAATGAAATTGTTGTTGGCAAAGGTAGCGCATACGATCTTTACCTCATTCGAGAAATCAAACGCGCTAGTCTTTTACGTTCTGCTAATTCTCAAGCTGTTGTGGATGACTTTATGCACGGCATTGGAAATGTTGCTGCTGGAGTTAAGCAACAACTAGAAAGTGATGCGCTGCGCTACGATGGCTTACGCATGTTGCCCGGACACTTTATGGTGATCAATCAGGCCATCGGCATTCCTAAGGCACGCGTTAATTTTGAAAAAACCAATGCCTACCTTAGTGGCGAGATTCAAGAGTTAAAAACTTCCGGGTTTATCGCAGAAGCAATGCTGCGACACCAAGTTCAGGGCGCCAAAGTAGCTGAATAAGCCTCAACAAGAATAGGTATGTAGCCGCTCCGGAATAATCACGTTTTTCCACTCCAGTTCGTCACGAATTGCCTGAGCCAAGACGGCTGACGCCTCTGGTTCACCGTGCACCACAAACACGGATTTAGGCGCAGACTCAAAGCCACGCAGCCAATCTAATAAGCCAGCTTGATCAGCATGAGCAGATAAGCCACCAATCGTATGAATAGATGCGCGAACTTGAACCTCTTCGCCAAAGAGTCGTACTTTAGCTGTCTTATCTACTAAGCGACGACCCAAGCTGCCATAGGCCTGAAAGCCAGTGATCACGATCGCATTTTGTGCCCGCGGCAAATTATTCTGTAGGTGATGAACGATACGACCTGCATCACACATACCACTTGCTGAAATAATGATCGCGCCACCCTTGATCTTATTGAGCGCCTTAGACTCCTCTACATCTGCAATGAATCTCAGATCGACCGCGCTGGGATTATTCTTGAACCATTCAAAAGTAGATTGAGACTCTTTATCCAATTGAGCAAAAAAACGTTGAGTCAAATGAGTGGCTGCAGTTGCCATCGGTGAATCGACCCAAATACTGAGATGGGGCAATAAATTACGCCTCACTAGATCAATCAATAGAAACAGCATCTCCTGTGTGCGGCCAACTGCAAAGGCAGGAATAATAATATTTCCATGGGCACCCAAAGTGCTGGTCACTACATCAATTAATTCAGCCTCTGTATCAGCTAAGGTTTTATGCAGGCGGTCGCCATAAGTCGACTCCACTACCACTACGTCCACTTGAGAGATTCTGGCAGGATCGGGCATCAATAATTTGCCCTTCATCCCAATGTCCCCAGAAAACACACAGCGCTTTTTCTGGGCATGATCCTCGGTAATATCGATTAAAGCAATCGCTGATCCCAGAATATGTCCCGCATTCAGAAACTCTAAATGAATTCCCTTGCAAAGCTCTAACTGCTCTCCGTATGCCAACACTTCACATTGCCCGAGCGCAAGCTCAGCTTCTTCCATTGAGTACAGTGCTACTGGCAAGTCCCCTCGCCACTTGCCCGCCTTTTGTCTACGCTCTGCCCGCTCAACATCAGAGCGCTGAAGGTGAGCGCTATCCGGTAACAAAATCTTCAGTAACTCATATGTGGCATCCGTACAGTAGATGGGGCCAGTAAATCCTTGGGCGCACAGTCTTGGCAATAGGCCACTATGGTCAATATGCGCATGAGTCAGCACAATAAAATCAATTTCTTTGGGAGAAAATGGCAAAGGCTCTAGATTCTTAAAGCTGGCCTCGCGCCCACCTTGGAACATACCAAAGTCCACAATGAACCGGACTTCTCGTCCACCAACAGTAGCCTCTACAGAATGTCTTGAGCCTGTAACCTCACCAGCCGCACCGAGAAATTGAATTTTCATTACTTAAGCATACTCCCGATAAAATCGATTGTTAAGCTGCCTATTAGAGCGATACTACTTAAATGAACTCCCCTGCCGAACTGAGATCTCTCGAGCTTATTACTCGACTAAAGCGGGCGCCCTCAGAACATAAAGAGAATGCTGGCAAAGTCCTGCTTGTTGGCGGTGCGCCTGGCATGGCTGGTGCATTAATGTTGTCTGGTAGCGCGGCGCTTCACTTGGGGGCTGGCTGGACCATCTTGGAGATGCTAGATCCAACAGCTGCTCATGCCATGCCAGAGCAGGCCGAGCTGATGGTACGCTTAGCTAGTTTTGAGGCACAAGAGCAACTAGAGGCCACTGCACCCGATGTCATTGCGATTGGTCCTGGACTTGGATTTTCAGCGCTAGCAAGAGATTGGCTGATTGCCGCACTGCGCTACCCGAAAGTACCAGTAGTGATTGATGCTGATGCACTCAATTTAATTGCCGACACCCCAGAGTACTTAGACCTTCTCAAGCAACGCAATCAAGCCTACCCAGGCATGAGCGTTCTCACCCCGCACCCAGGCGAGGCTGCGCATCTTCTTAATACGACAGGCGATGTTGTGCAAGCAAATCGTTTGACTGCCTTATCGGATCTCGTCAAATTCACCGGCTCTATTGTTGTACTTAAAGGCCAACATACACTCATAGCCTCACCCTTTTATGAGGCTATGCAATGCCAGCAAGGCAATCCTGGTATGGCTGTTGGCGGGATGGGGGATGTGCTAACGGGCAGCATTGCTGCAATTGCTGCTCAAGGTCTTCGCCATCACCTCAATTTATGGGAAGCGAGCTGTATTGGGGTTCAGCTCCATGCATCTGCGGCAGATAGTTTGGTAGCCCAGCAAATTGGTCCTATTGGACTTACTCCAACAGAGGTTATTTTCGAGATGCGGACTCTGCTCAATAAGCTGTTATAAAGCTGGATGCAATCCGCTAGCGAAATTCTTCAACACCGTCGTTACGTTTACGGCCTCTTAATGGCCGGCTTAGGCTCTGTGCTATTTTCCGGAAAAGCGATTCTCATTAAACTTGCTTTTGCCTACGGTGCAAATGCAGAAACTTTGATTGCCTTGCGGATGTTGATGGCCCTCCCTCTCTTCTGGGGTATTTTCTGGTGGCACTCACGTAAACAGGTCATGAGTTCACTCACCTGGCGAGATCAAGCCAAGATATTTGCTCTGGGATTTATGGGCTACTTTTTTTCCAGCTATCTCGACTTTTTGGGGCTTCAATACATCTCTGTTGGATTAGAGCGAATTGTGCTGTACCTTGCTCCAACCATCGTGCTCTTGATTTCTTATTTTGCATTAAATAAATCCATTAGTCGTTTGCAGTGGTACGCACTCGCTGTTGGATATCTTGGTGTCATTGCGGTATTTATCCAGGATGCCAGCTCAACTGGGGCCATGGCTGTGCTGGGCATGTTGCTGGTCTTTGCTAGCGCATGCTCCTATGCAATCTATATGATTGGTTCCGGAGAAATGGTAAAGCGTGTGGGTAGCGTCCGCTTAGTAGTCTATGCCAGCTCTGCCTCTGCACTTCTTAGTGTGATTCAAATTCTGATTTACGATCTTTCCGCTGTCTTTACCCAAGTACAGCAGATTTATTGGCTCAGCCTTCTCAATGCAAGCCTTTGTACTGTTATTCCGATGCTCTTAATCATGATTTCGATCAATCGCATTAGCTCACCCTTAGTTGCTCAAGCCGGAATACTCGGCCCTGTTTCAACACTGTTTATGGGCTGGCTTGTACTCTCCGAGCCGATTACTTGGATTCAGCTTATTGGGATGAGCTTGGTGATGGGGGCGATGTGGCTGCTAGTGCGTAACGATGGCGCTAGCAAAACAAAAGAGTCAAGCCCTTCAAAGCCCTTAGACCTTGAGGGATCTGAGCCCCTAAATTAGCTGCTAAGTTAAAACTAAGAACTTATTGCTGAGGGGCTGCAGACTGAGGAGTTGCTGGCTGTTGAGTTGCTTTTGCCTTTTTCTTTGATTTTTTCTTTGACTTCTTCTCTGCTTTTTTATCTTTCTTGGACTTCTTAGCAGTCTTCTTAGCAGCTTTCTCTGGTTGAGCAGCGGGTGCCTCCACTGGAACAGGCGCTGCTGCTGGAGCAGGTGTTGTTACCGGGTCCGCCGCCATTGCGCTAAGGGGTGACAAACCAATCGAGACAGAAATGAGTATGGCAAAAAATAGTTTTACGAAGCGGGCAATCATTTAAAACTCCAAAAGGTTTGTGGATAATTTGATAATACCCAATTATTCCCCATTCATTCCTCATTTATCCAGGGCTTGCGCATGAACTCTTTTCCATCCGATATTTATACAGAGCCTCAGGGATACTCAATTAATACCCTGGAGAACCTAGGCCCCCTTACTCGCCTTGCTGGCATCTGGGAAGGCCAATGGGGCTTGGACATCAAACCAAAAGCTGAGGGGCCCAAGAAGCAGGTCTATACCGAACGTATTGAGATGCAGCCAATCGACCCCCAAACCAATGGACCGCAACTGTTTTATGGTTTGCGCTATCACCTTCACATTACCAAGCCAGGCCAAGTAAAAACCTATCATGATCAAGTTGGGTATTGGCTTTGGGAGCCTGCAACTGGGCTGATCGTTCACACCCCCTCACCATCCCACGGGGCATGGTCACTATGGCAACAGGAAAAGCCTCCGCTAATGCAACTCAATTTGAGTGCGTAGCCAAAATTGATGATCCGACTGCTGGCATCTCCTCAAGTCCTTTTTTAGACTACACCTTCAAAACAGTTGAGTACCGGATTATGGTGACCATCTTGGAAGACGGCACTTGGTCTTACGAGCAAGATACCGTGATGATGATTAAAGATCAGACTGAACCCTTTCATCATCTAGACACCAATGTACTGACAAAGGTAGGCGAAGCAACTCCCAACCCGCTTGCGCTTGAGGCAATGAAAAAGCCGTCCTAAGACGGCCTTTCGAGTTGAATCTTTCTGTTACTTAAGCTGGCTGCGCTTCAGTCTCAGTAATTTTTTCTAGAGCCGCAGAAAGATGACCAACAGTGCGATCAACATGAGCAAGTTTCTCTAGGCCAAATAAACCAATTCGGAAAGTACGGAAGTCTGGACGCTCATCACACTGCAGCGGCACGCCAGCAGCAGTTTGCAAACCAAGGGCAATAAACTTCTTACCAGACTGAATATCTGGATCTTTGGTATAGCTCACTACTACGCCAGGAGACTGAAAGCCTTTTGCTGAAACTGAGTGGTAGCCGTTCGATACCAATAAGGCACGAACCTTCTCACCCAACTCTTGCTGCTTGGCTTTAAGTGCTGCGAAACCTAACGACCGGGTTTCTTTCATCACATTGCGCAAAATTTTGAGTGCGTCTGTTGGCATGGTGGTGTGATACACGTGACCACCCTTTTCGTAGGCCTCCATGATTTGGAGCCATTTCTTCAAGTCCATTGAGAAGCTGCTGCTTTGTGTAGCTTCAATACGCTCGCGCGCTCTGTCGCCCATAGCAATCAATGCACAGCAAGGCGAGCTACTCCAACCTTTTTGTGGAGCCGTAATTAATACGTCAACATTACAAGCCTTCATATCTACCCACATTGCACCAGAGGCGATGCAATCGAGCACAAACAAACCATTCACTGAACGAACTGCTTCACCGACAGCCTTGAGATAGTCATCCGGCAAAATAATTCCGGCAGATGTTTCTACATGGGGAGCAAAAACCACTGCTGGCTTTTCTTTCTTAATGAAAGCAACTACCTCTTCAATTGGCGCCGGAGCAAACACACCCTGGGCGGTATCTTCCAATTGTTTACCTTTGATGACAGTAATATCTTGGGTAATGTTGGCGAGGTCAAAAATCTGAGTCCAGCGGTAGCTAAACCAACCATTGCGCAATACGAGGCACTTTTGATTATTGGCAAATTGGCGGGCAACCGCTTCCATGCCAAAGGTGCCACTGCCTGGAACAATCACTGCAGAGCTGGCGTTGTAAGCATCTTTCAAGACGCTAGAGATATCCACCATGACTTTTTTGAACTCTTCAGACATGTGGTTTAGTGAACAATCGGTATAAACAACCGAAAACTCTAATAGACCGTCTGGATCAACATTCGGGAGTAAGCCTGGCATAGTAATTTCCTAGTAAATCGTATGATTAGGACTAAATGATACTGATTTAGCACTCTTTAGGTACTGAAGCTTAGAAAATGGGCTTTTTCGGCAAATAAAGGGGGTTAAGCACTTTTCCGCGCCGTGGAAGAAACCAATATTCCGACCACAATCAGGACAAAAGCTAGGCCATGGAAAAGCTGAGGCGGATCCCCCAAAATAGCAGCTGAGAGTAGTGCTGTGAATAAGGGAATGAGATTGGCAAAGAATGCTGCCACCGTGGGCCCGGCACCGCTGACCCCCAAACCCCAACAGCGGTAGGCAATTAATGATGGGCCGATTGCCACAAAGATGATTAATGCCCAAGTCCAGTAGTTGAGATCAATATAGGCATACCCTGTAGCAATCTCAACACTCTCAAATAACATCGTCCACATAAATCCAATGAAGACCTGAGCCATCAAAAACTCAGCCCACGGCCACTGACGCTCAGTACTCTCTCCTGGACGACTAATCATCCAGCTATAGAACGCCCAAAGAATCGTCGCCAACATGATGAATAAATCACCCATCACTACTTCCATGCTGAACAGGCTAGCAGGCTCACCACGGGTTAACACTACAGTGACGCCCACTAGAGAAACAAGCGCCCCTAGCATTTGCAATATTGTTGGCTTAACTTGATACAAGACGGCGCCAATCAAGAGCATCCAGATGGGCATACTGGCACCAATCAGGGTGACATTAATAGCCGTCGAGGTCTGTAAGGCAAGGTACAGGAGCACGTTATAGCTACCAACCCCTAATAGACCCAAGACTAAAAAGCGGCTTTTGTTTTGCCAAAGAGCGCTACCTGGCTTAAAAATTTTCCAGCCAAAGGGAAGCAAGAACAAGGCTGCTAAACCCCAGCGAACCGCACTCAAGGCAATCGGGGAGATACTCCCCACCAAAACTCGCCCAGCTATCGCATTAGCCGCCCAGAAATGATGGCTAGTGTTAAATAAAAGGCTGTTGATAGGGGTAATTGAGGCATTCAGGAGGGTTTAGCTGAGTAAGTGGAGGTTTATTAAGCCTTAAGAAGGACTTTACCCGAGCATTGTAGAAACAAATGCCTGGTATTGCTAAGATAGAGCTTAAATTAGCGGCATCCATCCAGCATTGGCAACATAAAAGGGGTTTTAGTGGAAATCATCACCAATATTGAAGATTTACGAGTTTTACATCAAAAGCGCACCCCTAAGACGTTCTATGACTATGCAGATTCTGGTTCATGGACTGCTGAGTCCACTTACCGATCTAACGAATCCGATTTTCAGAAGATCAAACTGCGTCAACGCGTTGCGGTGAATATGACTAACCGTACCACCAAAACCACGATGGTAGGTCAAGAGGTGGCAATGCCAGTTGCCCTGGCTCCAACCGGATTAACTGGCATGCAATATGCCAATGGTGAAATCCTGGCTGCCCGTGCTGCAGAAAAATTTGGCGTTCCTTTCTGCTTATCTACCATGAGCATTTGCTCTATTGAAGATGTCGCAGAACGAACCACTAAACCTTTTTGGTTTCAGCTCTATGTTATGAAAGACCGTGGCTTCATTGAGCGCCTAATCGAACGTGCCAAAGCAGCCAAATGCTCCGCCCTTGTTCTCACTCTGGATTTACAAATCCTAGGGCAACGTCACAAAGATTTAAAAAATGGTTTGTCCGCCCCTCCAAAGCTGACACTTACCAACATCATGAACATGATGACGAAGCCACGCTGGTGCATGGGCATGGCTATGACTCCGCGCAAAACCTTTCGCAATATTGTTGGTCACGCTACTAGTGTTGGCAATATGTCCTCCCTCTCCTCTTGGACGGCTGAGCAGTTTGACCCTGGCCTTAGTTGGGATGATGTGGAGTGGATTAAAAAAACTCTGGGGTGGCAAGCTCATCATTAAAGGTATTTTGGATGAAGAGGATGCTCGCCTAGCGGCGAACTCCGGCGCAGATGCATTGATTGTCTCCAATCATGGTGGACGTCAGTTAGACGGCGCTATCTCCAGCATTAAAGCTTTGCCAGGGATCGTCAATGCAGTTGGCAATGACATTGAAGTTTGGATGGATGGCGGTATTCGATCTGGTCAAGATGTATTGAAAGCTTGGGCGCTCGGTGCACGTGGCACCATGATCGGTCGCCCCCTCCTCTATGGCTTGGGTGCCATGGGTGAGGCTGGTGTAACCAAGTGTCTTGAGATAATTCATAAGGAACTGGATATCACAATGGCCTTCACAGGGCATCGCGACATTCAAAATGTGACTAAAGATATTTTGTATCCAGGAACTTTTTAATATTCCACACCTCGCAAATTACCCCGTCCAAGACACTGGGGCCCCAGCAGGCCTAGGAATCTTCCAGATTACCGCCTGGTGGTTAATAGCGGCAGTTGCTCTATGCACAACGTCGGACTATTTATTATTCCAGTCATGATTTCAATCGCATTCTTTTTGATTTCAGATATTGATAGTCCTCGTAGCGGCGTAATCCGAATTGACCCACGAAATTTAATTGACTTAAAACACAACATAAACACAGTGTCGAGTCCTGCATCCATCATAGGTGGTAAAAAATGAAACGTGTTGTAGATGTATATAAAGACCGAGGTCGTGAACTAGTTTGGACTTATGTCATTCACCTTGGTAATGCTGAATTTCATCCTGCTCAAATTGACTTTGAACAAGAGGCCCTCAGACTTTCTCAACTTGATAAGCGTGGAACACTGAATGAGCTCAGCGCTAAGGCTAGACTCTCCGTTCGATAACTTTTCACTTCAACTTTGATATATGAAACCCTTAAGCAAAAAAGCCAAGATGGCAATTGGCTGGACAATTTTGATGACTGTTATCGGCACTGCCATGCTGCATCAATGGGAATTCTTTGCCATGGGTTGCGCTTCAATTGCGCTACTACTCGTTGCGAACCACTACGATCTACTGAAAGATCCTGAAGACAAAAAGTAAGGCCTCCATCTTTCGATAGAGGCCCTTAATGGTTTTTTAAGATTACAGCGTTGGGTAGTCTGCATATCCGACTTCTGCCCCACCATAAAACGTTGCACGGTCATAAGCATTCAGGGCTGCGCCCTGCTGGAAACGCTCAGCTAAATCTGGATTGGCAATATACAAACGACCATAAGCTACAGCGTCTGCCAAGCCAGCCTCTAAAACAGCTTCGCCCATGGCTTGATCATATCCGCCGGCACTGATGAATTGGCCTTGATATCCGGCCCGGAAAATCTCTGAAGTAATTGGCGCCTCAGAGTTCACATGATCATTACCGCCAGCAGTAGTAGATCGCGGCTCAATCATATGAACATAGGACAACTGATAGCCATTGAGCTTTTGAATCACTGCATTGAACAAGGCAATTGGATCGCTATCAGCAATATCATTAAAGCTACCGTATGGTGACAAACGAACACCAATACGATCGCTTGAAAAGACTTTGGCAATAGATTCAATCACTTCTCCTAGTAGGCGAAGACGATTTTCAATTGAGCCTCCATACCCATCAGTACGTTGATTCGTTTTATCTTGTAAAAACTGATCCAACAAATAACCATTGGCGGAGTGAATTTCCACACCATCAAAACCTGCTGCTTTGGCATTGGCAGCAGCCAATTCAAAATCTTTTAATAGGCGAGCAATATCCGCAGTCGTCATTGCCTTAGGAGTTTCGTAATCGTGCAACTTCCAGTCAGCGCTGTAAGTTTGGCCTGCGGGCGCAATAGCAGATGGAGCCTCAGGGATACCCTGCTCAGGATGCAATGAGGAATGAGAAATACGACCTACATGCCATAGTTGAGCAACCATCTTGCCACCCTTGACATGCACCGCACTCACAATCTCTTTCCAAGCAGCTGTTTGCTCGGCAGAATAAATTCCAGGGGTTGCTGGATAGCCTTTGCCGATAGCAGAAATTTGCGTTGCTTCACTGATGATGAGACCAGCACTTGCTCTTTGTGCATAGTATGTTTTTGCTAAAGGGCTTGGTACATCCCCTTCGATAGCGCGCATTCTGGTGAGCGGCGCCATCACCAGGCGATTTTTTAATTCAATAGCGCCAAGTTTGACGGGGGTAAACATCATTTCTTTTCCAGACATGAACTACTTCCTTTTAATTGGATACGCCAATTGAAGGACAACTTTAGCAGGGATAGCAGAGTCATGCAGTCGCTCTACTAGACTCTTTGAAAACTCTTTCGACTGCCACGACTAATCCTTGGGCTAGATTTAAATCTAGCCTCTATACCCTCAGCGAGCGCCTGAAACTCCTCAAGATGTGCGGTAGAAGCCCGAGCAACCAGTGCGATAACCCTCTTAGGGGCAGGCGGAGCCAATGGACGAGCAACCAATGTCGTGCCATTTAAAAGCCCTCCTTTAATCGCCATCTCAGGCAATAGTGCAATGCCCATACCGGACTCCACCATTTGCAACAAAGTCAGCAAACTCGTCGCTTCCACACCATCTGCATTCCGAATATCAGAGCGCTTACAGGCCTGCATAGTGTGATCGCGAAGGCAGTGGCCTTCCTCTAGCAACAATAAGCGTTCAGCCATTTTTGCAGGCAAATGAATTTCCTTACCCTTTAGGGCTGGGTCGTCTTCTCTGGCTACTACCCAAAATTCATCGATAAAGAGTTCTTTTACCAGCAATCCGGCCGTGTCATATGGCAAAGCAATTAATGCAAAGTCCAGCTGATGATCAACCAAGCGCGACAATAAATTAGCGGTTAAATCTTCGCGCAAGGCAACTTTTAGATGAGGATAGTGTTCCCGAATATCAGGCAGAACATTTGGCAACAAAAATGGTGCGATGGTTGGAATTACGCCAAGACGAATTGTTCCTGACATCGGCTTGCTAGCGGCATCCGCATATTCCACCAAATCTTGAGAGGAAGCCAAGATCATCTTCGCCCTCTCCAGAATCTCCATACCAATTGGAGTAATGGCCACGTTTTGGCGATCTCGCTCCACCAAGCGCACGCCTAGACCATCCTCAAACTCCTTTAACCCTGCACTCAAGGTCGACTGACCAACGAAACAGGCCTCTGCAGCCCTAGTAAAGTTCAGCTCTTGAGCAATGGCTACAAAATAGCGCAACTGACGTAATGAAGGTAGAGCAGCCATTATTTGCAAAACTCCCTATAATCAATTTATTAGATAAATATTATCATTATTATTCATTGGACTGATTATATTTTGAGGTTCAGAATTCGTTCCATGGTGTTTAAACACCTTTTACCAATCAATATGAAAAGGAATGAAAAATGGCACGTCCAGAAATTAAAACCATCCAAAACTTAGAGTCTGCTTTTGCAGGTGAATCTATGGCGCATATCAAGTATCGTTATTTTGCAAAATTAGCACGTGCTGCTGGCGATATTGAAACCGCTGAAATCTTTGAGGCAACCGCAGATCAAGAAGTCATGCATGCCTTTGGTCACCTCGATTTACTCTACCCTGCTAACACCATTACTCCTACTCGCGCCTTAGAGATCGCTATCGAGGGTGAGACATACGAATACACCGAAATGTACCCAACTTTCCGCAAAACAGCGGTAGATGAAGGCAATACAGCGGCGGTAATGGAGATTGATGAGCAAATTGCTGAATCAAAAGAGCATGCTGAGCAATTTCAAGCCATGTTGGCAAAAGCAGCAAAACGCTTTGCGGCCTTGGCTAATGTAGAGGAGCGCCATGCCAACCACTACAAAAAAGCCTTAGAAAAAGCTAAGGAATTTGCGGCAACCTGAGCAAGCTCGGAAATAAAACAGAATTAAATTTAAACTGATTAAATTATCTTAAAGGAATTATCATGAAATCTTGGCAATGTATCGTATGTGGCTTTATCGATGACGAAGCAAAAGGCTTACCAGAAGACGGCATTCCAGCAGGCACTGCTTGGGCTGACATTCCAGAAGATTGGGAGTACCCAGACTGTGGAGTAGCAAAGTCTGATTTTGAAATGGTTCAAGTTTCTTAATTCAAGCCTTACATCACTCATTTAACTGCGTTACTAGGGAGTCCAGCTTTGGATCATCAGAATCAATCATCTCCATCAGGAATTGTCATCATTGGTAGCGGCTTAGCTGGCTTTACAGTTATTCGCGAATTGCGCAAGCTTGATAAAGCAGTGCCGATCACTCTGGTGACTCGCGAGCCAGGCTACTTTTATTCAAAGCCCATGCTCTCTACTGCATTAGCGAGCAATAAGTCTGCAGAGCAATTGGTCTCTACTAACGCTGAGGGTATGGCGACTCAATTGGAGATTACGATTTTGGGAAATGCTGATGTACTGGCTATTGACACCGCTTCTCAGACCATTGAAACCTCCAAAGGAAATATTTCCTATGGCAAGCTAGTGCTTGGTTTGGGTGCCGATCAGATTAGACTTCCTTTGCAGGGTAATGCTGCTCAAGAAGTGATTACAGTAAATGATCTGGATGAGTATGCCCAATTTCGCAAGGTAATCGAAGGCAAAAAACGTATTGTGATTTTAGGAGCAGGTCTCATTGGCTGCGAATTTGCAAACGATTTGATTTTGGGTTCATACGAAGTTGATGTGATTGATCTAGCGCCCCAAGCCTTGGGTCGACTCCTACCTGAAGCAGCAGCACAAGCACTTCAAACTAAGTTAAGCGAGGTGGGTGTTCGTTGGCACTTTGGGACTACCGTGCAAACAATTGATCGCAACGGTGAAACCCTCACAGTGACACTCGCCAATGGAACGGTGATCACTAGTGATGTATTTCTATCGGCAGTAGGCTTAAAGCCGCGACTGGATTTGGCTAAAGCGGCTGGCATTAAAACAGGTGCTGGAATTATGGTTAATCGCCAGTTGGAGACTAGCGCAAAGAATGTCTATGCCATCGGTGACTGCGCTGAAGTCGATGGCTTGGTTCTGCCATATGTCATGCCAATTATGCAGGCAGCACGCGCTTTGGCGCCAAACCTTCTTGGGCAGCCTACCGCCCTCACCTACCCTGCTATGCCGGTAATGGTGAAGACTCCAGCACTACCAACGATAGTTTCTCCACCAGCTAAAGGTGCGCTTGGGGATTGGAAAATCAATACCGTGGAAGGTGGCCTTGAGGCACGCTTTGAGTCGGGTGATGGCAAGCTGCTAGGTTTTGCTCTACTGGGAGCAGCAACAGCGCAACGCGGAGCCCTCACAAAAGAGTTGCCGCCAATATTGCAATAAGCGGTAACTTTTTATCGCTTATTCAAATCGTTTTTGCAACAACATTATGGAATAAGAATAAGGCCCGCAATTGCGGGCCTTTTTAATGAACTACTCCCACTTACTTAAGCAAGTGCGACAAACTAAGTTGCATTATGGGATTGGGCGACCCCATCAAGAACAACATTGGGATAGAAAGCATCGTATTGAAGCGTGAAACTAACATCGCAACACGCGCAGACTTCGCCTTCACATCCGGCTCAACCGCAACAATGCCTAGGGCACGTTTCTGAAGTGGCCAAATAATGAACCAAACATTGAACGCCATTACCAGTGCAATCCACATACCTAAGCCGATTGCACGAAATGGCGCTTGCAAAGTGAATGCTTGATGCGCATAGCCATTCAAAACGGCCAAGATCATCCCGCTAACAACGGTAAACAAAGCTGCCCAACGGAACCAAAATAACGCTGTTGGGGCAATTACCTTGCCAATGGCTGGCTTTTGCTCATCAGGAATTTTTGGCATCGAAGGAATTTGTACAAAATTGAAGTGCCACAGCAAACCAACCCACATCACGCCAACCATCACGTGAATCCAGCGGAATAAAAATGGCAACTCAATGGAGTTCAGATTGGCACCTAAGCCAAAAACAATTAAAGCAAGGAGAACAAATCCAGCTAAAACTGTGCGCCCTAATGAGGTAAAGATAGATGCCATCAAAAACTTTCGCAATAAACAGTAGTTAAGCGAGATTAAGCAAAATTCTTGCTAGCAAAATCCCAATTCACTACATTCCAGAAATTCTCCAAATACTTTGGACGTGCATTGCGCGTATCAATGTAATAAGCATGCTCCCATACATCGCAAGTCATGAGTGGCTTTGCATCAGTAGTCAGCGGTGTAGCAGCATTACTAGTTGAAACTAAATCGAGAGAGCCATCAGCCTTCTTCACCAACCAAGCCCAACCAGATCCAAAAGTGCCAATTGCACATTTTACAAACTCTTCTTTGAATTTATCAAAAGAACCCCACTTAGCGTTGATTGCATCAGCCAAAGGACCAGTTGGAGCACCGCCACCATTTGGCTTCATGCTATTCCAGTAAAAGGCATGGTTCCATACTTGAGCCGCATTATTAAAAACACCGCCAGCAGATTTTTTAACAATGTCTTCTAAGGATGCATTTTCAAACTCAGTACCTTTAATTAAGTTATTGAGATTGGTGACATAAGTTTGGTGGTGCTTACCGTAGTGAAACTCTAGCGTTTCTTTAGAAATGAATGGGGAAAGCGCATCCAATGCGTAAGGTAACTGAGGTAATGTGTGTTCCATCATTTTTTCCTTTAAAGACGTGTTAATAATTGGCTATAGGGCCATATTCGACCTAACTATAGACGATTCTGACGATTTTGTTTGAGCGTGAAATAAATGGGGCTGACTGTATCAGCCCCACCCGAGGATTACTAGGCTGTCCAGCCACCATCCATATTCCAAGCCACTCCACGCACCTCTGAGGCGTCGGGACCGCAAAGGAAGATTGCTAATGCAGCCAATTGCTCTGGAGCCACGAATTCACCGGAGGGCTGCTTCTCGGAAACCAAAGCCTTTTTAGCCTCTTCATTTGAAACTCCATCACGCTCTGCACGGGCATCTACTTGTTTTTGAACCAAGGGTGTAAGGACCCATCCTGGGCAAATCGCATTGCAAGTGATTCCAGTTTTAGCATTCTCAAGAGCAGTGACTTTAGTTAAACCAACAATGCCATGCTTAGCAGCTACATAAGCGGACTTTTGAACTGAACCCACCAAACCATGCACAGAGGCAATATTGATAATGCGACCCCAG
The DNA here is from genome assembly GCF_900095175.1 of Polynucleobacter necessarius. NCBI lineage: Bacteria > Pseudomonadati > Pseudomonadota > Betaproteobacteria > Burkholderiales > Burkholderiaceae > Polynucleobacter > Polynucleobacter necessarius. Next base: position 1,093,664 of record NZ_LT606946.1, read on the forward strand.
TTACGCTTCTTCATTCCAGGCAAGGCATGATGAGAGGTATAGAAAGCTGAACTGAGGTTAATAGCAATAATGGATTCCCATTTGTCTGCCGGAAAATCTTCCACATTAGCTGTGTACTGAATACCTGCATTGTTCACCAAGATATCAAGTGATCCAAAACGTGTTTCAGTTTGCTTAATCAGATCTTCAATCTCGGCAGGCTTACTCATATCAGCGCCGTGATAATCCACCTCTACTCCGCATGCTTTGATCGCAGCGATAGCGGCATCTTTTTCACCAAAACCGTTGACCATGATGTTAACGCCCTGCTTTGCCAATCCAATGGCCATTGCCAAACCGATACCGCTAGTAGAACCAGTGACCAGCGCCGTTTTACCTTTTAATTGAGACATGAATGCCCTCTAGAGAAATTGACAAGAAAAACATAGGATACAACGGAAGAAATTAGATCAGATGAAGCCAGTGACCCAATTGATGCCAAACACTTGTGGGAACTAAGGTTAGAAGCCAAGTCATCGTGAGATAACGCAGCAGCTTGCCGATACACATATAGATTAAACAGGGTAGCCAGGGCAATCTAAGCCAGCCAGCAGCCAAACACAGGGGGTCGCCAAACCCAGGCAGCCAGGACAGCAGAAGCATCTTGGGACCCCTCTCTTCGAGCCAGCGCTGCATTCGGTTGTTTGGAGGGCCTTTTAAGGACTCAAAGCTATTACGACTCAGTAGCCCAAGCCACCAATCGAGCATACCTCCAAAGGTGTTACCAATTGTGGCAACAATAATCGCAACCCAATATAAGTGCGGATTGACTGAAACATACCCAAACAAGATGGGCTCTGAACCCATAGGCAATAAAGTTGCGGAAATGAAGGCGCTAATAAATACCGCTGGCAAACCAACCGATGGCATACCAAAGTAGTCAAAGAACTGGCCTAGCATTTGCTCCATTAAGCAAGAGCTCCAGATCGGCTGGAAAGCGGGGTTTTGATCATGTCCCAAGTATGCCCCAAGCGCCATCAGACACAACAATCGCCAGGATTAGGCTCAGATTTTGGGTTTCCCACAATCTTGAATTCTTGCTTAAACTGTGGGGATTCAATTATTTCTTAACTTTTTTTAGGCAGCTAAATGAACCACCCTATTCCCAAGCCAGACCAATACCAAGATATGCGCGAAGCCTTGCGTGGCCTTTGCGGAAGCTTTGACTCCGCATACTGACAAAAGGTAGATCATGAGCGCGCTTACCCAGAAGCATTTGTTGATGCCATGGCGCAAGCTGGTTGGTTAGCAGCATTAATTCCGGAAGGAAGAATATGGTGGCTCTGGCTTAGGTTTAGCAGAAGCCTCCGTCATCATGGAGGAAATTAATTTCTCGGGTGGTAATGCGGGTTCATGTCATGGCCAGATGTACAACATGGGCACCTTATTACGCCATGGTTCAGATGCTCAAAAGCAGCTCTACCTTCCCAAGATTGCTACTGGAGAACTGCGTCTACAAACAATGGCAGTGATGGAACCCACTACTGGTACAGATACCACCAAACTCAAAACTACTGCGGTCAAAAAGGGTGACAAGTATGTAGTGAATGGTCAAAAGATTTGGATCTCCCGGATTCAGCACTCTGGTTTAATGATTCTGCTCGCTCGCACCACCCCATTGGCAGAGGTCACCAAAAAATCTGAAGGCATGTCGATCTTTATCGTCAACCTCAAAGATGCCATTGGCAAAGGTATGACGATCCAGCCGATTGCCAATATGGTGAATCACGAAACCAATGAAGTCTTCTTTGATAATCTAGAGATTCCGGCTGAGAACCTGATTGGCGAAGAAGGCAAGGGTTTTAAGTACATCTTGGATGGTTTGAATGCTGAGCGCACCCTAATGCCGCCGAGTGTATTGGCGATGCTTATTGGTTTGTAGATAAAGCCCGTCGCTATGCAAACGAACGCGTGGTATTCGATCGACCTATTGGCAAAAACCAAGGCATTCAGTTTCCGATTGCGGATTCTTATATCGAAACAGAAGCTGCCAATCTGATGCGCTTTAAAGCTTGTGAACTATTCGACGCTAAACAAGCCTGCGGCGCTGAATCCAATATGGCCAAGTACTTAGCCGCCAAAGCCTCTTGGGAAGCTGCTAACGTTTGCCTACAAACTCATGGTGGATTTGGATTTGCCAATGAATATGATGTTGAGCGTAAATTCAGAGAGACGCGCCTCTACTAAGTAGCGCCAATCTCGACCAACTTAATTTATTCCTATATTGCTGAGCATGTATTGGGTCTCCCCCGCTCTTTCTAATTCTGTAGACCTTTTAATTAATTTAGTTTTTGGATAAGTAATTACATGAGCATTCGACCCCTAGATGGCATCACCGTGGTTTCGTTAGAGCACGCCATTGCTGCTCCGTTTTGCACTCGCCAATTAGCCGACTTAGGTGCACGCGTCATTAAGGTCGAGCGACCGGGCGCCGGGGACTTTGCCCGTGCCTATGATGAACGGGTCAATGGCATGTCATCTCATTTCACTTGGGTAAATCGCTCTAAAGAAAGTCTCACGCTAGATCTCAAACAAGAATCGGCCTTAGCAGCATTAAAGAAGCTCCTCAAAACAGCAGATGTGCTGGTACAGAACTTAGCTCCCGGTGCCGCAGTGCGCATGGGCCTTACTGCAGAGCTATTACAAAAAGATAATCCTGGTTTAATCTTGTGCGACATCTCAGCCTATGGAAATAATGGGCCTTATCGCGACAAAAAAGCCTATGACTTACTGATTCAAAGTGAAGCTGGGTTCTTGTCTGTTACAGGCGCACCCGAGACGCCTAGTAAAGCAGGCAATTCCATTGCAGACATTGCAGCAGGTATGTATGCCTACGCCAATGTTTTGACAGCACTTCTCCAGAGGGGGAAGACCGGCAAAGGATCCACTATCGATGTTTCTATGCTGGAGTCTTTGGGTGAATGGATGAGTTACCCACTCTATTACGCCTATGAGGGAGCTGCACCTCCTCCTCGCAATGGCGCTTCCCATGCCACGATTTATCCCTATGGGCCTTTTAAGGCGGGCGATGGTGGCACCGTTATGCTGGGCCTGCAAAATGATCGTGAGTGGGTATTATTCTGTGAGGTGGTGCTTGAGAATCAAGTGCTAGCTAAAGATGAGCGCTTTGATAAAAACTTCAAGCGTAATGAAAAACGAGATGAACTCCTCTCCATTATTGATGCCTGTTTTAGCAAACTCACTACCCAGCAAGTGATTGCAAAACTGGATCAAGCGCAAATCGCTAATGCCCGCCTAAATGACATGCAGGGCTTATGGAATCACGATCAACTCAAAGCAAGAGATCGCTGGCTACAAGTAGGATCACCTGTAGGCCCTATTCCAGCAATGCTACCCCCGGACAGCAATGACAGCTTTGACTACCGCATGGATGAGATACCTGCAGTGGGCCAACATACAGAAGCCCTTCTGACTGAGCTTGGTATTTCTATTGATGAGATTGCAAAGATGCGGGGTCAGGGCTCCATTTAAAGCAAGGGTGATGTCAGGTGAGCCGCATTCTCCAGCAGAACATGCCAATGCGGCCTCTTAGCCCAAGTTGCTGGGTTTACCATATCTGATTTTGCCAAGTAAGACTCGATCAAGGTTTCGAGCTTGGCGCAGAATTCATCGTTGTATACGATTAAGCTAATTTCAAAATTGAGACGCAAGCTGCGCTGATCAAAGTTCACTGAGCCAAAAATGGCAACCCGCTTGTCTATCAGCATGCTTTTCGTATGCAATAGACCGCCATGAAATTCAGCAATATTCACACCGGCACTCATGAGATCAGAATAGAAACTGCGACTACTCCAAGCAACCAATGTCGAGTCATTTAACTTAGGGACAATCAGGGTTACCTTCACACCACGACCAGCTGCCGTCATCAGCGCCTGAATCAAACCATCGTCAGGGCCAAAGTAAGGCGTAGTAATGGTGAGCTCTTCACGGGCATCCATGATGGCTGAAAGCAATACTTGGTACAAGATATCGTCGCGGTATACCGGCCCGGAGGAAAACTCTTGAGCCAATACCTTCCCTTCTAGTGGACTAGCTGCCGGAACTATATTGCTGAAGTGCGTAACCCTGGGATTATCAACACTCCAGTCAAACGAGAATGTCAGCTCAAACTGAGATGCTACAGGCCCTTCAATTCTGACCATCGCATCTACCCATTCACCCACACCCGAATCTTGTTTAAAAGTACGCGGATCCACCATATTCATACTGCCGATCCAAACGATGGTGTTGTCGATCACAAATATCTTGCGATGTAGCCTTAAGTCAGCACGACGAAATTGAAAGCGACCAACCTGAATAGGCAAGGCTTCAGTTACTTGAATACCAGCGTTTCTGAAGCGCTTAGGCCAAGTCGATTTAAACCAGTCTTTACTACCTAAAGAATCCAATAGCACTTTACAAGTTACGCCGCGCTTAGCCGCGGCGATTAAAGCCTCGCCGACACGATCTGCATCACCGCCTAAAGCCCATATATAGAATTCCAAATGCAATGTTTTCTTGGCCTGATTAATCTCGTCAACAAAGTACTGCAAGATTTCTAGGGAATTCGTAAAGAGTTCGATCTGATTGCCGGCGATTACTGGCGAACCATTTTTAGCCTCTGCCAAGAGACTCAAGGCCCTACCTTCAATTGGCAGAAGTTGTTTATCAGCCTGATAGCGTTTGCGCATCGCTTCGGTGATGGCAGCGTACTCTTTATCCATGCGAATAATTTTTCGAGCGAACTTTCGACCAACGGGACGCTCACCAATGAGGATATAGAGGCTAATACCAATTAAGGGGAATAGAACCACAATCAGAAACCAGGCTAGTACAACGCCAACTGGTCTTCTCACTGAAATTAATCTAAATCCAAACAGAATCACAATAATGATGTGCGCTATTGGGACCCAAATAAAGGGTTCGCCAAAAAAAGATCCGAGTAAAAAATTAATAATGTTCATAAAATCTCAAGTTCCGCTGCAATACCTAAGTGATCAGATAGCTTCAACCATTCATGCATCACTTCCGCAGAATGGATTTTTAAGCTCCGTACATAAATTCGATCCATCGGAAGCATAGGCTTCACACTAGGAAAGGTTTTTGCGGGGGCGCCAGTAAGCGCCTCAAATACCTCATTAAAATCGGCAGCCTGCATCGGTGCACTCACGCGGTTACGCCAATCGTTAAAGTCGCCAGCCACAATAGTAGGACCGCCATTTGCTAATGAATCAATGTAACCAATAATTTCACTTAATTGACGTTCTCGTCCGCGTTCAAATAAGGCCAGGTGTACACAGAAACAGTGAATCGGTGTTGCTACACCCTCTAGCTGTGTGACGCTATGAAGCAAACCGCGCCGTTCAAATCGATAAGCAGAGATATCGTAATTTTCGCCCTTATGCAAAGGTCTCTTAGACAGAATTGCATTGCCATGATGCCCATCTGGATATTCGACGTTTTTACCGTAATGCCAATCATGCCAAAAGTCTTCGGATAAAAAGTGGGTGAGCTCTGTTAAAGGCCATTGACCAAAGCGCCTAATTCGCCCGCGATGCTCCTGCTGGAGCTCTTGTAAAAATAGTAAATCCGGATGATGACTACGCATTTTCTGGCGCAGCTCATAGATAGTCGACTTCCTGTGCAAAGGTGATAGCCCCTTATGCACATTCATGGTCATGACGCTAAAGCGGCCCAACTTACTTTGCGTCATTAAAACTGTCCTGCAGCACGCTGCCGTCGAATACGCGCCAAATAAATCTCCCCTTCAACTAAATCCTGGCACTGCATGCACTTATTGCAAATTGAGGCTTGCTCACGCAACTCTTCAATAGAGTCGATTGGATGGGTATCAAGATATTCTCGAAGATCAACATCGAGAACCTCATTACAGAGGCAAATGACTTCAGCCATGAGTTAAAAAAGGGAAATTGTTTGCATTTATGCCATTTTGCCACCCCCTTGCTAGAATCATGTCCATGTTGATGACCTTTCAGGATGCTTTTAGACTCCTTGCACATTTGGATGCGGGAGTAATGGGCATCGTTCTCGTCTCCCTTAAGGTCAGCTTGACGGCACTCCTCTTAGGCACCCTGCTTGGGCTGCCAATTGGCGCTCTATTGGCCACCGAAGAATTTCGGGGTAAACAAACGATTACAGTTACCCTGAATACACTCATGGGAGTCCCAACCAGTGATTGTGGGTGTTGTGGTCTACCTCCTACTCTCGCGCACAGGGCCTTTAGGGGTATGGGGATGGCTTTTTACAAAGGGCATGATCCTTGCCCAAACACTGCTCACAACCCCTTTAATTGCAGCTCTAAGCCGCCAAATTTTGGAAGATTCCTGGAGAATTCATCGGGATTCCTTTATGGCTCTTCGCTTACCCAGAATGGCCTCCCTCAAATGGCTGATTTGGGACTGTCGCTTCTCACTGACCATTGCCGTCCTGGCTGGACTAGCTAGAGCAATATCCGAGGTTGGAGCCGTCATGATCGTGGGCGGGAACATTGATCAATCCACTCGAACCATGACTACAGCAATTGCCTTAGAAACAAGCAAGGGCGACCTCCCTCTTGCGCTTGCCCTAGGGATTGTCTTACTAGGTATTGTGTTGCTGGCCAACCTTTTCACATTTGTAGTTCGCCAAATTGCGGAGCGACGCTATGGTTAATCCCTCCGAACAATTTCAGCAATACATCGAGCTACAGGACACCATTGTCAAAAGTGATGGTCAGACCATATTGGATATCCCCCACGCGCTCATTCCTGCAGATCGAATTTGTGCCTGTATTGGGCCCAATGGTGCCGGAAAAACTACCCTCCTTAAGTTGATTGACGGTTTGATCACACCGAATTCAGGCACGATCACCCACTCAAGAAGCCCTATCAAGTCATCTCTGGTATTGCATCATACGCCAATGATTAAGGCCTCCGCTAGAACCAATATTGCGATGATCCAAGACTCCGATCCTTCCATTCAGTCGAGTGCTATTGATGCCGTCATAGAGCAGATCGGCTTAAGCCGTCTTGCGAATAATCCTGCACATAAACTCTCGGCAGGAGAAAGACAGAAGCTATGCTTGGGTCGAGTCATATTGCAAAAACCCAATTTGGTATTGCTAGATGAACCCACCGCCAATCTAGATCCAAATACTACGGAGCAAGTAGAAGAAATCATCCGCCAATTTAAGCTTCACGGATCAGATGTCATCTTTACCTCTCACCAACTTGCACAAGTACAAAGACTAGCCGAGTACATCATCTTCATTGATCAGGGCCAGATAAAAGAAAAAGGACCCGCAGGTCCTTTCTTTGCCAATCCTCAGACACAAGCAGCTAAGCGCTACTTACATCAACTGTTGCTCTCCGACTAATTACTTTGCAGCTGACGCTGCAGCAGCCACCGGTGCAACAAATGGAGGTGGCGCTACACAGGCTGCTGGTGCTGGAGTACCGGAAACCTTGTATTGGTCAGCGATCTTATTTTGCACCTGGCAAAGCTTGAAGGCTCCAACCTTACCAGCATAAGCCGTTTTGGCCTTCTTCAAATCAGCAGCAGCCTGAGCTTCTGGTGATAGTGGCGGGAAAAAAGCAAAGGCAGGGCTTGCTACCAGAGCGCCAATTGTGAAGGCAATGATTTTTTTCATAGCTTCGTCCTTATTTAACTTTGTTGTACCAAACTTCATGATGCTCTTTAGCCCAAGCAGCATCAACATAACCCGTTTTCATACCATCGATTGAGCCTTGCATACCAATGGTACCGATGTAGATATGCCCCATTGCCATAGCTGTCATCAATAAGGCAGCTGAAGCATGAATAATATCTGCCACTTGCATAGTGCCACGCCAATATTCAATTCCAGGGACAGGAACTATCATATCAAGCACCCATCCAGAACCTGAGATGATGAGTCCTAAAAAGACCATACCAAACCAGAACCAGAATTTCTCACCAAAATTAAAGAATCCTGATGGGACATGTTTGCCGGATAGGAGACCCCCAAACGACTTAATCCAAGCCATGTCATCAGGTTCAAGCACTGCGTCGACCCAACGGGAAACGGTAGTGCCTGATTTCTCCATCATGCCAGGAGCATAGCGACCCTTAATCCACTCATAATCTACGCCCCAAACGGTCGCAAAATGCTTCCAAGAACCAGCAGCTAGGCCATAGTAACCAGGCAGTGAATTTGGATTTGGACCAACGTCAGTTGCACCCTGAACGTTGTCATGGCCGCGGAAAATATTTGCGCCGCCGCCAGACTTACTGATATTACCTAATGCCAACTGCAATAAACAGGAAGCGCGAACCATCGCATTACCAATGGTGTGCTGAGTTTGTCCCATACACCAAACAATCGTGCTTGGACGATTTTTTGCCATGGTCTCGGCAACTTTATAAACCTGAGCCTCAGGAACACCGCAAGCCTCTTCTACATTGGCTGGAGCCCATTTTTCCATCACTTCTTTGCGAACCTTGTCCATGCCATAGACACGATCGTTGATGTATTTCTTATCTTCCCAACCGTTATTAAAGACGTGATAAAGAACACCAAACAAGAATGGAATATCAGTACCAGAACGAATGCGAACATACTGATCAGACTTCGCTGCAGTTCTTGTGTAACGTGGATCAACCACAATTAATTTGCAACCATTTTCTTAGCATGCAACATGCTCAGCATAGATACTGAATGCGCCTCAGCAGCATTAGAGCCAATATACAAAGCTGCTTTTGAATTCATCATGTCGTTGTAGCTATTTGTCATGGCGCCGTAGCCCCAAGTATTAGCTACACCAGCAACTGTAGTTGAGTGACAAATACGAGCTTGGTGGTCAGTGTTATTGGTTCCAAAGAAAGATACCCACTTACGCAACAAATACGCTTGTTCATTATTTTGTTTTGATGAACCAATAAAGTACATCGCATCTGGAGAGTACTTAGTGCGAATGTCTTTCATCTGCGCCGTGATCTCAGTTAAAGCTTGATCCCAGGAAATCTTTTGATACTTACCGTCAACCAATTTCATTGGTGTGCGTAAGCGGAAGTCGCCATGGCCATGCTCACGAAGTGCTGCGCCTTTTGCGCAATGAGCACCTAAATTGATTGGAGAATCAAAAACAGGGTCTTGACGAACCCAAACACCATTCTCCACAGTTGCATCAACCGCGCAACCCACTGAGCAGTGAGTACATACAGTTCGCTTCACTTCAATTTTTCCAGCTTTGCCATCCAGCATTGCTTTGCTCGGCCGCTGCCTTTTGAACCATGGTCAATTGGCTTGCAGCAATTCCAGCACCAACGCTGACGCCTGAACGTTTTAGGAACTGGCGGCGATCCATTGTTGGAACAGCTGCTTTAAGTCCGCGCGAAAGACTGCCGATTAGGCGTGATGCTGGGACTGAACGACTACTTTGAGGTGTATTAGATTTGCGAGTCAGGCTTATTTGTTGCCCCTGAAAAAATTTTGGTTTTATAAAAGGAGTGGCTAAAAAATTAGAACGGATTACAACAAAGTGATTTCGTAGTACTTACGAATGTGAGCGGAGAGTTGATACCCTTCTTTGTCTCCTGAAACAGTACTGCCAATTTCTTGAATAACCGCATTGCCGATCGTAGTTTGTGAAGCAACTGCGACAGCGCCAACTGTGGCACCCGCTCCGATAAAAAACTTTCTGCGTGAAGGTTTATTTTCTTCATTTACTGCAGTTGCGGATTTGATAGTCATCGCATGCTCCTAGTTAGTGCAAATTTGATATGGGTCAAGTGTAATTGGTAATTGTATTTTTTGCATATTTGAAATTAATTTATTTCTAGGGGTTTTCCTCTTGTGCAACGCAACATTAAATCATGTCAAAACTCTGCCCTTCAATAGCAAGAAATTCACGTGTTAATGCGGCTACAGAATGGTAAAGGTGATTTTCTGGGATCGCTTCTATTGCATCGCACAATTCGTCATACCAGGGACGAATGTGGTCATTGAAGAAAATGCGCTGATTCGTCAAATTAGAAATCTCCACATCATCACCAGCTATGAGGTAGCGCATAACCTCACACAAGGCTGATATGTGATCTTCAGTTTTAGTAATATTCTCGGCAGCTTCAAGACCAAATGCGTCTAAGGACCGTCTAATCTCTACTAAAGGCTTTTCATTGAGATGTCCCGCCAAGTAAATAGACGCATTGAGAACAACATTTGGCTTACCAACGCTAATGAAGTTCGCATCAAATTCGTCTCTCCATGCTTGAGCGGGATTGTTCTTAGCTAACTCCACCAAACTATCCCATAGCTGAGCAAGTGGCGCTTCATCAGTACCGCTCCGCCCCTCAGGGATAGATGCTGCTATCTGGTCAAGGAGCTCTTGATCAGGAGGTAGCAAAAAGAAGCGAGCTATCAAACCATATAAGTCAGCCCTAGCCAAATCCTCAGGCAAGCCAACATCACCGACCTCTGCAATCTTCAGATCTTTTTCTAATTCACTCATGTTTCATTCTTCATCATATCCACTACGCGACAATCGCTGCACATCTTTAAGCGCTCCATTGCAGGCCCAGAGAAGGCAGCATGCGCGCCAAGCTTGGTCATCATCAGGTCAACCATTTTGAGGGTCCCAAAGGGCTTCCCGCAACTAATGCAGTGAAATGGCTTGGTCTCATTTAAATTGACTCGCTGCTTTCTTTGCTCAACGCTTAATAAGCGTGGCTCCAAGCTCAAAGCATGCTCAGGGCAAGCGGTTACGCAAATACCGCACTGGACACATTGCTTCTCAATAAACGACAACTTAGGCTCATCCGGATTGTCTAATAGCGCACCTTCTGGGCAGCTGCCAACACACGACATGCATAAAGTACATGCATCCTTGTTGATATTTAAGCCACCTAATAATGAAGAGGCTGGCAAAGGAGCTCCCGCTTCAGGCAAGACTGTTTTTGCTTGTTTTTCTAGATGCTCTAAAACTGCTTCTAACGCCTCTCTCTTCTGATTATTTAAACCAAAAGTAGCAGGAGTACACACTGGCGCGAGGGGACCACGCTGACGCAACTGACCCATGACCATTGAAACCGGCGCAATGTCATCGGATGCGGCCGCATGGATCAAACTAATTCGCGCTTCAAAACCATCTGCTGCCAAGATTGCATTGCAGAGCTCAGCCTGTGTGTGCAAAGCAGCTTGATAAGCGGGATCTTGCTCACCAGACAATAGTAAGTAAACCTCACTAAAGCCATAACTCAATGCGCCCAACCATAAGTCTATTCCTGTTGAAGCAATATGCTCAACACCATAGGGGATTAAATAGGAAGGCAATCCTTCATATCGACTTGGATTTAAATGGGCGGCGCGACCAACTGCATCAATTAAGTTTGTGCCGGCTTTCAGAGTATGCAAAAGAAGCGCGGGACTAACGGATTTTTTTTCCTTAGCGCACTCTTGAGTAAAAACATTTGCCAAAGTTTTGATTTCTTTACCCTGGTGCGAAACACTTGGATAGTTATATCGCATCGCACCTGATGGGCAAACAGTGGAGCAAGCACCGCATCCCATACATAAGTTTGGATTAACTTCGACAGTACCCTGCCCATTTTTGAAAAGGGAAGTAATGGCTGCAGTTGAACAAACATCAATACAAGCGTTGCAACCAACTTTACCGTTGCGGCCGTGTGCACAAACTTTTTCGTTATAAGCAAAGTATTTGGGCTTCTCAAACTCCCCTACCAGACTCAATAATTTATTAGCAGCAAATGATTGCTCCAGCGGATCAGTGCCTGGGGAAAAATACCCCTGGGGAGTTTGACTCATGCGCATATGAGTCTTTGAGCGTAGATCTAAAATTAAATCGAATTGGGCAGTGCGATTTCGTTCAACCCGATCAAAATTGATCGCGCCAATACCGGCACAGGCCGTAATGCATTTGCGATGTGATTTGCACTTATCTAAATCAATCTGAAATGAATCATTGATTGCGCCCGATGGACAAACTTCAACACAAGCACCGCAGCGAGTACACATCTCCGGATCAATTGGGTTTTCCAACTCCCATTGGACGATGAAATTTCCAAGATATCCTTCTATCGACTTTGTGGAGCCGGAATAGACAGGAAAGTCTCTCGATAAAGGTAGCGGACTTGGTTCAGTACACAGAACGGAGACCTCTAATGCGTCGCTCAACTGTTCGGCCCAAGGAATTGCTTACTCACCAGCGCCAATAATCAATGTGCGACCTTGGCTCTCATAATTAATGACCGGAACAGGATCGGCCTCAGGCATTTCAGCCAAAGCTAGCAACGCAGCAATTTTTGGAGTGGATGATGGAGCTTCCTGTGTCCACCCAGCAACCTCACGAATGTTTACGAAACGCAATGGAGCAATCAGAGGTTTTTCAGATTGCGCTGCCAGTTCATTAAACAAGGCGCCTTCCTGTGTGCAGGCAATAATTAGAGAATCATCACCATTGAATGCACCCAAGACCGAATTAAGCTCTTGCCTGCATAAGGCAGTGTGTATCTTGACACCCAATTTACTTGGATCAAGAGGCATCGTTCCATTGCAGTTACAAACTAGTTTTTGGCTCATTAATAATCTTCTTAACTCGTTTTCTTATCCACAGGCATTGGTACGGGGCTCAATTGCACATCATTCGGAGTTGCAGTGGATGATGTTATACGATTCTCTAGAGGGTTAGCTAAAGCTGCGGGATTTGAGTCTTGATCTTTCAATTCAGCATGAGATGAATCCGCATTAGCAATTTCAGGAACAGCTTGATCTTCATTTTTACTAAAGATGCTCAGCATCTTAGATTGGGCCATACGCTTTAGCATGGCCAATGGAATAGGATTGGGTTTTGAATAATCATCAATATATTCATCAAGGCCATCCATGATGTTGAAGTGAGGATCAGAAAACATTTTTTTAATGCTGCCTGTTGAACCTCTGGATCAACGCCTGGCTGCATAAACGTAGAGAAATCAGGGGCCAACTGATCAATCTTCTCAACATCATCAAGGGAAGGCAGTTTCGCTTCTTCAGAGGAAATGGGGGGCTGAACATCAGTTGATGTTTTGTGTCAACCGTCTGAGACGATGGTGCGAGCCCTTCCTCGGATTGAACTGCCTTGCCCGATTTAAGGCGGGACCATCGACTTAAAAATCGGCCCTCCATCAATCCTCCGAAGAACGATTAGCACCTTTAAAGGATGCGGGTTTGTGTCTCTTTTTTGGCTCAGGCCGGAAATGCTGGTTAACAAAATCCTGCAGCCAAGAAGCGTGCTCATCACTCATGGGAATATTGTCAACTGTTTCACCACTATCAATTAAGTGGGCAGCTTCGTTATAGCTCACATCCACACGATGCGGAATTGGAAAGCTAGATTCTGAACTTATGAGTGCCTTAGATTGATCGTCAATATATTGCTCAAAATCCTCTTCCGTGCGCCACATGACAAACCAGCAAGGAAAAGTTGCGGAAACATTGAGGTAGTAACCCTCAGCGTCATCAGGATACAAATCAAGTTCATATCCGGTAAACAACCAAGACTCTCCTTGATCATCCCTTCCTAAAAACTGACCCATGATTTTTTCAGGGGGATGAGAAGAAGAAAATTGGCCATAATCTGGCAGCACCTCTTTTGCCGCCCAACGGAAATCAATCCAAGGGTTATCGATTTTTTGCTTACGCATGACGACGGCAAACTTCATAATTAATTAGGTATTTTGAACAACAATGCTGGGAAATTTACTGCTCATATCTTTTGAAAGCGCCGCTACTTTAATGGCAACTCGTCTTGCAATCGTCTTATAGATTGCGCTGATCGCGCCATCAGGATCAGCCACTACGGTTGGGCGCCCTGCATCAGCCTGCTCACGAATCGATAAATTGAGTGGTAAGTCGCCCAAGAAATCAACGCCGTATTCTTTGCACATCTTTTGACCACCACCGGTACCAAACACATGCTCCTCATGACCACAACTTGGGCAAACATACGTGCTCATGTTTTCAATGATCCCTACAATCGGAACGCCAACCTTCTCAAACATCTTCAAACCCTTACGCGCATCTAGTAAAGCAACATCTTGAGGAGTGGTCACAATGACTGCGCCGGTGACAGGCACCTTCTGAGCAAGGGTTAACTGAATATCACCGGTACCTGGCGGCATGTCCACAATCAGGTAATCAAGATCACGCCAACGTGTCTGACGAAGCAATTGCTCGAGGGCTGAAGTTACCATTGGACCGCGCCACACCATAGGCGCATCATCATCGATTAAAAAGCCAATAGAGCTCGCTTGAAGGCCGTGGCCTTCCATAGGCTCCATCGTATTTTCTTCAATCGAAGTTGGCCTGCCAGTAATACCTAGCATCATCGGTTGACTCGGTCCGTAGATGTCTGCATCCAACATGCCAACTTGCGCACCCTCTGCAGCCAAGGCTAGAGCTAGATTCACTGCCGTTGTAGATTTTCCTACTCCACCTTTACCGCTGGCTACAGCAATAATATTTTTTACATTAGGAAGTAACTTCACTCCACGCTGAACAGAATGTGCCACGATTTGACTGCTGACATTGACGCTGACATTCTTGACATCAGGTAATTCGCGAAGAACAGCAATAACGGATTTACGAATCGCATCAAACTGACTTTTTGCTGGGTATCCTAGAACGATGTCTAGACTGATATCGCCACCATCAACTTTTAGATTTTTGACACTCTTTGCCGACACAAAATCAATTTGTGTATTTGGGTCAACCAAACCTTTTAATGCTGCTTGCACAGCCTCTACAGTAAGCGCCACCGACTTCTCCTAAGATAAACATTCCCACAAGGGAATCTCAATAGGGTTTATTGAGATGTATTACAAATAATGGAATAGTGGGTAGATTAACCGCACATGCAAAAAATTGCTAAAGCCGAACTAATCTCTATTGTGAAACTGGGAATCCGGCATCTGTTATAAGCCCAGCAGCCAGCTCTGGAGTGAAGCTTGTTTCAAGCGTCACTATCTGAGTCGCCAAGTCCGCCTGAACTTGGGCTTGAGGATCTTGAGCCTGCACAGCTCGAGTAACAGCATTAATACAGCCGCCACAAGTCATTCCTGATACCTTCAGCGTAAACATAGCTACCCCTTAAAAACTGTCAAAATACGGTTGTTGATGGCTTTTTTCACCTTACGGTAGATTATCTTCTACATGCACTCTACAGAAACGAGCAATTCAGAGTTTTATACCCTAGATATAGGCGGGATGACCTGCGCCTCTTGCGTTGGTCGTGTAGAAAAGGCTTTGGACAAGATTCCTGGGGTTGAGGCAGCTACTGTCAATTTAGCCACTGAACAGGCCAGAATACGGGTAAAACGCGGCTCCTCCACCCTCGCAGACATCATCGCACTTGTTAAAAAGACGGGTTATGAGGCCAAAGAAAGCTCTACACGAGGCAATTTAGACAAGAAGGCTAGCAAGTCCTTTTGGGCTGATGATGGTTTAGGTCGGGTGATTCTGAGCTTCCTACTTTCCGCCCCACTCTTCTTACCCATGTTCTTCATGCCTTTTGGCATTCACTGGTCTTTATCAGGCTGGTGGCAGCTAGCTCTGGCTACACCAGTGCAATTCATTCTAGGATGGCGCTTCTACGTGGCAGGCTATAAATCTTTGATGGCTGGTGCCGGCAATATGGACTTACTGGTTGCCCTAGGCACCAGTGCCGCCTATGGACTTAGCCTGTACCTCTTACTCACCTCAAACCATGCGCATGAACTCTACTTTGAGGGATCTGCGGTCATTATTTGCATGGTCTTATTAGGCAAATGGCTAGAGTCACGTGCCAAGCAACAAACTAGTGAAGCGATTCGCGCCCTGCAAAAACTTTGGCCTGAGCATGCGAAAGTTTTAAACGCGGATGTTGAGCTCCATGGCAATACAGGTGTAGGCGAGGATCAACGCCGTGACTTACCCTTTGATCAAGTGCTGCCAGGGGATCGGATATTAATACTTCCCGGTGAACGCATCCCAGTTGATGGTGTGATTATTTCTGGGTCTAGCCATGTCGATGAATCCCTACTCACTGGTGAAAGCGAGCCAATTAAAAAATTAGTTGGCTCGAAAGTCATTGGTGGCGCCTTAAATGGTGAAGGCGTACTCGTAGTAAAAGCGCAAGCAGTTGGCATTGAAAGCGTACTCTCGCAAATTATTAATTTAGTAGAGGAAGCTCAAACACAAAAAGCGCCTATTCAAAAGTTAGTTGATCAGGTAAGCGCTATCTTTGTACCCACTGTGATTATTCTTGCGCTGATTACTGGTATTGGGAACTGGCTCTACTTTGACTCCGTATCGATCGCAATCTTGCGGGCTGTCGCCGTCCTTGTAATTGCCTGCCCTTGCGCACTTGGACTTGCTACTCCAGCTGCGATCATGGCGGGCACTGGTATCGCCGCACGCTTTGGCATTTTGATTAAGGATCCTCAAGTATTGGAGCTGGCGCACAAACTCAATATCGTCGCATTTGATAAGACCGGGACACTCACTATTGGCAAGCCACGCATGCTAGCCCTACTCCCTTTTGATCAATCATCTGCCGATACTGAAGGCATTCTCGCTACAGCTGCAGGCTTACGGTTAGGAAGTGAACATCCTTTGGCTAAAGCACTGCTGGATGCATCCAAAGAAAAAGGTGTCACACCAGTTGCTACAGCATCAAGTAAAGCCCTGCCTGGTATTGGGATTGAAGGTGTGCCAAGCTCCGGCCCCTTTGTAGATCAAACGCTTCGTCTACAAAGCGTAGCCTCACTTGAAGGAAGTCTGCAACACGATATCGTTTTGCAAAAGGCTCAGGTCTGTTTTGAGCAGGGTCAAACTGTTTCCGTTTTGATGAGTGTGGGAAGCCAGGATAGGGAAGCGTCAAAGCCAATTGCAATGATTGTGTTTGGTGATGAGCTCAAGCCCAATGCGAAATCAGCAGTCGCTGCACTTCATGCGTTGCATATTCGGACGGTGATGCTCTCTGGTGATAACTTAGCAGCTGCAAACCGCGTAGGAAAAAACATTGGCATCGATGAAGTCTTTGCCCAAATCATGCCAAGCAATAAAGCTGAAATCATTCGAGATCTGCAGAATACTTCTGAAGACAAAAAACATTTCGTGTCGATGTTCGGTGATGGCGTGAATGATGCGCCGGCATTGGCTATGGCAGATGTGGGTATGGCGATGTCAACCGGAACTGATGTGGCAATGCAGGCAGCTGGAATTACTCTCATGCGCGGAGATCCAACACTAGTAGCAGCTGCGATTGATATCTCCAAAAAACTTGGGACAAGATTCGTCAAAATTTATTTTGGGCGTTTGCATTTAATACGATTGGTATACCGATGGCAGCTTTGGGTTATTTATCACCCATGCTGGCTGGTAGTGCCATGGCACTCTCCAGCTTCTGCGTCTTGAGCAATGCCCTACTACTCAAGCGTTGGCGCCCTATGCAATCTGAAGTTATTTGAGATTCTTACGAACTAATTCAATATCGCCGTAGAGGGCGCGGGTTTCTGACTTGGTGTTATCAGTATCAGTCAGAAGTGCGATACCAATGACATTGCCTGGCGCCTCACCATAGGCTAACTTGTAGTCTGCAGCCAAGTCTCGCTCATGCTTGCTCCACTCCCCCAAGCCATTCCAGCCAGAGTCGACCACAATCATCTTCACGCGAGAGGTGTGAGCGTTATTCAAAACCGTATTGACTGGATTCTTGACTGACCGGATATACATCACGGTGGCGTATGGCATTTCTTGACCGCTAATCAAGTTAGCCATCTCAAAGGTGAGCTTCTCTCTTAAAGGGAGCTTGGATTTATTACCATCAAAGGCCACCAAAATACGTAGTGGTGCATCATCATTTTGGCTTTCCGCATTGTCTGCTTGAGGAATTGCTCCTACCGCCTTCCACTCCCACTGCAACCATAGGTTTTGCGCTGAACGTGGCCGAAGCTTTACCGCAAGACCAGATGCTGATGTTTTGGAGTTAGCAGCAAGCACCGTACGACCCTGATAATTCTCCAACCTGTAAATCGTGTTCTTTTTATATGGTGCTATGCGATAAAAATGCCACCCATTTGGCATCCCATCTTTCGGCTTCTCCGCAGAAAATTTTGGTAAATCCTCTTGAGCTGGCAACTGATCGGCATTAAATGCTTGGCCTGCCTCATTCTCAATTGAATTCCCAGTGAAGCCCGCGCAACTACCCAAAGAGATGGCTACTACTGCAAGAAGCGTTAGGGATAGAAAGCCGTTTTTTGTACGCATTCCTTGAATTGTCCCAAAGAATGGGATGCTAAGTCTAAAATTGCGTGATGCGCCATCAATCACCCTCAAGCTGGGCCGCTATCAGCATCTGTATTGCTGCAGTGGTGCACTTTGCCCTCGGCTTCTCGATTGAGTTCTCTGTTGATGAAGCTCATTACGCTTTATACGCAAAGCATCTCGCCTGGAGTTACTTTGATCATCCGCCATTAGTTGGCTGGATCCAGTGGCCACTAGTGGCTCTGACTTCATCTGAGGGAATCATTCGTCTGATTCCCGAGTTGCTTTGGGCGCTTTCTGCTTTCTTGGTATATCAAGTTACCTTAGAAATTCATCACCTCATGCAAGGACGTAATGCGGGTTACCTAACCACCGCCCTACCTTCTGCCAATCTATGTGGATTGATGGCTGTTTTAACAATCATTGCGGCTCCACTCCCTCATGTTTTAGCAATTGGTCTTTTGCCAGACACCCTGCTTACCCCCTTAGGTCTGGGTTTAATGTTGATGGCTTTACGCTGGATCCGAAAGGATTGCTTCTCTGTTTCTGATTGGATAATTACTGGTTTGATACTAGGGCTAGCGGGTCTGAGTAAGTACACCGCCGCATTTACTGCATTTGCCCTGCTCTTTGTTTTCCTGTCCTTACCAAAGAAACCCTGGATTACTAAAGCAGGCTTCTGGATAGCGGCGGCAGTTGCCTTAATTGTGATTAGCCCAGTGCTGTATTGGAACTGGATCAATGATTGGATCTCATTCAAATATCAAATTGCCCATGGCAGCGGTGGTACTTGGGCATGGCGTAGAGTTGGCGCCTTCATTGGCATTCAGATTGCCTGCTTTGGACCACTATTACTTCTAGGCGGCTATACATTTATTAAGCATTGCCTTCACTCCCAGAAGCTCGTTATCTATGCTTTGCTGAGCTTCTTCATGATCCCTTTCATGATTTTTGCTTCACTTTCTGGAGGTGGCAGTCTCCCCCACTGGACTACACCTGCCTGGTTTTGTTTAGCACCATTTGCCGGTATTGGGCTAGCAAAGGCAGGGGCCATGCAACATCGCATGGCAATCCGCATCTTGTTTATTGGACAACTGCTCATTTGCCTAATAGGTTTTGGCTACGTTTTATCGGGAGGCATGAATACGGCAGCCCTAAAGTCCAATCCAATTGCTGACCTCTACGGATGGAAGATTGCAGGCGAAAAAGCGGCTCAATTGGCCCAAGCTACTAAAGCAAACGGTATTGCAGTACAAAACTGGACATTGGGTAGTCGCGCCGCTTGGTATGCTCAACCAGTACCGGTCTTTGTATTGGACCAGCGACAGGATCAATTTGACCTCTGGTTTGGGCAATTACCAACTGGTGCGAACGTCTTACTAATCAATTGGTCGGGCATGACTTTTAAGCCGCCTGTTGGCGGAAATCTCGCCTTTGAGCTCTGCGAACCCCTGGACAGCCTAGAAATCATCCGATTTGGGCAGGCTTTATCTAAATTTGACTATAGTCTTTGCCGCAACTGGCAGGACGCTGGTACGGCACGTTAATTCCCCAAATTCAAGACCTTAGGAGCCATAGGCATTATCCTTATGCCTATGAGTTCACAACCCCAAGCCACCCCAAAAGCCACATCTGGGTGGAAAGCAATCCTCAAACGAGCTTGGCCTACCATTCGAGTTGTTTTGTCAGTCGCCCTACTCTGGAAAGCCACGAGTGGAATTGATTGGCATACCCTACTAGATTCTGAAATCCGAATACAGCCTTGGTGGTTTTTAGCTGCGTTTTTGATGATGCTATCAGCGTTTATTTGCGGTGGACTGCGCTGGGGATTTTTAATGCGCAAAGTCGGGTTCCAAGGAAGTCTCACAAACTTTGTAGCCCTCTATTTTGCTGGCGGACTGATCAATCAGGGATTGCCAAGCACGCTTGGTGGTGACAGCTATCGCGCCATTACCGCCACTCATTTAAACAGCATCGGAAAATTGACTGAAGAAAAAGACTTGAATGAGGAGCTTCATCACTCGGTTGACTTAGAGCATGCAACTCCTAAATTGCGTCTGAGTTTTTCGATGGTCCTAGTCGATCGCCTACTTGGCTTAGCAGGAAACAATTTATTGGGTGGACTGGGTCTCATTTTGGGTGGCGCTACTTTGGCTGCTTGGGGGACAGACTTAGGTTACGCCGTCACTGGCATCATGATTTTTGCTGGTTTATTTATTGCTGTAGTTTTGGCCTGGGGTCCGAGCTGCAACTTGCTACAAAAATTATTAGACCGCCTAAAAATGAGCCATGCTCTACCCGGAATTAAGTTCGCTTTTTCTTGGCCCATGAATATCGCTCAAGCGATATTTGCAATTGGCATTCATGCTTTCACAATCTTGACACTACTCTTCTGCCTCAAGGCCTATGGAGTTGATGCCCCCATTGAAGCCCTCATGATTGGCCTGCCTGCACTCAGCCTCCTCTTGATGCTACCAATTAGCATCTCAGGCTGGGGCTTGCGTGAAGCCACACTCTCTTCAGTGCTGGCATTGTGGGATGTTAGCCCATCTATGACTGTATTAGCATCCATTAGCTACGGCGCCATTACTGTTTTATCGGTATTGCCCGGCGCCTACTTTTTATTAAAACGGAAGTAATTTTTTAGAGCCAGACTATGAGTATTAGCGTCAACACCATGCGCGCCATTGACCATTGGGTTGGTGTGCCACTTTGCGCAGTAGCAAGCCCAGTAGTTGCTCTGATTGATAGCATCAAGAATGTATTCAGCCGCGGTCCAAGTGAGCCGCGTAAATTACTCTTCATTGAGTTATCCGAGATGGGTAGCGCAATCTTAGTTGACCCAGCCATGCGCAATGCACAGGCTCGTGGCGCTGAATTATTTTTCCTCATCTTTAAAAGCAATCGTGCCAGCCTCACATTACTAAATACCGTCAAACCAGAGAATATTTTTACGATTGACTCTTCGAGCTTAGGCGGATTAATTAAAGACACGCTCAAATTTTTACTAGTGCCCCGCAAGCATCGTATTGATACCGTGATTGATTTAGAGTTGTTCTCTCGCTTTACTGCACTACTTACCGGCCTTTGTGGTGCTCGACGTCGCGTGGGTTATCACATCTTTCATGGTGAAGGCTTGTGGCGTGGATTTATGCTGACTCGAAAAGTTCATTACAACCCACATATCCACATTACCAAGAATTTTCTCTCTCTGATTCATGCTGCATTTTCTAAAGAGAATGAAGTGCCGTTCAGCAAAATACATATTGCAGACTCAGAGGTCCATTTAGAGCAAGCAGTAATTGATCCAGTCGTATTGAGTAGTGTTCGCGAGCGTATTGAGAAGCTCTGCGAGACTTTTGGCATTCAATTTAAGCAAGGTGAGCAACGCCTCATTTTGGTTAATCCCAATGCCAGCGATTTATTGCCACAAAGACGCTGGGCACAACAGCGCTTTTCTGAGCTTATTCAAGCCTTAAATCAGCTTTATCCCAATGATCTCATTTTGATCACCGGCTCCCCTTCTGAATTTGAGTATGTTGAAAAAGTACGCGCAGTTGCTAATGTTAAAAATGCATTGAACTTTGCCGGCCAGGTGAGCTTCGCAGAACTGCCACCGCTCTACACACTGTCAGATGTGATGGTGACCAATGATTCCGGGCCTGGCCATTTCTCTGCGGTTACTCCGCTGCGCACAGTCGTCCTGTTTGGACCAGAAACTCCAGCGCTCTATGGCTCTGTTGGCAAGTCAATTGCAATCACGGCCAACCTAGCGTGCTCACCCTGCGTCAGTGCCGCCAATCATCGCAAGACACCATGCCATGACAACGTGTGCATGCAAGCAATTACTGTAGCTCAAGTAGTAGAAAAAATGGTCCATCAGCTCAATGAAGCTGATCAAGAGCGAGCACGCTAATTCGAATGGTTGAGCAGCGCAAATCAATTTTTGCCATCGCATCCATTTGGGTTTGGTGCATTCCAATTCTACCGCTTGGCCTGGCAATTGCCATTTACTTTGGTGAGCTGCAAACTCCGACTTTTTTATTTGTTAATCGCTATACCCAGGTTCTGCCTGACACCCTATGGTCTTGGCTTACCTTTATTGGCAATGGCTGGGGTATTTTTGCTTTGTGCTTCCCTCTCTTACTGTTAGCGCCTCGATTACTCTGCGCTGGACTATTAGCATCTCTAATTGGCGGTGCTTTTAGTCAAATCATCAAACCTTTTTTAGCCCTTCCTCGCCCCGCAGGCGTCTTAGCTTTAGAAGATTTTTATCGCATAGGCGAGCCTTTACTGCATAGGGCAATGCCATCTGGTCACACAATTACTGCTTTTGCAGTTGTTTCTGGAATCTACTTTGCCAGCGATCGAAATAACAGAACTTCTTTGTGGTGGATTTTTATCATTGCTGGCTTTGCTGGCATCTCTCGAAATGCGATGGGCGCTCACTGGCTCACCGATGTCTTAGCGGGTTGCGCTATTGGAATATGGTCTGGAATGCTTGGGGCGGGGCTGGCCAGATTAATTCCAGAGGCGAAACTGGCCGCCAATCAGATCGGGCCACGCTTACTTGCCTTTGGTGGGCTCGCAACAATCTATGTATTTCTGACCCAAACTCTAGACTCAGAGCTCAATCAATCTTTGCAATACGCTTGCGTAGCATTAATCAGCATTACTTTAGCTTTATTTATTAAAGCGCAAAAACCTAGGGCTATCTAAAGATGTTTAGTTATCGCCATGCCTTTCATGCGGGTAGTCATGCCGATATCCTAAAACATCTTGTGATGATTCATTTGGTGGAATATCTACAAGAAAAACCAGGCGCCCTGACCATTGTCGACACCCATGCTGGCGCTGGTATCTACAGCCTAATCGATGGCTTTGCAACAGTCAGCAAAGAGGCAGATCAAGGTATTTTTCGCTTAGCTCAATTTGCAGAGACTAATCCCTTAAGTTCAGGCATTGCCAATTATCTCGAGTGCATTCGGGCTGAGAATGCTGGAGATGAGATCTCAGTCTATCCAGGCTCCCCATTTATTTTGGCGCGATTACTGAGAACGCAAGACCGCCTGAAGCTTTTTGAGTTGCATCCCAAAGAAATTGATGTCTTGCGTCACAATATCAGCGAGCTTAAGCAATCAAAGCAAATTGATATCTATGCAGAGGATAGTTTTGCAAGATTAAAAGGATTGATGCCGCCACCTAGTAGGCGTGGACTTGTTTTGATTGACCCCTCTTACGAGGATAAGCAAGACTACCGTTATCTCGAAACGGCGATGGAGGAAGCGCTACAACGCTTCGCCACTGGATGTTATGCAATCTGGTATCCATGTCTCTCTAGACGAGAATCAGCAGCCCTACCCGATCATATGAAAAAGATTGCAGCAGCCCATAAACGCTCTTGGTTGCATGTTGAGTTGCGGGTTGAGAATGCGCCTAAAGAACGTCGACTTCAGGCTAGTGGCATGTTCATCATCAACCCACCATGGACCCTAGAAAAACAATTGGCTGAAAGTCTGCCCATTCTGGTTAAAGCGCTGGGGCAAGATGGTGGCGCTGGATTTGTATTGAAGAGTTTTGAGGCTTAAGTCTTAAACCTCAAGGTCTTACTCCTGGATTTGAATCATCACTTCATTGCGACGCATAAAGGGTAAAGTCCAAGGCGGGTTGTAGCGTGCAAACTGCGGCTCACCTCTTGGCTTTAAATTCTTGGTCTGCATCCAGTCTCGCAGTGCTTGAGTTTTTTCTTTGACCTTCTCTTCGTTATAAAAGCCAGAAAAAGTAATTACTGCTTTTTTCTGCGGGCAACTCTCTTATTTTGACTTGCGGATCTAATGGTTTTGGCAAGCTAGCTAAGGTGTACTCTGCAGGCATGACAAACGATACCGTCCATTGATTGCCTGCATTTTCAGAAGACTTGCTGCTCTCAATTCCTACGGGAGCAGTCATCTCAATCTTGGCGCTCTTATTTTGATCGGCAGACTCAATGCCAACAGGAGTTGTCATGTCAATTTTTTCAGATACCTGATTTTTTCCAAAGATATAGGCGGCAATTAAGCGAAATCCTTGATTAGATGCGGCATCCAAATCACCCCCTACCCTAACCTCCGCCACAATCTGAGGTGCATAGGCACGTAATTCAAATGGCTCAGATTTCTCGAGAAGAGTGTATTTTGGTTCTTCGGTTGCCATTGCAGCGCTCGCAATCAATATGCTGGTGAGAAATACTAAAACTCGCAAGGAGATATCTTTAATTTGAAATAACTACCACTGAGCCTGAATAGTAAAGCCCGAGCTATCGTATTGAATGTGTGCTTGTGCACTGACTGGCAAAGTCAGTTTTTCAGCTTGATGCCCAAAAGGTAAACCGGTCAATATCGGGATATTGTCAGGAAGACGTTTACGAATAGCCTCAATGGCACTGTCCAGGGTGTAACCACGGTCATTATCGTAAAGACGGTATGCCGAGAATCCGCCCAAGAGAATGGCGCTTTGATTGCTCAATATGCCCGCATCCAATAATTGCATCAACATGCGCTCAATTCGATAGGGGTGCTCATTAACATCCTCTAGAAACAAAATGCCGCCTTGGGTTTGCTCTTTGCTTGGCAAGTATGGTGTTCCTACTAGACCCGCCAGCACTGTTAAGTTGCCACCCCAAAGCATTCCTGAAGCTTGACCGGCTTCAGGCTGTCTCAAGAAATCTTGTTTAGCCTGAATAGTGCAATCTAATTTACGCTCATAAATGGCTTGTAGGAAATGCGTCCACATCAATACATTGGGGGTAGCTCCCTGCTCACCCTGACAAGCAAAATCAAAATTGAGCATGGGGCCTGCTAAAGTGACTGCGCCAGTCTTTGCCAATAAACCCAATTGGAAGACTGTGAAATCACTATGTCCGCAAATCTGCAGACCACTCTCGATAGCTTTGGCAATCGTATCCCACTGAATATCTGGAAGCAGGCGATGTAAACCATATCCACCACGCATAGCAATAACAGCAATCTCGGGAGAAAGATTGGCGAGTTGATTGATTTCAGCTAAACGCTCAGCATCGGCGCCAGCAAAACGTTGCTCAACTCGGTTGACGCAATTTGTATTAAGGACTTCAATACCCTGCTTCTTCAGCCACTCGATTCCCAGTAATGGACTGCGAGTATCTAAACTAGCCCCTGAAGGAGCAATTAAATGAATTTGCTTCAACGCCGCTCCTTAAAAAAATCCCGCAGTATCTGACCACACTCTTCACCCATGATGCCACCTTCAACTTCTGTCTGGTGGTTAATCTGCTTTTCTGAGAATACATTGAGCACGCTTCCTGCAGCACCCGTTTTAGAATCAGTTGCACCAAATACAACACGATCAACCCGAGCATGAAGCATCGCTCCAGCACACATAGTACAAGGCTCTAACGTGACATACAGAGTGGTGCCTGGTAACCGGTAATTAGATTCACCGTGGGCTGCGGCGCGCAAGGCCATCATCTCGGCATGAGCGCTAGGATCGCTATTGGTAATTGGTTGGTTAAAACCAGTTGAGATAACCTGACCATCTCGCACTAATACAGCGCCGACTGGCACTTCGCCAGCAAGCGCAGCCAGCTTAGCTTGATCCAAAGCTTGCTGCATAAATTGGCGATCAAGCTCTGCTTGCATATTACTTCTTATGAGTGAGAAACGTCAGCCCAACAATTGGGGGTTTCATAAAGACGGATGGATGCCAGCTTGAGTCGGCCATCAAAGGCTTTTTCGAATACGGGCTGCAATACTCTAAAGGCTGCACTAGCTAAGTTCTCAACAGTAGGCACATGTTCCATAACTACCGTCTTGTGATTCGGAATGGAATTTAAATAATCTACTAATCCAGCATCTTCTTTGGCGACCAAAAAAGCATGATCTCAAGGCTCTACTACGTATTGATTAGTGAGGCGCTTGATATCTCCAAAATCTAAGACCATGCCATCATCTGCCTTGCCTGGATGATCCGCGATCACACCAGTCAGCGTGACTTCAATGGCATAGCGATAGCCATGCAAATGACGGCACTGTCCATCATGATTTGGAATGCGATGACCCGAGTCAAACTCAAGTCTACGGGTAATGGAGATGGCTTCTTGCTTGTTGGTCATGATTGCTTTTCTAAATACTTAAATATTGCTTGATAACGCTACTATCGAATACCGATCATTTTATGGGTCTGAACACTCAAACGCCACAAAGGTCGCTTTTGACAGAGGCGAACTGCCAGTGCGAGGTTTTCTTGGAGGTTTGGACCATCCATGGCCTGCAAGAAGCGATTGCGGTAATCCATCTTCTCAAATCGAGCCAATAAGGTCTCAATAGCAACATGACCCTGCTGAGGAATCACCAGCTTAATTTCATCGGCTTGCAAAACAATCAGCTCAGAGCCAGCCTTAGGACTGACACATACCCAATCAACGCCTTTAGGAGCCTTGATCGTGCCGTTGGTCTCAATGGCAACAGTAAAGCCCTTGGCATGTAAAGCATCGATTAAAGCAGTGTCGAGTTGTAACAATGGCTCGCCACCAGTAAAGACAGCATAACGCTGCTGTGGTCCTGCCGAAGTACTACTCCAGATATCCTCTATAGTATCGGCCAATTGAATGGCGGTTTCAAACTTCCCGCCACCGACCCCATCACTTCCAACAAAGTCGGTATCGCAAAATTGGCACACTGCTGTTGCGCGATCTTCTTCACGACCGCTCCAGAGATTGCAGCCAGCAAAGCGACAAAATACGGCTGCACGACCTGCATGGGCGCCCTCACCCTGAAGGGTTGGAAAGAGTTCTTTGACTGTATACATAGCTATATGCTGATTTTAAGCGCTTTGCCTACTTCCAGGACACAAGCTCCCACTCCAAGTAATCTTCCCAGAGAGCGTTATTCCAAAACATACCAGCCCATAAATAGCGTCCATAGCCACGTCGAATAACCCATCTGCCGACTTCTGGGGCAAACCAAACATCCTCTTAGCGATAGTTGGCAACCCGAAAAATATCATTACTCTCAAAATAAGACATCTCGTTTTGATACTTTAAGACCGGAAATTGTCCCGCGGGCACGCTAACACCCTCCCACTGAAGTGCCGTTATATTTAATCCCCAGTAATAGTCGCCATCTGGATAGCCCACGACTTGATAGCGGTCGCGATAGAAACCAGACCACCCTGGAACGAGTTGCTCAGGCCATAAGGGGAGTGGCTTCAAAAACTTTTGAGGAGGATTCCAGTGCGGATCCTGTAAAACATAACCCAAGGCTGCTGGATTTCATCAGGAAGCGGCCCTGCCTTTAGCCCGCTGCGCTCAATCCGAACTTGGGGCCCAACAGAAACTACTCGCTCAGTAACAATGTCTACCAACTCTTGGTTAAAGACATTGCGCACGTTGTAGACCCACTGCTGCCCCACTTGTGGCGCCCGCACCTTCGGAGTGTTAATGGGTTGAGGTAAAGGTGTTGAAGTTGGATACGGCTGACCAGATATACATGCCGCTAATAAAGCTGGTAATAGCAATACAAGAAATCTTCGCATAGTGCTTATTTGTAAGAGCTGAGTTGCCATTGATAGCTGCCCTCTAAAATCACTGGGCCAATTTGCCCCTCGATTTGATAGGAGCCAGAAGCCTCGCGCGCAACCCAGCAGCCAATTTGCGGGGCAAACCAAACTGTTTCTTTGCGAATGCAATCTACCTTATTAGGATCTTCATTCTCATAATTAATCAGAGTTTGAAAACGCAGTGCTACAAACTCTCCAGCAGGCACGGTTATTTTTTCCCAACCCTGCACGCTCATATATTCTTGCCAGTTCATTCGCGAGTCTGAGTAACCAGCAATGCTGTACTTAGTATTGAACTGCTTTGCCCAGGTAGCCGATAGCTGCTCAGGCCAAAGTGGCAAAGATGGACTGAAGTTGAGCAAGCGCGACCACTGTGTATCTGTAGCAACCATTCCCCATGAAGTCTGAATTTCACTAGGCAAGCGTGCGCCATCCGCAGTCATGCGATCAATCACAATCGTGGAGCCAATATTAGAAATGCGCTCAGTAATCACATCTAGGGTTTTGCCATCAAAAACATTCTTCTTGATATAGGTCCACTCTTGTCCAATTTGTGGAGGACGAACTACTGGCAGCGGCTTTGGTTGAGCTACAGGAATGCCATGCTCATAAGAAAGTCCACCACAAGCGACTGGAGCCAACGCGGCTGACACGATAAAAGTTCGACGAGATAAATTCATATTGCTACCCACGGTAATTTAAATAAATGAGTTGAATGAATAAAGTTTATACATGCTGGAGAGCTTTGGCTATTTTATTGCGTGCTACCGAGGCCTTTGGAATGCCTGACATTTCAAACCACTTATGAGCATCTTGCTCAAAGCCCACGCCATGCATAAAGTTGTAAATTGCCTTTTTGAGACCAACACCAAGAAGATCGTGATCGACTCCAGTGGGGTCGATAAAGGCAACATCATTCTTAGCAAAGCTAATGGGGGGGGTAATGGAATAAGTTCAATTCCATAGGCTGCTGGGTCAAGCCCCACAGGAGAGTGCACCGTACAAGTAAATCGATGGAAGAAGCCACTCTGGATGCAGCCATTTTCAAAAAGCTGACGAACGTATTCCAGTGAGTCAACTGACTCTTGGACGGTTTGTGTTGGGAAACCATACATGAGATAAGCATGCACTAGAATTCCAGCGTCTGAGAAGCCTTTGGTGACTTAGGCAACCTGCTCGACTGAAACACCTTTTTTCATCAGCTCGAGAAGTCTGTCGGAGGCAACCTCAAGACCGCCGGACATAGCAATGCACCCGCTTTGCGCCAACAACTCACATAATTCAGACGTAAAGGTCTTTTCGAAGCGGATATTGCCCCACCAGGAGATCACCACCTTGCGACGTATCAATTCCTCAGCAAGGGCTTTCAGAACCTTAGGTGGCGCCGCCTCATCTACAAAATGAAATCCCGTCTGACCAGTCTCTGCAACGATAGCTTCAATGCGATCAACTAAAAGGCTTGCAGAAGCAGTTTCATAACGAGAGATGTAATCCAGGCCCACATCACAAAAGCTACATTTTTTCCAATAGCAACCATGGGCAACGGTAAGCTTATTCCAGCGACCATCACTCCATAGGCGATGCATGGGGTTGAACATATCCAGTAAAGATAAATAAGAATTGAGCGGCAAGCCATCCCAAGTAGCAGTTCCGACATCCTCAAAAGGAATATCTGGCTCCTGCCAATTGATATAGCGAACCTCGTGACCAGCAGTTCGGATAAACGTACGCACGAGTCTTTCAGCTGAACGTTTGCCATTCAAATGCTCAATCAGGGCAAGTAATGGTCTCTCACCCGAGTCAAGAGTGATGAAATCAACAAAATCAAATATACGTGGATCGGTCAGCTCACGTAACTCAGTATTGACGTAACCGCCGCCCAGACCAATATTGATATCAGGGTAATGCTGTTTGATGGTTTGGGCGATTCTTAATGCGGCGTACATTGCCCCAGGGAATGGTACCGAGAGCAATACCAAGCCAGGTTGATGCTTTTCGATCGAGGACTTTGTTAAATATTGCAAATGCAAATCCATCAATGTTGGGCTTGCCGCTAGAGCATCTGCTAATGGCGTAAACGTGGGCTGACTACCCGCCAAAGATTCCGCATAGCGAACAAACTCAAAGCGCTCATCTACCGCATCACGCAGGACATCGGATAAATCATTGAGGTAAAGAGTGGCTAGATGACGCGCCCGATCTTGAGAACCCAGTGCACCAAATGCCCACACCAAAGAATCCCCGCCCTCTTCTTCATCATAAGCATCTAGGGATGCAAATCGGGGGCCCTCAGGCAGAAGAGCACGGCCGTTGATGCGATGGGCTAGAGTGCTGTCACGCCCTTGCAAAAATGCAATCGCTAGAGAAATAGTGCTTTGATAATCCGCAAAGTAATCCAGGAAGAAGTTGACGCTCGCACTACGCTTTTCTTCAGGAAGCTGTAATGCTTGCCCTTTAATTTCTTGCAAACCAGATGAAGTAAAAAAACCCAGGACCAAGGCTAATGCTAAGTCCTCTTGAACTGCATCGAAACCTCGTGAGCGCAGAAAGCCAGTGAGATAGGCTGGTTGATGGGTACGGCGTATTAAGCTGCGTCATCGGCGGAATGAGACTGAGGATCTTCATGCCGCCTGGGTCCGTTTCTCGCCAAGGGATTCCAGTAACTCCAACTCCTCAGAAGTAAAGCCAGCTTGCTCACGCGCATCAAAATTAAATGGCCCCCTCAAAGTGGGTGCGCGATATTTCTCGGCCAACTCTCGATAAGTTGCAATTGGGGATAAGTTGTCATTGGCACACAAGAAGTTAAACCAGCGATTGCCAACAAGCACATGCCCAATCTCATCATGGAGAATGATTTTCAGGATTTCTACAGCACGCTCATCTTTTATTTGTTTAAACCGATCCCGAATCTCTGGAACCGCATCAAGACCTCTTGCCTCCATTGTTCTGGGAACCAAGGCCATCCGCGCAATCACTGAATCTGATGTTCTTTCAACCATCTCCCACAAACTATTGTGAGCTGGGAAATCCCCATAACTAAATCCAAAAGACCGTAAATGGACATCAATCAAACCAAAATGGTAGGCCTCTTCTTTTGCGACCCTAAGCCAATCTTCGTAATAAGCCCCTGAGGCATATTTGGAAATCTCCAAATAGCATCTAAGGCTAAATTCATGGCATTAAATTCAATATGCGCCAAGGAATGCCAAAGAATGGCTCTGCCTTCAACTGTATCCATTTTTCTTTTAGGAACAAACTTAGGTGCAACTAAATCAGGCTTGGTAGGTCGTCCAGGAAGTTCAATCTCTTGACTATCCAAGATGCTGGAAGGGTTTATAGAAATGCGTCTGGCCTCATGCTCAGCAA
Source organism: Polynucleobacter necessarius (assembly GCF_900095175.1). Taxonomy (NCBI): domain Bacteria; kingdom Pseudomonadati; phylum Pseudomonadota; class Betaproteobacteria; order Burkholderiales; family Burkholderiaceae; genus Polynucleobacter; species Polynucleobacter necessarius. The sequence goes on from NZ_LT606946.1 coordinate 1,124,919, forward strand.
ACAAATTAGCTAACTGACTAACCTTAGACTGCACATCGGTATTTGCCAGTATTGCGAGGGCAGATTCCCGTAACTCAAGCATAGGTATGGGCAAAGGCAAGCTTAAGTCGCCTATTCCCACTCAATAGTTGCCGGAGGTTTTCCGCTAATGTCGTAGACCACGCGATTGATGCCGCGCACTTCGTTAATAATGCGATTAGATGCCTTGCCTAGCAAATCATGAGGCAAGTGAGCCCAGTGTGCCGTCATAAAGTCTTGTGTTTGCACTGCTCTGAGCGCAACAACGTATTCATAGGTTCTGCCATCACCCATAACGCCAACAGATTTCACTGGCAAGAACACCGCAAAGGCTTGACTAGTGAGGTCATACCAAGATTTTTGGCTTGCTTCATCAATCGTATTACGCAGCTCTTCAATAAAGATCGCATCTGCACGCTGCAAGAGGCTAGCAAACTCTGCTTTGACTTCACCTAAGATACGCACGCCAAGACCAGGCCCAGGAAATGGATGGCGATACACCATCTCACGTGGCAGCCCTAATGCAACGCCGAGTTCACGCACTTCATCTTTAAATAGCTCACGCAATGGCTCAAGCAGCTTGAGGTGCATATCTTCAGGCAGACCACCCACATTGTGATGACTCTTAATCGTATGCGCGCCCTTCTTACCTTTACCAGCAGACTCAATCATGTCTGGATAAATAGTTCCCTGAGCAAGCCACTTGGCATTTTGAATCTTGCCAGACTCAGTTTGAAAGATCTCAACGAATTCTTTACCAATAATTTTGCGCTTAGCTTCTGGATCCGAAACCCCGGCAAGCTCAAACATAAATTTATCTTTAGCATCTACTCGAATCACTTTGACGCCGAGATTACGAGCAAACATTTCCATCACCATGTCGCCTTCGTTTAAGCGAAGCAAACCATGATCAACAAATACGCAGGTGAGTTGCTCACCAATCGCACGATGGATTAATGCAGCCGCTACGCTAGAGTCGACGCCACCAGATAAGCCAAGAATAACTTCTTCATCACCAACTTGTTTGCGAATATGCTCAACTGCTTCGCTAATGTAGTCACCCATCACCCAATCTGGTTTACACTGACAGATCTCATGGACAAAGCGACTCAAAATAGCCTCGCCTTGTAAGGTGTGAGTTACTTCTGGATGGAACTGGAATGCATAGAAACGGCGCTCTTCATCAGCCATGCCCGCAATCGGACAAGACTCTGTTGAAGCCATTAACTTAAATGCTGGTGGCATGGTCGTTACTGAATCGCCGTGGCTCATCCACACTTTGAGAATGCCGTGGCCTTCACTAGTGGAAAAGTCTTGTATGCCTTTAAGTAAATTGGTGTGCCCATGGGCACGCACTTCGGAGTAACCAAACTCGCGTGCCTTACCTAAAGACTCGGCAGAAGCAACTGCACCACCAAGTTGGGTTGCCATAGTTTGCATGCCATAGCAAATACCAAGAACAGGAACGCCTAATTCAAAAACGATTTGTGGTGCCCGAGGACTTCCGTCTTCAGTAACAGAGCTTGGCCCACCTGAAAGAATGATTCCTTTACCACCCTGCTCTTGAATGAACTGACGAATAAATTCTGGATCACAATCGTAGGGATGGATTTCAGAATAGACACGCGCATCACGCACGCGCCTGGCAATTAATTGGGTGACTTGTGAACCAAAGTCGAGAATCAGTATTTTGTCGTGCACGAAAGGATCACCTTAAATTCAGCCTGCTTTTACTTCTTAATCAATGTGGTAATTCGGGGCTTCCTTCGTGATCTTCACATCATGAACGTGTGACTCACGCACACCCGCTGAAGTGATTTCCACAAAATTCGCTTTTTCATGAAGCTCATCAATCGTCTTGCAACCCAAGTAGCCCATTGAAGAACGGATGCCACCAGTCAGTTGATGCAAGATAGCAAGGGCGCTACCCTTGTAAGGCACTTGACCTTCAATACCCTCAGGCACCAGCTTCTCGGCGTTGGCTGCGCTGATATCACTTTGGAAGTAACGATCTGCAGAACCATCAGCCATTGCACCTAAAGAACCCATGCCGCGATAGCTCTTGTATGAACGACCCTGATACAAGAACACTTCACCTGGAGCTTCTTCAGTACCAGCAAACATACCGCCCATCATGACGGAGCTTGCGCCAGCAGCTAAGGCTTTTGCAACATCTCCAGAGTAACGTACACCGCCGTCAGCAATTAAAGGAATGCCTGTACCCTTGAGTGCGGCAGCCACATTCACAATCGCGCTAATTTGAGGAACACCTACACCCGCAACAATTCGGGTTGTGCAAATGGAGCCTGGGCCAATACCCACCTTAACGCCATCAGCACCATGATCAGCTAATGCTTTAGCGGCATCGCCAGTAGCAATGTTTCCGCCAATGACTTGCACGTGAGGGTAATTTTTCTTAACCCATTTGACGCGATCTAAAACACCTTGGCTATGTCCGTGAGCAGTATCAACCACAATCACATCAACGCCTGCACGAACTAAAAGTTCAATTCGCTCATCGTTGTCAGGACCTACGCCAACAGCTGCACCAACGCGCAATTTACCTTCGCTATCTTTGCAAGCATTTGGATGCTCAGTAGCTTTCAGAATATCTTTAACAGTGATGAGGCCGCGCAATTCAAACTTGTCGTTGACTACCAGCACGCGCTCTAAGCGATGCTGACTCATTAAGCGCTTCGCTTCTTCTAGTGAGCAACCTTCTTTAACCGTAATCAAGCGCTCACGTGGAGTCATCTTCGTTTTTACTGGCGCATCTAAGTCTTCTTCGAAGCGCAAGTCGCGGTTAGTAATAATTCCCACTACCTCTTTACCAGTTAACACTGGGAATCCAGAGAAACCATGCTCACGAGAAAGTTGGATCACTTGACGAAGCGTAGCATCGGGACCTACCGTAATAGGATCACGCAAAATACCGGATTCGTAACGCTTGACCTTGGCCACTTCCCTAGCCTGTTCAGCAGGCTTGAGATTTTTGTGAACAATACCAATACCACCTTCACTGGCCATGGCAATAGCCAAACGACCTTCAGTGACGGTATCCATCGCAGCGGACACCAATGGTGTATTGAGTGAAATATCTCGAGTTAACTTACTTGCCAAGCTGGCATCTCGAGGGAGTACCGAAGAATAAGCCGGTACAAGGAGCACATCGTCAAAAGTGAGTGCTTTTTGAATGAGTCGCATGCAAAACCCCTAGTCGCAAAAAAAGATTATAGCCTCCTAGCCTTTCTTTTAGCTGCGGCAGCTTGGAATTTGGCATTCTGGTTCTGGTTAGCCTTTTTACGGCGGACAGCCTTAGGGTCGACCAGAAGAGGTGAATACAGCTCAAGACGATCGCTGTCATAAATAGGGCTATCCCAGTCCTTGCGCTTGCCAAAGACACCAAAACAGCCTTTTCTAGCTAAGACAGGATCATCAGAGCCTTGAGCGATTCCGGCTTTCACTAAGGCTAGGCCCACTGTGGGAGCCTCTGGGGGCGATAAATGAAGTGTGAAGGGCTTTAATTTGGGTTCACCTAGGCGCGCATCGCAAATCAAAATTTCCATAGACTTACTTACTATCAAGGTCTTCAGCCCGCTTGACGAAGCAATCCACAAAGGTACCGGCTATATGGCCAAACACATGTCCAATGATCTTATCGAGGATGACGCTCTTAAACTCCCAATGGAGCTTGAATTCCACCTTACAGGCATCCTCCTTGAGGGGAATAAAGTTCCATTGCCCAGAAAAATGCTTGAATGGGCCATCTACAAAGACCATATCGATGGTTTCAGGACGGTGATTGATGTTTCGAGTATGAAAGTATTGATCAATACCCTTAAAGTGAATATTGATTTTGGCATCCAAAACAGTCTCGGTTTGCTCAAAAATTTCCACGCCGCCGCACCAGGGTAAGAACTCTGGGTAGCGTGCAACGTCAGTTACCAAGCCATACATGCGGTCGACTGATTGGCCAATTAAAACGGTCTTGTAGACGTCTGCCATAATCGATCTTGAGAAGCTAAATAAACATGAGTATCGTCGATAACAAAAAAGCCTTCTTCGATTATTTTATCGAGGAACGGTTCGAGGCAGGACTGGTTCTGAAAGGCTGGGAAGTAAAAGCCATCCGCGCCGGTCGAGTCCACATTAAAGAAGCGTATGTTGTCATCCGTCGGGCGGAGCTATTCCTGATCGGCTGTCACATCACCCCCCTGCTATCAGCCTCTACTCACATCGTTCCTGACAGTACCCGCACCCGAAAACTCTTGCTCAATGCCATTGAGATTAAAAAGCTTATCGGTAAAGTGGAGCAAAAGGGCTACACCCTCGTCCCACTAAATCTGCATTTCTCCAAAGGAAATGTAAAGTGTGAAATCGGGCTGGCTCGAGGCAAGAAACAGCACGACAAACGCGCAGCAACTAAAGAGCGTGAATGGGAAGTCCAAAAAGGGCGAATTGCCAGAGGCGACCTCAACGCCTAAGACCTGGAGTAGGCTTCTTATCCATTAATGCACCAATAAAGTGCATAGAGCACCAAACTACCACATTCCCACCATAGCAGTTAACCCCGAAGGCATTAGTTTGTAACTATGAAATTGCCTTTTGACGAAATGCTCGACGCCAGCGGAAAAGCGCTCAATCGGTTTATTTATGACGTCTATCACGAAGAAGAAATTATCAAAGCGGGGATCATTCCAGCCGAGCAAATTTATAACAACGCGCAATATCGTCCGGAGATGCGTAACGTTAGTGTGCCGCGAGATATCTACGCCCAGATCGCTGGAATCGATATCGTGCGCGCTGGCGAAGGCGAGTTCTACGTTCTAGAAGATAACTTACGCGTTCCATCCGGCGTCTCTTATATGGTTGAAGACCGCAAGATGATGATGCGCCTCTTCCCTGATCTGTTTCAGAAATATCGAGTTGCGCCCGTCGAGCACTACCCCGATTTTCTACTGGAGTGTCTGAAGTCCGTTAAACCGGATGATGTCAAAAAAACCCAATGTCGTAGCACTTACACCAGGCATGTATAACTCTGCCTATTTTGAGCATAGCTACCTTGCCCAGCAAATGGGCGTTGAGTTGGTTGAAGGCAAAGATTTATTTGTGAAGAACGAGCAAGTGTTTATGCGCACTACTCAAGGCCCCGAGCGTGTGGATGTGATTTATCGCCGCGTTGATGATGATTTCTTAGATCCGCTCGCATTCCGCTCCGATTCCACATTGGGAGTTGCTGGATTACTCTCTGCACATCGCACAGGCAATGTGACATTGGCCAATGCGATTGGTACTGGCATTGCCGATGACAAGTCCATCTACCCTTATGTACCAGACATGATTGAGTTCTATTTGGGTGAGAAACCGATTCTGAATAATGTACCGACCTTCCAATGTCGTAAGCCAGATGATCTCGCCTACACCTTAGCCAATTTGGACAAGCTGGTAGTAAAGCTAACGCACGGTGCTGGCGGCTATGGCATGTTGGTTGGACCAGCATCCTCCAAAGCAGAGATAGAAGAGTTCCGCGGTCATCTGATTGCCAATCCAGATAGATATATTGCCCAACCAACACTCGCACTCTCTACGTGCCCAACCTTTGTTGAGTCTGGCGTTGCACCCCGCCATATTGATTTACGACCATTTGTTTTATCCGGGAAAACAATCAAGATGGTTCCGGGCAGCCCTACTCGCGTTGCGCTCAAAGAAGGTTCTTTAGTCGTGAACTCCTCGCAGGGTGGCGGCACTAAAGACACCTGGGTTCTAGAAGAATAAAAGGGATAAGTAACTATGTTGAGTCGTACCGCTGATTGCCTTTACTGGATGGCCCGCTACACAGAACGCGCAGAAAATACTGCTCGCATGTTGGACGTGAATCACCAAACCTCCCTACTCCCGCAGCCTGCAGAATTTTTAGAACAAAGCTGGAAGAAGTTACTCACCATCTCGAAGCTCGAAGAATCGTTCTTGATGAAATACGATGTAGTCACTCGTGAGAATGTCTTAGATTTCATGATCTATGAAACTAGCAATCCTTCCAGCATCGTGTCTTGCTTGTTTGCTGCTCGTGAGAATGCTCGCGTTATACGAGGCAAGATTACCTCTGAAGCATGGGAAACTCAAAACACGACTTGGTTAGAGTTGCAACGCATTCTTGAGGCCCGCAATCAAGCTGACCCCAACAGATTACTAGAATGGGTAAAGCATCGTTGCCATCTATTTAGAGGCGTTATGCATGGCACCATGCTCAAGAATGAAGCCTTCTACTTTATGAATGTTGGTACACTACTAGAAAGGGCTGATAACACCGCACGTATTTTAGAAACTAAATATGAAGGTCAAGCAGTGCTTAAGGGATTGCGATCCAATAAAAAAATAAGTCAGTTGACGGTGATGTCTCTGAAGTGATTGATGGGGCCGATGGCAACTTCTTTGATTTTTATCACTGGGCCGCTCTACTTCGCTCAGTTTCTGCTTTTGAGATCTATCGTCAAATCTACTCTGATCAAGTGACTCCCAAGCAAGGAGCTCAACTCTTGATTTTTAATAAGCAGATGCCACGCTCATTAGTGTGCTGCGTCAATGAGCTTATTCCTCTGATTGCAGAGATGAAGAACCAGCAATCCAAAGAAATTGAACGCCTCCTGGGTAAGCTCAAGGCAAGCCTGGACTACTCCGATATTGATGAGGTCTTCTCGCAGGGCTTAGAGGAGTTTATTGAAGAATTCTTAGAGCGCATTAATCATATTGCTGATGAATTCAGTAATGCATACCTTATTCCATTAGCTGTAGCTTAAAGATCGCCATGCACCTGAAGATTCGTCACCGCACAGAATACCGCTATGAAACACCGGTCCGCTACTCTATTCAAGAGCTGCGACTCACGCCACCCGATGTAGCCAGCCAAACAATTGATAAGTGGAAAGTCAGCACCCCCATTAAGGCAAGCACTTCGCTGGATGCTTTTGGAAACTTGTACAGTGTTTTTGTGCAAGAGAATGCATACACCTCCATGATGATTGAGGCTGAAGGCGAAGTGCATACGCAAGATGCTTTTGAATTTACGGACGAAGCGAAAGCTGTCTCTCCTTACCACCTACTTCAACAAACAAATTTGACTGAGCCTACAGCAGAGATGCTGGAGTATTTTGCAGCCTCCCTTCCCAAGAAAAACTCAATTGATCAGGTTTTAGCCTTAGCCGCCTCAGTACAAGAGTCTATTCTGTACTCACCAGGGCAAACTAATTTTGCAACCACTGCTGCGCAATCCTTTGCCATGAATCCGGGGTTTGCCAAGATCATGCGCACATCATGCTAGGTCTGTGTCGTGCCTCAGGCATTCCGGCACGTTATGTCAGCGGCTATTTCTTTACCAAAGATGCACCTAACCTCGCAAGCCATGCTTGGATTGATTTCTGCACCGACATTGATAAAGGCCTATGGACCAGTATTGATATCACCAATGCCTGCTTTACCGATGCACGTCATGTTCGCCTAGCGATTGGCAGGGACTACTACTCGGCAGCACCTGTCAAAGGAGTTCGCTCTGGCGGAGGTGGCGAAGAGTTAAGCGCCAGCATCTCGATTACCCAAGCCAAGTAAGAGATAATCCAGAGAAATAATTAAAGGGGTTGCAGGATGACGCATTGCGTTGGGCTTTGCCTAAAGGATGGCTTGGTGTTTTTGTCAGATACCCGCACTAATGCGGGCGTTGATCAGATCGGCACCTTTAGAAAGATGTCTTTATTCCAGAAGGATAAAGATCGCTTTTTCACCCTCATGAGCGCTGGCAATCTTGCAATAACTCAGGCTGTGAAAGAAATCCTATTACAAGGCCAACTTCTGAATGGGAAGAATCTGTGGAATGTAGAGAGCACTCACGATGCAGCCGTTGTCATTGGGGATGCCATCAAGCAGGTTTACGACCGGGATCACAAAGCACTGGAAAAAGCAGGTATTGATTTCAATTGCAATCTGATCTTTGGTGAACAGATTAAGGGTGAGCGTCCACGACTTTTTAACATCTATTCAGCCGGCAACTTTATTGAGGCTACACCTGAAACTTGTTACTTCCAGATTGGTGAGTCTAAATATGGCAAGCCAATCTTAGACAGGGTCATTAGCTTTGATACTCCACTCAATCTAGCGACCAAGTGCGCCCTCATCTCAATGGATTCGACACTCAACAGTAATATCTCTGTTGGCCTGCCGCTAGACCTCATGGTTTACGAAAAGAACTCATTGCAAGTTAGCAAGCTGGTTACGATGGACGAATCCAACCCCTACTTCCAGATGATTCATCAATTGTGGGGCGAGAAATTACGCGCTGCATTTAACTCTATTGCAGAGCCCAGCTGGTCAGGAGCAACCCCCTCCCGCTCGATTGCATCTCCTGCCAAGAAGATGGGTGCAGTACCGATTCATCGAGCCGCTAAAAAAATTCCAATTAAAGCCAAGAAAGAATCTTCTAAACCCATCAGCAAGAATCCAAAAGCTATATCAAAGACCCGAAGTAGAGTCTAATCAATCCTTAGCCGGGATAGATTTCGCTGATCTCAATTAAATTGAGATTGGGGCCGCGTACATAGACAGAATTGATTTTTGAAGTTGCGCCTGTTCTGATAATGGGGCCCTCAATAATTGGCCATCCCCCTTTATTCAATTGTGAAATCACTGCTGTTAATGGACGGTCTGCGATAAAGCAAAGATCCTGGGATCCTGGTGTTGGAAAATTCGCTTTAGGCTCGAACTCTTTACCCTTGATATGCAAATTAATTTTCTGAGTGCCAAACTTAAATGCCTTATGCTCAACAGGTGGTGTTCCCCCAATAAAGGACTCTAACTTCATCCCCAGCACGCGAGTGTAGAAGTCAACGCATGCAGCTTCATTTGCTGTCGTTAATACCAAGTGGTCGAGATGATCAATCATATATCGTCCAATCTGATTTTCTAACGCAATTGGTCAACATAATCTGGGGCTGGATGCAGGTCACAAGCGCTTCCAGCTTTAGCAACTTGACCTGGCACAGGGTGTCCAACAATCAAAGGCAACTCCCTCGCTAAATGAATTAACCTTGGGATATCAATACCAGTGTCATACCCCATGGCATCCAGCATATAAATTGCATCTTCGCTGGAAATATTTCCACTGGCTCCGGGAGCGTATGGGCATCCACCTAAACCTCCAAGCGATCCATCAAAACGCGTAATGCCAGATTGCGCTGCTGCTAATACATTGGCAAGCCCCATTCCTCTGGTGTTATGAAAATGCATCGTAAGTTGTAGGTTCGGAAATCGCTTTTGTAAAGCCTCTGACATTTTCGCCACCTGTTTAGGATTCGCCATACCAGTTGTGTCGCAAATCGTTAAGCCTCGAACCCCAAGATCAGCAAAGCGCTTAGCAAACTCCCCCACTACATTTTCCGGCACCTCTCCCTCCATAGGACAACCAAAACAGGTAAATAAAGAAACATTAATAGGCGTCCTTCCATCAACATATTTGATAACTTCTGCCAACCCTGAAAAACTCTTTTCCCTTGTCATCCGAAGATTGGCAAGGTTATGCGTCTCTGAAGTCGACATTACTAGATTAAATTCATCTGCACGAGGCTCAAAAGCACGCTCAGCTCCACGCAAGTTAGGCACTAAGGCTGTGTATTCAACCCCGGGAACTCGCTGGATTTTTCCCATGACTTCCTCAGCGTCCCGGAGCATCGGTATCGCCTTAGGTGAGGTGAATGAGGTCACCTCAATCTTGGCAAAACCGCATTGACTCAACTCATCAATGAGTCGAACTTTATCTTCTGTCGGGATAAAACTTGGCTCAATCTGAAAGCCATCCCTTGTCACTACGTCATTGAAATAAATTCTAGTCATGCGCTTCTCTTTTCATCATTTAGTAAATGCAACACCGCGCGCCTTGAGTGATGCTACCTGTGAGTCGCTCAAGCCAATATCACGTAATATTTCTTCAGTATTTTCACCAATATCAGGCGCTAATGTTTTGATTGAACCAGGGGGTGCGGGAAAGCTTCGGAAAAACACCAGGAACATCCACACTCGTTCCATCTTGCATCTTGATGGTCTCGATATTGCCTCGAGCTTTGTAGTGCGGATCCTTTGCGATATCGGCTACCGTATAGATTCTTCCCGCTGGAACTGCTACAGAATCTAAGGCCTCTAATGCCAAATCAGTACTCACCATTTTGGCCCACTCGCCAATTACCTGATCAAGCTCTATAACGCGCTTGACCCGCCCATCATTATTTTCTAATTCTGGATCATCCCCCAAATCCTCGCGACCAATCAACTTCATCAGTCGCTTAAAAATACTATCCCCGTTGCCGGCAATCAGAATGTAACCGCCATCTGCACATAAGTAGACATTTGTTGGCGCAATTCCCGGAAGTGCACTGCCCGCAGCCTGCCTTACCTCACCAAATGCGCTGTACTCAGGCAAGAGACTTTCCATGCAATTAAAAACTGCTTCATAAAGGGCAATATCTATCACCTGACCCTTCCCACTCTGATGACGCTCTTGTAGGGCCATCAAAATGCCGATAACCCCATGCAAAGAAGCCAATGTATCGCCAATGCTAATTCCTACACGAACGGGAACCCTTCCAGGCTCAGCTGTTAAGTGGCGCAAACCACCCATTGCCTCCGCTACAACTCCAAAGCCAGGCTTATCCCTGTATGGGCCGGTTTGGCCATACCCACTAATTCTGAGAACAATTAAGCGAGGATTGATTTTGAGCAGCTCACTTGGGTCAAGCCCCCAACCCTCTAAGGTCCCTGGACGAAAACTTTCAATCAAGATATCTGCATCTTTTGCAAGCGTTCTGATAATATCTTGCGCCTCTAGTTGTTTCAAATCCAAAGAAAGAGAGCGTTTATTACGAGACTGCACTTGCCACCAAATGGAAGTGCCATCTTTTAGCAATCGCCACTTGCGCAGAGCATCGCCCACCTTGGGCGACTCAATCTTGACAACGTCTGCCCCAAAGTCTGCTAAGGTTTTAGCGGCAAATGGTCCAGCAATGAGCTGACCCATTTCAATTACTTTCAGACCGGATAATGGCTCCATGAGGCCTCCTTGTTTGCAATCTCAACAACATAATGCCCAATTTAAACCTTGTAAATTGCTATCCCAAGGGGCAGCCTTCTCATTTTGCGAAGGCTTGGCTAGAATAAACCTATGAAGCTCTACATCAACCCCGCCAGAATCGACTTTGTCACCCTTAAGCTCTTTTGCGCCACGGCCCAGTCAGGAAGCATCACCAAAGGTGCTGCAGAATGTAATCTAGCGCTATCAGCTGCAAGCAGAAGAATTTCAGAACTAGAAGATGTGATTGGTAATGCACTCTTAGAGAGAGGTGCCAAGGGGGTGACGCTGACCCAAGCTGGTCACGCAGTAATGCAACATGCTCTTCGTCTTTATCAAGGATTTGAACAATTTAGCGAAGAATTAGGTGCATATGCAAGCGGCACCAAAGGGCACGTTCGACTCTGGGCAGATATGTCAGCCTTAACAGAGTTTCTACCCGCCACATTGGCCAGCTTTCTAAAAGCACACCCTGAAATTCAAGTAGATCTTGAAGAGCAACTCAGCGGGGATATTGTGAAGTCCTTGCTAGACGGCATTTCAGATATGGGTGTGTTTGCTGAAGGTGCGCCCACTGCCGGATTAAGTGCCCATATTATTGGTCATGATGAGTTAGTGATTATTTGCAGTAAATCACACCCACTCAAAAGCAGAAAGAAAATTGCTTTTGAAGAATGTCTTGATTACGATATTGTGGGCTTAAATCGAGGAAGCTCGTTATTAGAACTAACTTCCAGATCAGCTGAGCGTCTTGGCAAACCAATGCGACTCAGAATCCAAGTTCGAAGCTATGACGCCATGTGTCAAATGATTGCGGTTAACTTAGGCGTCGGCGTGAAGCTTGTGAATCTCAAATCAAGGCAATGAACTTGGGATATATCAAGCTCAGCGACCCTTGGGCAAAACGTAATTTATTGCTAGCAAGCAAAGAAGGTGTCACCCTATCCCCCGCATCAACCCTTTTAAGAACATATCTTATTCAGGCGCTCGCTAATAAAATAGGGCGCAAATACATTGCGCCCTATTTTATTAGCTAGAAAGAAGTTGAACTTATTTCTTGCCCAACATTTCCCAAGCAGCAACTACGCTATCAGGATTAAGGGAGATTGAGGTAATCCCCTTAGCAACCAACCAACGCGCAAAGTCTGGGTGGTCTGAAGGACCTTGACCGCAAATACCAACATATTTATTTTGCTTACGGCAAGCCTCAATGGAGCGGGTAATCATGAACTCAACCGCAGGATCGCGCTCATCAAAGTCAATTGCCAGCAATTCCATACCGGAGTCACGATCTAGACCCAGTGTTAACTGAGTCATATCGTTTGAACCGATTGAAAATCCATCAAAATGCTCGAGGAATTGATCGGCCAAAATTGCATTGGAAGGAATCTCGCACATCATGATTAGGCGTAAACCTTTTTCGCCACGCTTGAGGCCAAACTTCGCCATCATATCGATCACGCGCTCAGCTTGCTTAATGGTACGGACAAATGGAACCATGATCTCAACGTTATCCAAGCCCATATCTTCACGAACACGCTTCATTGCGGCGCACTCTAAGGCAAAGGCTTCGCCGAAATCTGCTGATACGTAACGGGAAGCGCCACGGAAACCCAGCATTGGATTCTCTTCATCCGGCTCATAACGTGAACCGCCGATCAGTTTTTTGTACTCGTTTGACTTAAAGTCAGACAAGCGAACGATTACTGGTTTTGGATAGAAAGCGGCAGCAATCGTTGCCACACCCTCAACCAATTTATCTTCATAGAACTGACGTGGGCTTGCATAGCCACGAGCAACACTTTCAACAGCGCGCTTGAGATCGGGATCAATGTTTGGGTACTCCAATACAGCACGTGGATGCACTCCAATGTAGTTATTGATGATGAACTCAAGACGAGCCAGGCCAACACCCGCATTTGGGATTTGGCAGAAATCGAACGCTAACTGAGGATTACCAATATTCATGGTGATCTTAACTGGGATCTCTGGCAATACTCCACGAGATACTTCAGTCACTTCAGTTTCAATCAAGCCATCATAAATGTGACCTTCATCGCCTTCTGCGCAAGAGACAGTAACCATCATGCCGTCTTGCAAATGCTCAGTCGCATCTCCGCAACCGACCACCGCTGGAACACCCAACTCACGAGCAATAATCGCTGCGTGACAAGTACGGCCGCCGCGATTAGTCACAATCGCGGAAGCGCGCTTCATGACTGGCTCCCAGTTAGGGTCAGTCATATCCGCAACCAAGACGTCACCTGGCTGTACACGATCCATCTCGCTTGGATCGCGAATTACTCGTACTGGACCTGCACCAATCTTTTGACCAATTGCACGACCTTTGGCCAGAACCTTAGAGGCGCCCTTGAGTTTGTAACGCATCTCCACTTGACCAGCAGCCTGACTCTTCACCGTCTCTGGACGTGCTTGCAGAATATAAATACGGCCATCTTGACCATCTTTACCCCACTCGATATCCATTGGACGACCGTAGTGCTTCTCAATAATGACGGCATATTTTGCTAACTCAGTGATGTCTGCATCTTCTAATGAAAAACGATTGCGTTTTTCTGGAGCCACATCCACAGTCATCACCTTCTCAGCAGAACCTGCTGGGGCGAATTGCATCTGAATTAACTTGGAGCCTAAAGAGCGGCGAATAATCGCCTTCTTGTCTTGTGCCAATGTCGTTTTGAATACGTAGAACTCATCTGGGTTAACTGCACCCTGCACTACCGTCTCACCTAAGCCATAGCTAGAAGTGATGAATACGACATTCTCAAAGCCAGATTCGGTATCCAGAGTAAACATCACGCCAGCTGCGCCTAGGTCTGAGCGCACCATACGTTGGATACCAGCAGATAAGGCCACTTCAGCATGAGCAAAACCCTTGTGAACGCGGTAAGAAATCGCACGATCGTTATACAAGGATGCGAATACTTCACGAATCTTCTTCAGAACATCATCAATACCCTCGACGTTCAAGAAAGTTTCTTGCTGTCCAGCAAATGAAGCATCAGGTAAATCTTCTGCAGTTGCAGAGGATCGCACTGCAAAAGAGCCTTTGCCAGAATCATCTAATTTTTTAAATGCCGTACGAATCTCTTCGTCAAGACGTGGTTGAAACGGGGCAGTTTCAATCCAGCCGCGGATCTCTTTACCAGCTTCAGCTAGAGCACGCACATCATCAATATTCAGGCTCTCCAAACGCTTCTGGATGTGCTCAGTCAGATTGTTGTGCTCTAAGAAATCACGAAATGCCAATGAGGTCGTTGCAAATCCAGTAGGTACACGTACACCCGTAGATGACAACTGAGAAATCATTTCACCGAGTGAGGCGTTTTTACCACCGACTGACTCAACATCGGTCATCCGGAGTTGCTCAAAAGGCAAAACATAGGCATTGACTACGTTGCTACTTTGTTGCTGTTGGTTGGACATAAAATACTCTCAGATAAGGAAACTGGTCGAGCGGCCGAATACAATACGACATACTTCATTAACTTCATATTGTAGTGCTGACCACGACTTTTTAGGCCAATCTCATGTCTACCCAAGCCCGTATTGTTTTTATCGTTTCTGTGATGGCACCGGAATTACCGCCGAAAACTTCAGTCAGTCGATTTTGGCCCAATTTGAGGCCATTTTTAAGCACATTCGGGTACCTTTTGTAGATAGGCCCTGAAAAAGCGCATGATGCCGTTTCCAGCATCAATCAGGCAGCCTCGAAATATGGGGTTCAGCCCATTGTTTTCACCACTTTGGTGAATCCCGAGCTTAACAAGATTGTCGGCAAGGCTAATGGCTTGATTCTGGATATGTTTCAGACCTTCGTGGCCCCTTTGGAACAAGCGCTGGGCGTTAAATCGACCCATGCCATGAACCGCCTTCATCACAATGCAGATACTGAGGCCTATAAAAACCGTATTGAGGCCATCAATTACTCCTTAGCACACGATGATGGTCAATCAAACAAGAACCTCGCCGAGGCTGATGTTATTTTGGTGGGCATTTCTCGGGTAGGCAAAACACCAACTAGCCTATATTTAGCAATGCAATATGGGATGAAAGCAGCTAACTACCCCCTCATTCCTGAAGATTTTGAACGTGGGCAATTACCAAAAGATTTGATTCCCTATCGCAATAAGATTTTTGGCTTAATGATTGATGCTGAACGCTTATCCGAGATCCGCAATGAGCGACGCCCAGGCAGTAACTATGCCAAGTTAGAAAACTGTCGCTATGAAATCAATGAAGCCACCGCCATGATGAAAAAAGAATCTATTCCTTGGGTAGCTACAACCAGTAAATCGATTGAAGAGATTGCTACCACTGTATTGCAATCTATTAAGTCGGACAAAACAATACTAGGCTAGAAAAGTATTCTTCAAGGTCTACTTTCGACCCATAAGCGACGGCGGCAGAAAACAAAAAAACCCACCGAAGCGGGTTTCTTATCTAAATCTAATCGGCTTTACTTACAAACCAATCGTATAAGTCGCCATCACAGTGGTTGTAGAGACGGCTTGATATGGTTCTTGACGATAGATTCCAGTCAATCCGATGCGTTGATTCTTCTCAACATCATAGGTAGCCCCTAGCGTTGCTGTTGGGCGAGTCTTTACTGGATTGGCATTGAAATTAATCGGAGTTAGCCCAGCTATTCCAGTTGCTGAGTAAGTGCCGTTGCTGGTGTTGGTATCTGTTTCAACGCCAGCGCTAGCAAAGAGAGTCGCTTGCGGGATGAACCTGTATTGAGCGCCAACACCAGCTAGTGCTGTTGTTGCATTGGTATTGAGTGATGAGTAGGCCAGTGGCGCAGTAACAGTGGCAGATGCGCCTTCTATATAGCCGCCCATATTGTTTTGTGTATAACGCATACCAACATATGGACTCACGATAACGTTCTCAACAACACCAAAGCCATACTTAGCTACTACTTGCGCGCCTTGGCTATTAAGTTGGGATGAGCCGGAACCTGCTTCAGAAGTACCCACTACAGGACGAGTAACGGTAGTATTCTTTTGCCCATAAGCAGCAGAGATCTTGACTTCGGCACCCTTGCCATCTAAGCGTTCATTCCAGGCACCAAAGAGACCAATGAGTGGTGTGTTGTTACCCAAGTTCACTGTAGAGCCTGCATTATTCACAGACAAGTTCTGATCTGCGTAAGCGCCTACACGAACTGATGGTATTACACGATAAGCGGCAATCAATAATGCGCTGGTATTATTTAAACCATTGGCTGCTGATACGGCAGTATTACGACCGCCAGCGGAGACGCATACATTATTAGCGCCAAACACATTACAGTCATAAGAGAAGCTATTGGCGAGAACAGTGTTTTGTAGGGTGAAAGTATTTTGCAGGGCTGAAGCAGTATTGACGAGAGATTGTTGTGTGTCAGTGGTTGAGGCACCATTAATGACTAAGTCCCAAACACTTCCAGAGGAATTAATCAGCACCCAGGTAAAGCCATTGTAATTTCCTGACGTTACCACCAAGGTTTGAAGATGCAACCCCTGAGAGCACTGAAGAGTATGTGCCCTTGTTGATTGTAGAGCCAGAGTAGATGCCAAAAATCATTGAACCAGTAAGGCTGGTTCCGAATAATTGGCCATAGTTAGCAGCATTATTAATGATGATATTGTAATTTGCAGGTAGCTCAAATTTATAAGTAAGTGCCGTTGTTGCAGCAGTTGAGGCATTTCCACCCTGAGCATTATTTAGAGTTGTGATAGTGCCGGAGTTTCGAATTCCATATCCGATGGTGGTGGAGACGCCAGAAACGGTGCCAGCAGTAATGCTTCCAGTATTTGTTAGGGTTGTGATGATGCGACTGTTATCAATTCCAGTTCCACCCGCGTTATTAGTACCCCCACTCGCATTTCCGCCAGTGATACTGCCACTATTGGTAAGCAAGGTAATCGTCTGAGAATTATTATTAAATCCACTCCCAGCGTAGGTATTTGCCGTACTAGTTCCAATGGCATTTCCGCCGGCGATACTTCCGGAGTTATTAATAAATGCAGTGGTAGAGGCGCCATTAGTAAAGAGCCCATAACCCCCAAAAGTATTGCTATCGCTGGAACTTCCAGCACCTCCAGTTATCGACGCCGAATTGGTAATGCCGCTCAAATTACCCCATGAACTAAAACCATAACCACCAGTCGATCCATTGCCACTAGCAGCTCCACCAGTAATACTGCCGGTATTAACAACAGAAAAAATGGTTGAAAGTATTGCGCCACTAACTCCATACCCCCCAGTACTTGCAACACCAGAGGCAATCCCACCCAAAATAACACCGTCATTGACAATGGTTGAGTTTGCACTAGCACTAATACTCAAAGCTGTAACGCCAGCACTATTAGTAATTTCACCACCCAGTAAGACTTGCACTGACGATGGATTGCTAGTCAATGTAACACCCGAGCTACAGGTCTGACCAGCGGCTACGGAGGCATTTGGATTGGAGCAAGTCTGGCCAAGAGCGTTGCAACTTGCCCCAAGCAAAGCAGCTATGAAAATGCATGAAGACTTT
This sequence comes from Polynucleobacter necessarius, assembly GCF_900095175.1. NCBI lineage: Bacteria > Pseudomonadati > Pseudomonadota > Betaproteobacteria > Burkholderiales > Burkholderiaceae > Polynucleobacter > Polynucleobacter necessarius. The sequence goes on from NZ_LT606946.1 coordinate 1,142,591, forward strand.
ATGTTTAAGAATTTCATAACTCTTTATTGATTGGTAGCCTTGGGTTTGCTGCAGGGCTAGTTTTTATCATTTCAGATTATGCCTGCTCATCACGCTGGTGAATACAGATGTCATAAGTACTCACCTGAAATACAACGACTCTTGTTAGCCGAAAGCAGATAATCGAGTAAAGACTGCTGCCTAAGCGCGCCTCACCCTGAGGGTCTCAAACAAGCAAACTGCTGCAGCAGTCGATACATTGAGCGATTCAACTCTTGGATCAATTGGGATTGATACGCCTTTAGCCTGAGCCATCAGGTCTTCAGAAATGCCCTGTCCTTCACTTCCCATCACCCAAGCAACTGGATGAATCAATACCTTGGGCATATTGAAGAGATCTAACTCACCATCAGCAGTTACAGCTAGTAAAGGCGCTGTTACCGCGCTCAGCACTTGTGGGGTTGACCAACCCTCATACAGATCTAGCAAACGATGAGCACCCATACCAGCCCGCAATACCTTGCTTGACCACAGATGGGCACAACCCGTTAATGCGATTACTTGAGTAAAGCCAGCTGCTGCTGTGCGCAAAATAGAGCCCACATTCCCAGCATCCTGAATACGATCCAAAATAATCACATCGCCAGAAATCGTCGCAACCGACTTTTGGGGGTTTAATGCAGTATCAGGAAGATCCAGCAATCCCGCAATTTGCGGAGCATTTACCAAATCACTGAGCAATTCCCATAAGCCTTTATCCAGCTGATAAACCCGAGTATCAAGACAAATTTCTACATGGTCATATACAGCTTGAGCAATCTCTGGGTTTTGTAAACCTAACTCTGAGGTAATTAAGGTCTTGAGTCCTGAATTGCCTACCCAGGTTTGCACTAAATGAATGCCTTCTAGCAAAGCCTGACCACAAGCAAATCTCGCCTTCTGACCTTTGGGGCCGGTGGCTTGTAATTGACGTATCTCCTTAAACAGGGAATTGTCTTTTGAGCTGATAAATTCCATTTTCATAATTGGGATTATCAGCTATGCAGGGCTAAGACATTGCGAACAGGAGAAAAGCTACGACGATGCTGATCGCAGGCACCAAATTCTTTTAGCGCTGCGAAATGCGCTTCTGTGGGATATCCCATGTGTTGGGCAAAGCCATACTGAGGATGCAATTCATGCAAGGCCATCATTTGGCGATCGCGTGTCACCTTAGCCAAGATCGATGCCGCTGAAATTGCCGGCTCTTTGGTATCACCCTTCACAATAGCTTCTGCTGAGATTGGAAGCTCGGGACAGCGATTGCCATCGATTAAAGCTTTATCTGGCCAGCCGCCCAAACGTGTGGTGAGATCTTCAATTGCACGGCGCATTGCGAGCATCGTCGCTTGCAAAATATTGATCTCTTCAATCTCAGCTGGACTCGCTTCGCCAATCCCCCAGGCTTTTGCCTTGAGCTGAATTTGCTCAAACAAAAACTCGCGTCTCGCTGCTGATAACTTCTTAGAATCTTTTAAACCAGTAATAGGATTTTCGGGATCAAGAACGACAGCGCCAGCGACCACCGCCCCCGCTAATGGACCACGCCCTGCCTCGTCAACACCACATACCCAAATCATGCTCACACAGTGATCCGATTTTTATTGGCAGTAATTGTTTGTGCCACAGCCTGAGCAACCAATAAACCTGTTGGCCTACGTAAGGTCTCATGCATTGCTGCAAAGCGAGCTCTCAACTGACCAACCTTACTAGGGCTGTTTAACCAGACTAGTAAGGCATCAGCTAATTTGCTTGGAGTCGCATCATCTTGCAGAAGCTCAGGGACAACGAACTCGCCACAGAGAATGTTCGGCAAACCTACGTAGGGCAAGTAACCTTGTCGCCTCATGATCTGTGCGGTTAACCAAGGTACCTTATAGGAGATCACCATCGGCTTTTTCCAGAGCGCCGCCTGCAATGTTGCGGTACCACTGGCAATCAACACAACATCAGCAGCTTCTAGGACTGCATCCGCCTCACCATCAATTAAATGGATCTGAAGGTCTGGATATTTCTCAAGGGTATTTTTGAGTAAAGCTTCCAGCGGTGCACGCAAGCGCGGCGTAGCAACCGGAATGACAAAATGAATCGCTTGCCCCGGCATGCGCTTCGTAAGCTCTGCCATCGTCTCAAAAAATACTGGCGCAATGAGCTCAATCTCTGAACTCCTGCTACCCGGTAGAACAGAAACCACGATTCCATCTAATGTATTGACTGGCAGGCTTAGGATTTTTTCTATCCTTTGCTTAGCCATTACCGAATTTGGCTCTAGCGGAATCTCGCTTGCTAGCGGATGGCCAATATAAGTTGTGCTAATGCCAGCACGTTCATAAATCTCAGTTTCGAAGGGAAAGATGCAGAGCATACGCTCTACTGCTTGCTTAATCTTCGTAATACGCCCCGCTCTCCAGGCCCAAATCGATGGCGATACGAAGTGCAAAGTGGGTATGCCCGCTTTTCGCAAAACCAACTCAACACCTAAATTGAAGTCCGGCGCATCAATACCCAAATACACATCAGGGCGACCTTCTCCAGTGAGATTGCTAATGAGTTCCTTACGCAATTTTAGAATAGCAGGCAGTTGCTTGATAGCCTCAACGTAACCGCGAACACTCAGGGTCTCCATCGGCCAATCTGATCTCAGGCCCTCTGCCTGCATACGTGGGCCACCAATACCATAGACCTCTAGACAGGAAGTGTCAGGGATCTGCTTTAGCGCACTCAATACTGGCGCTGCCAGCAAGTCACCCGAAGGCTCTCCGGCAACACAAGCAAGTTTAGGCACTCGATTGACTCTATCGAATGATGCCGCGGGTAGAAGCGGCAATAAAGTCATGGAACTCGGTCAGCTTTTCTGCAGTAGCGGCATCCGATGCACTAGCTTGCGCCATCTTCCGAATCCCCACCTTAGCCTCTTCGAAGCTGAGGCCGTCTTTATAGAGCACCTTATAAGCCTGACGTAGCGCAGAAATCGTTTCGCTGGAGAAACCCCGACGCTTGAGGCCTTCTACGTTAATCCCATGTGGAGAAGCCTTATCTCCAGCTGCAATCACAAATGGTGGAATATCTTGCACTAATGCAGATGCACCACCCAGTATGGCGTGTTGACCGATGCGGACAAATTGATGCACACCAGACATGCCGCCCATAATCGCCCAGTCACTCACCTTCACATGACCGGCAATTTGCGCGTTGCTCGAGAAAATCGTGTGGTTACCAATTTGACAATCATGCGCAATGTGCACATATGCCATGATCCAGTTGTCATCGCCAATGCGGGTAATGCCTTCATCCTGAGAGGTACCAGTATGGATAGTCGTGAACTCACGAATCGTATTGCGGTCACCAATAATTAGTTGTGTTGGCTCACCACGGTATTTCATATCCTGAGGGGCGCCGCCAATAGCCGCAAAGTGTGCAAAATTATTCTCTTTACCGATCGTGGTGTAACCCTCGATCACAGTATGAGATCCGATCCTGCTACCAGCACCAATTTTGACATTTGGTCCAATAACGGAATATGGGCCAATCTCTACGTCGCTAGCGATCTCTGCCTTGCTATCAACTACAGCGGATGCATGAATCCGAGTCATTGCGCGCCTTTCGTACGAACAGCACAAGTAATATTTGCTTCAGCAGCAAGTTCACCGTCAACAGTGGCTTTTACTTGAAACTTGTAGATACCTGCACGTTCACGCTCTAGCTTAGCCGTCATGATCAGCTGGTCGCCAGGCAATACTGGTTTCTTAAAGCGAGCACCATCAATACCGGCAAAGTAATAGATAGCGTTTTCTTCGCGCACTTCTGAAAAAGTAAGAAGGGCAGCGGTTTGAGCAAGTGCCTCAATAATTAAAACACCCGGCATGATCGGAAAATCTGGAAAGTGTCCCTGAAAAAATGGCTCGTTCATAGTGACATTCTTAAGTGCAGTAATACTTTGGCGAGGCTCAATCTCCAACACGCGATCAACCAATAAAAAAGGATAGCGGTGTGGTAACAACTTCAAAATTTGATTGCTGTCGATAGCGATGGGTTTGCTCATGTATTTACCTACTGGATAAAGTTTTTAATTTTTTAATATGGTGACGAATTTATTTAGATTTATCTAATAAACGTAAGCGTTGACGTATTTTATCGAGGCCACGCAAAATAGCTGCATTTTTCTCCCAGGCGCCATGAAGCATTGAAGGGTAAACGCCCGTGAAGTGCTGGCCCGGCTCTGTGATAGAGCGAATAATGGAGGTATTTCCAGAAACAGTGGTTTTATCAGCAATGGTGAGATGACCTGCAAAATTGGCGGCACCACCAATGATGCAGAAGTTACCAATTTTGGTACTACCAGAGATAGCAGCACAACCCGCAATCACGCAACAGTTGCCCACCACTACGTTATGAGCAATCTGAACTTGGTTATCAATCTTAGTTCCATTGCCTATGATGGTATTACTCATGGCACCACGATCGATAGTGGTTGACGCACCGATTTCAACATCATTACCAATCACTACAGCACCAGTTTGCGGGATCTTGACCCACTCAGCACTAGTTGCAGAAAAATCAGGAGCGAAGCCAAAGCCATCCGCACCAATCACAGCACCACTATGAATAATACAGCGTTCGCCTATGGTGGTTTCTGAATAAACGGATACATTTGGGTAGATTAAAGCGTCATTGCCAATAGCGGAATTTCTACCAATAGAAGTATTGCCCAATAACACAACCCGCTCGCCCAATTTCACGCCGGGGCCGATTTGGACAAACGGACCAATGTGACATGAAGCAGGAATAGTTACAGAAGAATCAATGGCAGCGCTAGGGTGCACTCCAGGCGCATAAACGGGAGCCAAGGTCTTGGCAAAGTACTGCGCCATTCTGGCAAAAGTAGCGTACGGATTCTTGGAAACAAAATAGACGCGCCCTACTGAGCCACTCCCAGGATTTGCCTGAAGAAAATCCGCATCAGCTTGATTAACAATCAACCCACCAGCAACACTATCGCTAGCCTGTTGACGGTATAACGGATTTGAGAGAAAGGAGATCTGACTAGATTGAGCTCGCTCGAGCGGAGCGAGACCCTGAAGCGCGAGGGAGCCATCCCCCACCAAGCTTACTTGAAACTGTTCGGCCAGCTCGATGGCGGTGGGCATAAAACTTACTTGAGACTATTCAAAGCCTTGATGACATCATCAGTTACATCAACCTTAGGATTGGCATAGGCTGGATCTTGAATAATGACATCAATTTTTCTTTGGTCAGCGATTTGCTTGAGGGCTTGGTTTGCTTTTTCAGCAATCTTGGCACGCTCTTCAAAATTACGCTGATTCAGATCTTCCGTGTATTCGCGTTGTTTGCGTTGCAGCTCACGATCTTGATCAACTAACTCGCGCTGACGACGAACACGATCCGCCTCAGACATCACCGCTGAATCGCGATCTAATTTTTCTGCTGTAGCCTTAATTCTTTCGGCGCTACTACGAATCTCATTCTGACGCTTCAGAAATTCATTTTGTAACTTAGTCTGACTTGCTTTAGCCATATCCGATTCGTTGAATACTTTTTCAACGTTCACAGCCGCAACGCGAGTGCCGGCATCTTGCGCAAATGCCTGCGGCAAAGCGATTAGTGAAGAAACAGCAATTAAGCTGTATTGAATCCATTTTGAAGAATGATGAAGATTCATAAACTTTCCTTAAACAATTAAAACGCTGTACCAACTTGGAACTGCAAACGCTGGATATTATCCGTTGGTAACAACTTGATTGGAATACCGTAACTGAATTTTAGTGGGCCAAGTGGTGATATCCATGATAAACCTAAGCCATAAGAATATCGCAAGACGAGATTGATATTTTCGTTATAAACATTACCACCGTCTACGAAGCCAAATACGCGCAAGGTTTTATCAACGCCAGAGCCGGGAACTGGGACGGTGTACTCAACGTTGCTGACAATTTTGGACTGACCGCCGGTAGGTTGATTCAGACCGGTATAGGTATTGACGTAGGTAGGTCCAAGTGATCCTGGAGCGTAGCCTCGAACAGATCCAATACCACCCACATAGTAGTTTTTGGTAATCGGGAATGGGTACTTACCGCATGCTTCACCGTAGCCAACCTCTCCGTTAAAGGACAGGATATTACCCTTTGAGAAAGAGTGATATTTTTGATATTGACCAAACAGGCGGTAGAACATCATATTTCCAACCGGCGTACCCACTTCAGCATTCAGTTGCTGCAAAGAACCTGTTGATGGAATCAGCGCGCTATCTCGACCATCACGTGACCAACCAATTGTGATTGGAATGTTGTAAGTGTTGAGTGTTGCAGGATAGCCTGGGGCAGCAATGCCATAGTCCTGCATGTAATTCAAATATGGTGTTGGCGTGTTAATACTGGACTGGATTTGGAACACCTCAAAGCCAGCACCGAAGAAGACCCTGTCCACTTCGGTATAGGGAACGCCAAACTTGATATTGCTACCAACAGATTTGATTTGGTAATCAGGATCACCTGTGTAGTGCAGCGGCTTGGATGAGCGGTAGTACAAATCGGTGAAGAGGCTAATACCATCCTCAGTGAAGTAAGGGTCATAGTTTGATAAAGCCAAACTTTGATTAATCTTATCGAGGGAGATATTCAATCCGACTGCAGTACCGGTACCGAAGGCATTTTCTTGATTAATACCAGCGGAAAGAATCAACTTCTCAGTAGATGAGAAACCGGCACCCAGAGTAATTGCACCAGTGGGCTTCTCGGTGACCTTCACGTTCACATCAACCTGATCCGCAGATCCTGGAACATCTTGCGTAGATATATCAGTCTCCATGAAATAACCTAAGCGACCCAAACGCTTTTTAGACAGGTCAATCTTTTCGCTGTCGAACCAAGAGCTTTCAAACTGCCGCATCTCGCGACGAATCACCAGGTCACGAGTCTTAGCATTACCAGTAACGTTGACCTGGCGAACATATACGCGACGACCCGGATCAACCACTAAAGTCAAGTCTACTTCACTTAATTCACGACGAATGTCTGGTTGTGGATTAATGGTTGCAAACGCATAACCGTATGAGCCTAGAATTTCTGCAATGACTTTAGTACTCTCAGTCAACTTAGCGGATGAGAAGGTATCGCCTGGCTTAAGACTGACAAGCTGAATTAGCTCAGCCTCTTTGCCCAACAACTCACCAGCTAGACGAACATTTTTGACTGTGAACTTATTGCCTTCACGAATACTAATCGTGAGATAGATACCTTTTTTATCGGGGGTAATAGAAACCTGAGTTGACTCAATCACAAACTCAAGGTAACCGCGATTGAGATAGTAAGAGCGAATATTCTCTAAGTCAGCCGTGAGTTTTTGCTTGGAATACAAATTGTCTTTGCTATACCAAGAAAGCCAGCCACCAGTTTTCAACTGCACCTGGCTCTTGAGGGTGCTCTCACTAAACACGTTATTACCAATGAAATTGATCTCTTGGATCTTGGCTACAGGGCCTTCATCGATATTGAAATAAATCGCAACTTGATTGCGCTCTATTGGGGTAACGGTTGCAACTACCTCGGCTGCATACATGCCCTTGCCAACATACTGTCGCTTCAGCTCTTGCTCTGCTTTGTCAATCAAAGCTTTGTCATAGAAGCGAGCTTCAGCAACCCCGACAGCTTTGAGCGACTTCCGAACAACCTCTACATCAAACTCCTTCATGCCCGTAAACTCAATTCGGGAGATGGTAAGACGCTCTTCGACGATCACAATCAAGACGTTACCCTGAGCCTGAATTTGCACATCTCGGAAAAAGCCAGTGCTGTATAGCGCCTTAATGGCCTCAGCACTCTTCTCTTCAGAGAATGTGTCGCCTACCTGAACCGGCAGATAACTAAATACAGTGCCAGGCTCCACACGCTGCAAACCTTCAATTCGAATGTCTTTAATAACGAAGGTATCGGCTGCTTGTGCGTTTACACAAAAACCTGCCGCAACAATAAGAACGACTTGAGCAATAAATCGAGTTGCGGTGCGAAAAGAAGAGGTCAAAAAATTCAAGGTGAAAGGTAGCGTTGCAAATCGTTAAACAAGGCTAGCAAGGAAAGACCTATCAGCAGCAAAAAACCCACTTTTTGGAGCTTTTCCTGTAGAGATATTGAAATTCGCTTACCAGCAACCAACTCCCATGCATCATACAGGAGCTGACCCCCATCTAGCATTGGTAAGGGCACTAAATTCAAGAGTCCAATGCTGATGCTCATGAGGGCCAAAAAGGCTACAAATGGCTGCCAGCCGACCTGAGCAGACTTCCCAGCCATATCGGCAATACTAAGGGGTCCGCCAAGCTGTTTTAAGGTCGTTTTGCCGGTAAATAAACCCACCATGAGCCTCGCCGAGACCTTACTTATCAAATAGACCCGCTGACTAGCAAAGCCGAGGGCATCGATAGGACCCAATTTGAGCTGATTCCACTCTGAAGCCGGGTTGATCTGGGGAAACAAGCCCAGCGCTTGAAGTGGGTCTGATTCTGGTGTAACTGGCGGTAAATCACTCTGTCTAAAGGATTTAATATGACGCCCACCAGAAACATCCTGCATTTCCAGGGCGAAGCCCTGCTCTCCAGTTACGGCGTCTAAAAGCTGCCAACGCAGTGCATTCCAACTTGGAACTGGATCAAACTCCTCAAGAATTGGGGCGCCGCTATAGTCAGATGGCAGCGATTGCCAACCAATCACTTGATCGCCTGCTGCTACGCCTAGTTTGGCAGCAATCGATTGCTCAGGGGGGTCTGAAGTTTTGCCGGCAACTGAGGTACGCCTGTGACGTAAATGATCGAAAATAAGATGACTGCCAAAAGGCAATTAGCAAATGGTCCAGCAGCCACAATGACAGATCGTTGCCAAAGCGGCTTTACATCAAAAGAATGAAGGCGATCCTGCGCCGAAATACTTTGCTGACTATCGCGGCCATCCAATAATTTGACATAGCCACCTAAAGGGATTGAAGCTACAACCCACTCAGTACCGCTCCTGGCGCGAAAAGTAAATAATGGCTTGCCAAAACCCAAAGCAAAACGAAGTACTTTGACGCCGCATAAACGGGCTGCTAAAAAATGACCATACTCATGAAAGCTGACCAGCACACCTAAGGTGACTAAGAATGAAGCAAGAGTGATTAAAGCCTTCACAAATCGCCGATCTATCTTTTGATATCGCGAATGAAATCATTCGCAGTGCGACGAGCCAGAGCATCAGCCTCAAGAATCGTTTCCAGGGAGCTCGCAGCAACTGAAGGCAAGGCATTTAAGCAGTGCTCCACTACATTAGGAATGCTTAAGTATGGCAAGCCATCATCCAAGAAAGCGGCCACAGCAACTTCGTTCGCCGCATTCAAAACAGCGGGAGTGGTGCCCCCTGCTTTTGCCGCAGCAAAGGCCAAGCTAAGGCAGGGGAATTGAGCAAAATTTGGTTCAGTGAAACTGAGGCCACTCAACTGGGTCAGATTTAAAGGGGCAACACCAGCATCGATGCGTTCAGGCCAGGCAAGACCATAAGCAATGGGAGTGCGCATATCAGGCTGACCCATTTGCGCGAGCACTGAGCCATCACGATAATGCACCATCGAGTGCACTACGCTCTGCGGATGAATTAATACCTTAATCTTTTCTAGCGGCAAGCCAAACAACCAATAAGCTTCGATCACTTCCAAGCCTTTATTCATCATGGTCGCTGAATCAACTGAAATTTTTCTACCCATCACCCAGTTTGGGTGTGCACAAGCTTGCTCAGGTGTAATGCCGGATAAATCTACAAGCGGTCTATCTCTGAATGGTCCACCAGAGGCAGTTAACCAAAGCTCCTCAACGCCTAAATGCGCAGATGGATTTTTTGTAAAGCGATCTGGCAGACATTGAAAGATCGCGTTGTGCTCACTGTCGATGGGCAGCAATTCTCCGCCGCCAACTTGCATGGCTTGCATAAATAAATTACCTGACATCACCAGTGCTTCTTTATTAGCCAACAATATCCGCTTACCTGCTTTTGCCGCAGCCAGGGCCGGCACTAGGCCAGCCGCACCCACAATCGCTGCCATAACGGTATCGCATCCTGATTCGGTGATGGCTCTTGCTAATGCCTCAGGCCCATACAGAACTTGAGTCGCGATCTTTTTTGCTTGTAGGAGTTGAGTCAGCTTAGCGGCGCCCTCAGCGTCAGCCACCACTGCGATAGTCGGCTTGAACTCAATACATTGCTCAGCTAGACGTTCAATCTGCTTAGCAGCAGTCAAAGCGACCACCTCGAAGCGATCAGGATGAGCACGAATGACGTCTAAGGTATTAACGCCAATCGATCCCGTAGATCCTAGGATAGCAATCTGTTTAAGAGGCATCAAATCAATCCAGCTAGTAATGCGGCAATTGGCATTGTTGGGATGAGGGCATCAACCCGATCTAAAACGCCGCCATGGCCAGGCAACAAATGACTGCTGTCTTTGACGCCAGCTAAGCGCTTCAACTGAGACTCAAACAAATCACCAAAGATGCTGAACGCCGCTAATACGGTAACCATCAAGAACATTGGCACCCAACCAAATCGAATGGCCCAAGCACCAAATAAGGTATCACCTAGAGGCAAATAGACCACACATAAAAATGCATAGAGATAGCAAAGAACTAGGCCGCCTAGGGCTCCCTCAATCGACTTTCCAGGACTGATATTCACAGCCAACTTATGTTTGCCAAACGCTTTACCAACAAAGCAAGCACCAATATCAGCAATCCAAACCAAAGCCATGCTACTCAATAAAAAGACTAAGCCTAGCTCGCGTAAAAAGACCAAAGCAAACCAAGTGGCTGGAAGAATGATTAAACCCAGAATGCTATAGAAAGGTTTGAATTTTTGGAGCGAGAGGTTCATCCCCTTTGCCAAAATAAATGGTGCCAGAAAGAACCAAAATAGGACTGCCATCATGAGCAGAGAGAACTGCCATGAAATCGCCTGAGTAGCCAGCAAAAACAAAATGATGGCTAAACAAAAGGCAGCATAGAGCCATGCCGCCTTTTTTGCCTCGGGGGCAATCATGCGACTCCATTCCCAAGCAGCTGCAACTAACGCTACAAGAAAAAATCCGCCTAAGCAGATTGGGGGCAGTAAAAATAAGATGGGCAATAGCACTGCCATCAAGATGGTGGCAGTAATGATTCGGGTTTTTAGCATAAGAGGGTGAGAGTACTTAAACTGCGTCGCTCAAGGGCTCGGAAGCCAGTTGAGCACTAGTGCGTCCAAAACGACGCTCGCGCTGACTAAACCAGTCAAACGCTTTATGCAATTCAGCCTCATCAAAATCAGGCCAAAGGATATCCGTGAAATACAACTCGGTATAGGCCAATTGCCATAGCAAGAAGTTGCTGACCCTTTGCTCGCCACCAGTACGAATAAACAAATCTGGTTCTGGAGCATACGCCATGGATAAATGGGGTTGCAATAACTCCTCTGATACTTGCTCCGGCTTTAAACCAGGATTAGCAGCCAAACATTGGCGCATCGCCTGCAAAATATCCCAACGACCACCATAGTTAGCGGCAATCGTAAAAGTTAAACTTTTGCAGCCAGCAGTTTTTTCTTCAGAGAATTGCACCATTTCCTGAATCGCTGAGTCAAAGCGGCTAAGGTCACCAATGAGGCGTAAGGCAATATCGTTTTCAGCGAGACGAGAGACTTCACTTTTTAATGACTTGAGGAACAGCTTCATTAAAAAACCGACCTCTTCTGGTGGCCGGCGCCAATTTTCAGAGCTAAATGCAAATACAGTAAGGTATTCAACGCCGAGACGACGACACTCTTGAACAATCTTTCGTACTGCGCCCAATCCTTCTGAGTGCCCCGCTACCCGCGGCATGAAACGCTTACTAGCCCAGCGCCCGTTACCATCCATGATGATGGCAACATGGCGAGGAATAGCGCTCACCTCGGGAACAACTAAGGTTGAGCTAGTGTGCTGGATCATGAAGCGAATAATAAAAAATGAATCTGACGATTAAACCGTCATGATCTCTTTTTCTTTTTCAGAAACGATCTTATCGATTTCAACAACGGTACGATCGGTCATCTTCTGAATCTCATCAGTTGCACGACGCTCATCATCCTCAGAAATTTCTTTATCTTTAGTGAGGCGCTTGAGGTGCTCATTGGCATCACGACGTAAGTTACGTACGGCGATTTTGGCATCTTCACCCTCGTTCTTAACCACCTTAGTTAAGTCGCGACGACGCTCTTCTGTCAATGCTGGCATTGGTACACGAATCACCGTACCTTGGGAGGCGGGATTAAGACCTAAGTCAGAATCACGAATCGCCTTCTCAATAGCGCCAACCATGGTCTTTTCAAATGGTTGAACGTTAATTGTTCTAGCGTCAGCCAAACCTAAGCTAGCCACTTGGCTTAGCGGTGTTGGGTTACCGTAGTAATCCACTTGGATGTGTTCCAAGATTCCAGGATTTGCACGGCCAGAACGAATTTTTGCCAAATTGGATTTCAAAGCCTCAAGAGACTTCTGCATCTTTTGATCGGTAGTGGATTTAATTTCTGCTGCGGACATCAAGCCTCCTATTAAACGTGTACTAAAGTGCCTTCAGATTCACCCTGAACCACACGCATCAATGCGCCTGGCTTGAGAATTGAAAACACTTTGATGGGTAATTTGCGATCACGACACAATGCAAAAGCAGTTGCATCCATCACTTGCAAGTTTTTGATGATGGCCTCATCAAAAGTAATTGTCTTGTAAAGAGTAGCCGTTGGATCCTTCATTGGATCGGCGCTGTAAATACCGTCTACCTTAGTGGCCTTCAGAACAATCTCTGCCGCCATCTCAGCACCGCGTAAGGCTGCTGCCGTATCAGTAGTAAAGAATGGATTGCCTGTACCTGCAGCAAAAATCACTACCTTGCCTTCAGTCAATGCACGAATTGCACGAGGGCGAATGTAAGGCTCAACTACTTGATCCATTCTGAGAGCAGATTGCACTCGCGCTTCAACACCTTTTTGGCGCAAAGCATCTTGCAGTGCAAGTGAGTTCATCATAGTGGCAAGCATTCCCATGTAGTCAGCAGTTGCACGATCCATACCTGCCGCACCACCTGCTACACCGCGGAAAATATTTCCGCCGCCGATCACGATTGCCAACTGAACACCGCTATTCACTACATCGGCAATTTCTTTCACCATGGAATCAATAGTGACTGGATTGATGCCAAAAGCATCATCCCCCATGAGGGCTTCACCAGAGAGTTTTAAGAGAACACGTTTGTAGGCTGGCATCGTTTTATTTTCCGTAATTTGCCAAGCAATTTACTTGCTTAGCTTATTGATCTTTAAGTACTTTTTAATAACTTGCCCAAATTATAAAGGGCTTGGCATAGATCAAACAAAAGGGCATAGAAACCAAGATTTCCATGCCCTTTTGGGTATTACAGCCTTACTGGGCAAGCTCAGCAGTTTTTGAGCTAATTAAGCGCCTTTAGCAGCGGCAACCTGAGCAGCAACTTCAGCTGCAAAGTCGTCTTGACGCTTCTCAATGCCCTCACCCACAACAAACATGGTGAAACCCTTGATTGTGGTGTTGGCGGCCTTGAGCATTTGCTCAACAGTTTGCTTGTCGTTTTTAACGAAAGTTTGGTTCAACAAAGAAACCTCTTTGAGGTACTTCTGAATAGAACCTTCAACCATCTTCTCAACGATTTCTGGTGGTTTGCCAGACTCAGCAGCTTTTTGAACAGCAACACTACGCTCAACAGCAATTGCTTCAGCAGGAACATCAGCCATCGACAAAGCCACTGGCTTCATTGCAGCAATATGCATTGCCACGTCTTTAGCTGCAGTCTCGTCGCCTTCAAACTCAACCATCACACCAATACGAGTGCCGTGAAGGTAAGAAACCAACTTGTTGCTACCAGCAAAACGCTTGAAGCGACGTGGCATGATGTTCTCGCCGATCTTACCGATCAAGGCGCTACGAACTTCATCAACAGTTTGACCATTCATTGGCAATGCAAGTAATGCAGCAACGTCAGCTGGATTCTTTTCAGAAATCAGGTTTGCGCAGGCTTGTGTAAATGCCAAGAAATCATCGTTCTTTGAAACAAAGTCAGTCTCGCAGTTCACTTCAAGCAAAGCACCTGTAGTGCCATTAATAGATGAAGCAACAATACCTTCAGCAGTAACGCGGGATGCCGCCTTACCAGCCTTGCTACCAAGCTTTACACGCAAAATTTCTTCTGCACGAGCCATGTCGCCATCAGCTTCAGTCAATGCTTTTTTGCACTCCATCATCGGAGCATCAGTCTTGGCGCGTAACTCGCCAACCATTGCAGCGGTAATAGCAGCCATTATTCAGCTTTCCCTTCTTCAACAAACTCTTCTTCGCCTTCTTTAACAGCAGTCAAGATTTCTTGAACAGAGTTTGATTTACCTTCGAGGATTGCGTCAGCAATGCCACGAGCGTAGAGAAGAACAGCCTTGCTGGAGTCATCGTTACCAGGAATGATGTAATCAATACCTTCTGGTGAGTGGTTGGTATCAACCACAGCGATAACAGGGATACTAAGCTTGTTAGCTTCGGTAATGGCAATCTTATGATAGCCAACGTCCACTACGAAAATCGCATCAGGAAAGCCGTTCAAATCTTGAATACCGCCAAGCGCTTTTTGCAACTTGTCGAGATCGCGATCGTTAGTCAAAGCTTCTTTCTTAGAAAGCTTTTCCCAATCGCCAGCTTCTTTAGCAACTGCCATATCCTTCAAACGCTTGAGGGAGCCTTTAACAGTTTTAAAGTTAGTGAGCGTACCGCCCAACCAGCGGCTGTCGATGTAAGGCATACCAGCACGAGCAGCTTCTTCAGCAATGATCTCGCGTGATTGACGCTTAGTACCAACGAATAAGATAGTTCCACGATTAGCAGCAACGTGTTTTGCAAATTTCAGGGCGTCCTGAAACATTGGCAATGTTTTTTCTAAGTTGATGATGTGAATTTTGTTGCGATGGCCGAAAATGTAAGGGGCCATTCTTGGGGACCAGAAACGGGTTTGGTGACCAAAATGGCAACCGGCTTCCAGCATTTGACGCATGGTTACTGACATAACTTCTCCTAAGGGTTCGTTTCTAAGATTGAGTCCTAGCTGCGCTAAAAAACGCCACCCTGGAAGGCTCAACCCGCGATTTCAGATCTAAATTGACCTGAGAACGGAATTATAGCTTAAATATCAATGATCTAGACACCCCACCCCTAGTTTTTGACCAGAAAGGCTACTCAGAAATGCCGTTAAATGGTGCATCTGCCTATTAATTAGGCGCTACGACTCTGCCAAAAAGCCCCAAGTCGTTGATAATCAAGGCATGAATAGTGTATTTACCGCCGAAAAAGACATCCAAGGGATGCGCGAGGCTGGCCGCCTAGCCAGTGAAGTTCTTGACCACGTAGCCCCGCACGTTAAAGCCGGCGTGAGCACAGCTGAATTGGATCGCATTTGCCACGAGTACACGCGCGATGTCCAAAAGACCATTCCAGCCCCGCTGAACTATCAGCCACCAGGCTACCCACCCTTTCCGGCATCTATCTGCACTTCAGTCAATGATGTGATTTGCCATGGCATTCCTGGCGAGAAGATTTTAAAAACTGGTGACGTCGTGAATCTCGATATCACTGTGATTACGCCAGATGGCTACTACGGCGATACCAGCCGTATGTTTATGGTTGGTGAAGTTTCAGTATTAGCGAAACGTCTTACTCAAATTACTTTTGAATGTATGTGGCTTGGCATTGCCCAAGTTAAGCCTGGTGCATCGCTTGGTGATATTGGTCACGTCATTCAACAGCATGCAGAAAACGCTGGTTACTCCGTCGTACGAGAATATTGTGGGCACGGCATTGGCAAGGTATTTCATCAAGACCCTCAGATTCTTCACTATGGCCGCCCTGGCACTGGCGAAAAATTGAAAGAAGGCATGACCTTCACTATCGAGCCGATGATTAATGCTGGCAAGCGCGACATTCGCACCATGCCCGATCAGTGGACAGTGAAGACTAAAGATCGCAGCCTCTCTGCACAATGGGAGCACACGCTTTTGGTAACGGCTACTGGTGTTGAGGTACTCACTTGGTCAGAGGGTAGCAATCCCGCTCCTGATTGTGTGAAAGGTCTTTCATTTAGACCAAGCATAGCCAACGCTTAATTAATCAATTAGTTCAAACGCAATAGGTCAACCTCTCGCAGCGATGAAACCTATTGCAGACGTTGCTAGCTTAAGAGCTGCTCGAGAGTTGGTCTATGCTGATTTTCGTGAGCATCAAGTTGTTGGACGATTAACCAAGCAATTGAGCAAGCTCAGTGATGAACTCCTGATGAGTTTATGGAATTCATGTGACCTAAATACAGATGCTTCTCTGGTAGCGGTAGGTGGGTTCGGTAGAGGCGCACTGTTTCCCTACTCCGATATCGATATTCTGATTCTGCTGCCTGAGGATAAGAAATTCTTCGAAGAAGTATTAGTCGCCAAGATTGAAAAGTTTGTAGCGCAATGTTGGGATACTGGCTTAGAGATTGGCTCATCCGTTAGAACCGTTGCTGAGTGCGTCTCTGAGGCTGAGCAAGACATCACCGTTCGCACCTCCCTACTGGAATCACAACTCATTTGCGGTAAGAAAGCCCTCTTCAAAGAATTTGAATCTGTTTATGAAAAGACTTTAGATCCCAAGTCATTCTTTCAGGCCAAGCTAGCAGAGCAAATCCAACGTCATTACAAATACCAAGATACGCCCTACTCTTTAGAACCCAATTGCAAAGAGAGTTCTGGTGGACTGCGGGACTTACAGGTCATCTCCTGGGTCAGTAAAGCAGCGCACCTAGGCAATACGTTTAAAGATCTTAGCCTTGCTGGCCTGGTAACTCAACGTGAGTTAACTGAACTCAATCGCAACCAGCGTTTTTTAGAAACCCTACGCGCTAACTTGCATCTCCTTGCAAAGCGTAGGCAAGATGTATTGGCGTTTGACTTACAAGCGCCACTTGCCGCAGCGATGGGGATTAAAGAAGAATCCTCCAGACTAGCCAGCGAAGCCATCATGCGTCGCTACTATTGGGCAGCTAAAGCGGTTAATCAATTAAATGATGTGCTGCTACAAAATATTGAAGCACTTCTCTTCCCCCAAGAGTCCAAAACAACTCATGCAATTGCTGGTGAAGGTAATGAGTGCTTTATTGAACGTCAAGGTGTCTTGGATATCAACGACCCCGAACTATTTCAGAAGCATCCAGAGAAAATTCTGAGAACCTTTTTGGTGTTTGCACAAACAGCAAATGTTAAGAGCTTGTCTGCAACGATCTTTAGAGCGCTATACAACGCCCGCCAGAAGATGGATAGTAAATGGCGCAAAGATCCAGTCAACCGCGCACTATTTATTGAGATTCTGAAAGAGCCAGAAGGAGTGAGTCGGGCCTTCCAGCTCATGAATCGCACCAGTGTTCTCGGCCGCTATTTGCCCGCCTTTAGAAAAATTGTTGGTCAGATGCAGCATGACTTGTTTCACGTTTACACAGTCGACCAGCATATCTTGATAGTGCTGCGTAATGTGCGCCGCTTTATGGTGGTTGAGCATACCCATGAATTCCCTTTCTGCAGTAGCCTGATTGCCCATTTTGAAAAACCTTGGCTATTGGTGATTGCCGCCCTATTTCATGACATTGCCAAAGGACGTGGTGGTGATCACTCCGAGCTTGGCAAAGCAGATATGCGTAAGTTCGCAAAAGATCATGGTTTGGATAAAGCGGATACCGAGTTATTGGTATGGTTGGTTGCAGAACACTTGAATATGAGTCAAGTTGCTCAGAAGCAAGATATTACCGATCCAGAGATAGTCCAAGCCTTTGCTAAAAAGGTGGGTGATGAACGTCACCTTACTGCGCTATATCTTTTAACTGTTGCCGACGTCCGCGGAACTAGCCCTAAAGTCTGGAATGCCTGGAAAGGCAAACTATTGGAAGACCTCTATCGCGTAACCTTGCGAGTATTGGGTGGCGCAAAACCAGATGCTTCTTCCGAACTCGCTCAGCATCAAGAAGAATCCCGTGCCAAGCTACGTCTCTATGCAATTGAGGACTCTGCCTACGAGAATTTATGGAAGCAATTAGATGTTGCATTCTTCTTGCGTCAAGATACGGCAGATATTGCCTGGCTTACACGTCATCTCTACAACAAGGTGGATAGTGAAATTCCAGTTGTACGGGCTCGCCTCTCTCCAGTTGGCGAAGGCTTGCAAATTGCTGTCTACGTCAAAGACCAAGAAGATCTCTTCGCCAGAATTTGTGCTTACTTTGAGCGTCATGGCTTCTCGATTTGGGATGCACGCATTCACACAACAAAGCACGGGTATGCACTGGATACATTCCAAATCTCAGGTAGTAATTTGGTAGATGAAGGCGGCAGTTACCGCGACCTCATACAGTTAGTGGAATATGAACTGACAGCCGCGCTGCAAAACAATGATCCACTGCCCTCACCCAGCATGGGAAGACTCTCAAGACAGTCTCGTACATTCCCTATCCAGCCACGCGTTCATATGATTCCAGATGAACGTGGTCATTACTACGCACTGTCTCTCTCAGCCAGCGATCGCACCGGCCTACTGTATGCAATATCTAGAGTCTTGGCCAAATACCAAGTCTCATTACATACCGCACGCATTAACACCCTGGGTGAGCGAGTAGAAGACGTATTCCTATTGGATGCAGCTAACTTGAGCAAGAATCCAAAATTACAGATCTTGTTGGAAACGGATTTACTAGAGGCTTTAGGGGCCTAAGTCTGGCCTTGTAGTTTTAGCAATGCTCGCTGAATACGTGAGCTGCTAACTTGAGCAAAAGGTACCCATGCCTTTTTAATCTCTTCAGGAGATTCTTGCTCTTCAATCACCTGCAATGCAAATAAAAGATCGATGTGTAAATGTGAGTCTTCACCCTTCTTTGGATTCTCGGGAATCTCATGCAAATCAATATCTATAGGATCTAAGAATCCGCTGAGAGATTCACAAACCACACCAGTCTCTTCAAAGACTTCACGAATCGCTGCCTGAATGCCCCCCTCCCCATCATCAATATGGCCACCAGGCTGGAACCATTGCTTAATATAAGGATGAAAGATAAGGAGAATGCTTCCATCCCTGATAACCAGACCACTTGCTGTGATGTGACCCATCCGATTGGCTCTTGAGAATGGATTTTCAGAGGCAAGTATTTTCCGTGAAAGTGCTGCAAAAGTTAATTGGGGATCCATCACAAAATCTTTTTTGTACGGCGACCGATGAGCCTGAAGCTTGAAAACCGATCTAGACAAGTTATAGCAACAATCATGAGGGCGCCACATAGCATCAGCAGCGAGGTAGATACCCATGAGGCACTAGAAAAGCTCGAAAGAATAAAACTCGCAAATGCACCAAACATCATCTCAACAGAGTAAAACAATCCTGAAATTAATCCAATATCTGTTTTAAATGACCTCGTCACACCTGCTTGAGTAGCAGGGAAAATGATGCCAACTCCAAATAATGCAAGAAAAATGCAAGGCAATAATATAAGGAGTGAGTCTATATTTAGCAAAGAGAGTATGGCAAGAAAGGATGTTGAAATTAAAATTATGAACCCGGAAAAGCAAATCAAATCCTTAAGATCCATGCGCTCAATATTGCGACGAATAAAGACCGTACCAAGTATGTACCCACTAATCGATAGGGAAAAGAGATAGCTGTACTCCAAAGGGCTCAATTTGTAGATTTTTTGAATTAATCCTGGAGAGGAAGAGATAAATGAAAAGTACACGGTCTAGGCAAAGCTAATAACTAGTGTATGAAAAAGGAATTCATGGTATGTTAGCAGTTTTAAGTACTTCTTGAAAATATTACCGATCAACAAGTCACTACCACCGAGCTCAATCGGCTTAGACTCTTTCATAAACATATAAATAAGTCCGAATGAGATAAATGAAAATAATGTAAGCGCATAAAATACAGATCTCCAGCCATATTGCATGGTTAGATTCGCCCCAATAATTGGGCCCAAAATTGGAGATGCAATTAGACCTGCTGCCAAATAACTTAGAACTCGCACTTGAGATTTGAAATCATACAAATCCCTGACGATTACCCTAGCCAAAAGAGTGCTACATCCCCCACCAAGAGCCTGAAAAAATCGACACCAGGTCAACTGCTCGACTGAAGTAATAAAACAGCTTGCCAGGCTAGCCAGGGCAAATATTAAAATGCCGCACAGAATTATTAGTCTTCGCCCATATACATCTGAAAGCACTCCCGAAAGCAGTAGGCTAATAGAGTAACCAGCCATATAAGAAGTCAAAGTCAACATTAATGCGGAGTGGTCAGCAATCAGATCTTCTCCCGCAGATGAAATAGCAGGTAAATATATGTCGGTTGCTAACATAGAGATTACAACTAAAACCATTAGAAGTGGCAATAAAAAAGGATTTTTTGATTCAGAATATCGTGTCATTTTTTCCCCAAAGCCTTAAGCTTATCGACGGGAAACATAAATGCCTACCTGATGTTTATGTAGGAAATAGCCTACTTGAGGAGCGCTACCATAGCCGCTTCATCAATGACAGGAATACCCAACTCTTCTGCTTTAGTGAGCTTGCTACCAGCGTCAGCTCCAGCAACTACATAGTCGGTTTTCTTGGAGACTGATCCAGCAACCTTAGCACCAGCCTTTTCGAGCAAGTCTTTTGCTTCATCTCTTGTCATGGTTGGGAATGTGCCTGTGAGTACAAAGGTTTTTCCTGCTACAGCTGCACTGATGACTTTTTCTTCGACAGAGAGCTGCATTCCCGAGGCTAGGAGTTGCTCAATGACTTCGCGGTTATGGGCCTCTTCCATAAAGCTGGTAATGGAGTCAGCTACTACGGGGCCAACATCTTTAACTGTTAGCAAGTCCTCGAGACTGGCATCCATCAGGGCGTGCATGGATTGGTAGTGATTAGCCAAGTCTTTAGCGGTAGTCTCGCCTACATGACGAATACCTAAGGCAAAGATAAATCTCGCTAGCGTTGTGTTTCTGGATTGATTAATTGCCTGTATGAGGTTATCTGCAGACTTCTCACCCATGCGCTCCAGATTCGCAATGGCGGTAAAACCGAGACGGTAAAGATCAGCCGGCGTTCGAACTAAATTGTGATCGACTAATTGGTCAACGATCTTTTCACCCAAACCTTCAATATCCAATGCACGTCTATGAACAAAATGAATTAACGCCTGCTTGCGTTGTGCCCCGCAGAATAATCCGTCACTACAACGGGCAACTGCTTCATCAGCTAAACGCTCAATATGTGAATCACATACAGGGCAATGTGTTGGCATTACAAACTCTGCTGCATTAGCTGGTCGACGCTCTTTTACTACCGAAACCACCTCAGGAATCACATCCCCTGCTCTTCTAACAGAAACGGTGTCGCCAATACGTACATCTTTACGCTTCACTTCATCTTCGTTGTGGAGCGTAGCGTTGGTGACGGTAACACCTCCTACTTCCACTGGAGCAAGTCTCGCGACTGGAGTAATGGCGCCTGTGCGCCCAACCTGCACATCAATGCCGAGTACAGTAGTTAAGGCTTCTTGCGCTGGGAACTTATGGGCTAAGGCAAAGCGTGGAGCTCTGGATACAAAGCCTAACTTGGCTTGCTCTGCAAAGGAGTTGACCTTGTAGACCACACCATCAATGTCATAAGGCAAAGAATCGCGCTTTGCACCAACTTCGTTGTAAAAAGCCAAAATCTCTTCTACAAATTTGAGAACGCGGCGCTCTGAGCAAACTGGCAAACCCAGCTTGACGTAAGCGTTGAGCAACTCTTCATGGGTTTTTGGAAGCCAAGATTGTGGCTCCAGCGCTCCAAGTCCATAAGCAAAGAATGAGAGCGGTCTTTTGGCGGTAATTTTGGAATCGAGTTGACGTAAGCTCCCGGCTGCTGCATTACGGGGATTGGCAAACTCCTTCTCACCCTGGGCAGCAGCTTGTTCATTCATTTTTTGGAAGTCTTTGAGATACATAAAGACTTCACCACGCACTTCTAATACTTTTGGGATATTGTCCCTAGAGAGCTTAAGTGGAATAGCGCGAATTGTTTTTATGTTGGCAGTGACATCTTCACCACTAGCGCCATCACCACGAGTAGCAGCCCTCACCAATGATCCATCTTCATAGCGCAGAGAGATTGCCAAACCATCAAATTTGAGTTCGCCTGCGTAATCCACATGATCAGCATGCAAACCCTCACGACAACGTCGATCAAAGGCAATCAACTCAGCATCTTCAAACGCATTGTTTAAAGAAAGCATCGGCACGGCATGGGTAACTGAATCAAACTCTTTTAACGCAGTACCGCCCACCCTTTGTGAAAGCGAATCTGAAGTTACCCACTCAGGATGCGCAGCTTCGATATCAAGCAACTCCCGATAAAGTCGGTCGTACTCACTATCAGGAACTATGGGGTTATCTAAAACGTAGTAAGCATGCTCAAGGCGCGCCAACTCAGTTTGCAAGAATACGTAGCGATCCGCTAAGTTTGTCGGACTTGAAGACGACAAAGCGGTTCCTTAGCTAAAGAGTCTGCTAGCAGTAGAAGAGCCAGCTGCAACGCCGCCCTTCTCAAGATTGGCATACAAAACATCAAGATGCTGGCGAATATTGATCACTGCAGCTTCAGTCAGATTAATGCCGTTGTCATCTACCAAGCGACCGTGGGCAGCTTGGGCAATCTCAATACCTTCACCCAACATACGCTCAAAAGCACGCTCATCATGGGATACCAAAGGCACTTCCAACAATAGAGTCACTTGTTTGACAGGTGCATTAGGATCGATTTCTGCACTAGTAAAGATGAGCATGCCATTACTAAAGAACTCATAAGCTCGACCATTTCGAGAAAGTCTAAAGCCACGCTTGCGCATCAAGACATCGAAGTTAGCTCCAGGAGTTGGCTCATCGAACAATACATTGATACTCAATTGAATATCACTCTCAGCAGCCATAACATCAAGCTCTTTAGCGCTCTCGCGCATAGTGCTAACGCTTGGCATATCAATTTGAGAGCCCAGGGCGTCCGCAAGCGCTTGAGCCCGGGAACAAAAATCAGATAACTCTAGAACGCCAATCGGACCACGACGGCTAGCCAATTGAATTGCCAATTGCAACTCAGAATAAGACGCTTCTGGGCGCAAAGCTTCCCAATCTTCAGTGGCATCAACATCCGCATTTAAGCCTTCGCACATCCAACGAGCTGTTGAGCTAGATGGCTCATCAGCCCATGACCTCATTTCATCGAGAATTTCAACACCGCTAATACCCTCGTCGAAACACAGAGTGATAACGCAATCGATCCGAGGATCAATTGAAAAAGTTTCTGGGGCGGACACTGCCGGGAGATTTATCTCACCAAAAGAAGGCTCGGAACGCTCTCCAGCCTCAGCAAAACCCTGGCCAAAAGAAGGCTCTTTGGCAAAACGATCATCAGTAGAGTATTCACTAGCAGCTTTTGCCTTGCGGCGCGCGCGCGCGTATTTGAGATTGAGAACGGCTACTGAAATCAGAATCAGTAGGCCAATAACAGCCAAAGCGAACTGCAAATCAGACAAACCTAGCATTGCCATGAATTGCTCTAGATCCACTTAAGCTGCCTCCACCATAGATACCGCAGAAGAAATATCCACCGCCACAATACGAGATACACCCTGCTCTTGCATGGTGACACCAATCAACTGATGCGCAATTTCCATAGTGATCTTGTTATGTGAGATAAATACAAATTGAGTCTTATTAGACATTTTGGCAACCATCTGCGCATAACGCAAGGTGTTCGCATCATCCAATGGTGCATCAACCTCATCGAGCAAACAGAACGGTGCAGGATTGAGGAGGAATAAGGAGAAGACCAAGGCAATCGCGGTCAAGGCCTTTTCACCGCCAGAGAGCAAGTAGATAGAACTATTCTTCTTGCCTGGAGGTTGAGCCATCACTTGCACGCCAGCGTCGAGAATCTCTTCACCAGTCATTACCAACTCAGCATGACCACCACCGAATAGCTCAGGGAATAGTTTTCCGAAGTGGGTGTTGACCTGATCAAAGGTGCCTTGCAAGAGATCACGGGTTTCTGCATCGATCTTGGCAATCGCATCCGTCAAAGTCTGCATTGCCTCGTTCAAGTCAGCAGACTGTGCATCCAAGAACTGCTTGCGCTCACGTGAGCTAGATAACTCATCCAAGGCAGCCATATTGACTGGGCCTAAAGATTGAATCTCGGAATTTAAGCGGTTAACTTCGGTTTGCAATGCCCCCACTTTGAGATCAGGACTAAAGCTAGCTTCTAATGCAGTAAGGTCTGCTTCAGCATCTGACAGTAAGGTCGCAAACTGTTCAAAGTTCAAACGGGCAGCCTGTTCACGCAACTGTAAATCGACCACTTTGTCACGCATTGGCTGAAGGCTACGCTCAATCTGTAAACGCACTTCATCCGCTTCACGTAATTGATGTAATAACGCATCTTGTTCAGTACGGGCATTCGCCAAGGCGGCTTCGTGAGCACTGCGAGCCAATAAGAGACCTTGTAATTTATCTTGCGCTTCTTCATCACTGAGCGTCTCAAGCTCTTGCTCGAAAGTGGCCTGCTTATCCTGAATCTCCATAATCTGCACACGTGCAGTACTTTGATCGCGTTGCAAATCTGCAATACGTTGCTGCAAAGAACGGGTGGCAAATGCTGCCTCTTGAGCTGACATCTCGGATGAGCGCAAAGCTTCACGCAGACGATCACGCTCTTGAGTAGCTAACTCGAGTTTTTCTTGAGCAATCGCCAAATTTTCTTGTAGGCCTTGCTTAGATTCTTCTGACTGAGCAAGCTCTTCCGCAGACTGCTCTTGAGTTTGAGTCAATTGCTCCATCTGCTGACGCAACTCACTTAACTCACCCTGAATTTGTTCAGAGCGTTGGTTGTACTTTTCTTCAGCTTGAGTTAACTGCATTCTTTCTACTTCAAAGCCGTGTACTTCTTGGACGGCTTGCTCAGCAGCAATGCGGGTTTGTTCAGCAGCTTGGTGTGCAGCCTGATAGTTGGCAACAGATTGATCCAACTCACCTTGCAACTCACTTTGAATTAATTTCTGTGCGCGCAATTGCTTCTCGAGACCCTCCATCTCTTGAGCGCGTGCCAACATGCCAGCCTGCTCAGAGTCGGCTGCATACAACTGGACGCCCACACGACTGACCAAATAACCTTGTTGGGTAACAAAAGCACCGCCAGCAGGTAACTTTTCGCGACGATGCAATGCATCTTCCAAGCTATTGGCAATATAGATGTTATCTAACCACTCTTGTAATACGGCAGCAACACCCGGTGCCCCTGCGCTCTGAACACGAGTCAACAAAGGCGTGAAATCTGCTGGCACATTAGTGTGCGCAGGAGAAATATCTTCTGTTAACAAAATCGCTAAACGGCTCGGAGGAGCATCATTTGCTAAAGCTAAAGTTTCTTGAACACTCTTGGCTGTAACGGCAGCCAAACGCTCGCGCAACACAGACTCCAAAGCAGCTTCCCAACCACTCTCCACTTTGAGCTCTTGCCACAAACGCTTGCTCTCTTTTAAACCTTTGCTTTCAAGCCATGGGCCGATTTTGCCTTGAGCTTGAACGCTAGCTTGCAATGTAGTTAATGCGGTGAGCTTTGCTTCGGTTTGAGCCAGCTCTTGGTTAGCCGACTGAATTTGTTGTTGCGCAGTGTTGCGAGCCTCATCCGCAGCTGGAACGCGTTGTTGCGCTTCGCCTGCTTTTTGTCTTGCTTCGTCGACTTTGCGCTGAGCCATGGCATGGCGATCGATTGCCATTTGCAATGCTTCAGCATCAGGTCTGCGCATACCTGCAAGCTCAGCCTCAAGACGGGTATCGCGCCCTTTGAGCTCTTCTACTTGAGTAGTAATAGCTTTAACACGCTCACCTAAACTCGCCAAACGCTGATCAATCGTTGCTAAGCTCTCACGAGCATCATTGAGTTCGCGTGCATGAATTTGATAAGCCTCTTCACGCGCCGGCATTTGCTCTTGTAGGCCAGATAAATCGGCTACTAATGTTTGCTCTTTTTCAGCAGCTAGACTGAGTTCTTGCTCAGCAGTGCGTTGTGCTTGCGCAGCATCTGTTTCTTGAACAGTCCAACGCTGAAGTTGAGCCTGTAAATCTTGAGATTGCTGTTGCAAACGCTGACGCGCTTCTTGCACGTAACGAATCTGTGACTCTACTTGACTGACATCAGCATTGGTTTGATACAAATCACCTTGCGCCTCAGAAACCTTATCTTGCAATGCGTATTGTTGTGTGCGCATAGTCTCAAGCTCAGTTTCAGCATGACGCATTTTTGCTGTCTGCTCTTCCAGATTGACTTGAGTATCACGAATACCATTGGCATGACGCTCCTGCTCTTTACCGGCTTCGGTCTGACGAACAAACCAGAGCAACTGCTGTTGAGACTTCATCTCAGTAGACAGTTCAGCATGGCGCTCAGCTACTGTTGCTTGTTTCTCTAAGCGGTTGAGTTGCTGATCGAGCTCACGCAGAATATCCTCTACGCGAACTAAGTTCTCTTTTGTGTCCTCTAGACGTGAAGCGGTTTCTTTGCGACGCTCTTTATATTTAGAAACGCCCGCAGCTTCTTCCAAGAAAACACGTAACTCTTCTGGCTTAGCTTCCAAGATGCGGTTGATGGTGCCCTGGCCAATGATGGCATAACCTCTTGGACCCATACCAGTGCCCAAGAAAATATCTTGAATGTCTTTACGGCGTACGACTTGGTTGTTGACGTAATAACTGGGATTGCCATCACGCGTCAGAACACGTTTAATACCTAATTCTGTAAAAGCACTCCACTGACCTTGAGCGCGCCCTTCTGAATTATCAAAAATGAGTTCCACACTGGCACGGCCAGATGGTTTACGCAAACCAGAACCATTAAAAATAACGTCCTGCATCGATTCGCCACGCAACTCACTAGCGCGAGACTCACCCAAAACCCAACGTACAGCGTCAATAATGTTCGACTTTCCGCAGCCGTTAGGACCCACAACACCGATCAATTGACCTGGCATTTCAAAGTGGGTTGGATCGACGAATGACTTAAAGCCGGAAAGTTTGATGGATTTCAGTTGCACGGCGTACTTTGCAGGGAAAAAAGGGGTTCAAATAAGGGGGTAAAAAATTATTACTAAAGTGGGAAGATGATAGCAAGCTTAGGGCTCCTCACACGGGTTTTTGCCCCACCGATATAATGACTAATCTACTTCCAGGGGCAAAACCCCTTAACAATCTGATAGTTAACTGAAAAGCATGAGCCAATCACCACAAAGCATCATCGAACAAGCCTGGGAAAACCGCGCAAACCTCTCTCCTGAAGCCGTTTCTGGGGAAATCCGCAACGCCGTGAACGCCGTTCTCGAAGGCCTGAATACGGGCAGTATTCGTGTGGCTGAACGCCGTAGCGTCGGTAAATGGGAAGTAAACCAGTGGGTAAAGAAGGCAGTTTTGCTCTCTTTCCGCCTGGAAGACAACAAACCCATGAGTGCTGGTGGCTATACCCAGTTCTACGATAAGGTGCCTAGCAAGTTTGAGAACTACACCGCAGAAGACTTCGCCAATGGCGGATTCCGCATAGCTCCCCCTGCAATGGCTCGTCGTGGCTCATTTATAGGCAAAAACGCCGTTTTAATGCCTTCCTACGTCAATATTGGCGCTTATGTCGGTGAAGGCACCATGGTTGATACCTGGGCAACAGTAGGCTCATGCGCCCAAATCGGTAAAAACGTTCACCTTTCTGGTGGCGTTGGTATTGGCGGTGTTTTAGAGCCAATCCAAGCTGGCCCAGTCATTATTGAAGATAACTGCTTTATCGGCGCCCGCTCTGAGGTCGTTGAAGGTGTGGTTATTGAAGAAAACGCTGTGCTCTCCATGGGTGTTTATATTGGTCAAAGCACAAAGATCTATGACCGTGAAACTGGTGAGATCCATTACGGTCGCGTACCAGCAGGCTCTGTTGTGGTGCCAGGCTCCCTGCCTTCAGCTTGCGGTAAATACAGCCTGTACGCTGCGATCATTGTGAAGAAGGTAGATGCTCAAACCAGAGCAAAGACTGCCATTAACGAACTATTGCGTGATTAAGCTAGATCTATGAGCGCTACCCTTGAGTTAACTGAAGCCCTCATCTCCTGCCGCTCGGTAACCCCAGCGGACGGAGGCTGTCAGGAGCTCATTGCCCATCGCCTTCAAGCAATTGGCTTTCATACAGAAAGCGTTATCAGTGGTCCTGAGAATTTCCAGGTCACTAATCTTTGGGCAATCAAAAAAGGTACATCAGGCGATCAAGGTGAAGTCTTAATGTTTGCAGGCCATACTGACGTGGTACCTACCGGTCCATTGGAAAAGTGGACTAATGATCCATTTACCCCAACCATTCGGGATGGCATGCTCTATGGTCGTGGCGCTGCGGACATGAAGACCTCACTAGCTGCCTTTGTGGTCGCCACAGAAGAATTTGTCATTACCCACCCCAATCACAAAGGCTCGATTGCCTTTTTGATTACCAGTGATGAAGAAGGTCCAGCGAACGATGGCACCGTCATCATGTGTGATCGCTTACAAAAGCATGGACAACGTTTGGATTACTGCGTGATTGGTGAGCCTACCTCAGTTGATCAACTAGGCGATATGATTAAAAATGGTCGTCGTGGCTCACTCTCAGGCAAGCTTCGAATCAAGGGTATTCAGGCGCATATTGCCTATCCTCACCTTGGCAAAAATCCGATTCACATCTCCTCGCCAGCGATTCAGGCACTAGTCGAGACTGAGTGGGATAAAGGTAATGAATATTTCCAACCAACAAGCTTTCAGATTTCCAATATTCATGCGGGCACTGGTGCCAACAATGTCATTCCTGGCGAGTTGGTGGTGGATTTCAACTTCCGCTTCTCCACTGAGAGCAAGCCAGAAGAGTTACGTAGCCGCCTAGAAGCGATCCTTACCGCCGCTGGTCTTGAGTTTGAAATTGATTGGGTCTTAGGCGGCAGTCCATTTATCACCGGTGATGGCGCCCTTGCTGGCGCTCTACGCAAAGCCATCAAATCCGAAACCAAAATCGATACCGAACTCTCTACCACTGGCGGCACAAGTGATGGCCGCTTCATTGCAAAAATTTGCAAAGAGGTGGTTGAGTTTGGCCCGATTAATGCGACGAGCCACAAAATTGATGAGTGTGTAAATGTGGATGATGTTGTGCCACTCAAAAATATCTTCCGCAAGACTCTCGAGCAACTCGTTGCTTAAACGTATTCAGCTAATTACTTCCGACATCAATTCCTAATGGACCCTGCGCCCCAGCAATCTCTATCTCTTGATCAATGCATTGATCAAATTGCACAACGACTAGAAGCGGCAGATTTACATTACGGTCATGGCGCCATTGATGCCCAGAGCGAAGCTCTGTGGATTGTCAGCAAACAAGTAGATCTCAGCCCTTCTAATGCACTCGATCACCTAGAGCAGATCATGACTGCCGAGCAAATTGCTAGCACTTTTGAAGTTGCACAAACTCGCATCTCTACACGCAAGCCCTTGGCTTATATCTTGGGTGAAGCCTGGTTAATGGGTGTGCCATTTTTCTCTAGCGAGCAGAGTATTGTTCCCCGCTCATGGATTGCGGAACTTATCGCAGATGGCTCACTAGGGCCTTGGCTACCTGCCGATGGCAAAGCACTTGATCTTTGCACTGGCAATGGCTCTCTAGCAATTTTGCTGGCTTTATCCTGCCCAGATATTCATGTCAGCGCTTGTGATATTAGCCTGCCTGCATTAGCAGTGGCATCTCGCAACCTGGATCGCCATGGCCTTACTTCTCAAGTAGAACTTTTTGAAGGTGATCTCTGGGATGCGCTACCAGAGCCCCATGAAGATAATCTGTTTGACCTCATCATTTGCAACCCGCCTTACGTCAATGCGGATTCCATGAAGGCACTTCCAGCTGAATATCATGCAGAGCCTGCTCTCGCATTAGCAGGTGGTGATGACGGCATGGATCTCATTCGCAAGATTATTGCCGGCGCTCCTGACTACCTATCTGAGCGTGGTGCCATTCTGATTGAGATTGGCAATGAGTATGAGCACTTTAAAAAGGCATTCTTACAGATACCTGTCATTTGGATGGAAGTATCTGCGGGCGATGAGCAAGTCCTACTCATTCAAGCGGAAGACTTACGTTAACTTACTAAGGTCTTAGCTGAGCTCCGCAGCGGCAGAGATGGCTTGATCAATTCGCTCTACTGGTATCACCCTTAATCCCGGAATCTTTGGCATATTGGCCTTCGGAATAATTGCCACCGTAAAGCCAAGCTTAGCCGCTTCTTTCAGGCGCTCCTGGCCACGTGGACATGGTCGAATCTCTCCAGCCAAACCAACCTCACCAAAGACAATTAACTCTTTAGGCAAGGCTTTATTCCGAATTGAAGATTGAATTGCTAATAACACTGCCAAGTCAGCTGCTGGCTCGGAGATCTTCACGCCACCCACTGCGTTTAAGAAGACGTCTTGATCAAAGCACGCTATACCAGCATGACGATGCAAGACGGCCAACAACATTGCAAGACGAGCTTGCTCTAGTCCAACCGCCAATCTTCTTGGATTAGGGATATGCGCTGTATCTACTAAAGCCTGAATTTCTACCAAGAGTGGGCGACTACCCTCTTGCGTTACCAATACACAGGCACCAGGCACCATCTCCGCATGCTGGGATAGGAAAATGGCAGAAGGATTAGCAACACCACGCAAACCTTTTTCAGTCATGGCAAATACACCGAGCTCATTGACTGCGCCAAAACGGTTTTTAATCGAGCGCACCAATCTAAACGAAGAGTGAGTATCACCCTCAAAGTAGAGAACTGTATCGACAATGTGCTCAAGCACACGGGGACCAGCTAAGTGACCATCTTTTGTCACATGCCCCACCATCAAGACACAGATGCCACTGGATTTTGCAGCTCTCGTCAGTTGCGCAGCACACTCGCGCACTTGCGCAACAGAACCTGGAGCTGAACTCAATACTTCTGAATATAAGGTCTGAATAGAGTCCACCACCAAGACCTGCGGCTTCACCGTATCCATAATGGATAAGAGTTTTTCCAGCTGAATTTCTGCCAGTACTTCTAATTGAGGGGCATCCAATGCAATCCGTTTTGCTCGTAATGCAATTTGCGCAGCAGATTCTTCACCGCTACTGTAAAGAACATTCATGCCAGCAGCACTCATCTCTGCAAGCGCCTGTAGTAGTAAGGTTGATTTACCAATACCTGGATCTCCGCCTAACAAAACAACTCCACCAGGAACTAATCCACCACCCAACACACGATCAAACTCTTCGACGCCAGTACTAAAGCGCGGGAGATCTTCAGCACTGATAGCGGAAAGTTTTTGACGAGGGAGTGACTGCGCTAAACCCTGAAAACGGGTATTCGAGCTCACCTCAGGCAAACCTTCTTCTAGCGTATTCCATGCCTGGCATGAAGGGCATTGTCCTTGCCACTTAGCAGAGGTTCCACCGCATGACTGACAGATATAGATTGTTTTAATCTTGGCCAAAGTATTACCCAGTAATTAATAAGTGAGTGCAGCAGTAAAAATCAATTAATCGAGCTGTGTGCCCGCTTTATTCTCTTGAGCACGCTTAGGTGCATCTTTGCGACGTTGCTCTACATCTGCTGCACGAGCAGCTGCTGCCTTTTGCTTCTCTTCAAATTCTTTCTGATTGGCTACACGCTCAGCTGCTTTTTCAGCAGAGGCGCGCTCGGCGATCTTAGCGGCATCGCGCTGATCCTTAATACTGGTGCGTAACTTACGCTGGACTTCATGCAACTCCACCTCTTGTACGCGTATCGGATCAATCTCTTTACGATACTGGGCACGAGAATCTTTCAGGCAACTGTTCACCCAATACTTTTGATAGCACTCAGAGTTGGTTTTTTCCCAACGGTATTTAGCCCAATCGCGTTGCAACTCCAGTTTACGTTCAATCTTGTCGAGCTGCTCAAGCTGAGCTTCTTCAGCAGGGGTAGCCAGCACTAAAGCGCTGAAGGAGCACGCAAGCAGGAATGCCCCTAATGAAATCAGAGAGCGCAAGGTGACGGGCTTTATCAAATCTCGACCTTTGCGCCCAGCTCAACTATGCGATTGGCAGGAATCTTGAAGAAGTCAGATTGGCGACCGGCATTTTGATACATCCAACAGAACAGGCGTTCACGCCATATTGCCATACCCGGAATTGCTGATGGAACGATCGTATCGCGCGACAGGAAGAATGAAGTGTTCATTAAATCAAACTTCATACCGAAAGTTTTCTCAATCAAATCAATAATGGAGCCCATGTCTGGAGTTTCTTTAAAACCATAGATTGCACGCACTACATGGATGTTGCCACCAAGATCCTTCATGGTGATGCGCTCTTCATCGCTGACATAAGGCACATCCCAAATGCTGACCTTCAAGAAGAAAACTCGCTCATGTAGAACGTGGTTATGTTTGAGGTTATGCAAGAAAGAAACTGGCAAGTAATCAACATGTGCCGTCAGGAACACAGCAGCACCCTCAACCCGATGCGGCGGATGCTTGAGCAAGGACTCGATGAAGCTGCCCAGCTGAATACCCTCTTCCATAGCGCGCTTACGCAAAATCTGACGGCCCCTGAACCAAGTAATGAGGCAAGTGAAGCACAGCAAACCGAGCGCCAATGGGTACCAACCGCCATCTTTAATTTTAATTAAGTTCGCAGTCCAGAATGCAAGGTCAACTACAAAAAATGCGATCGTGACAAAGCTCACCAAAATGATGTTCATCTTCCATTCACGGAACATCACTACAGCTAGCAGAATGGTTGTAATCAGCATGGTTGTAGTTACCGAAATACCGTATGCCGCTGCTAGATTCATGGAACCTTTAAAGGAAACAACCGTTGCAACCACCATGAAGAGTAAGGCCCAGTTGACAATCGGAATATAAATCTGCCCCTGCTCAGAATCAGATGTGTGCAAGA
Organism: Polynucleobacter necessarius; assembly: GCF_900095175.1. Taxonomy (NCBI): domain Bacteria; kingdom Pseudomonadati; phylum Pseudomonadota; class Betaproteobacteria; order Burkholderiales; family Burkholderiaceae; genus Polynucleobacter; species Polynucleobacter necessarius. The sequence continues at coordinate 1,175,755 of NZ_LT606946.1, forward strand.
TGTTCATACGCGGCATAAAGCCAAGCAAGATAGCCTGACTTACCAGCGAGTAAGCGCCAGAGATAACTGCCTGCGAAGCAATCACAGTAGCAGCAGTAGCTAAACCCACTGTTGGCCACAAAGCCCAATCTGGAACCATTAAATAGAACGGGTTTTTAATTGCCTCTGGGTTAGACAAAACTAAAGCACCTTGACCCAAATAATTAATTAACAAGCTAGGCAGCACCACAAGCAGCCAAGCGTAACGCACTGGGGTACGTCCGAAGTGGCCCATATCCAAGTACAGTGCCTCAACACCAGTCACAACCAATACAACTGCACCCATCACAATATAAGCAGTGGTTGGATGGTCAATGATGAAACGCACGGCATACGCAGGATTAAATGCCTCAATGATCTGAGGTGCACCCCCGATATTAATAATGCCCAATACAGCGAGAGTTAAAAACCATGCCAAGGTAACCGGTCCAAATAACTTACCTACGGCTGCAGTGCCTTGTTTCTGTATCAGAAACAAGGCAACCAAAATCACCAATGAAATCGGAATAATGAATTTATGCAAAGCGGGTGCGGCAATCTCAATACCTTCTACTGCAGATAAAACAGAAATTGCCGGCGTGATAACAGACTCACCCAAGAGCATGCATGCACCAAACATGCCGATAATCATGAAGAAGAAGTAACTTTTTGATTTGCTATCGAAAGAGCGCAATGCAAGAGCCATCAGCGAGAGAACGCCACCCTCCCCCTTGTTATCTGCTCGCATAACGAACAAGACATACTTCACTGTCACTACCAAAATCAGGGCCCAGATCATCATGGAAATCACGCCAAAGAGCACTTCTGGTGTGAACGCAATACCATGCTGAGGATCAAAACATTCTTTCAGCGCATAGAGCGGGCTGGTACCAATGTCACCAAAGACGACACCAATAGCCGCAAGCATCATGACGCCGAGGCTTTTTTATGCTCGCCGCCCGTTCCATGAACCTCAACTGGGTTCAAAAGTGTGGAGCTAGAAAACTCTGGATTGCTAATGATGGACATCTCAAAACCTTAAGGTGATGTTGCATGGCAATATGTTACTCCTTATGCAGGTTGACTCAGGGAGGATATTTACCCCTCAAAACCGCTTATTTAAGCTCTATTTACAGGTATATCTCGACAAGGAGCCCTAAAAAATGGTAGAATTTTAGCTTCAGACGCGGGGTGGAGCAGTCTGGCAGCTCGTCGGGCTCATAACCCGAAGGTCGTAGGTTCAAATCCTGCCCCCGCAACCAAGAATTACAGCTCTAAGCCCTTATTTATAAGGGCTTTTTGCTTTTTTGGGGTTTCGAGTCCAATCCTCACCCCAAAATAGGGAAAAGATCCTTTTTGGATGAGCTCAGTTGTCTACTATCCTAAATACAGGGAATAAATCAACAATTCCCATGAATTGCCTATTTTGGAGAACAAGTGATGACATTAACAAGTAAATTGATTGCGATAGCCTGTGGTTCACTCATTAGTTTAGGAGCGATCGCTCAAAACTATCCTAGCAAACCCATCAAAATCGTTGTGCCGTTTGCCCCCGGTGGAAGCGCCGACATCATTGCACGCAGTATGGCCGAGCCTTTAGGTAAGCAACTCGGTCAATCTGTCATTGTTGAAAACAAAGCTGGCGATGGTGGCTCTCTTGGTGCACTAGAAGTGGTACGTGCCCCTAAGGATGGATACACCTTAGGCATGGCTACCATTTCTACTACAGCTTCTAATCCTGCAATTAATACCAGGATTGGTTACGACCCGCTGAAGGATTTCACAGCAATTACCAATATTGCGGCAACACCTAATGTGATTGTGGTGAACCCATCATTCCCAGCAAGAGATTACAAAACCTTTATCGAGGTCATCAAAAAGAATCCTGGCAAATATTCCTATGCGAGCTCAGGCACTGGTGGCATAGGTCATATGCAAACAGAATTATTTAAGAGTTTGACTGGAACCTATATTGTTCATATTCCTTGCCGTGGTGCAGGCCCCGGCCTCGTTGATGTTGTAGCTGGTCACGTGCCCATCATGTTTGACAACCTACCTTCTGCCCTTCCCTTCATCAAAGATGGTCGACTCATTCCGATTGTTATTGCTGCACCAAAACGCCTGGCGATCTTGCCAAATGTGCCTACATTTGCTGAGGTAGGCTTAGCACCAGCCAACAGAATGGCTTACTACGGTCTCTTAGGGCCTGCAGGCCTGCCTAAAGATGTTGTAGACAAGATTTATGCAGCTGCTCAAAAGGCAGTCTTAGATCCTGCCGTCAGAAAACGGATTGAAGATACTGGCTCCATCATTAATGTGAATGGTCCCGAGGCCTTCTCCAAGGAAATGGCTGCAGAGCTTGCGACCTACAAAGAAGTTGTTACTAAGCAGAAATTAGAATTAGAGTAATCACTAAATAATTAAGAGTCGCCTAAGAAAACTGCCCAAGAAAATTTGAGCAGTTTGGCTAAGCTAGATTAGGGATTGAGTGCGGCGATGAACTGCACCCAATCTTTTTTTCCATGGCCAGTTTTACATCATGGGGCCAGCTCAATTAAACCTATCAACATCTCTGCCAGATGCGTGCAAAGCCTTTTGACACAGCGGACAGGTAATGCCATCCCAATCTTGCAATGAGTCAGCCTCATCGCATTGACTGCAATTTAAACACTCACTCAATCCAATTGAGTTGGGAACCGTGTACTCAGCAACAGCATGGCACTTCTGGCAAAACTTGACGACATGGGTAAAGTAGACATCCTTCCCCATGCCAAAGGAGCCAATGCAATTAAACCCGCAGCCTCGACAAGCAAAGCGATATCTGGTCGTCATAGCAATGGGTTTATTTATTTAAGGTGTCAAGAAACTGCATCTTAAATTGAGTCATCAATAAAGAACGCTCCTGATTTGCAACGCCAGTCGTAATTTTTTTATAAATTAAGCCGTCATACACGCGATCTATTTTTGCGAAATAGTTTTGGTAGACCTTGCGAAGTGACGGATTTTGAATTTTCATTGCAATCTGCCTGCACTTTTGCGTTTCTCGCTTGAACTTTGCAAGCAACACCGTCTCATCTGTGCTTAATTTGTTTGGGGATGAGTACAAGAACTTAGAGCTTGGATTCGCAGGGTCTAAGGCAAAAATTGTGCCGTTAATAGATTGGGCAGTTTTACCTTCATTGACCGCCTGAATACACAGAGCAATCTCATTTTGAATGTCATCCTTTGGCTTTGGCGCAGAAGCACTCTTGGAGGGCGCAATTGATGGCTTAGATTGCATAGTTGCCACATTTGATTGCGTTGAAATATTTTCATTGCTAGCGCAGCCACCCAAAAGCCCTAAAGCAATAGAGCTAATTAATAATAGTTTTTTCATTTTTACCCAAATATCCAAAGCAAATAACTCAATTGGTGAAGTATTTGCTAGATTAGTAATAACTCTCGTATGCAGAATGAAGAATACGAAAGCCCTAAATACCTAATATCCATGCATTTGCATGACATATACCCTTGCTAGCAAATATCGCTAAACAAATGGCGGACTTTAAGGAATTAGGATTTGGGTGGCTTGTAAGGACAGTCGGCTATATCGCCAAGAATGAGCCTATCCTCAGATAGGTTGTACGCAGATCGAAAATCTGGTGATACTGGAAGCTCTAAAGATGCACTTCCCACATTTCCGGTGACGTGAGACATCAAAAATAAAGTGTATACAGGCTCTTCATCGCTTGCCACTTCAACTGCAGATAACGAATTTGCGCTGAGCTCAAGAGTAGTGCAGCCAGGCGAGTACAGACAGGCGCGCTCTACTGCGCTCTRAATAAAAATATTTCCCGCCATTACCTTGAAGGTAATAATGAAAATGCAAATAGCGAGAATTAAATTTTTCTTATTCAAGAACATTGCAAAGATTTTATACTTTTTGTCACATATGTAATTTCATCATACAAAAAATCAGCATCCACTCAATTGATAATTAATAAGCTGTAAAAAATCATGCACTTAGAGCCTTGAACAACAATTAGGAGCCAGAATCAAAGAGCTTCAACATTCACTAGGTATAATTTGACTTCAGATATCTCCACAGAGAAGAGCATGAAAGTATTTCTAATGCGTCTATGGAGAAAATTAAATTATTTTCTTCGCACTCAACCTCAAATTGCAGTTCAGTCAAGCAAAGAGGTTTTGCGCAGACAGGAAACATCTAATCACATAGATGCCCTACATCCAGCACTTTGTACTGTTGTCATTCCAGCGCTTAATGAAGAGAAGGCAATTGAGTCGGTAATTCAATACGCGCAAAAGGACGCCTTCACTGGAGAGGTGATTGTGATTGATGACAGTTCTATTGACAACACAGCTCAAATAGCCCGGGCCGCTGGAGCGCAAATTCATAGGAGCTCAATGCTAGGTAAAGGTGCCTCGATGCTTGACGGTGTTCAAGTCGCCATGCATGAGTACATTGTTTTTTAGATGGCGACCTATCTGGCCTAGAAGAAAATATCATTGCAAAAATGGTAGCACCACTGATTGCAGGCGATGCTGACTTTGTAAAAGCAAAATTTGGTAGGGGCGGTGGACGAGTTACCGAACTAACTGCCAAGCCCATGCTCAAAGTATTTTTCCTAGAATTGGCTGGGATTTCTCAACCACTCGGCGGAGTTATTGCAGCCAAAGCCTCCTTACTTAAAAAGCTTACTTTTGAATCTGGCTATGGTGTAGATATTGGCCTTCTTATTGATGCCCATCTTAAAGGAGCACGCATCTGCGAGGTTGATATTGGTTCTTTAGAGCACGATAGTCAGCCTTTAGTAGATCTTACAACCATGGCCAATGAAGTGGCTCGTGTTATTCACCACTACTCCCGTCATGCTGGAAGACTACATGTAGAGCAAATTTCTGAAATGCATGAGGAGCAGAGACTAGCTTCAGCCTCATTTGATTACATAATCAATCGTCGTAAGGATCGTCGCAAAGTAGTGCTATTGGATATGGATGGCACCATCACACCAAATCAATTTATCCAGGATTTGGCAAGCTTTACTCATACAGAAGAAGCTTTGGCAGTCATACTTGATCTTTATCAAAATGATGCTGGCACTCGCGAACAGAAGGTTGCAGAGATCTTTAAATTTACCCATCGAACTCAGTTTGAAAAAGTCGCAATGTCGATGCCCATCAAACTAGGCGTCGTTGAATTTGTAAACCAAATGAAGCGCAATGGCTTTATGGTTGGACTGATATCCGATAGCTACTTTATTGCTGCAGAAATCATGCACAAGAGAATTTTTGCAGATTTTGCAATTGTGCATACTCTAAAATTTAGAAACGATGTCTGCAGCGGTGAGTTAAATCTCAATAAAGATTTTTATCCTGATCGTAGTCATGGGAATTTACAACCTTGCAAAAGCAATGTGATTAAACAATTTCTCTCTAAAAACAATAAACCAAGTTTCACTGAAGTTTGGGCTATTGGGGATCAGTTAAATGATCTTGATATGCTATTACTAGCTGATAAGGTCTTTGTTATCGACCCCAAGTCCCCAGGGCTATTGAAGCACAAGCACATTAAACATGCTTCTTCGTTTGAGGATTTATCTCAAGTCGATGTCATCGTTTAAACGGCTTTGAGTTCTCTCAATTAGACGGGAGTGCTCAAGGATTCCAATTGCCAACTCAAGCAGTTAATGCCAAATGTGCAATGAATGCGGATCTGTTTTCTCCTGCTTTTTTTGCTTTTGCATCCAATCTAGCCAATACCCTTTTTGGAAGGGTGATATTTATTCGCTCTATTTCATCAGAAAGCAATGCTGGATCAATCTCTACAATTGCCCAAACCCACCCTTTAAATTCTTTCCGCTTTTGTAACTCTCTCAATGAACTTGGTTTTGGTATTTCTTGATTACGCTCTAAAGCAAGCTCAATCCAAATCTCTATAGCCTCTTTTGCGTTTTCTATAGCTTCATCAATGTCTCTATCTCCGGCTGAGAAACAGCCTGCCAAATCTGGCACAACGACACCCCAGGCTTCCTTGCTAGATCCCGGCTCAATTGCAATCGGATATTTCATTTATGGCCCCTCTTGATATCTGCCTGTTTTAATATTTTTTCCACTAAACCAAGACCCAAATCCTTTTTAGGATGAGGAATGCAAATATGCCCATCCTTTGTTCTGTGAGTGAAGATATGATGCGAACCCCTCGTCCTACTGAGTACCCACCCATCGCTACTCAATAGCTCAATTAGTTTTTTACTGTGCATCGATCTCCTTTTAAATTATACACACCATACACACTAAAATCGATCTAACTTCCTTTCCGATGCCATAGGCGCTGACTATGCTGGCGCCAAAATAGCGGTTCACTCTGATTTAACTCCCATTTGGCTGGAAATTCCCAAACCTGCGCACCAGTGCTTGGTGTTTGATAGAAAGGAATATTCATACCTTGATATCGGGCGGTGACTGTTGGATGTGGGTGCCCATAACGATTGCGATAGCCGTTTTGCGCAAATGCTTCATCAGGATTTAGTGACGATAGGAGATTTTGGGACGAGGATGTCTTGCTACCGTGATGTGGAGCCATGAATATCAGCGCCTTGTCTTGTAAGTCATTGAGTGCTTCTTGGGTTAAGCGCTCGGTGATATCAGCCTCACCCTGCTTTTCCACATCACCCGTTAACCAGAACGAAGTGCTTGAGTTACGAACCTCCAGAACACAACTGACTTCATTGGGCTTTCTAGGGTGTTGATCTTCAAAAACTGTATCCGCATGCGGATGCCAAATATGAAACTCCACCCCATCCCATGACCATTGCTGGCCGAAGCGACAGGGGATCGCAGGAATCTTTCTACTCCCTAAATTTGCGAGCAATGGATTAGTACTCGGCAAGGATCCCATCATCGAGTCAAACCGTATTTCTTTTAGAAGAGTTGCGGCACCTCCAATGTGATCACTATCACTATGACTAATCACCATACGATCAATATGATTAATCCCTCTTCCTCTCAGATACAGCAGGATGATTCTTTGGCCTGCATTATCTTTCCCTTGAATGGGCCCAGTGTCATATAGCAATCGCTTTGTTCTAGTTTCAATGAGGACTGCCGTACCTTGACCGATATCGAGTACCGTTGCACGAAACTCACCTAGAGATAAATTGGTGTTTTGACTTGGGTAGATAAATAAACTCGTAGTGAGTGCGAGCCCGACGACTCTAGAAAACCAACTCTCTCGAATGGATCCAGGGCGAATCGCCATGATGATGCCAACACTGGAGAGTGCTATCGCCCACCAAGCAGGCTGACTGGACCAGGCGACTGCCCATCTCCAGTTGGCCATCCAAGCCAACATGATAGCCAGGCAATCCATCGTGGTATGGGCTGATATTAATAGCCACTTACCGAGGAAGTCAGGCAATAAGGCACCCGCAATCGCCAGAGGCGTCACGATATAACTCACCACAGGAATGGCAATTGCATTTGCCAATGGTGAAACTATCGAGACTTGATAAAACCAATATAGAGTCAATGGCAAAAGTGCGATAGTAACAACGGCCTGTACACGACAAGCCTCTTTAAGCGCTTGAGACAATCTATATCGCCAATCAAGCTCCAACTCTCTGCCAGTGGGTAGTCCTAATAAACCATCCGAATCCTGCATGGCGAACAAAATTGCCGCTACCGCCCCAAATGAGAGCCAGAATCCCGGCGTATAGGGCGCCATTGGATCAATCAGTAAAACAACAAAGAGAGCCCACCACCAGATATCAAATGATCGGGGGTTTCTGCCAGACCATAGGGCAAATGCAACAACACCCACCATATACATCGTTCGCTGTGCCGGAATCTGAAATCCAGCTAACCAAGCGTATACAAATGCCGTTAGAAAACCGGCTACCGCAGCAAACTTCCCAACAGGGATCAATAACGGCAGATTATTACGACGCCATAAAAAGGTAGCGAGCATCGCACCGAAGCCAGCCAGCATCGTTACATGAAGGCCCGATATGGATATGAGATGCCCAATACCAGTGGCATTAAATACACGCCAGTCTTCTTGGTCTATCGCATTTTGGTCCCCCATGACCAGTGCTGCAATCACTCCACCATAACGTGCATCCCTTGGAAGTAGACGCTGAATTTTTTGCCTCAATTTCCAGCGCTGATATTCCATGGCTAGAGCGAACTCAGACATACCAATATCTTTTTCAAGAAGTAACTTGCCAGACCTTACTGATCCAATGGCACCAAAATCTTGATGAAAAGACCAGCGCTCAAAATCAAAGGTGTAAGGATTGAGTGACCCATACGGCCTTTTGATTTTGACTTTGAACTCCCAGCGCTGACCCGGAATAATTTGAGGGACATCTTGAGGGTTACGCCATGCTGGCTGCCAACTTAAATACACCTGCGTAGGAAATGAATCAATTGGCTCCTTGCCTAACCATGCCTGATCCAGCTCAAAAGAAAACTTGGCACCAGCGGACGAGCTTTGTGGCAAGGCATTGACTCTGCCTTCAAGAACAAGATCCTTACCCTCATACTCGACGGAAAGAACATGGGTCAGTCGACTTTGTGCGTAATGTATATTCCATGCAAATCCCAAAGCAAAACAGCATGTAGTGAGTAATGCGCTGCTTACATAGCAATATTGAATTAACGAGCGATTGATGCAGGCGCAGGATAGAGAAATGAAGATGGTTGTTATGCATATCCAATACCAATACTCTGGCACAGCAGGCAAAAATAGAAGAAGCGATCCCCCGGCGATGAACGCCGCAATATTGATACGCAAGCTCTTAAGAGGCGGATTGTGGGTTTAGTTTGTTAGCCATTAGTAATGACCAACGGGGCAATACCTGCATCGCGTTTTGCCAAACTACTTTTGAAAATACTTCTTCACTAATACCGCGAATGCTAGCTAATTGCTGAGCAATTCTGGGGAGTAAAGCGGGCTCATTGAATTGGCCACCCTCTTCCCTAAGCCATGCCGGCGGAATATCCGGCGCATCCGTTTCAGTGACGATACTTTCTAGCGGTAGATCCTGCAATAGACGGCGAATCTGTAATGCCCTATCGTAGGTTGCCGCCCCGCCAAATCCCAGCTTGAAACCCAATTCAATAAATTGCTCAGCCTGCTGATGACCCCCATTGAATGCATGCGCAATACCGCTGGGGACCTTTCTTTTGCGCAGAGCCTTCAAAATGGCATCCTGTGAGCGGCGAACATGCAAAATGACTGGCAACTGGAATTGTTGAGCCAAATCGAGTTGCTTATGAAAGAAATACTCTTGGCGCTGAGGATCAAGGCCCTCGACAAAATAATCTAAGCCAATCTCACCAATACCTACAAATCGAGGATCGTTCAATGATTGCTCAATTTGCTTCTGAAGAATCTCGATATCACTCTCTTGGGCTTGATTGATGTATAGCGGATGAATACCCAGGGTATAAACCAAGCCTGGAATTTGATTGCTAAATTGATCTGCTAACTCTCTAGCCTTAAGCCAATCAGACGATTGAACTGTAGGCAGCAAGATAGCTTTAACGCTTTTACTTGCTGCCCTTGAAACAATCTCAGGAAGGGAGCTTGAGAACTCCGGCGCATCTAGATGGCAATGGGTTTCAACCCATGCGAGCTCTTTGCCAACTTCGCTCATTGCGCGAAAGTCTTTAATACTCCGCGCTCTAAATGCAAAATCCGGTCACAACGTTTAGCGCGAATAGGATCATGGGTCACAATCACGAAAGCAGTACCCTGCTCACGAGTAATATCTAACATCAAGTCAAATACACCATCGGCAGTTTCAGTATCGAGATTGCCCGTTGGCTCATCCGCTAATACACAAGCGGGGTTACCTACTAACGCACGAGCAACCGCAACTCGTTGACGCTCACCACCAGATAGCTCACCTGGGGTATGTTGAACTCGCTTTGCTAGACCGACCGCATGCAACATCGTATTGGCACGTTCCATAGACTCTTCATTACTCAGCCCACGAATACGTAAAGGTAATGCGACGTTTTCAACAGCACTGAATTCATCTAAGAGATGATGGAACTGATAAATGAAACCCAAACTCTGATTGCGCAATTGATCCAGTTTTCTCACTGGCAATTGATGGAGATTTTCTCCAGCCAAGATAACTGTCCCTGAGTTAGGCGTGTCTAAACCACCCAATAAATGCAACAAAGTGCTCTTACCTGAACCTGAAGATCCAACAATTGCCACCTTCTCGGAAGCGTTTACCTGTAGATCAATTTCCTTAAGGACATCAACTGCTGTTGGTCCTTTGCCATAGGTCTTTGCAAGGTCAGATGCACTCAGAATCACGCCGTTGTTTTTTCATTCTTAAAATTATTCATAGCGCAATGCCTCCGCAGGCTGAACTTGGGCAGCACGTCTGCTTGGGTATAGCGTAGCTAATACAGAAAGGCCGAAAGCCATCAAGCCCACTGTAAGCACATCAGATAAACGCACATCCGAAGGCAACTCACTAATAAAGTACACATCGCGTGGCAAGAAGCGCACCCGGAAGATCGCTTCTATAGCGGGAACAATCACATCAATATTTAAAGCGATAAGGAGCCCCAAACCAACACCGGCTAGAGAGCCTAGCAAACCAATCACCAATCCCTGCACCAAAAAGATGCGCTGAATCAGCCCTGGGCTTGCGCCCATCGTTCTCAAGATGGCAATATCGGCCTGCTTCTCATTAACCGTCATTACCAAGGTAGAAACCAAATTAAAGGCGGCTACAGCAATGATCAGAGTGAGGATGATGAACATCATCTTCCTTTCAGTTTGAACTGCTGCAAACCAATTCCGATTCGAGCGTGACCAGTCGCTAACCCACAAAGCTTGCGGTACAACCTGGGCTAACTCAGCAGCAATTTCTGGCGCACGTTGCATATCATCCACCTTCACGCGCAAACCAGATGGATCTTGTAAACGTAATAAAGCGGCAGCATCTTTCCAGTGCATGATGGCAAGGGAGCTGTCGTACTCATAATGGCCGCTATCGACAATACCAACCACCTCTAGCGTGCGCATTCTGGGCATGGCGCCTGCAGGAGTGAGATCGCTTTCCGGCACGATGAGGTTAATGCGATCACCCACGCGTGCGCCAACAATATTAGCAAGCTGGGCGCCCAAAGCAACACCAAAAGCCCCTGGCTTGAGATCCTCAATGCTGCCGGTAACAAATTGTTTTGGTAAATCAGAAACCTCACCTTCCTCGCTTGGAAGCACCCCTCGGATCGCGACGCCACGCATCACACTATCGCGACTCAATAAACCTTGCGAGCTCACCATGGGGGCAACACCAACTACGTGAGGCTGAGCAGCCACCTTCAGTGCAATCGGCTCCCAATTGGCCAAACCATCTGGGGCAGTAATTTCAACGTGAGAAAGAACGGAAAGCATCCGATCGCGCACTTCCTTTTGGAAGCCATTCATTACTGAAAGCACCACAATCAGGGCGGCAACACCCAAAGCAATACCTGCGGTGGAGATTCCGGAGATAAAAGAAAGGAAGCCATCACGCTTACCCACGGTCTTCCGACGCTTGGATCGGGTGTAGCGCAGGCCAATTTCTAGCTCAATAGGAAGTCTCAACATACACACAGTTTAGTAAATTCAACGAGCAAACCGACGGATTCTGTAAATGCCACCTAAAATCAGGGGAATGACCGCCAATTTGACCTCCCCAGCAAGTGCTTTACAACGCTTTACCCTGATGGTGTCAGGGGAAGATGCTATTGACGCTGGACTGGACCAGAATGCCCCGCCAAGCGGACTGCCACAAGAGCGGTTTCTATTAGACGATAGGCTCCCGATAGCTCCAGTATTGTTGTTGGGTCAGAGTGACTTGGCGATCAATCCAAATGAAACCATTGCCTGCCTTCAACCGGTACATCTGCACGCTACCCGAGATCACTTGATTTTGATGGCACAAAGTCAGATAAATCTGACTGAAAATGAATCTGCCAGATTGCTAAATGTTGCCCTCCCATTTATTGAAGAGGATTTTGGCAGCAAAGTCTTATTCCAAGGGCAGCGTGATTGGTTTATTCCAGCAGGACCGTTTGCCAGTCTAGCTACTCACTCGATTGATCAAGCACATGGGCGCAATATTGATTGGTGGATGCCACGCGATACGAGTGAAATTGGAATTGCCAAGCTTTGGCGCAAACTCCAAAATAAAATTCAAATGCTCTGGCATATTGACCCGGTCAATGAAGAACGAGAGCAACGTGGATATCCCAGTATTAACTCGCTTTGGATCAGCGGCATTGGAAAACTAGCGGATATTCAGAGTCCTCAATTGTTTGAGAAAGTAAATCAGATATATGGAGATCATGCCCTTCTACCTGGGCTGGCAAAGTATCTTGGAATTTCCCAGCAGAACGAAATTGATTTCTCAAAACTTCAAAATGCTTTTGCTTGGATTGATCGCCCCGAGAGTATTTGGGATAACTTGAGAAGATCTCTCTTGAGCAATGAGTTAGACGAAATTGAAATCATTGATTTTCCAAAGGGGCAAGCCCGCCACAGAATCTTCACAGTAAAAGACTTCAATAAAAAGTCTTGGGTCTTCTGGAAAAAATCAGAACCCTTAACTTGGTCAGAAATTATTGCAACATGAGTGTATTTTCTCAGCGCCCCTTTTCTGATCGCACGGCCAACTGGTTGCAACAGAGTGGTCTACACCCACTGCTAGCTAGACTGTATGCAGCACGTGGCATTGATAAACCCGATGAGCTCTCATTAGATCTCAAGCAACTTCTCTCACCAGTGGAGTTGAAAAACTGCATCAGCACTGCCGCCCTACTCGCCGATATTCTCGAGCGCAAGGAAGCGATGCTGGTGGTAGCGGACTACGACTGTGATGGTGCCACCGCCTGTGCTGTTGCGCTCAGAGGATTAAAGATATTGGGTGGGCCAGATACCCCCATTCAGTTCTTGGTGCCGAATCGTTTTACGATGGGCTACGGATTAACCCCAGAAGTAGTTGACTTAGCGGCTCAGCAAATTCCTAGGCCTAAATATCTTATTACTGTAGATAATGGTATTGCTAGTGAAGCTGGGGTTGATCGAGCTCGCGAATTGGGCATGGAAGTCATCGTGACTGACCACCATTTGCCAGGCGATCGACTACCAAAAGCTACTGCAATTGTGAATCCCAATCAGCCTGGCTGCACCTTTCCAAGTAAAGCACTTGCAGGTGTAGGTGTGATGTTCTATTTACTAGTTGCTCTACGTGCAGAACTTCGCAAGCGCGGAAAATTTACTGCCGAGACTCAACCTAAAATCGAGAACTTATTAGATCTCGTGGCCTTGGGTACCGTAGCAGATGTGGCACAACTTGACCACAATAATCGCATCCTGGTTTCCAATGGCTTAAAGCGTATTCGGGCTGGCGTATCTCAGGCTGGTATTCAAGCCTTATTCCAGGCCGCGGTGCGCGATCCGCGCAAGGCGAATACCTTTGACTTAGGGTTCGCTATCGGCCCTCGCTTGAATGCCGCTGGTCGCTTAGCGGATATGACTCTAGGCATCCGCTTATTACTCAGCGATAAACCCGATGAGGCTATTGAACTAGCTTATGAACTTGACCGCATTAATCGCGAGCGACGTGTGATTGAAGGCGGTATGCAAGAAGCCGCCCTCGCCCACCTTGCAGAAGATCAATTGGCGGGCACCATGGCAGAACGATCAAGCATCTGCCTTTGGAACGCAGAATGGCATCAAGGCGTTGTAGGCATTGTTGCTTCCCGCCTCAAAGAGAGGTTCAATCGTCCTGCCATTGTGTTTGCTCCAGCAGATGGCGCTAGCGGTAAAGAGTTGCGTGGCTCCGGTAGATCATTGACTGGGTTTCATCTGCGCGATGCTTTAGATATTGTTTCTAAGCGCGCGCCGGGTCTGATTCTCAAGTTTGGCGGCCATGCCATGGCAGCGGGCCTGAGCATCAGAAAAGCGGATTTTGAAAAGTTTGATGCGGCATTCCAAGAGGTTGCTAATCAATTACTGAACGATGAACTACTAGAGCGTCGCCACATTCATGATGGCCCCCTCGATCTTTCTGAGTTCACACCCGAAACAGGCGATCTTCTTGCTGAAGAAATCTGGGGTCAGGGTTTTCCTCAGCCCATTTTTTATGAGGAATTTGAGGTCGGACAACAAAGTCTCATGAAGGAAAAACATCTACGCTTGCAGCTTCGTCCAATTGGGGATGGGCAGCTAGCTAGCAAGCCATTTACCGGCGTTTGGTTCAACCGGACTCAGCCCTTACCCGCCAAGGCCAAGCTGGCCTACCGCCTGGTAACCGACCGCTTTCAGGGGCAGGCTCGCGTACAACTCATGGTTGAGGCCCACGACGAGGGTTGAGTGGCAATAACCCCCTTATAATTAGGGGATGGAAGCCGAACAACTCAATACTATTTCAAATACCCTGTCCGATCTGCTCACTCGTGAGCAAGCACTTCGGGGGTATCTTTGACTTCGAAGTAAAATCACGACGCCTTACTGAAGTTAACTCTATTCTTGAAGATCCCACCATCTGGGACGATCAAAAAAAAGCACAAGCCCTCGGCAAAGAAAAGAAATTGCTTGATGGTGTTGTTGCCACCCTCACTGATTTAAATAGCAATATCACTGGTGCCATCGAGTTATTCGATATAGCCAAGGAAGAAAGTGATTTTGAAACTATTGCTGCTATTGAGCAAGATGTTGAGAGCTACAGCAAGATCATCCATGATCTTGAGTTCCGTCGCATGTTCCATAACGAGATGGATTCCTGCAATTGCTTTATTGACATTCAAGCGGGTGCTGGCGGAACAGAGGCTTGCGACTGGGCTAGCATGCTCTTCCGCCAATACCTCAAGTATTGTGAGCGCAAAGGCTATAAAACAGAAATTCTGGAAGAGTCTGATGGTGATGTTGCTGGCATTAAGAGCGCCACTATCAAAGTGGATGGTGAGTATGCTTACGGTCACCTACGCTCAGAGACTGGCGTTCACCGCCTAGTTCGTAAATCACCATTTGATTCATCAAACGGTCGTCACACCTCTTTTGCCAGTATTTATGTGTACCCAGAGATTGATGATTCGATTGAGATTGACGTTAACCCAGCTGATATTCGTACCGATACCTATCGCGCCTCTGGTGCGGGTGGTCAGCACATTAATAAAACCGACTCTGCTGTTCGCTTGACCCACCTTCCAACCGGAATTGTGGTGCAGTGCCAGAATGACCGAAGCCAACACCGTAATAGAGCCGAAGCCATGACGATGTTGAAATCACGTTTGTATGAGCATGAGATGCAAAAGCGTCGTGCAGAGCAAGACAAACTTGAAGCCAGTAAGACCGATGTAGGCTGGGGTCACCAGATCCGCTCCTACGCACTGGATCAAAGTCGCATTAAAGACTTACGCACTAACGTTGAGATATCCAATACACAAAAGGTATTGGATGGTGATCTTGATGCCTTTATTGAAGTCAGCCTGAAACAAGGCGTTTGATTTATTTCCCCTATTCCAGTTATTTATATTCCATATGAACGATCAAGTGAACTCCAATCCTAATCAAGCTACTGAAGCTGTTGATGAAAATCACATCATTGCAGAGCGTCGCGAGAAACTAGCTAAGTTACGTGAAGGTGGAGTAGCTTTTCCAAATGACTTCGTGCCAACCCACTTAGCTGCAGATCTTCATACCCACTACGATAGCCTCACCAAAGAAGAATTAGCTGCTAAGAAAGTGCATGTCAAAGTTGCCGGCCGCATGGTGCTCAAGCGTGTCATGGGCAAAGCCAGCTTTGCCACCATTCAAGATCGTAGCGGTCAGATTCAGTTCTATATCAATGATGAAATCAGTGGTGCAGATACTCATGGTGCATTTAAGCACTGGGATATGGGTGACTTTATCTCTGCCGAAGGCAATTTATTCAAGACCAATAAGGGTGAGCTCTCCGTTGAATGCAGTAATCTACGCCTCCTGAGCAAATCGTTGCGCCCTCTTCCAGATAAGTTCCACGGCCTCTCAGATTTAGAGACCAAATATCGTCAGCGCTATGTTGATTTGATTGTGAATCCAGAGAGTCGCAATACTTTTAGAGCGCGTAGCAATACGATCGCCTCCTTGCGTCGCCATATGCTGGATGCGGACTTCATGGAAGTTGAAACACCAATGCTCCACCCGATTCCTGGTGGCGCTACGGCCAAGCCATTTATTACGCATCACAATGCCTTAGACATGCAAATGTTCTTGCGTATTGCGCCAGAGCTTTATTTGAAGCGCTTGGTAGTAGGTGGTTTTGAGCGTGTCTTTGAAATCAATCGCAATTTCCGTAACGAGGGCGTTAGTCCACGTCACAATCCAGAATTTACGATGATGGAGTTCTATGCGGCCTATACCGATTACTGTTGGTTGATGGACTTCACAGAGGGCTTAATTCGTGCGGCAGCGATTGATGCGCAAGGCACTGCTGTTCTGACCCACCAGGGCCGTGAACTCGATTTGAGCAAGCCATTCCAGCGCTTAACTATTACTGAAGCTATCTTGAAGTATTGCGGCCAGTCCAATAAGAGCTATGAGCCAGCTCAACTGGAAGATGCTGCATTTATTCGCGCTGAATTGAAAAAAGGTGGCGAGAACCCAGATTCCCCTACCCTCAAGAATGCAGGTATTGGCGCCCTTCAGTTAGCTTTATTTGAATTGGTTGCCGAGTCACACCTCTGGGAGCCGACTTACATCATTGATTACCCAATCGAAGTAAGCCCTCTTGCCCGTGAATCTGATACACGCCCCGGCATTACTGAGCGCTTTGAATTGTTCATCACCAGTCGCGAGATTGCCAATGGCTTCTCCGAGTTAAATGATGCCGAAGATCAGGCCAACCGCTTCCGCAAGCAAGTGGAACAAAAAGAAGCAGGTGATGAAGAGGCGATGTACTTTGACCACGACTTCATTCGTGCGCTTGAGTATGGCATGCCTCCAACTGGTGGCTGCGGTATCGGTATTGACCGCTTAGTCATGCTACTGACTGATGCACCCAATATTCGGGATGTGATTTTGTTCCCGCATCTCCGTCGCGAAGAAGAGTAATTTACTCGAACTCTATTTCTAGAAATTAAAAAGCCGCAGCGATTACATTCTGCGGCTTTTTTAACTTCTGCGTATATCTTGACTTATTCGCCTGCAGCAATCTTCTTTAAGAACATACGGACAAAAAATACTGCCATGCCACTAATGAACAGTATTACTGCCAAGCTGAGCTGGCCAGCGAAAGTGCCAAACAATTCTTTAAATAAGACCATCTCCATCTCCTTTTAAATTTCCTAATACCACTTTAGGCTTTTCAAAAGGAGACTGTTTTGGCCCAAATCAAAGGAAAGCCTTATATCGCTGGATATAACTGCTGATTATTAGAGTCGATCACTGTCACATTAACTGGAATACCCAGGCTAACACTAGAAGATACGGTGCAGAAATCCTAAAACTGAGCCAATACTCGATCCAAATTTTCCAAAGTAGATCCTGGTACCCCAATATGAATATCAACGTAGATCGCCAGAATCCGCAAGCGGTTTTGTTCATTTCTACCAATCTCGCAACGTGCCTTGGTTTCTATCGGCTCTGGATTTTGCTTAAACTTTCTTAAAGCGAATAGCAAGGAGTCAGACAAGCAATTAGCTACTCCAGCCAATAAAAACTGAGATGGCGTAGCACCTTGAGACCTTCCAAGGGGTGGCGGCTCATCGCCATAAACCGGATCACGCTCCTCGTTGTAATAAATAGCAAATTGATAATCAGACTGTTGAACTAGTCTTACTGATGGGGATTCACTCATATGAACTCCTTAAATAACTGCTTTTTAACAACACTAATGACTAATCAAATACTACAGCTTCGGGCTTCGCAATTGGGTAACCTGCTTCGCTCCAAGCATCAAAACCGCCATCAATTGATTGAACATCTTGATATCCCATCTCATGCAAGGCCCTTGCAGCTAAGGCTGCTCTTCCACTAGTCTTGCAATAGAGCACAATCTTTAAATCTCGGGCGCTTAGCGCTGGATTACCGCTTAACTTAAATTCCAGCATACCTCTCGACATATGGATGGCTCCAGGAATATGGCCGCTCGCATACTCATCTGCCTCACGGACGTCCAGCAAGATGTCTGCATTTTGAATTGCCTGCGGTGCATCTGCCAAGCTAACCTCTTTAATGCTGCTCTTGGCGAGAGCGACTAAATCATGCGCTGTTTTCATCTGAATTCCTTTTATTTATATTAAATAACATTATATATAAATATATACTAATAACAGCCTGGAATCAACTTTTTGACTCTGCGCTGATACTCTTTATATGCAGGAAAGCGCTCTACCAGCCAAATCTCCTCCCTTCTCGCCTTGACATCAAATAAAACAAGCAAGGCAATTGCATAAGCCAAAACATAAACACCGGGGAAGATAAGCAACCAAGCAAAAGCTGCCAAAAGCACTCCAAAATATATTGGATGGCGGACATAACTATAGAGGCCAAACTGCACAAACTGCGCATTGTCTTTTGGGTATGGCAAGGGGGTAAGATTTTTACCAAGATTGATCACTGCAATAAACATTACCAAGATTGAAATCAGACCAACCGAAATACCACAGGACACAAAGATATTTTTGAGAGGCTCGGAAGTCAGTAAATCTGGCCCCCTAGGGCCGAATAAAATCAAGCCAATCAGAATTGCCTGAATGACGACATACCAAGCGCCGCGTTCAATAATAGATTTTGGAGTCAAGGTGTTCATTACTAAAGCCTTACGGGGAACATGTCACATGTCTACCCTTAACAGCAAGTGATGGCTATCTCAAATGTCTCGTTCGTTTTAAAGGCAATCACCCTGTTATCATGGTATTAAAGACACTTAATGAAATTCAGGGTAAGCTTTGAAACATAAAAGAATCTCAATCAGAAGGACTGCATGAAAGCTCTCATTTTATTTGGCCACGGCGCCCGTGATGTTCGCTGGCGTGAGCCATTTGACCGCTTAAAGGAAAAATGGGTAGCGCAGCATTCCAATATAGTTGTTGAGTTCGCCTTTTTGGAGCTGATGGGGCCAAGCCTCGTGGAAGCTGTGGGCTCTTTAGCATCTCAGGGGGCCAAAGAGATTACGGTTTTGCCCGTATTTTTTGGACAGGGCGGCCACTTACGTAATGACTTTCCTGCCCTGCTCACTGCTTGTCGTGAAATATTTCCTGAAATTACTTTAAGCGCTACGCTGGCAGTTGGTGAGGACGAGGCTGTTTTGCAGTCCATCATTGAGTACGCTGCAAGAGCCATCTAACTCCGAGGACAGCACTTGTGGCTTCTGTCTTAACGCTTCGCCAATCATAACTAAAGCTGGCGAAGCGGCATTAAACCACTCATTTGCTTCACCATTCGCCAATTGACCAAGAGTGCTGGACCAATGACGTTCATTCTTGGTGCTGACGGCCCCCAGAATATGGACAGGCGTCCCATCATCGTGCTTGGTATCACTCTCAATTAATTGCTTAGCAATGTTTGTTGCATCTTTACGCCCCATGTAATACACCAAGGTATCTGCATTGGGTTGCGCCAGAGAGGCATGTTCTGATTTTGAAGGATTGTTGTCACCTAGGTCTTGCCCTTGCGCTACAGTGACAAAAGCTACACTTCTGCTAACGCCTCGCAAGGTGAGTGATTGCTGCATAGAAGCGGCCCCAGCTAAAGCGGCAGTGATGCCAGGCACCACTTCCACTTCAATACCAGCTAGCTTGAGTGCTTGGATTTCTTCATCAGCACGACCAAACATCATCGGGTCGCCACCTTTTAACCTAATAATGATTTGATGGTTTTTTGCCGCATCCACTAAGCGCTTATTAATAAAATGCTGTGCGGAAGAAAGCTTGCCGCAACGCTTACCTACAGCCACTTTAGCTGCCTGAGGGCAAAGTTCCAACATTGTTGGATCCACCAAGGCATCATGAAACACGATGTCTGCCTGCGCCAATAATCTTGCACCACGCAAAGTGATGAGGTCTGCAGCCCCAGGGCCTGCCCCGACCAAAAAAACCTTACCAAGTTTTGGAGTATTAGTTGTAGACATTCGCCGTTTCTCTAAGGAGTTTAAGCAATAGTGGCGCGTTGATCGCGCCAGCTGTTTTGCGTCACTACCGAAAAAAGATCAAACTGCTTGAGGGCAATATCGAGGTTTTGATCGGGGCGTAATTCAAAGGCATCAAAGCCGACGCGTGCGCCTTGTAAGACTTGATCGATTAAGACGTCCCCAATTGCGCGGACTTCGCCTTGCCATTCAAAGCGATCTCTTAGCAGGGCTGCAGTACTGAAACTTCTACCATCTCTAAAAATAGGGAAATGCGCCCCAACCACCGGCCAGAGTGATTTGCCCTCTTCAATGATTTCAGAGTGCTTCAGAATGTCATCATCGGCAGCAAACCAAACACCAATCTCGCCTTTACCTGCTCTACCGGCTACATCAGCGTTCTTGTGATGCGTAATCCACCAGTGGAATGGCACTAGAACCTTATGGAATCCATGCTTCAAATCTGGAATACCACCTTCATCGCGTTCGCCATCCCATACCTACCAATCATTGGCAATCAAAGTTGGCTTTCCGCCTTTAGGGTAATAAATAATCTGTTGGTTCATAGCGTTTTTGTAATTAGACCGCTGCACCCTTGGAGTGTTTGCCATTATTTTTATAGGCAGCCTCCTTAAATGGAGTTACGCCCAATCTGCGATAGGTCTCAATAAATGGTTCGTCAGCCGAGCGCTGCTCTACATAAGTGTTGATGATGCTGGTCATCACATCCGGAATTTCATTAGCGTAAAAAGAAGGTCCAATGACTTTTCCGATAGAAGCATCATTACCTTGATCACCACCTAAAGTAATCTGATACCACTCTTCGCCATCCTTATCAACGCCGAGTACCCCGATATTGCCAACGTGATGATGGCCGCAGGAGTTGATGCAGCCAGAGATATTTAGGGTGATATCACCTAAGTCATGCAAATAATCCAAGTCATCAAATCGCTCTTGAATTGCTTTGGCAATCGGTAAAGATTTGGCATTGGCTAGTGAGCAGAAGTCACCGCCTGGGCAGGCAATGATATCTGTGAGTAAGCCAATATTAGGCAGTACTAAATTATAGTTTTTAGCGGCTCGCCAAAGATTTAATAACTCTGCCTGCTCCACATCAGCGAAAACCAAATTTTGTTCATGCGTTACACGAAGTTCACCAAAACTATATTGGTCGGCTAAGTCGGCGATGGCATTCATTTGCGCGCTAGTGGCATCGCCAGGAGCCGCAGTACCATGGGGCTTGAGCGACAGAATGACTGTGGCATAACCAGGCACTTGATGTGGCTTGACGTTGCGCTCTAGCCAGCAAGTAAATGCAATCTCCTCATTAGCATCTAGTTTAGATTCGGCATGAGACTGTAATTGCAAACTACTTAATGCTGGCAAGCTTTTATAACTTGGTTTGGTAAAGTGCTTAGCGACACGCTCCCACTCAGATTGTGTGAAGTTATCTTTACTTTGCTTGGTGTCGTTATGTAGTTGGGCCCACTCGCCCTCTACTTGGCGTGCGAATTCTTCTGGGCCTAGAGCCTTGACTAAAATCTTGATCCGAGCCTTGTACAGATTGTCACGCCGACCAAATCGATTATAGACCTGTAAAAGAGCTGTTAAGTAGCTAGGCAGAACTTGCCATGGAACATTCTGCTTGATGAGTGAACCCAGAATCGGAGTGCGGCCCATGCCACCACCAGCGTAGATATTTGCTGTTAACTCACCATTGTTGATGCTGGGATTTTTCTGGAACTCAATACCAACGTCATGACAAAGCAATACGGTGCGATCTTCTTTGGCACCATTAATTGCAAACTTGAACTTGCGTGGCAAGTGCGCAAACTCTGGATGGAGTGTTGACCATTGACGGAGTAATTCACAGATGGGTCTAGGGTCGATATATTCATCAGCTGCGACTCCGGCAAAAGCATCACTCGTAATATTACGAATACAGTTGCCTGAGGTTTGGATAGCATGCATCTCGACTTTGGCTAGCTCAGCCAAGATATCGGGAGTCTGTTCCAGCTCTACCCAGTTAAATTGAATATTTTGACGAGTTGTAAAGTGGTCGTAACCACGGTCATACTTATCCGCAATGAAAGCGAGGGTGCGTAACTGCCTGGAACTCAACAAGCCATATGGAATGGCAACGCGCAATATGTAAGCATGCCGCTGATGGTAGAGGCCGTTTTGTAGCCGGAGTGGGCGGAATTCTTCTTCAGCGAGAGTGCCGTTAAGGCGACGCTCAACCTGGTCTCGAAATTAGTTAACCGGCTGATCTACCAGCGTTTGGTCAATAGGGTCGTATTTATACATAGCCTGCACATGGTCTAGTTATAGTCATATTTCAACAAATAATTAAATGTAGAATCTATATATCTTTATAGAAACTTCCTGCTCAACTACCCAAAGGCGGCAGACAGGAAGACAGTCGAATTTAGAGTTAGACGCTAAATTCTGAGGAGTCGTTATGCATGGATAGGTCCACAACCTACTTCGATTAGTAAGTAATGGCCTTTTTAAAGGCCTCATCAACATCAGCTTGATCTTGAGCCAATACATGCTGAACAATCAAAAACACTCCCGAAAAAAAGCTAACGCAGACTAATAAACCAAAGGCATGGAATTGATTGAGGCCATTTTGATTAAGCACCTCAAGATAGCTAGCACTCTCCAGGGCAAGGTAAGTCGACAGACTCAAAAGAGCTAAACCCAGCAAAACTCTAGCTAAGGTTAAAAATAAAGATTTTTCACTCGTTGGCTTTGTGGACATAAGACTTCCTTCAAATAGGTACAAGAGGATCTTATGGGCTTGGCGTTTATAAGTAAAAGAATCCCTTTTTATAAGCTAAATACTTTTATATCTATAGAACCACGCTCAGAATGAGGATAATTAAGGTTTACACCTCACTCATCAAGCATTTATGGCAGCCTACAACACCGAAACCGTACTCACTGTTCATCATTGGAACGACACCCTCTTTAGCTTCACCACCACTCGTAACAAAGGCTTACGCTTTCGTAGCGGGCATTTTCTGATGATTGGCTTAGAGGTTGAAAGCAAGCCTTTGGTGAGAGCTTATAGCGTTGCCAGCCCAAATTATGAAGAGCACTTAGAGTTCTTGAGCATCAAAGTTCAAGATGGCCCCCTCACCTCACGCCTTCAGAAAATTCAGGTTGGCGATCCTATTTTAGTGAGCGAGAAATCTGTTGGCACCTTGGTCATTGATGACTTAAATCCAGGAAAACATCTCTACTTATTTAGTACGGGTACAGGCCTAGCGCCATTCATGAGCATCATTCGCGATCCAGATACTTATGAGAAGTTTGAAAAAGTCGCACTCATTCATGGCGTGCGTTTAGTGAGCGAACTGGCTTATGGTGATTACATTAAGAATGAGCTCACTCAAAATGAATACATTGGTGAAATAATTCGTGAAAAATTGATCTACTACCCAACCGTTACGCGCGAAGCATTCAAACACACCGGCAGGCTA
The DNA here is from genome assembly GCF_900095175.1 of Polynucleobacter necessarius. Taxonomy (NCBI): domain Bacteria; kingdom Pseudomonadati; phylum Pseudomonadota; class Betaproteobacteria; order Burkholderiales; family Burkholderiaceae; genus Polynucleobacter; species Polynucleobacter necessarius. Next base: position 1,199,384 of record NZ_LT606946.1, read on the forward strand.
ACTACCGCCATTGAATCTGGCCAACTCTTTAAAGATATTGGTTTGCCGCCCCTGGATCCAGCAGTAGATCGCGCGATGATCTGTGGCAGCCCCTCTATGCTTAAAGAGACTGCAGAGATGCTCGATGCCAAAGGATTCAAAGTCTCCCCAAGCTTGGGGCAATTAGGTGACTATGTATTTGAACGTGCATTCGTAGAGAAGTAATCTATCTTATATAGCTAAAAGTAATTTAGTTATCACTATATATTCTTTGTGGATATATAGACCCCTTGGTAAATTATCTTTAACGAGATATTTACCAAGGAATAAAGAGATGTCCCCCGTACGCGAGCATTACAACCCAATCATTACTAAACTTCTGAAAGAGCACGATCAGTTGCCACATGAAAATGTAGCAGAACGGAAGCGCTTTCAACGCAGAATTTTATTCCTGATGACGACTATCAAGATGGCAGAGTTTGAGGATTCTTACGCCTAAGTTATTACAAAGTACTTGTAATAAAGATTAAGCCGATTGCCGCAATAAATAAAGTCTCAACAACCAACATCACTACAGGCTGCCAGCCTAACTTAGCCAACTCCTGAAAGTTTGTTTTTAATCCAGCTGCGCCAATAGCAATCACCAACATCCAGCGGGAAACGCCACTAATAGAGTGCGTAATAGAGCTTGGCAAAATCTGCATAGATGCAACGACTGAGAGCGCGACAAATCCCAATAGGCATGTTGGTATCAGGCGCAAGCTGCCCCAGCCCAAGCGCTGAGACGATTTCTCGGCACCAAAGAAAATAGAAATAAACAAAACCACCGGCAGAAGAAGCGCAACCCGAAATAACTTTACAACCGTAGCTACGTCCCCTGCCTCAGGCCCAAATAACATGCCTGCTGCAACTACCTGCGCCACATCATGAATGGTAGCACCTAGAAAGATCCCTGCAGGTAATGAGGTAATATTGAGCAGCTGTAGAGCGAAGGGGTAAACCACCATTGCAATAGTTGAAAGGACAGTTACCCCAACCACTACCAACAAAGTAAAGCGCTCATTCTCTTTTGTTTTTGGCAACACTGAAGCTACCGCTAAAGCAGCTGAAGCGCCGCAAATGCCAACAGATCCACCCGCAATCAAACCAAAGTCTGGCGAGAGCTTTAACAGCTTCGCGAGGAAAAATCCCAGAGATACCGTGGCTGCAACTGCAAGGATTACCATCAATCCGGTATTCAAGCCGATTGCTCCAATATCTGCAAATGTAATGCGAATTCCTAAGAACGCTACCCCTAAACGTAGAACTGTTTTTGCACAGAAATCAATCCCAGGTTTAACTGTCTCATTGAGATATAAAAAATGAAGTGATAAGCCGATCAATAAGGCATATAACAACTGCGGTCCACCATAATTCTCAGAGAGAAAACTAGTCGACATCGCGATGACAAGGCAAACTAACAGCCCTGGAATATTTTTTCGAGCGGCAGCGAACATCAAGACTAAGCCACTAACTCACTGAAATACTCGTGTTGAGTGGTATTCAAAGTGGACACACGCCATTCCAAGGGCTCATCTTGAATGCCAAGAGCTACCCGTCGAATTATTAATACTGGGGAATCTGGATTTAATCTAAGCCATTCTCCATGCTGCTTGCCTGCTAGTCCTGCACGCAGACGTTCACTACTACGAACAACAGTCTGACCGTATTCCATTTGATACATTTGATAAATACTGCCCTTGCGGTCAATAAAGTCCGCACGGGTTAAATCTTTAAATCGCTTTTTATCTAGCGTAATCTGATCGATCATGACACATTGCCCTTCCAATGAAAGGCGATTGATAATTCTCCAAACTGGAGAGCCCTCTTTAATTTGTAGCTTGCTAGCCTCTTCTTTATTGGCAGCTGCACTATTTAGGGAAACCAGCTCAACCTTGGGATAAACTTTTTTTTCAACATCATGCTTAACGACATGAAAAAAATAATACAAAAGTCTTTTAAGGTCATGCTCAACAACATAGGTGCCCCTGCCTTGGCGTCGGACCACGATACCTTCCGCGACCAACTCGTCCACAGCCTTGCGCAGGGTTCCTATCGATACATCTAACTCTTTGGATAAATCCTTTTCGGCAGGCAAAGCCTGCCCCATAGGATAACGACCCCTGACCAGATCCTCTGTGATCTTTTGCTTGACTTCTTGATAAGCGGTCAGGTTTCTCATGCTGGGGACTTAAGCTGATTCGTATAGACGAGTTAACACGAACTCACGATGGCCGAGAATCTCTGAAGCAGTCAATTCACCATCGGCTGTACGCTTTAAGCAATCCAATAGCTTGTTACCTGCATCATCCATGTTCCCTTCACGACGCAACAAGCCAGACACATCAACGTCAATATGCTCACCCATGGTGCGAACTGTCTTTGGATTTGCGCAAATCTTAATTACCGGAAGAATTGCATTGCCAATGACATTGCCCTGTCCTGTTGGGAAGAAGTGAGCTGCAAAACCAGCGGCTGCGCATAAAGTTACCATTTCAGCGGCAGCTGATGATGAATCCATAAAATGCAAACCAGGAATCTTTGGCTCCTCACCTTTATCAAGAACGCTATCCACAATACATTTCTTACCAATTTTTTGGATATTACCGAGAGCCTTCTCTTCGATGGTTGTTAAACCACCTGCAATATTGCCTTTGGTTGGCTGAGAATCAGATAAGTCACTTGTCTTATGGCGCTTAATCACATCTTGGTAGCGATCAAACATTTCGCGGAACTTTTTCTTTACCTCAGGAGTGCGGCAACGTGCCTCAACTAAATGCTCACCACCAGTTAGCTCGGTAGTCTCACCAAACACCAGGGTTGAGCCAATTTCATACAACTTATCAAAAGCATCCCCAACGGTTGGGTTTGCACCACAGCCAGAAGTCGTATCAGATTCACCGCATTTAGTAGAAACCCACAACTCTGACAAAGGAGCAGAAACTCGCTTTTGCTTAGATGCGTGCTTCATCATGCTGTAGGCAGCTTTACTAGCAGAAGCAATAGTTGCGGTGTCGCCATTACCTTCAATCCAGAAACCTTTTGCTAGCTTTCCTGAAGCTTTGATGCCATCTACAACAATCTTTGTCCACTGTGGCTCAATACCAATAACTACGACAGCAGCAACATTTGGATTGCAACCTGTTCCAATCAAAGTGCGGAAATGTAAATCTAAGTCAGCTCCGAACTGCAAACGGCCATAGGAGTGAGGAATCGCCATTGTTCCTTTGATGTTGTTTGCTACCGCTTCGCAAGCGGCGTTAGACAAGTCATCTAAAGGCAAAATCAATACATGATTACGAATGCCCATGCGGCCGTTTTCACGGCGGTAACCTAAAAAGGTCGCGTCTTTCAAATTAGTCATTTTTATATCTCTTTCAATGAATAGGTAAATAAGGTGCCGGATTACCAGCGCTTAGTTTTTACGTTTTGGACGTGAAGGTGCTCGCCTTTTTTGATTGGAGCTACCACCTTGCCAATATCAACGCCGTATTTCATCACCGTGTCACCTAGCTTGAAATCGTTCAATGAAATTTTGTGACCAATAGGAATATCACTTTCAGACTTAATGTTTAAGGTGAGATCGCCATCCATGACCCAACCAATTAAATCAGCTCCAGCTTTTACACCCTCAACTACTACTACACCTACGCCATCTGCTGGCTCATGCACGACAAAGTGGATCATTACTATCTCCTCAATAATCTCGTTTAAAAAACTACTTAGCCCATGACTGGCGAATACCAGCCTGAATTTCCTCTACAACAACATCAGAAACTGTTACACCGCCTTTAAACCCTGCTTTGCGCCGTTGAAAACGACGCTGGCCAGGGAGACGAATTCCCGCATCAGCACTCAATACTTTCAAGAAGTCTTGAATACGACTGGCAAAAACAGCTGGACCCGACAAACCAGGATCAATCGTTAATATCAACTGACCAATTCGCGGGCGATTACCCTTGGGGTCAAAAAAAGAATCTGCCTCATATGAAAACCGGCTACCCGAAAGTCCAACTACTAGCAACTCAACGATCAAAGCGAGCAAAGCGCCCTTATCTCCACCAAGCGGAACCATTAAGCCCTTTAGGCCTTCTTGTGGATCAGTGGTTGGCTTGCCCTCAGCGCTCAAAGCCCACCCCTCTGGGATCTGTTGGCCATTTTTTGCTGCAACCAATAATTTTCCACGGGTAACCGCAGAAAGCGACATGTCAATCACCAATGGATCGGCGCCAGCAATTGGAAAAGCCGCAGCCAAGGGATTGGTCCCGAAAATTGCTTTTGCGCCACCGACCATAGGCATTGCTGCTGGAGTATTCCCAAACAGCAAAGAAATATAACCAGCTCGTGCAGCAGCTTCAACGTAATGACCCGCAACCCCAAAATGATTGCTATTGGTGACTGCCACCAAACCCAAGCCATTGCCCGAGGCTAAATTCACCGATAAGTCGGTAGCAAAACGAAGTGCTGGAAAAGCCAACCCATCGCGCGCATCAACCAAAGCGGCGGAGGTCTTAAATGGCCTCACCTTTAACTTGGGAGCTAATTCAATACGCCCATTTTTAGCATGTCCAGCGTATTGAGCCACTCTCGTTAGACCATGCGATGCAAGGCCGTCTAGTTCAGCCAGAGCCAAAAATTGAGCTGTTTCATGCGCCGCTACCGCATCCATGCCGGCAGCTTTGAGGCCCGAATCCGCTAAAGCGAGTATTTCAGGGTATGTGAGATTCATGCTGGCGCTTTGCAATCAAGAACAATCAAAATCAATGCTGTAAAACACAGGGTTTTAGAGGCTTGACTTAAATGAATGTTAGGGATCAAAATAGGATACATATCTGAATCATATAGATGATTTAGATATCTTGCAAGAACCAATTCATTGTGCAGCGCAACGAATGTAAAGTGGTGCTACATGATGGGTGGGGGAGACAGTAGTGACGTATAAGCATATAACTAATAAATAGCAATAAAGCGTATTTATTGATAACAAAGTAGCTAAGATATAAAAATCAAATTACCACTGGAGGTCACCAATGTTTAAGATTGAAAAATATAAGTTAAGTCGACGTTTAGCTTTACTAGTCGGCGCACTCACCCTTGCACTACCGCAGCTAGCAACAGCACAATCTTGGCCCACCAAGCCAATTAAATTAATCATTCCCTTTAATGCAGGGGGAACTACTGATATTTTGGGCAGATTATTAGTGCAGCAATTAACTAAGGATTTAGGTCAAAATGTCATTGTTGAAAATAAGGGTGGTGCTGGCGGTAACATAGCTGCTGAGTATGTGGCACAGTCATCTGCTGACGGTTACACCATCATGCTCGCATCGGGCAGTATGCTGACGGTTAATCCCAACTTATATAAAAAATTGCCGATTGATTACAGCAAAGACTTTGTAAACATCACCAATGTTGCGAGCGGTCCAATGCTATTGTCAGTAAGCAATAAAATGCCTGTGAAAAATTTAACAGAGTTCATCACATACGCCAAAACAAAAGATCTCAATTTTGGCTCTGCAGGTATTGGTAGCCAAGCCCACATGGCAGGTGAAAATCTTACCTATACAGCAAACATCCCCGCTACCCACATTCCTTACAAGGGTGAGTCAGCCGCCATCAATGATCTGGTCGCAGGTCAAATTGACTTTATGGTTGGAAACCTCACTGCAGCCACTGGTTTTGCTAAAAATGGTCAAATCAAGCCAATTGCAGTAACCAGTCCACAGCGCGTGAAGCAACTATCAGAGGTGCCAACCGTTTCCGAGAGCGGCATCCCTGGCTTTCAGAGTACTGGTTGGTTTGGTTTAGTTGCACCAGCAAATACGCCTAAAGCCATCATTGAGAAAATTTACAACGCTACTGTCAAGGCAATGAACTCCGACTCCATGAAGAAAAGTTTGGGCTCAAATGGCTTAACAGCAGTTGTAAATTCCCAGGATGAATTTAATGCTCAAATTAAAGCAGAGTCTGCCAACTGGGAAAAAGTCATTAAAGGTCGTAATATTAGCCCTAAATAACGACTCAGTAAATAATAAAAAAGCGAGGATTCATCCTCGCTTTTTTATTTACTGCTATCGAATTATGCAATCTGCCTAATCAACAGAATTGCACCAGCAAATAGCAAGATTAAACCGTAAGCCAAGCGCATCATTGCATTACTCAACTTAGTATGGACATGTGTGCCAGTCCATATTCCCAAGAATGCTACTGGCATAAGCAGCACTGCCAAACCAATTACTTCCCAGCTTAATATCAATCCAGTTACCAGCATTAGAATCAATCGCAAGAAAGTCAACATAAAGATGGCAAATGCCATTGTTGCGCGTAATACTTTAGGATTATTAATACGAAGACCAAGGTAAGAAACGTAGAGGGGACCCCCGGTAGCAAAGAGAGCGGTAAATGCACCCCTAAGAATCCAAGGGGTAGCGCCCACCATTTACTAATGGGGTCCCTAGCTTCGACATTCCTTTGGATGAGAACCCTAATTCCATTGACCGCTGCAAATAATCCAAGAATCAATAGCAAGGGTTCGCTGGGGGATTTAACCAGCAAAAAAATCCCCAAGAACATCCCCATGACACTAAAAGGAAAGAGCCATTTAAGCTCTTGAATATCGGCATCACCTGAGGACTTCCTACCAACATACAAGGAGGCGCAGATGTCTACCAACACCATCATTGGCACCACTACCTTTAAAGGGTACATTTGTACCAATAAGGGGACTGCAACAATCGATGAGCCAAATCCAGAAACCCCGAAGATAAAGAATGTGCACAAGACTATGAGTACTGCCAGCGCAAATGAGAGCGGTTCTATTAAATCAAAAATAATTAGCTCTCAACCAAGATCGTCTCGCCTGGCTTAATCATGGTGAATTGGACTGGCCTCTTTTCAATTTTCAAACCCTGATCACTTAACTGCACCGCCGTGAAATAAGAGCTTTCCAATGGCCCCGGCTCCGGATAATCATCGCGATAGTGAGCCCCTCTAGAATTTTCTCTTGCAAGAGCCGCTTCGGTTACTGCCTTACTCACCAGAATTAAATTACGTAAATTCATCCAATCCTGCCATGTAATGCTGTACTGCCTCTGAATATCGCCAACGCCCATTTGATCTAGCTGTTGACCCAGCTCATCCAATTTAACTCGAGCCTGAATCAAATTATCTTTGCTACGGGATATTCCAACATCATCCCACATACACTCCGCCAGAGCATCTCGAATCATTTCAATATCACCCGCAGGCTTTATCAGAGGAGATTCGTGAGTTTCGATGCTGGCCAGCACCTCTGCCATATTGCACTCCTGCAAGGATTGTGAAGCCACCCATTTAGCCATCTCCTCACCCGCAATACCACCATAAACAGTGGAATTAGCTACTCCATTACCACCCAAGCGATTGGCGCCATGCACGCCTCCGGTATCTTCACCAGCAGCAAATAGACCTAGCAACTCAGTACTGCAGTCTGCCTTGAAAATTAAACCACCCATTATGTAATGCGCAGTTGGAACTACTTCCACAAGATCGCCCGCCAAATCAAAACCACTGTCAGCGCAGCGCTCAACCATCCCCTTAAATTGCTTGCGTACATTATCAGGACCAAGGTGGCTCATCTGAATATAGACACCGCCATTAGGCGTTGCTCTACCAGCCCGTATCTCTGAGTTAATCGATCTTGAAACAATGTCTCGTGTAGCACGCTCATTACGAGGATCATAGTTACCCATAAATCGCTCATGATTGCCATTGAGTAAATATCCGCCTGCACCACGCAAACCTTCCTCAAGAACAGTACCAGTCATCCTAGTGCCAGGCCCTGCTAACATTCCTGTTGGATGGAACTGCACCATCTCCATGTCACGCAAAGTAAGACCTGCGCGTAGCGCCATAGCCAAGCCATCGCAACTCTTATCACCTGAAGGGGTATGATACTTATACATAGTGGGTCCACCACCTGTAGCCAAAAGTACCGCCTTAGCTCTGACCAGCGTGAACTCACCAGTCTGCATATTGAGCATCAATACACCGGCTAGCGACTTTCCATCAGCACTATGAATCAGCTCAAGTGCCCTATGCTCCTCAAGACGATGGATTCCCCTAGCCCAAACTTGCTCAGCCAGCCGACTAATGATTTCAATACCCGTCAGATCACCCTTATGAACTATGCGATCAAAGGTTTGTCCTGCGAATGCTTTTTGATGAACCGTTCCATCTGGATTGCGATCAAAAAAACAACCGAGTTCATTCTCCAGTTCATGAATACGCTCAACCGCTTTATTGACTAAGGTCCAAGCTAGCTCCTGATCTGAAAGCTATTTTCCGCCCTCGATCGTATCCATAAAGTGACGCTCTACAGAGTCACCCTCAGCCAATGCTACGTTGTAACCACCCTGAACCATGCGGGTACAACCGCATTTACCAAGCAAACCCTTCACAGCAATAGTGATGTGTAGATCTGGATTAGTTTGATGAGCATGCAAAGCTGCAAACAGTCCTGCGCCACCAGAACCCAGAATCAGGATGTCCGTCTCAAGTGTGGCGATATTCATGATGTAATTCCTAGACTCTTCAATACAGCCTCTTTGTTACGAGCAACATCACTTTTAACTTCTTGATAAATACTTCCGCCATGACTATCCATCGCAACTAGCAGAGGGCCAAAATCTTTAATCTTGAAACGCCAGAGAGACTCTGGATTGAGATCATCCATGTCTACATCTTCAATCTGCTCAATCCAAGTTGTCTCAAGCGCTGCTGTACCACCAATAATTGCCAGGTACACACCGCCAAGCTCTTGAAAGGCTGCCGCAGATCCTTCGCGCATACCACCCTTACCAACAATCATACGAACGCCATTTTCAGTCATTAATGGGCGGGTAAACCGCTCCATGCGATCTGAGGTAGTTGTGCCAATACAGATTGGCTGATAGCCAGCTGGAAATTCTTCGCTGACGGGAACCTTACGCACATTTGGCGCTGTATGAATTACCGCATGTCCATTGAGATCAAAGCGGGTTTTTCTACCCTTATCAAATAAGTGAATCTGCGTAGCATCTCGGATACCAAACAAAGTATTTTGCAAAGTTACTGTGTCGTTAATGCGAAGTTTGCGAATATCAGATTCGCTAACGGGAGTTGGAAGGTAGTAGTGGGCCATTTGTACTCCTAGAATCCGAAAGTCACACCGTCAGGTGTAAAAGTTGCTCGCGCTCTACGCGCAGAATGGCATTGCATATTGACAGCCACTGGGTTTAAGGTGATATGCGTGTGAGCAAGCTCTACATGAACAGCAAACGCTGTTCCGTCACCACCTAAACCTTGGGGACCAATTCCCAGCTTATTCACAGCGGTAGTTAATTCCCGCTCTAACTTAGCACCCTCTTCATCACTGCATACACTACCCAATGCTCTTGTAGCAGCTCGCTTAGCCATCGCAACACATTGTTCGGATGTACCGCCAATACCAACTCCAACAATGGTTGGAGGGCAAGTCTTTCCTCCGGCAGAAACAACACTTTCGATAACAAAGGCTTTGACACCATTAATTCCATCAGCAGGAATGGCCATCTTTAAAAAGGAATTATTCTCCGAACCACTTCCTTTGGGGACCATCTCAATTTCAAGCATTTGATCATCATCACAGAAATCAATGCTAATTGCTGGCATATCAATACCACAAGAAGTGTGATTATTTTTTCTCGTAATGGGTATTCAGTGGTTGCACGCTCACAGCCTTTTCTAATGGCTGCCTTAAGCTCCATGCCGTCAAGCTGAACATTGCGACCAATTTTTATTTTGTAAATGGGCAAGCCAGTATCTTGACAGAGCAGGTTATCCTCGCGCTCAGCTACTGAAATATTGGTAATCATGGTTTTTAAGACAACCTGGGCACGCGCATCTGTCTCGCCTTGATTTAAACGCTCGATACCAGCCTTCACATCATCTGGTAGAACTTTTAATGCTCGGATATAAAGCTCCTTGCAAGCTTCTTCAACTGCTTTCATTTGTAACTGCATCACATTGCCCAATCAGTTTGCTAAATACAAAAATAGAAGACCACAAGCTATACCGAATAAGATGGCTGCCTGTGTCCAAGCCTTACGAAGGCCGCACCACGGACCAAACTCAATCATGAGCAGTCGAATTCCGCCAATCAAATGAATAGCCAACAAAATAACGAGCACCCACTCACCAAATTTGAATACCCCAAAATCGGTAAATCCCAAATAGCGCTCAAAGCCACTAGCTCCGCGCAAAGACTGAGAGAGCATTAAGAAATGCAAAGGAATAAAACAAGCTAGTAGCAAGCCAGAGAAACGATGACATACATAAGCAAAATAAGAGAGATGACTTTTTGCGCGTAAATCGAGTTTTGGTCTAGACCTCATGGAGTACCTCCGGTATAGACACCAATCACCGCTGAAGTTCCCAGAGTAATAATGAGAGCTCCCAAGATCCAAGATAGCGCCCTGGAAACAAATCCCTTGCAACACGCTTCTTCGAGGATATTAGCCAAGCCAATAGGTGCATGCACAAAACAGGCTAAGACAAAGATTTCATAAAAAATGGCAAACGCAATATTGCCTTGTGTGCGCCCAAGAATCTCCTCAGCAGTTAGGCCGCCGCGTATTGCGTAGAAAATAATGACGAGATGAATGCTGACACAGAGCCCCAAAATCATGGCGCTAATTCTTTGAGCATACCAAAGCTTCGCCTGTAATATTCCCTGACTCATAACTTACCCCATTTGCCGCCACGTACAGCAGCTCTGGCTACTAGTTTCTTAAGACCAGCAATGCTGGCTGTAGGCTCCAGCTTCTTCGGGCAGCGCTCAGTACAGGATCCTTGCGTGTGGCATGCATGACAACCTTCATCGCCAGCAACTGCACGCAGGCGATCCAAGTGCTGTACATCCCGTACATCATTGGTTAATGTCTAGGCGCGATTGAGTGCAGCAGGCCCCAAATATTTAGGACGCTTTTCAACCACCTCGCAAGAGGAGTAACAAACACCGCAACTAATGCACTCAATACCGGCATTCGCTAATTGACGCTCCGCTGAATTTGGCTCCACCTTTGCAAAATCATCATGGCGCGTTTTATCGCCCTTGAAAAACCCAACGGCACCCTTCCATTTATTAAAGAACTCTCGCATATCGGTGGCGAGATCTTTAATGACCGGGAGATTGTTCAAGAGCGCAATTTCTAATGAATCACCCACCACAATTTGAGAGACATGAGTGCGACAAGTCCAACGCGCAACCCCGTTTACAGTCATTGCACAAGACCCACACATTCCTACTCGACAAGCAAATCGATAGCTTAGGGTTGGGTCCAATTTACGCTGAATATAGGTCACCACATCCAAAACGGTTTGATTTGGATTTCGGGGCACCAAGTACTCAACAAACTCACCTTCTTGAGCACCGCGCCAGACTTTTACCTTGAGATCTGAATTTGGCATGGGCTCATTATATCGATAGATAATAAAAAATAAATCGAATATAATTTTCTTTGAGATAAATAATAATTTTAAATAAATATTGCCATGTCTAGCATTCGGATACTAAAAAACTTTCTAGTAATTACTAGGCACAAGAGTGTCGCGGCTGCAGCCAAAGAAATTGGGCTCACGGCTGCAGCAGCAGGCCAGCAGCTTGCGCAATTTGAGGCTGAGCTTGGTGTGGAGTTGTTTGATAGAACCAAGCGCTCTCTTAGCCTAAATCAACAGGGTAGATCGTTAATAGAGCCTATTCAAGATATTGTTGCGCGGTATGAAGCCCTAGGCTCTGAATTAAAGTCCGAACTCAGTGGAACCATTGTCTTGGGGGCGCTTGTCTCAACTCTAATGGGAGCCTTTGGAAGCACCCTCAATAAACTTAAGAAATCCTACCCCAGCCTTGAAGTAAAGCTAATAGCAGGCTTATCCAGCAACTTTTTAGACCAAGTGCTTGAAGGAAGTTTAGACGCAGCGATTGTTACTGAGTCCCCTTATGCGTTACCGCAAAATATTCAGTGGACGGAGTTGTATACCGAGCCCATGGTCTTGATTTACCCCACACTTAAAAATACAAAAGCCTCTGATCCTAAAAATATCGCACATGACTTACCGTTTATTCGCTTTGAGAGAAATACTTGGACAGGTCATCTTGTAGACCAAACCATTCGATCAAGTAAATTAAGCGTTAAAGAGGGCATGGAACTCAATTCAGTTGAGGCCATTATTGAGCTAGTACGCCAAGGGCTTGGTTACTCTATTGTTCCCAAGCTAGCCAATATCGCCTGGGAAAGCGACCGCCAACTCAAAATATCCGCACTACCCGGCAAAACAATTTACAGAAAAGTTGGTTTATTAGAAAAACGTAGGCACTCCCGTCAACACATGACTCAAGAAATAAAAAAGTACTTTTTAGAGCAAGTGGGTACAAAAGAAAAACCACCCCGCAGGGTGGCTTGAAAGTAAATCTATAGAGGTAAAACTAAAGAATGAACAACAAGTTCATCGTATTCCTCCAACCCCTCCCTCAATTATTAGTTTGCCTACTTTAAGTGCGATATGCTTCAATTTGGTGCATATAGCTCAAAAAGCTCCATTTAGTAGAATGATTCTTATTTATTAACACTTAATGAAGGAGTGTCAATGGTGGTATCAAAGAAAGCGGGAATGCCCTCTCACTTAATTGCAAGTCTTCTCACGGCTGCCCTAGCGCTTCCAGCTGTGGCACCAGTGGCATTTGCTCAAAATAAGCAGCCAACAGCAAGCGGCAAAGCTTTCACAAGCTCAATTAGAGGCCTTGGTAGCACCGATTGCACTCTACCCAGATGCGCTAGTTTCGCAAGTACTGATGGCGTCAACCTACCCTCTTGAAGTAGCTGAAGCATCTAATTGGATCAAATCCAATACCAACCTAAAAGGCGATGCTCTAAATAAAGCATTGCAACAGCAAAGCTGGGATGCTAGCGTCAAATCTTTAGCGTCATTTCCACCAGTGCTGGAGATGATGGGATCCCAGTTGAGCTGGACGCAGCAACTTGGCAATGCAGTATTGGCTCAGCAATCTGAAACCATGAGTGCGATTCAAGCATTGCGTGCCAAGGCGAAAAAAAGCTGGCACATTGGAATCAAATTCTCAGCAGACAGTGACAACGCAAGGTAGTGGCAGTAGTCAGACCATTATCATTGAGCCTGCGAACCCACAAGTTGTCTATGTTCCCACTTACAACCCAACCGTTGTTTACGGCGCATGGGCCTACCCAGCATACCCTCCATACGCATACTATCCACCTGGATACGTAGCGGGCACTGCCCTCCTCTCTTTTGGAGTTGGCATGGCAGTTGGAGCGGCACTTTGGGGCGGCTGCCATTGGGGAGGCGGTTATGGTGGTGGATCATTGACCGTCAATAACAATAACTTCAACAATTTCAATAAGAACACTAATAACAAGTGGAACGGCAATCGTGATGGTGGGTCTAGTGACTGGAAACCAGATCAATAACGCCGTAATGCAAACCTCGGTGGAGGTGCCGGTGGCGCGAACCGTAATGCAGAGCGAGATCAATTACGTCAGAACCTGCAGCGCGGGGATTTGAGCGGTAATCGTGCTGGCGATTGCGCGGGTAATACAGGCGGCGACCGTGGCGGCAATTTTGGTGGTGGCGATCGCAACGTCGGCGCTCGCTTTGATGGTAGCGGCGATCACTTTGGCGGTGGCCATGGCGGCTTTGGTGGCGGCGGTTTCCGCGGCCGTCGCTAATTACCCTCACACATCTACATTGATATATACAAATTTAATTAAAGGAATAAACATGAAGAAATTTTTAATTGCCGCTACCCTAAGCTTCGGATTGGCAACGAGTATGCAAGTAGCCAATGCAACGACTACTGATGAGTTATTGCAATATTGCAAAGTCGAAGGAAGTACAAACGTCACCTGCTAAATTTATGGCCAAGCAGTTTATGACACCTATCTCGCTACACGTAATCCAAAAACTGCCCCTAGCAAAATTTGTGTCAAGCAGCCTGCGCCATCTCGCATCCAGGTAGTTGATGAGTACATTGCTTGGGCGAATGCAAACCCAGCCAATGGGCCAAAGTCTGCAGCAGAGACTATGTTGAAGTTTTTAGAGGGTGTATTTCCTTGCGGGAAGTAATGCACTGCATCTCACTACTCAATCAGATGATTGAGTAACAAAAAGCCACCTTCTCAGGTGGCTTTTTTATTTCTTCAATCGCTCAAAGGTCCTTGAAAAAAATTAGTGATTTTCTTTTGCGTGATTGATTGAATATTTTGGAATCTCAATCACTAAGTCCTCGCGGGCAACAATCGCCTGGCAAGACAATCGAGACTGAGGATTGAGTCCCCACGCACGATCCAATAAGTCTTCCTCATTCTCATCGGGCTCATTAAGACTCTGATAACCCTCTTTCACAATCACGTGGCAAGTAGTGCAAGCACAAACCATATCGCAGGCATGCTCAATCGGAATATTATTTTCTAGCAGCGCTTCACAAATAGAAGTGCCGGGAGTTACCTCAACTACAGCACCCTCTGGGCAATATTCACTATGGGGTAGAACAACAATCTGAGTCATCTTGGTAATTTTCTTTGATTAAATTTCTGCAACATTCTTGCCAGCTAAAGCCTTCTGAATACTGGAGTTCATGCGCTTTTGAGCAAAATCATCGGTAGCCTTTGCTGCATGATCAACAGTCTTTCTGAGAACATCGCTATCCGTTTCTTCTGTAAGAATCTTTTGCAAAGTGGCCATCTCATGATCTACTGCAGCCTGCTCTTGAGGATTTAATAACCCACGATCAGAATTCAATGCAGTTTGAACAGCATCCAATAGTCGCTGCGCATTCACTTGTTCTTCACGCAAAGATCTCGCTAAAAGATCTACCTTTGCGGAAGCAAAACCGTCCTGCAGCATGCGAGCAATCTCAGCATCAGTCAAACCATAAGAAGGCTTAATATCAATCGAGGCTTGAACACCTGAGCCCTGCTCGGTTGCGCTCACTGAAAGTAAGCCATCGGCATCCACCTGGAAAGTCACTCGAATGCGAGCAGCGCCGGCAGCCATAGGTGGAATACCACGTAACTCAAACTTACCTAAAGAACGGCAATCCTGCGCCAACTCACGCTCACCCTGCACTACCTGAATAGCCAAGGCCGTTTGACCATCTTTAAATGTCGTGAAATCCTGAGCACGCGCTACTGGAATCGGCGTATTACGTGGAATAATTTTTTCTACCAAGCCACCCATGGTTTCAATACCAAGGGAAAGTGGAATGACATCCAATAAGAGCCACTCATCATCTTTACTTTGATTGCCGGCAAGCAGGTCTGCTTGCATAGCGGCACCTAGGGCGACAACTTGATCTGGATTGAGGTTGTTTAAAGGCTTAGTACCAAAGAGTTCGCCAACAGCGCGCTGGACATGGGGCATGCGAGTTGCGCCGCCCACCATCACCACACCCTTAACCTCATCCGCCTTGAGACCTGCATCGCGTAATGCCTTCTTTACAGCAACTAAAGTTTTATTGATGAGGTTCTGAGTAATCTCAAAGAACTGAGCTTGGCTAATGCCCACATTAACTACTGTGCCGTCGGCAAGAGTTTCGTGAACGCGAGCTAATGGGTTGTGACTCAATTGCTCTTTTGCATGCTTGCAAGAGAGCAAGAGCTTGCGATGATCCTGAATTGAGAGCGGTGGAAGTTTGGCTTGCTCGATCACCCAGCAATATAGGCGATGATCAAAATCATCACCACCCAAAGCGGAATCACCGCCAGTCGAGAGCACTTCAAATACCCCCCTGCTCATACGCAGGATAGAGATATCAAATGTGCCACCACCTAAGTCATACACGGCGTAGATACCTTCAGAGGCATTATCTAGACCATAGGCAATTGCAGCAGCAGTAGGCTCATTGAGTAATCGCAATACTTCAATTCCAGCCAACTTAGCAGCATCTTTAGTGGCTTGTCGTTGCGCATCATCAAAATAGGCTGGGACAGTAATGACTGCACCAACGATGCCATCATTAACCGAGTCTTCCACTAGCTGACGTAAACGCGCCAAAATTTCTGCAGACACCTCAATGGGGCTCTTGTCACCAGCCACTGTTCGTAACTTCAACATACCTGGCTCGTCTACAAAGTCGTAAGGCGTACTTTCAATATTTTCTACATCGACGATACTGCGACCCATAAAACGTTTGACAGAAACAATCGTGTTCTTCGGATCAGAAACAATACTTTCAATAGCTTCAAAGCCGGCTTGCGTTCTCCCATTTGGTAGATAACGCACAACTGAAGGGAGTAATTCTCGGCCTTCTGCATCTGGGAGTACTTTAGGCAACGCATCTCGCACAATTGCCACTAGGGAGTTGGTGGTACCCAGGTCAACACCCACCGCAATTCGACGCTGATGCGGTGCGAGTGATTTACCAGGTTCGGAGATTTGTAATAAGGCCATGGAGACTAGAGTGTAAAGCTATACCAAGACTGAGATAGCATCATCCAGCTCAAGTGCAAACTTATCAATAAAGAGCAGACCCCTGAGCAACTCAGCAGCACGCTCATAGTTCTTTGCCCTATCAATAGCCTGTGTAATTTCCACCAGGGTGTCACGCTTGGATTGATCGACTTCTTCAGCCAAAGCCTCGAGAGCTCCAAGATCCTCATCTTGATCCTCAAGACTCTCGCGCCATTCCATTTGCTTCATCAGAAAAGCCGCAGGCATAGCGGTATTAGTTTCCAGGCGAGCATCTACCCCATGGAGCTGGCAAAGATAGCGGCCACGCTGAATGGGATTCTTCAAGGTTTGAAAAGCGGTATTAGCCAGAGTAGCCATTTGCATAGCCAGCCTTTGTTCGGTATCGCTACCCCGGGCATGGCGATCCGGATGCACCTCTTTTTGAATTGCTAGATACGCCTGATCTAATGCAGACAAATCCAAGTTGAATTTCTGCTCTATGCCAAAGAAACGAAAGTAATCGTCAGACGCGGAAGGATTCACCACAACCACACTCATCTTTTACGTTTGGATTCTGGAACTTAAAGCCTTCATTCAAACCTTCGCGAACAAAATCCAATTCGGTGCCATCTAAATAGGCCAAGCTCTTAGGATCAACAAAGATGGTGATGCCATTGGATTCAAACTGAGTATCCTCGGGCGCAGCCTCATCCACATATTCCAGTTGATAGGCTAAGCCAGAACAACCAGTAGTGCGAACACCCAAGCGTAAACCGCAACCTTTTCCACGCTTATCTAGATTGCGCTGAACATGTTTCGCTGCTTTGTCGGTTAAGGTAATTGCCATGATGAAAGCCTCTTTATCTTTACTTGGCTGGGTGCTTATCTTTGTAATCAGCCACTGCGGCCTTGATGGCATCTTCAGCCAAAATTGAGCAATGGATTTTTACTGGTGGCAATGCCAACTCTTCAGCAATCAGTGAATTCTTAATCTCTAAAGCTTGATCCAAGGTTTTACCCTTGACCCACTCGGTTACCAAAGAAGAAGAGGCAATTGCAGAACCACAACCGTAAGTCTTGAACTTAGCATCTTCAATCACGCCTTGATCGTTTACACGGATTTGTAATTTCATAACGTCGCCACAGGCTGGCGCACCAACCATGCCAGTACCTACTTGGTCGTCGCCCTTTTCAAAGGAGCCGACGTTACGGGGGTTTTCATAATGATCAATTACTTTGTCGCTATATGCCATGGTATTTCCTCGTTATTTCTTTTGTCTTTTATCTTGTTTAAATAATCTATCTTGCTTAATGCGCGGCCCACTGGATGGTGCTGAGATCAATGCCATCCTTAAACATTTCCCAAAGTGGTGAGAGCTCGCGCAACTTAGCAATCTTCTCTTTAACTAGCTTGATGGTGAAATCCACTTCCTCTTCGGTAGTAAAGCGCCCTAAAGTAAATCGGATTGAGCTATGGGCCAATTCATCATTACGGCCCAGTGCGCGCAATACATAAGAAGGCTCTAAAGATGCCGAAGTACATGCAGATCCAGATGAGATGGCCAAATCTTTCAATGCCATCAACATAGATTCGCCTTCAACATAGTTAAAACTAATATTGAGGTTATGCGGAACACGATCATCCATGTCACCATTGACATAGACTTCTTCGATATCTTTCAAGCCAGTCAATAGGCGATCGCGCAACGCACGAATACGCGCATTTTCTTCAACCATTTCAATACGAGCAATGCGGAAAGCTTCACCCATGCCAACGATTTGATGAACTGCTAGGGTGCCAGAACGCATACCGCGCTCATGACCACCACCATGAATTTGCGCCTCAATACGAATACGAGGCTTACGACGGACAAACAATGCGCCAACACCCTTTGGACCATAAGTCTTATGAGCAGAGAAACTCATCAAATCAACTTTGATCTTTTCTAAATCAATTTCTACTTTTCCAGTGGCTTGTGCTGCATCCACATGGAAAATCACGCCGCGGGAACGGCACAATTCACCGATACGCGGAATATCTTGCACTACACCAATCTCGTTATTCACATACATCACTGAAGCCAAGATCGTGCCTGGTTTCATAGCTGCTTCAAGCTGAGCGAAATCAATTAAACCATCTGACAAAACATCGAGATAAGTTACTTCAAAACCTTCGCGCTCGAGCTCTCGACAAGTATCCAAGGTAGCCTTGTGCTCAGTCTTCACAGTGATGATGTGATTGCCGCGCTCTTTATAAAAATGGGCAGCACCTTTGAGTGCCAGGTTAATACTTTCAGTAGCGCCGCTAGTAAACACAATCTCTCTTGGATCTGCATGAACTAACTGGGCAACTTCTGAACGCGCCCACTCAACCGCCTCCTCCGTAGCCCAGCCGTAGGCGTGACTACGAGATGCTGCATTACCAAACTGCTCGCACAAGTACGGCAACATCTTGTCCACTACACGCGGGTCAATCGGCGTAGTAGCTGAGTAGTCCATGTACACCGGGAAGTGTTTAGGGCTAAACATCGGTACTGGCTGCTGAGGAATATCTTGTGGTGCGTTCATTTTTTACTTATCGATTAATAGGCTAAGAAGCTAATCTCTTAACTTTGCTGAGCCAGGTTAAAAACAGAATTCACGAGAGGTCGCTTCGGAGCGGCCTCTTTTGTTGCTGCGACTGCCGATGCCGGCTTTTCAGCCTTGACACTTTCAGTCTTGATTTTCTTGGGGCGCAAATCGTGCAATACGATTCCACGCCCTGATTGCTGCTGCACTAAATCACGCAAAGAAACAGAGCTGAGGTACTCCACCATCTTGGCATTGAGGTTTGACCACAGATCATGAGTCATACAGCGACCATGATTCTCTTCATCGCTATGGCAACTACCTTTACCGCCACATTGGGTTGCATCCAATGGCTCATCCACGGCCACAATGATGTCGGCTACGCTAATTTCTTCTGACTTGCGGGCTAGGGTGTAACCACCGCCAGGACCACGAGTGCTCTCAACAATATTGAAGCGGCGTAATTTGCCAAACAACTGCTCTAGGTAAGACAGGGAAATCTTTTGTCTTTGGCTAATTCCAGCCAAAGTTACAGGCCCGTGCGTCTCGCGCAGGGCTAAATCAATCATTGTGGTTACTGCAAAACGGCCTTTGGTTGTAAGTCTCATATGTCACCTTGGTAATGGATTGTTATGGACAGCTAATAGTCGGGCGGGTAATACCAGACTATTCCACTCAACTTTACCATATACCCCACTAATCTGCTCGGGATTAAAACAGAGCTAAATAGCGTCCCTGGAGCGTGCTCCAAAGGCTATCTCCTTAACCTTAGTAAGGCGATCACGGGTAGCTGCAGCCTTTTCAAACTCTAGATTCTTGGCCTCAGAGTTCATTTGCTTCTCCAAACGCTTGATTTCGCCCGCCAGGTCCTTCTCGCCCATGTCCTCATAGCGAGCCCGCTCCTGCTCCACCTGCATCTCAGAGCGCTTCTCCTGGACGTCATAGACCCCATCAATAATGTCTTTAATGCGCTTTTGGACGCCCCGTGGCTCAATTCCATTCGCCTTATCTTATTAAAGGCAATTTGCTTGGTTCGGCGGCGCTCGGTCTCTCCCATTGCCCGCTTCATGGAATCGGTAATCCTGTCAGCGTA
This sequence comes from Polynucleobacter necessarius, assembly GCF_900095175.1. Classification (NCBI taxonomy): domain Bacteria; kingdom Pseudomonadati; phylum Pseudomonadota; class Betaproteobacteria; order Burkholderiales; family Burkholderiaceae; genus Polynucleobacter; species Polynucleobacter necessarius. The sequence continues at coordinate 1,219,542 of NZ_LT606946.1, forward strand.
CAGAATGGCCTTACCTTTAATGTTTCGAGCCGCCCTACCGATTGTTTGAATCAAACTCCGCTCAGAACGCAAGAAGCCTTCTTTATCTGCATCCAAAATTGCGACGAGTGAGACCTCGGGAATATCCAAGCCCTCGCGCAATAAATTAATGCCCACCAAAACATCGAAGACGCCTAAGCGTAAGTCGCGCAAAATTTCTACGCGCCCTACAGTGTCAATATCTGAATGGACGTAGCGCACTTTCACACCGTTATCCGACAAGTAATCTGTCAGCTGTTCAGCCATGCATTTTGTGAGTACTGTTACCAACACCCGCTCATGTACTTTGACACACTCATGAATCTGACTGAGCAAATCATCTACTTGCGAACTTGCAGGTAAGACTTCGATTTCTGGATCGACTAGTCCTGTTGGTCTAGCCACTTGCTCCACCACTTGTCCAGTATGCGTATTTTCATAGTCAGCAGGTGTTGCAGAAACAAACACCGTCTGACGCATCTTCGTTTCAAACTCCGTGAACTTCAGTGGTCGGTTATCCATTGCTGACGGTAATCGGAAACCAAACTCCACCAAAGTGTGCTTGCGAGACTTGTCGCCGTTGTACATGGCATTGAGCTGCCCGATGAGCACATGGCTCTCATCTAGGAACATCAAGGCATCATTAGGTAGGTAGTCCACCAAGGTAGGCGGCGCCTCACCAGGCATAGCCCCTGAGAGGTGGCGGGAGTAGTTCTCAATACCCTTACAGAATCCCAATTCGTTCAGCATCTCTAAATCAAAGCGAGTGCGCTGCTCTAAACGTTGCGCCTCAACCAACTTTCCATCTTTAACAAATTCATCTAGGCGTGTACGTAATTCTGTCTTGATTGTTTCGATTGCTTTTAAAACAGTGTCACGCGGAGTGACGTAGTGTGAGCTTGGATAAACAGTGAAACGTGGAATCTTCTGACGAATTTTTCCAGTAAGGGGATCAAAGAATTGCAAACTCTCAATGACATCATCAAAGAGCTCAACGCGTACAGCCAATTCATTATGCTCAGCAGGGAAAATATCAATCGTATCGCCCCGCACTCGGAATACTCCGCGCTTGAAATCCGTTTCATTGCGGTCGTACTGCATCGCAATTAAGCGCATCAAAATATCGCGCTGACTCATCTTGTCACCGGGACGCAAGGTCATCACCATACTGTGATAGTCCCCCGGATTACCGATACCGTAAATTGCAGAGACTGTGGCCACAATGATGACATCACGTCGCTCTAAAAGGCTCTTAGTAGCAGACAGTCGCATTTGCTCAATGTGCTCATTGATTGATGAATCTTTTTCAATAAACAAATCACGCGTAGGAACGTAAGCCTCTGGCTGGTAGTAATCGTAGTAACTAACGAAGTACTCCACCGCATTTTTTGGGAAAAACTCCCGAAACTCGCTATAAAGCTGGGCAGCCAAGGTCTTATTAGGGGCAAAAATGATGGCGGGACGCCCTGTTCTGGCGATCACATTAGCCATCGCGAAGGTTTTGCCTGAACCAGTAACCCCCAAAAGAGTTTGGAAGGTCAGTCCGTCCTCAATTCCGGCCACTAGAGCATCAATTGCGGCCGGCTGATCACCAGCAGGCGGAAATGGCTGATACAGTTGAAATGGCGAATCTGGGAAGAAAACGAACTTAGCTGGATCCAGGTCATGACCCACCTCACCCAAAGGATCGGCCACAGGGCTTTTCTTGCTTTCTGCGACTTTGGAATTTGAGGAACTTTTAGGCAACTTAGGGGGCATCTCAGCTATCATTTCACCTGTGAGTTTTAGTTCACAGCAAATTTTGTACAAACATTGATTTTGCCGTTTTTATTTGGAAATAGTTGAATCTAGCCTCAAAAACAGCCATTTAAAGTAAATTTAACTGAATTTAACGTCAATTAACCCTGAAATACCCACTTTAAACACTTTTACCACCTATTTTTGACCCTCAAATGAACCTTTTTACTTCAGTCCAACTAGCCCCTAAAGACCCTATTTTTGGCCTCACAGAAGCCTATGTCGCCGATCAACGTGCTGACAAGGTCAACTTAGGCGTTGGCGTTTATTACACCGACGAAGGCAAGGTGCCTCTTTTGAAGGCGGTAATTAAGGCTGAAGAAGCAATTGTTGCGAAGCACTCTCCACGCAGCTACATTCCAATCGAGGGTCCTAACCCATACAACAGCGCAGTACAAAACCTATTGTTCGGCGCTGACTCCTCCCTGATTAAAGATGGTCGCGTTGTAACAGCAGAATGTCTGGGTGGTACTGGTGCGTTACGCGTTGGTGCCGACTTTATCAAGCGCCTCAATTTGAATGCGCCTTGCGCAATTAGCAACCCTACCTGGGAAAACCACCGCGGTATTTTTGAATCCGCAGGATTTGAAGTACTTGAGTACACCTACTTCGATGGTAAAACTCGTGGTGTTGATTTTGATGGCATGGTGAAATCTTTAGAGTCATTTCCAAAGTTCACCACTGTCTTGCTGCACGCTTGCTGCCACAATCCAACTGGCGCTGATATTACCGAAGCTCAATGGCGTCAAGTCATTGATATTTGCAAAGCAAAGCAACTCATTCCATTTTTAGATATGGCCTACCAAGGCTTTGCTGCCGGTATTGAGCAAGATGGTATCGCAGTACGCTTGTTCGCAGAATCTGGCATGTCTTTCTTTGTGTCCAGCTCCTTCTCCAAATCGTTTTCACTCTATGGTGAGCGTGTTGGTGCCTTATCTATCGTGACTCAAAGTAAAGATGAATCTACTCGCGTACTTTCTCAATTGAAGCGCGTGATTCGTACAAACTATTCCAATCCACCTACACATGGCGCCGCTATTGCGGCTGCAGTTCTCAATTCACCAGAACTCAGAAAGCTCTGGGAAGATGAACTAGCTGAAATGCGCGAACGCATTAAAGCAATGCGTCAGGGACTTGTAGAAAAATTAGCTGCTGCTGGCGTAAAACAGGACTTTGCTTTTATTAAAGCTCAGCGCGGTATGTTTTCTTACTCGGGATTAACTGCTGAGCAAGTAGAGCGTTTACAAAAGGAAGATGGCATTTATGCCCTCTCCACCGGTCGTATTTGTGTGGCCGCCCTCAATACCAAAAATATTGATAAGGTAGCCAAAGCAATCGCCCGCGTATTGGCGTAACAACGCGTAATAAGCGGTTACACTGCATTATCAGGAGGCAACATGCTATATCAGTTACATGAATTTCAAAAAGCTTTACTTCAACCAGTAAGCTCATGGGCTCGAGCAGCATCTGAGGCATTTATCAATGCCTCTAACCCTGCTTCAAAAGTTCCAGGGTCTAATCGTTTGGCTGCTAGTTATGAACTTTTATATCGCCTAGGTAAAAATTACAAAAAACCAGAGTTTGGTATTCGTGCGGTGCAGGCTCATGGTCGTGAAGTGGCCATTCATGAAAGAACAGTTTTAGCTAAACCTTTTTGCAATCTGATTCGCTTCAAGCGCTTTTCCGATGATCTTGATGTCATCAAGAAACTCAAAGAGGATCCAGCGGTATTGGTTGTTGCTCCACTATCCGGGCATCACTCCACATTGTTGCGTGACACTGTTCGCACACTCTTGCAAGACCATAAGGTGTACATCACCGACTGGATTGATGCACGCATTGTTCCTGCAGATGCTGGTGACTTTGGTCTTGATGACTATGTTCATTATGTACAAGACTTCATCCGCACTATTGGCGCCGAGAACTTGCATGTGATCTCCGTTTGCCAACCAACAGTGCCTACACTAGGTGCAATTTCCTTGATGGCCTCTGCTGGTGAAAAGACACCTGCCTCCATGATCATGATGGGCGGCCCAATTGATGCGCGCAAGTCACCAACTGCGGTGAATAACTTAGCTGACCAAAAGTCGTATGACTGGTTTGAAAGTCATGTAATTTACAAAGTGCCACCAAGCTACCCAGGCGCTGGCCGCAAGGTGTACCCAGGCTTCTTGCAGCACACCGGCTTTATTGCCATGAATTCTCAGAACCACTTACAGTCACACTGGGATTACTTCCAGAACTTAGTACGTGGCGATGAGCAAGATGCTGAAGCTCATATTCGTTTCTATGATGAATACAACGCGGTCCTTGATATGGATGCCAAGTTCTACTTGGACACCATTAAGACTGTGTTCCGAGACTACTCATTACCAAACGGTACTTGGGAAGTTGCTGGCGATCTAGTGAAGCCACAAGATATTAAGAAAACCGCCCTCCTCACCGTTGAAGGTGAATTGGATGACATCTCTGGTAGTGGGCAAACCCGTTCAGCACACGCCTTGTGCGCAGGGATTCCGAAGGCTGACAAAGACCATTATGAAGTTGCGGGCGCTGGCCACTACGGTATCTTCTCTGGCCGTCGTTGGCGCGAGAAAGTGTATCCAAAGATTAAGTCGTTTATTCGTGAGCACCAAGGTGTTCAGAAGAAAACAAAAGCTAGACCCCCAAAACTGGGTACTAAGAAAGCTGCATAAAATCAGCGGCGCGACTTTCGGGTCGCGCTTCTAGTTTTAGGGCTCGTAACTTGCAATGAACATCAAGCAGACGAAAGAACTTGCCAATCGTCTCGAGGACATCCTTCCTCAAACTCAATGCACTAAATGCGGCTACCCAGACTGCAGAGCCTACGCAGAAGCGATGGCGACAGGTGAGGCTCTGTCTAATCGTTGCCCACCTGGAGGCGTAGAGGGCATCCAGAGGCTTAGCACCATCCTGACACCCATCTTTCCTCAGGATGCATTTGAGCTTCATCCCAGAATCGATCCTGAATGCGGCATCGAGCGCCCTAGACCGGTCGCTTTTATTGACCCTAAGACTTGTATCGGCTGCACCTTGTGCATTCAAGCATGTCCTGTGGATGCCATTGTTGGCGCCTCTAAGCAAATGCATGTGGTCTTAAGCGATTGGTGTACTGGTTGTGATCTTTGCATACCACCCTGCCCTGTAGATTGCATCTCCATGATTGATGTTACTGGCGAGAAAACTGGCTGGGAAGCCTGGTCACCAGAATTAGCAGGACTTGCACGAGCGCGATATGAAGCGCGCGATCTACGATTGGATCGCGAGCAACGCGACAATAATGAACGGCTAGCGAAGAAAGCGGCTGCGAAATTGCAAGCAGTCAATGCAGAAAGTCCGAACTCAGAAGAGGCCATAAAAGAAAAAGAGAGAAAGCGCGCCATCATTGCCGCCGCCATTGCGAGAGCACAGCAAAAGAAATGATGAATCTTGAAAAGCGCCAGGCCTTCTTTGAATTGCTCAGGGAAAATAATCCCCACCCAGAGACTGAACTGGAATACAGCTCCCCGTTTGAATTACTCATCGCGGTTTTGCTCTCAGCACAAGCAACAGATATTTCAGTAAACAAAGGCACTCGTAAGCTGTTTAAGATTGCAAACACCCCACAAGCCCTTCTTGACTTGGGCGAAGAAGGTGTTAAGCCCTTCATTCAACACATTGGATTATTTAACTCTAAAGGCAGGCATATTCAAGAGACCTGCCGACTGCTCATAGAAAATCATGGTGGTGAAGTGCCACAAAATCGTGAGGAGTTAGAAGCGCTTCCAGGTGTCGGTAGAAAAACTGCGAACGTCATTCTCAATACCGCCTTTGGTCAACCCACTATGGCAGTCGATACTCATATCTTTAGAGTATCCAATCGGACAGGATTGGCACCCGGTAAAGATGTTGTAAAGGTTGAAGAGCAGTTACTTAAGCGTGTGCCAAAGGAGTTTTTGATGGATGCTCACCATTGGCTTATTCTGCATGGTAGGTATACCTGCAAGGCGCGCAACCCTGATTGCGAACAATGTATTGTTGAACCACTCTGTGGCTTCAAACAAAAAACTGGGAAAGGAAAAGTTCGTGGCAATATTTAACCCCACTCGTGAAGAAGTGCGTCGTTTTTTTTGACACCTGGAAAAAGAAAACCGAGGATCAAATCCTGACGTTAATGGAAATGATTGCTAGCGACTGGATGGTAGAGCACCCAGAATATCATGCAGTGTTGGCGGATCCAGAGAGCGCAGTTGCGCAAGACTACACACCAGAGCGCGGTGAGACTAACCCCTTCTTGCACCTCTCAATGCACCTCTCGATTAGCGAGCAAACATCCGTTGATCAACCGCCAGGAATAAAAGAGATTTTCGAATCCCTGGCAAAGAAACTGGGCTCTAAGCATGAGGCACAGCACGCCATGATGGAATGTCTTGGTCAGGTTATGTGGGAAGCGCAGAGAGAAGGTCAACCACTGAGTCCCGAGAAATACCTCGAGGCACTCAAGAAACTAAACTAGCAAATACAATTACTTGCTAATACCCCTGATATGCAAATTTTCAATGGCAGTAACCAACTTGCTCAAACGCTCTTTATCTGCAGTATCTAATGGCTGATCATTTTTTTGAGATTGCAGTGAAATCTCCGCATCCTCAAGATCCAATACTACCTCAGTAACGCGAATACTTTTATCTTTCTCAGTACCATCAATCAACTGATACAAATTAAAGTAGAGCGCGGAAAGACTTTGATTTTCCAAGTCAGGACTTAACGGAAACTTACTTTTAAATACCCCAGCTAAAGCTGCCCTGGCATCACCCACCGTTTTGGCATGCCGTAAAAAATATTTCATATTTTGAATGCGATTACCAATCTCAAATTGATACTCAATTAGCCGCGCCTTATTCTTTTGCTCGGCCTCATAGTGGTGTTGAATTTGCTGAAGTGTGGCGGCCCCGCCAGTAATAACAATTGACGATAAAAACCACATACCAACTGCTGAATTAAGAAACTCCATTAACTTAGTCGAGAATTTTTTCTCAACCTGTGCAATTTCTGTATCCAATTTATTCACGCCGGATTTTGCAGCGTTAGTCTCGGATTCGAGTTTTAACCTAAATTCATGACGAAATTTTTCTTCAGCTTCAATAATTTTTTTCTTTTCTTCGCTAAGCATCTGATCCATATTCCATTAGATTGAGATCCATATTAAGAGAGAGCCGCAATCGCAGCCTTAATTGCTGCCGGCAACTCTTGGGCTAATTTTTTTCTTGCCTCTAAATTTGTTACTGGGGTTAGCTGAGTCTTGATAGACCAAGCCGACCCCGGGAAGAATGCATCGTCTTTGTATCTCGGAATGACATGCCAATGTATATGCGGAACCATATTTCCGAGTGCGGCTATATTGACCTTATCTGGGCGCATTACATGACGTACCGCTTCCTCCACTGTAAATACCAAGGCCATGAGATGCTCACGCTCACCATAGCTCAGGTCAGTCATTTCTGCGACATGGCGATTCCAGATCACGCGGCAAAAACCCGGAAGTTCGGGATCATTTACGAGGATGATGCGGCAGTCATCACCGCGCCAAATCAACTGGCCCTCTTCAGGCTTAAGTTCGTCTTTACAAAGTATGCAATTAGTCATGTGAAGAATGTAAACGAAAACGGCACCTAAGTCACCCTTATGGGGTTATTTAGGTGCCGCGGCAGTATTAGTGTGCTACTGCTTGCTACATACTACTTAGGGATTTCTTAGTGGAACTGCTCTTCTTCTGTAGAACCAGTCAATGCTGTTACTGAAGACTTGCCACCTTGAATCACAGTAGTAACATCGTCGAAGTAACCAGTACCAACTTCTTGCTGATGGGATACGAATGTGTAACCACGATCACGAGCAGCAAATTCTGGCTCTTGTACTTTCTCGATGTAAGCAGTCATACCGCGCTGCATGTAGTCTTGCGCCAAGTCGAACATGTTGTACCACATAGAGTGAATACCAGCTAATGTGATGAACTGATACTTGTAGCCCATTGCGCCTAATTCGCGTTGGAACTTCGCAATCGTTGCGTCATCCAAGTTCTTCTTCCAGCTGAAAGATGGTGAGCAGTTGTAAGCCAACATCTTGCCTGGGAATTTCGCACGAATTGCTTCAGCGAACTGACGAGCAAAGTCCAAATCAGGCGTACCTGTTTCACATCAAACCATATCAGCGTATGCGGCGTATGCCAAACCACGGGAGATCGCTTGATCCAAGCCCTTACGTGTTTTGTAGAAACCTTCAGATGTGCGCTCGCCCGTCAAGAATGGCTTGTCATTTGCATCGTAGTCAGATGTCAACAAGTCAGCAGCTTCAGCATCGGTACGGGCCAAGATGATAGTTGGAACGCCCATTACGTCAGCGGCCAAACGTGCAGAGATCAATTTCTGAACAGATTCAGTAGTAGGCAACAATACTTTGCCACCTATGTGACCGCACTTCTTAACAGAAGAGAGTTGATCTTCGAAGTGAACACCAGCAGCACCCTGCTTAATTAATGCCTTGCTCAATTCAAATGCATTCAATACACCACCGAAACCAGCTTCAACATCAGCAACGATTGGAGCAAAATATTCAATACAACCAGCATCACCTTTATTGATGCCTTTAGCGGTTTGAATTTCATCAGCACGTTGGAATGAGTTGTTAATGCGCTCAACCATCTTTGGAACTGAGTCAACTGGATACAAAGATTGATCTGGGTACATCGCTGCGTATGAGTTACCGTCAGCAGCAACTTGCCAGCCTGACAAGTAGATAGCCTGAACGCCAGCCTTAACCTGTTGCATTGCTTGACCACCAGTTAAAGCACCTAAGCAGTTAACGTAAGCTTCGTTGTTAACCAATTCCCAGAGACGCTCTGCGCCATGCTTTGCCAATGTGTGCTCAATCTTCAATGAACCGCGTAAACGTACAACGTCCTCAGCTGTGTAGCCACGAGCAATACCCTTCCAACGTGGATTGGTATCCCAGTCTTTTTGTAGTGCTGCGATTTCTGCTTTGCGATCTGTCATGTTTTTCTCCCTAAGTTAAACAAGTACTTCAAATATTTGGACATTCAAGTCTTATGTCTTATATAAGAGTGTAAGTGTCTGAGAAAAGCATGCAAGAACTATTTCATAAATAAATAAATAAATAAATAAATAAATAAATAAATAAATAAATAAATAAAAATATTTAATTCAATTAATACAGTAACTTATAGAATGTATTTTATATTATGAAATTATTCACCAAGGGGTGATAGAAACCCCAGACTGAGATGTTGCACTGCATTTTGCGTATGGTAATATCTTTTCACATTATGAAAAGATAGAAGTTCTTTTACGCAGTTTTGGAAGTGCTGATGCTCGCAACCTTAAATCCAGTCAAGATAATCATCAACTGAAGGACTGCCACGCCTATAAATAAGGACCTTGGCAAGCCGATATCCAGGAAAATTCCGAAGATCAAGGGGCTTAAAGCTGCGCCAAGATCAATGCCGGAACAGACAATGCCGTATACCCTACCCGATGAGCCTGACGGCGTTGCAGAGCGAATCATCAAATCCCGTGATGGGGCAGCGATACCCAATCCAAGGCCAATCACAATAAAAGAAATCACAATCAATTCAAGTGGCACCAATCCAGTAGCCAACAAAAGACCCGTCGCGATATTCACCGTGAAGCAGATCGTAATAATGCGTTCGGGCACTTTTAATTTACTAGCTAGATAGCCACCTAGAAGCATTCCTCCAGCACCGCCCATAGACATCAGAGTGAGATAGTAATTTCCAGATCTCACGGCAATGTCATAGATTTTAAAAAGTGCCGTTGGTGCAAATGATTGCAAGCCAGTAGTTGCAGCCATACTAAAGAAAAAGAAAATCCAACAGAGCCAAACTACAGGCAACCTCAGAAAGCCAAAGGTACTCATCGGACCGCCGCCAGGATTACTTTGGGCATGGCTTGCCTGGGATTCCTCTCGCCTCGCATGAACATCATCAATTAAGCGTGCCCGGCCTAGCCACAGGGTTAGCAGTATCAAAGCCTCAAGCAATGCTGCAGATAAAAAGGCGATACGCCAATCAGCAATGCTAGCTACCGCCACCATAAATGCTGGGGCTGCAGCCCAACCGATATAATCAGCTACCCCGTGAATGGAGTAAGCGTAAGGCAAATTGGGCGGTGAAATTTTGTGATCGATTAGCGTGTAATCAACAGGATGAAATATCCCATTACCGCATCCTGCAATCACCGCACCCAGCAACAGCATGGCATAACCATTGCTCTGTGAATAAGTGAGCGCAGCCAGTGCAAGCAAACCCACTCCAGCAAACAATACAGGTCGAGCCCCAATGCGATCGACTAAAAATCCAGATGCCGCTTGAACAATGCAGGAAACCACAAAGAAAATGGTCATAAGCAGACCAAGCTCAGCATAATTAAAGCCAAACTCTGCCTTTAACCATGGGAACATGGGTGGCAGAATTAAATGGAAGCTACCGTGAGCCAGGCTAATAAGACCAACAACCCGGACATCACTGGCGCGCCTCATTACTAGGGCATCAGTCATGTACCGAGTTTACTGGCGCAGGAATATTCCTGCTGATTTTTCTAAGAATTACTTGCTAAAGCTGAAATCGCCGTTCTTATCGACGCCCACAGGAACAATGTCCTTAGGGCCAAACTTGCCTTCCAAGATCATCTTGGATACTGGGTTCTCGATATATTGCTGAATCGCACGCTTCAGAGGTCTGGCTCCAAATGCTGGATCAAAACCGACCTCTGCAATCTTGCTCAGAGCGGCATCACTCACTTCCATCTGCATATCGACCCTTGCCAGACGATCTGACAAATTCTTCAGCAAGATCTTCGCGATATTCGCAATATTGTCTTTATCCAAACCATGGAACACGACGATTTCATCAATACGATTGAGGAACTCAGGACGGAAGTGATTCTTCAACTCTTCAAATACTGCATCCTTGATTTCAGATTGCTTCTTATCTGTCATCGACTGAATGAGATGTGAGCCGATATTGCTAGTCATCACAATCACGGTGTTCTTGAAGTCCACAGTACGACCTTGACCATCGGTTAAGCGACCATCGTCCAATACTTGCAAGAGTACGTTGAAGACATCTGGATGCGCTTTTTCAATCTCATCAAATAAGATCACGCTATACGGATGGCGACGCACTTGCTCGGTTAGGTAACCACCCTCTTCGTAACCTACATAACCTGGAGGCGCACCGATTAAACGAGCAACGCTGTGCTTCTCCATGAACTCACTCATGTCGATACGGATGAGGTGATCCTCGCTATCAAACAAGAAACCGGCCAAGGCTTTGCAGAGCTCAGTCTTACCAACACCAGTAGGCCCTAAGAATAAGAATGATCCATAAGGACGATTCTCTTCGGCAAGACCAGCGCGGGAGCGACGAATCGCATCAGATACCGCACGAATTGCCTCTTCTTGACCAACCACGCGCTTATGTAAGAGCTCTTCCATCTTGAGTAACTTATCGCGCTCACCTTGCATCATCTTCGACACTGGAATACCTGTAGCACGTGACACGACCTCTGCAATCTCTTCTGCACCCACTTGGGTTCGCAAGAGCTTACTCTTCACTACGCCATCTTTATCGCCTTTAGCTTCAGCAGCCGCTGCAGATTTGAGCTTTGCTTCGAGCTCAGGCAACTTGCCATATTGCAATTCGGCAACTTGCTCCAACTTACCATCGCGTTGTAACTTGGCAATGTCGGCGCGGACTTTTTCAATCTCTTCTTTGAGATGAGCGGCACCCAGCACGGCACCTTTTTCTGCTTTCCAGATTTCTTCTAAATCAGCATACTCAGCACCTAAGCGCTTGATCTCATCTTCAATCAAACCCAGACGCTTTTGCGAGGCTTCGTCTTTTTCTTTCTTGACAGCTTCACGCTCAATCTTGAGCTGAATAAGGCGACGCTCAAGCTTATCCATTACCTCAGGCTTAGAATCAATCTCCATCCGAATACGTGAACCGGCCTCGTCAATCAAATCGATAGCTTTATCCGGTAAGAAACGATCCGTAATGTAGCGGTGCGATAGCTCGGCCGCTGCCACAATAGCAGGATCGGTAATCTCAATGCCATGGTGAAGCTCATAGCGCTCCTGCAAACCACGCAAGATCGCAATAGTCGCCTCAACGCTAGGCTCTTCAACCATAACCTTTTGGAAACGACGCTCGAGCGCTGGATCTTTCTCAATGTATTTACGATATTCATCTAAGGTGGTTGCGCCGATGCAGTGCAATTCGCCGCGCGCTAAGGCTGGCTTGAGCATATTGCCGGCATCCATCGCGCCATCACCCTTACCAGCACCAACCATCGTATGAATTTCATCAATAAAGATGATGGTTTGACCTTCATCTTTAGCTACATCGCTCAGAACAGCCTTGAGGCGTTCTTCGAATTCACCGCGGTACTTGGCACCAGCCAATAGCAATGCCATATCCAGCACGAGGACACGCTTATTCTTGAGGGTTTCAGGAACTTCGCCATTAATAATGCGTTGAGCTAAGCCCTCAACGATGGCAGTTTTACCAACGCCTGGCTCACCAATCAACACCGGGTTATTTTTACCGCGACGTTGCAAGATCTGTATGGTGCGACGAATCTCATTATCACGACCAATCACAGGATCAAGCTTGCCCATACGAACACGCTCAGTTAAATCGACGGTGTATTTCTTTAAGGCCTCACGTTGACCTTCAGCATCTGCACTATTCACTGAATCTCCTCCGCGCACTAAATCAATAGCCGCTTCTAACGATTTACGATTTAAACCATTCTCACGAGCAATCTTCCCGAGCTCACCTTTGTCATCAGCCACCACCAGCAAAAACAATTCACCGGCAATAAATTGATCATTGCGCTTGTTAGCCTCTTTTTCACATAAGTTGAGCCAGCTACTTAAATCACGACCAACCTGCACTTCGCCACTAGTGCCCTGCACTTCAGGCAGGTTACTAATGAGCTTTTCGGTAGCTTTCTCAAGACCAGGAACATTGACGCCTGCGCGGGTTAATAAACTCTTGGCACCGCCATCTGAATCACGCAACATAGCCAACAATAAATGGGCTGGCTCGATATATTGATTGTCTTTTGCCAAAGCAAGGCTTTGCGCCTCACTGAGTGCCTCTTGAAACTTAGTAGTTAATTTATCTATTCTCATTTTTAAGTCCTATCTACTTCAACTATTTTTAATACATATCTATCTATAAAATATAGGGGCATTATTGACAATTTCAAGTGTTTTAGAGCCCTTTTTAAGCGAATTTACCCTCATTTTGACCTGGCTTGTTTATCTCCTAGAGTGTTCTGATGGCAGCTATTACGCTGGCATTACCAACCGCCTAGAACATCGCTTGGGAGCCCATAATTCGGGGGAAGGCGCTCGATATACAAGGGCTCGTAGACCAGTCACCCTTTTGGCGACCCAAGAGCGCCCAGATCGATCTGAAGCCTCTAAGGCAGAGGCTAAATTAAAGAAGTTACCGAAATCGGAAAAGTTAGGCTTTTTTAAAACCTAGAACGGGGTTTCGGACACCCATCACCACACAGTGGCATGTGAGGGTACGGGGTTGCTATTTACCTTGATACTTCGCAATACTTGCCTTCAGATCGCTGTACTCCTCACAACTAAATAGGCAGGCCTTATCTAGCCTAGCCAACATAGCCTCAGCCCCAGGCAAATCCTTCTTCATCAACAACAACTCACCGTAATATTCCAATGCAGATCTATGGCTTGGATCAATCTTGAGTGCTGCCTGGTAATACTTTTCAGATGAAACCAAATCAGAGGTGGCTGCTTTTTGCGAAGACTGTATCCCATCCGGTTATTCCAATCCGCAGAATCGACATCATTGGCTGACTGCAACTGCTTCAATGCTTGGTCGTAATTGTTAGATTTGATGCTGGCGCGAGCATCCGTTAGCCAAGCAGGGTCAGATTTAGTTGGAGCACTATCAGCAACAACAGAAACTACCCATGGCGCTATTGCGATTGCTAAGGATGCAAGTATTTTACTAAGCGCATTCCAGTTCATTGCCTTCATCTTTTGGGGCCTTATCTTTATTCTGCTTTTTGTAGGTAGTCGCCAAAACTGAAAATGGAATTTGGCCCCAGTGGAACATCTTCTACTTTCTTAAAGTGGGTTTTAACTACCCTCTGCACTTCGCCCTTAGACGGCTTGCTCACCTTCAATTCTGGATAAGAAAAAGTCTGACGCTCAGGAGCAGTTTTGGCATCGCTAAATCGTGGCACATAATCTTTAATAGCATCGGAGAGATTCATATTAGCCATGCAACTGAGCATGTAAGTCTCCAAGGATTGGTAGAGCTCACTTGCAATATCGCAAGCTTCAACCTTACGCTTTTTAATGTAATTCATGGCCAACACAACATCCTTAATAGTGACCATTCTAGGATCACGTAAAAGCGTATAACCTCCGTTCCGACCCTTTGTGCCTTTGACAATTCCGGCGGCACGCAATGCACTGAGCAAAAGCTCGATTCGGCTAATCGATAATTTTTGGCGCTGCGCCAACTCTAGGCCAGTAACCGGATGGATAGCGGTTGAATGGGTTGCTATGTCAACCAGAGTATTTAGTGCGGCTTTAACAGCGGTATTAACGTTCATGTTGAATTTAACAAATATATTAAATTGAAATCAGTATCGGATTGAATGCCATATTTTGTTGAGCTAGGATCTTTAACCCTTTTTAAGTCATGGTTGCCATTATCCCAAATAAGCTCTTAACTCAGCAATCAGGCTTTTAATTTGCTCCGGCCTGAGGAACTGACCAAGTTCAATCTTCTGCCCCGTCTGCTCTACAAAAAATACCTTTTTATTGCCTTCTGGCTGAGACAACCTCACCCAGCGGGTATTAAATTCCATCACAGTCTCTTTATAGGCAATAAACTTTCTCACCAATAATTGAGTACCACTGATTTCGATCGCTTCAAAATCCAAGGCATGACGGCAGTAGATCAAAAAAACCGACGGTCACTGCGGTCAGGTCTATAGCAGTGAATATCAGGATAATTTTTACGCCAGCCAATAAAAAATCTGTGGCTACAGTTAAGGAAAGAACAACCAGAGCAATGTAGAACTTGAGCAGCTGACCGGGGGTCAATGCGCAATTTCGTCTCATCTTCCAGATTTTCATTTTGGGATGTGAATCGTCGTTAATCTTGCGATTTAACTATTCTCTGATTTGGCTTTTTTGGCCTTTTCAAGCTGTGCAGTGCTGCGCTCCTGAAAATCAACCATGGAGTGATAGCCCATTTGGTAGCAAGGACAATGTTTACCTAAAATCCAGCGCGCGAGCCTCACTCGCAGTTTTTGCGTCATATTTTTTCTCCTGTGAATATTATGTAACGTAATTGAAATTTGTCATTCCTGCCTGACAAACGAAAAAAGGCTTACTCCTCGGATGCGGTTTTTTTGACCTTAGGAGATAAAACGGATGCATGACTTTTTGCCGACATGAGGGGTGGTGCACTCATTTTCTCGCCATCCCATACTTGACCACACCAACACTCTCCAGCTTCATTGATGATGCAAACGCCTGAGCCACAGCAACGTTTATCTGGTGGTTTCATGTTTCACCTTTTAATCCCGAACAATTCATAATGAAACCTATTCTAGAGTTTTTATTGAAATAAGGTATTCACCCTGGCTAATAGACAACCCATGCAAAACCAGTTATTTGATCTGCCAAATGCGCCCGAGTCGGTAGTCCTGCTGAAGAAAGATGGGTTGACTGAATATCTCCATCATTTTTACGATACCGAAGAATCTGATCATCTTTATAAAAAATTGCTGAACTCTCTTTCCTGGGAGGTGGATGAGATCAAGATGTTTGGTAAGTTAGTAAAGACCGCAAGAAAAGTTGTCTGGGTGGGTGATCCAGAATGCGCATACACCTACTCTGGAGTTCAAAAAACACCTCAGGCCTGGACTAATGAGTTATTGCAAATGAAGCATAAGCTTGAACAATTCACTGGGTGCACCTATAACTCTTGCTTACTTAATCTGTATCACACTGGTGATGAAGGTATGGGATGGCATAGTGATGATGAGAAAGAGCTAGACAGTACAGCCCCTATCGCATCAATCAGCTTAGGTGCTCGACGCAAGTTTACGTTTCGCCATAAGCAGGACAAAACTACTATCCCAGTATTTCTTGATCATGGCAGTTTACTCATCATGCACCCACCCATTCAAGAACATTGGCATCACAGCCTCCTCAAAACAAAGACTGTTACAAGCCCCCGCATTAATCTCACCTTTCGAAAAATACTTCCCCGAATATGAGGGGTGGCTAATTAATTCCAGCGGGCCATTGCAGCATCGTCTGTGACACGGGCATCAACCCATTTACTACCTTTAGGGGTCTCTTCTTTTTTCCAAAATGGTGCTGCTGTTTTGAGGTAGTCCATGATGAACTCACTAGCAGCAAATGCCTCTCCTCTGTGCGCACTAGTAACCGCCACTAAAACAATTTGATCTTCAGGCAGAAGTGGTCCCACTCGATGGATGACTAGAGTCTTGTAAAGATCTCAGCGGCCTCTGGCTTGTCGAATGATTTCCTCTAGGGACTTTTCTGTCATGCCAGGATAGTGCTCCAGCGTCATGCCTTTAACTTGACTGCCGTCATTCATGTCTCGGACGGTGCCAACAAAAGTCACTACCGCTCCTACACGAGGATCATTCTTGCGCAGCGCCTTAACTTCAGTAGTGAGGTCAAAGTCTTGCTCTTGAATGCGGATGAAATCGTTCTGCATCTTAGCCACCAGTAACCCGGGGGAAGAAAGCCACTTCAGCACCTTCTACTAAGGGAGTAGATTCGCTCACCATCTCTTGATTTAAGGCGCAACGAATTACCTTGCCACTTGCCAGCACCTCAGCCCAAGGTTTTCCTCATTGGGCAAGATAACTTCTTAAGTCAGCAATGGTTTTGATTTCAGCTGGCACAGTGATGCTCTCGGTGGAAAGCCCTAGACCCTCCCTTAAAGAGGCAAAGAATCGTAATTCGAGTTTCATACTGAGATCGTAATACGATTAAGCGAGGAGCGCGTTAAATGGAATGTACTTCACCATATCGCCAGCCTTAAATGTTGCCCCAGGCGCGCAATCTACCAAACCATCACCCCATGAAGCGCTTGTGAGCACTCCAGAGCTTTGGTTAGGGAATAGATCTAAACCGCCCTGCGAATTGATTTTTACGCGTAGGAACTCATTGCGACGATCTCCTTTAAGCCAATCAAAGTCAGCTCGCATTGGGTAGGACTGTGGCATACCCGCATCTCGTCCTTGTAGCTTCAGAATAAACGGGCGAACAAATAGCAGGAATGTCACAAAACTAGAAACCGGGTTACCAGGTAGTCCAATAAACCAAGTTTCACCATCTTTGTTCTCGGTTGACTTGCGCACCGCACCAAAAGCCAAAGGCTTACCCGGCTTAATGCCAATCTGCCAAAGATCTAATCTACCTTCAGCAGTCACTGCCGGTTTGATGTGATCCTCCTCACCAACAGATACACCGCCAGAAGTAATAATCAGATCGTGATCTTTGCTAGCCTTGCGCAGCGTTTCTTTCGTAGCCTCAAGACTGTCGGGAACGATTCCAAAGTCTGTGGCATCGCAGCCCAAGGATTTAATGCATGCCAATAAAGTATCGCGATTGGAGTTGTAGATACCGCCCGGTTTGAGCGGCTCACCAGGAAGAGAAAGCTCATCACCAATAAAAAATGCAGCCACCCTAACCTTACGCTTTACATTTAAATGCGTTAAGCCAGCAGATGCTGCAACACCTAATTCTTGTGGGCGCAAAAAAGTACCCGCGCTGAGAGCCGTTTTGCCTGCAGTGAGGTCCTCACCTCTTCGGCGGATCCATTGACCTGATGTTGGTGCAATATTGATCTGCACTTGATCAGTTGAACCCTCTGGAATAGCGCAATCTTCTTGCATGACAACTGCGTCAGCACCCGGAGGAACTGGGGCACCAGTAAAAATTCTGGCAGCAGTGCCTGACTCTAGCTGCATACCCATAGATCCCGCCGGAATACGTTGGGCAATCTTGAGGATGCTTCCAGGAGTTTGGGTATCTGCAGTACGCACCGCATAACCATCCATGGAGGTGTTATCGAGTGGGGGCACATCTACCAAGCTGTTAACACTTTCAGCAAGCACGCGGCCAAGCGTAGCTTGCATAGCAACTGTCTCACTCTCACCTACAGCTTTTGCATTTGACAGCAAGTGATCTAAAGCCTGCTGAGCAGTCAACATCGGAGGCTTAGTCATGGCGCTTGATTTCTGAGTTAATTAACGTGGGCAGTAATGAAGTTTTTCACTTGATTGACATCGGCATCTATATTTTCAACGCGCTGCGGCTTTGACTTGATGTCTTTAAATGCCGGCGGGCATTCTGCAGGACGCCCCAATGCCACTTCAATCGTTTCTTCAAATTTAATAGGTAAAGCAGTCTCGAGAACAATCATCGGAATGCCTGCTTGCAAGTGCTCACGCGCAACCTTCACACCATCAGCGGTATGGGTATCAATCATGACGCCATACTGTGAGTCAATATTACGAATTGTCTCAAGGCGGTTTTCATGAGTACTGCGGCCGGATTGGAAGCCGTACTTAGCAATATCTTTAAAGACGGTATCTTTAGAAATATCAAAGCCACCCGCCCCATCAACCTGTTTAAACATGGCAGCGGTTGCCTTACCATCTTTACCCATTAGATCAAATACAAAACGCTCAAAATTACTCGCCTTGGAAATATCCATGGATGGGCTTGAGGTATGCAAAGTCTCAGCAGACTTACGCGCACGATACACACCAGTGCGGAAGAACTCATCGAGAACATCATTCTCATTCGTAGCAGCAATCAAATGCGCGATTGGTAAGCCCATCATGCGGGCAATGTGGCCAGCGCAGATATTGCCAAAGTTACCAGACGGCACAGTGAAAGATGCTTTTTCCTCGCTCGATTTGGTTGCTAGCAAATAACCTTGGAAGTAATACACAACCTGGGCAACTACTCGGCCCCAGTTAATTGAGTTGACGGTTCCAATGTGGTGGCTTGCCTTATAGCTATGATCGTTGCTGACTGCTTTGACAATATCTTGGCAGTCATCAAATACACCTGCAACCGCTAAGTTGAAAATGTTCGGATCTTGAAGGGAGTACATTTGCGCGGACTGGAAAGCACTCATCTTGCCGTGTGGAGAAAGCATGAAAACTTTCACACCCTCTTTGCCACGCATAGCGTATTCAGCCGCACTACCGGTATCACCAGAGGTCGCGCCCAAAATATTAAGCTTCTGACCTTTTTTCTTTAACGCGTATTCAAAGAGATTGCCGAGCAACTGCATCGCCATATCTTTGAACGCCAATGTTGGTCCGTTAGACAAACTCAGTAAACCAATACGTGTGCCCTGCTCTTCGCCCAACCAATGTAATGGGGTAATGTCTTTGGCGTTATCTTCAGTCCGGCCATTGCAATAGACTTGCTCCGTATAGGTCTTTCGTAATAAAGCATGCAAATCCGCTTCAGGAATGTCATCACAATACAAACTCAAGACTTCATAAGCGAGATCAGCATAAGACAATCCACGCCATGAATCCAACTGCTCTTTAGTGACTTGTGGATACTCAGTCGGCAGATACAAACCACCATCCGGTGCCAATCCACCAAGGAGGATTTCTAGAAAGGATTGTTGCGGGCTATTGCCACGAGTTGATTGGTAACGCATGTATTTATTTTAGGAAAGATTTTCTAAGCGGATCTTCACAACTTCGCCAGCAACAGTTTTCAAATTCTGGATTTCAGCAATCGCTGCCAGCATGTGCTTTTCTTTAGTCTCGTGAGTCAATGCAACCAAATCAGTCTGGCTTTCACCTTCGTCTGCTTCTTTTTGTAACAGTGCATCAATGGAGATGCTGTGAGACGCCAAAATCTTAGTGATGTCGGCTAACACTCCGGCCTGATCGGCCACACGTAAACGCAAGTAATAGCTGGTGATGATTTCGCCCATTGGCAGTACAGCGATATCGCGCACTGCATCCGGCTGGAATGCTAAGTAAGGAACGCGATTCTCTGGGCTTGCACCCAATAAACGGGTGATATCCACTAAGTCAGCGATCACAGCAGAAGCGGTTGGTTCTGAACCCGCACCTTTACCGTAGTACAGAGTGGTGCCAACGGCATCACCAAATACCTGAACGGCATTCATAGCACCTTCAACGTTTGCAATCAAACGCTTTGTCGGAATCAAAGTTGGGTGCACACGTAACTCAACACCAGTAGCTGTCTTCTTGGCGATACCGAGCAACTTAATGCGATAGCCCAATTGCTCAGCATATTTAATATCGATGGCATCCAGCTTCGTAATACCCTCAACATGGGCTTTTTCAAATTGCATTGGAATACCAAATGCAATTGCGCTCATGATGGTTGCCTTGTGTGCAGCGTCTACACCTTCAATATCAAATGTCGGATCCGCTTCTGCATAACCCAAACGCTGCGCTTCTTTGAGGACGGTAGCAAAGCCCAAGCCTTTGTCACGCATCTCAGAAAGAATGAAATTGGTTGTGCCATTGATGATGCCGGCGATCCACTCGATGCGGTTTGCAGTCAAACCTTCACGGAGTGCCTTGATGATTGGAATACCGCCAGCAACAGCCGCCTCAAATGCAACCATCATGCCTTTTTCATGGGCAGCTTTAAAGATCTCATTGCCATGCACGGCGATCAAAGCCTTGTTGGCTGTGACTACATGCTTGCCAGCGGCAATTGCCTCTAGTACTAAATCTTTAGCAATGCCGTAACCACCGATCAACTCAATAACGATATCGATTTCAGGATTATTGATTACTGCACGCGCATCGCTCACCACTTGAGCACGGTCTTTTACCAACTCTTTGGCACGTTCTACATTGAGATCAGCAACAGTGTTAATGCGAATACCACGACCAGCGCGACGGGTAATCTCATCCTGGTTACGCTCGAGAACAGTAAATACTCCACCACCTACAGTGCCAATACCTAATAGACCAACTTGAATCGGTTTCATGATGCCTTTGTTGCTGTTGAATTAGCCGCTTTACGACTATGTTTTTGACGATAACACTCTAGAAAACGTGCAAGACGACCAATCGCCTCTTTAAGCACATCTTCGTGAGGCAAGAACACTACACGGAAATGGTCTGGCTTACCCCAGTTAAAACTGGAGCCCTGCACTAACAACGCTTTTTCTTCTTTCAAAAGATCGGCAACAAATTGCTGATCATCCTCAATCGGATACATCTCCGGATCGAGCTTCGGAAATAGCTACAAAGCAGATTTTAGCTTGACGCAAGTCACGCCGGGGATCTCAGTAATCAGTTTCCAGGCAAGATCGCGTTGCTTGGCTAAGCGACCACCCTCATTTACTAAATCATTAATACTTTGATAGCCACCCAATGCCGTTTGAATGGCGTACTGACCTGGAACGTTGGCACACAAACGCATTGAGGACAGCATATTGAGACCCTCAATGTAATCTCGAATCATATCTTTATCCCCAGAAACTATCATCCAGCCAGCACGGTAGCCGCAGGAGCGATAGTTCTTGGATAAGCCATTGAAGGTAATAGTGACTACATCGGTGGAAAGAGATGCCAAAGAGATATGCTTCTCCTTGTCGTACAGCATCTTGTCGTAAATCTCATCAGCAAACAAAATCAATCCATGCTCACGGGCAATAGAAGTTAACTCTGTCAGCACTTCCTTCGAATAAATAGCGCCTGTTGGATTGTTGGGATTAATTACCACAATTGCTTTAGTGCGCGGTGTAATCCTTTTACGCAAGTCTGCTAGATCAGGAGCCCACTCTTTGGACTCATCACAGAGGTAGTGGACTGGGGTGCCACCAGATAGACTCACAGCAGCTGTCCACAATGGGTAGTCAGGGGCCGGCACCAAAACTTCATCGCCGTTATTAAGCAATGCATTCATTGCCAGAACGATCAATTCTGAAACGCCATTGCCGGTATAAATGTCATCCAAAGTAACGCCTTGGATGCCTTTTTCTTGGCAATACTGCATGATGGCCTTACGGGCCGCAAAGATTCCCTTGGAATCAGAGTACGCTGAGGCATTACCCAAATTGCGGATCATGTCCAACTGAATCTCTTCTGGAGGATCAAAGCCAAAAACACCCACATTACCGATGTTTAATTTGATGATTTTGTGACCCTCTTCCTCCATGCGCTGAGCAAGCTCCAGCACGGGTCCACGAATGTCGTAGCAGACGTGATTGAGTTTTTCGGACTTTAGGATTGGTTTCACAATAAATTAAAGGGTAAGTTCTTGAAAACTGGGGAAAAACAGCTAGCTATAATCCTCATAATTATGACAGAGAGTCCATGTGAAGCTTCAATCTGACCCCCATTCCGGAGCCAATACGATCACCGGTTACGGTGATGGCTACATCGAGATCAATAAGATCCCCTACAGTCACGCGGTTTTATTGAGCTCGGATGGCGAAATCCTAGAATGGGGCGTTAAATCCTTTGAGGAGCTGAGTTCGGCAGATTTCACTCAAATGGCCTCCCTCAAGCCTGAATTAATCATCATTGGCACCGGTAAGCGTCAGCGCTTTCCAAAGCCAGAGCTACTAAAGACCCTCATTGAGGCCAAGCTGGGCTTCGAAATAATGGATTCTCAAGCTGCCTGTCGCACCTACAACATACTTGTTGGCGAAGGTCGCCAGGTTCTACTGGCCCTTATCGTGGAAGCTATCTAATGCAGTTTGGCCAAATTCGGCAGTCGAGCGCCCTCAACCCGATAGCTATTTTGATTCTGGTGCTGATTTATGTCCTAGTGTGGTTTGGCACCCTGAACTACCGCCATCTCATTCCATCAGACGAAGGGCGTTACGCCGAAATTGCTCGCGAGATGCTCGTCACTGGTGATTGGGTTACCCCTCGTTATAACGGCTACAAGTATTTTGAAAAACCCCCATTACAAATTTGGGCTACCGTTACCGCCTTCAATCTTTTTGGCACCGGCGATTGGCAAGCGCGTTTATGGACTGCGCTCACTGGATTTCTAACAATTGTATTTATTGGGTTTACTGGTGCACGCATCTATAGCGCTCGAGCAGGCTGGTTGGCCGCTATCGCTCTAGCATCCAGCCCAATGTGGGTGATTGGCGGACATATCAACTCACTGGATATGGGCTTGTCAGCTTTTTTAGTTGCTGCACTCTGCAGTCTTTTATTGGCGCAAACGAGTCATAACCCAAGTGATACCAGAAGATGGATGTGGGCCTGCTGGGCCTTCATGGCCCTAGCAACACTATCTAAGGGCGTGATTGGGCTAGCCATACCGGGAATGGTGTTTATTGTTTACTCCATTACTGCTTGGGACTGGAAAGTCTGGAAGCGGTTGCACATCATTAGCGGCACGATTTTATTTTTAATCATTACTGCGCCTTGGTTTGTTCTAGTAGCCCAACGCAATCCAGAGTTTCTGGAGTTCTTCTTTATTCATGAACATCTGCAACGTTTTACGCAAACAGCTCACAGCAGAACGGGGCCGATTTATTACTTCATCCCACTTCTACTGCTAGGCTTTTTGCCATGGATTGCACAAACCCCTGGAGCCCTTGCTCAGGCTTGGCGGGAACGCAACCGTGAGTTCTCCAGCGGCTGGTTACTCACCTGCTGGTTTGCCGTGATCATGGGCTTCTTTAGCGTCTCTCAATCGAAATTACCTGGCTATATCATTCCAGTCTTCCCAGCATTAGCAATGCTTGTCGGTCATCGCTTGGACCGCAATCTGGGCTTTAGCAATTCACTGGGATTCCCTTGGAAGTTGCAAGCCCTCTTCTTTGCAATCTTGGGGGGTATAGGCTTTTTCTTTTTAGGTGAAGTTGGCAAGCAAGCAAGGCCAGATGAAATTGAATCCTATGCGCAATACACTTATTGGATCGTTGCAGCGCTGATCACATTAATTACATTTAGCTTGCTGGCATTCATGCAAAGCAAACGAAATGGCTTGAGCAGCATCACGAGTTTTGCGAGTGGCTTTTTTCTCTGCGCAATGATTGCGGGCACGGGCCATGAAACCCTAGGCCGGGCGGTATCTGGCATCGACTTAGTGGAAAAAGTGAAATCTGAGATCCCAGAAAAAGTGAATTTTTATTCCATCCGAATTCTGGATCACACCGTACCCTTCTATTTAGGTAGAACCATGATCATGGTGGAGTTTCCCGATGAGCTGGAGTTTGGTGTAAAAAAAGAACCCCAATTGTGGCTTCCGACCTTCGATGCCTTTATCGAGTGCTGGCAAGAAGACCAGACCGCTTATGCGTTAATGTTTCCAGAGCAATATATCGAATTACAAAAACTCAATGTCCCAATGCAAGAAGTAGGAAGAGATTCTCGGCGCGTCATCGTTAAACACCCAGAGCCGCAAAGCAGTTCTGCACAATAAATTCCTAAGGCCACTATGTCAGTCACCCAAAGTACCCTGCCTTTTATTCCATTTACGCGCCCACACTTCAATCAAGAAACGATTGATGCTGTTGCCGAAGTGTTGCGTTCTGGCTGGGTGACTTCAGGACCCAAGTTGGCTGAATTTGAGGCGACCTTGAGCGACTATTTTGGTGGTCGCCCTGTGCGCTGTTTTGCCAATGGCACTGCCACCATGAAAATCGCACTGCAAGTTGCAGGCATTGGACCGGGTGATGAGGTGATTACCACCCCAATCTCATGGGTAGCCACTTCCAATGTCATTCTGAGTGTCGGGGCATCACCTGTATTCGTGGATATTGATCCCATCAGTCGCAATATCGACTTAAATAAAGTGGCGGCAGCCATAACACCCAAGACGCGTGCCATCATGCCTGTCTACTTAGCTGGACTACCAGTCAACATGGATCAACTCTATGACTTGGCTAAGCAACGCAAGCTGCGCGTGATTGAAGATGCTGCTCAAGCCTTTGGCTCGCAATGGAAAGGTCAAAAGATCGGCAGCATTGGAGATCTCGTGAGCTTTAGTTTTCAAGCAAATAAAAATTTATCTACCGTTGAAGGTGGATGCCTTGTTCTTAACAATGCAGATGAAGTAAGACTGGCAGAGAAGTTTCGCCTGCAAGGACTCACCCGCCAAGGCATGGATGGAATGGATGTAGACGTGCTTGGTGGCAAGGATAATTTGACGGATGTCAATGCTGTTATTGGCTTACATCAACTGAAGCAATTACCAGGATTTCAGACACGCAGAACTGCATTAGCAAGGCAGTACTTTGATGCGATTCGCAGTGAATTAAAGTCAGCTGGTTTAGATAAACTCAACCTAGAGTTACCAGTAGAAAACTTTACCGACAGTAATTGGCATATGTTCCAAGTTGTTCTGCCGCTTGAGCAATTGAATGTAGATCGCACGCAGGTAATGACTGAACTCAAAGATTTGGGCATTGGCACTGGCATTCATTACCCCACTATTACTGGATTTACGCTTTACCAAAAACTGGGCTACAAAGTTCAAGCCACCCCAGTGGCTGAGCGTATTGGCCACTCCATTTTGACCCTCCCCCTCTTTCCAGACATGGCAGATCAAGATATTGGCCGTATAGCTAGTGCTTTGACTGGGATTCTGAAGAAACATCGCAAAAACTAGTACCGAGAGCGGAATCAGGCAAAATTGCAGCATGACTGCAAATTTAGCTACCCAAGCCTGCAATCCGACACTCAGCATTGTCATTCCCGTTTACAACGAGGAAGACGGTCTTCAAGCCCTCTTTGATCGCCTATATCCCGCGCTAGATGTCGTGGCTAGCAAGTGTAACATTGCTTATGAAGTGGTGTTTGTGAATGATGGCAGCAAAGATCGCTCCGCTGGCATCCTGGCCAAACAAGTTGAACTGCGCCCTGATGTCACAAGAGCGGTTTTATTTCACAGCAACTTCGGTCAGCATATGGCGATCATGGCTGGCTTTGAATACTCCCGTGGTGCATACATCATCACGCTGGATGCAGACTTGCAAAATCCCCCGGAAGAAATTGATGCCCTAGTCAATGAGTTACTCAAGGGTCATGACTACGTTGGCACTATTCGTGCCGATCGTCGCGATAGCTTCTTCAGAAAATTTGCTTCACGCGCTATGAATCATTTGCGCGAGAAGATTACTCGCATCACAATGACCGACCAAGGCTGCATGCTTCGCGGCTATAGTCGTCGTATTGTTGATCTCGTTCGTCAATGCGATGAAAGCAATACTTTTATTCCAGCGCTGGCTTATACCTTTGCATCCAACCCTACTGAAATCAGCATCAAGCATGAAGAACGTTTTGCAGGTGAGTCGAAATACAGCCTCTATCAGCTTATTCGCTTGAACTTCGATTTGGTAACTGGTTTCTCGGTCATGCCTTTGCAGATTTTCTCGATCCTAGGAATGCTCTTAGCCATGGCTGCAGGCAGCCTGTTTATATACCTCCTAGTCCGCCGCTTTGTTCTAGGCGCTGAAGTGGAAGGAGTGTTCACACTCTTCGCCCTCACCTTCTTCTTGATTGGTGTGATGCTATTTGGCCTTGGCTTGCTCGGTGAATATATTGGCCGCATCTACCAACAGGTTCGTGAGCGCCCACGCTATGTTGTGCAGACTGTTTTAGAGAAAAAATAATTGCACGCAGTCGTCTTTGCTTATCACGATGTTGGCGTTAATTGCCTCAAGACATTGATCAATGCAGGAATACAAATTGATCTGGTAGTAACACATCAAGATGATCCCAATGAGAATGTTTGGTTTGGAAGTGTTGCCAAGCTTTGTGAGGAGCAGCAGATTCCTTACATCACACCCAATGCAAATCAGCTGATGGATCTCGTGCCCCAGATTCAGAAACTGGCGCCTGATTACCTCTTCTCTTTTTACTATCGCCATATTATCCCGGCAGAACTCTTGGCCTGCGCCAAGATTGGCGCCTTAAATATGCATGGCTCTCTACTACCAAAGTACCGTGGACGGGCACCGGTCAACTGGGCCATTCTTCATGGGGAGACTGAGACTGGCGCCACATTGCACATCATGGAAGCCAAACCAGATGCCGGCGATATCGTTGGTCAATCAGCAGTCCCTATTGGACCCAATGAAACCGCTACTGAAGTCTTTGCCAAAGTTAGTCAGGCTGCAGTTACCGTAATGAACCAAACTCTCCCGGAACTTGTACAAGGCCGCATCCCCAAAAAACCCAATAATCTAGCTCAAGGAAGCTATTTTGGAGGTCGCAAGCCTGCGGATGGGCAAATTTTGTGGCATCAGACTGCTCAGCAGATTCACAACCTCGTCAGAGCCGTTGCACCCCCTTATCCCGGGGCCTTTACCGACTGGCAAGGTCAGCGCAGGATTGTGGCCCGTACCAGCCTAAAGGGGCCATTTCCAAGGCAACTGGATCTTCAGGCTCCCGGCATCCAAGTGGTTGATAATCAGGTATTCGGCGTTTGTGGCGACCAGAGAGCGGTAGCGATACTGGTCTGGTTCCCAGCAAACAGCTAACAAATTAAAAGCAGCACTCTTTAGATTAAAACGAGGCAGTAAAGATGAAAAAAGTACTCATTCTTGGCGTAAACGGCTTTATTGGCCACCACCTCTCAAAGCGTATCCTGGAGACAACCGATTGGGATGTCTATGGCATGGATATGCAAAACGATCGCCTAGGTGATTTAGTGAATCACCCCCGCATGCATTTCTTTGAGGGTGATATCACCATCAACAAAGAGTGGGTTGAATATCACATTCGTAAATGCGACGTGATTCTGCCTTTGGTAGCCATCGCAACACCAGCTACTTATGTTCAGCAGCCACTCAAAGTATTTGAGCTCGATTTCGAGGCCAACTTACCCATCGTGCGCTCTGCAGTTAAATACAAGAAACATTTAGTGTTTCCATCCACATCTGAAGTCTATGGCATGTGTGAAGATAGTGAATTCGATCCTGCCAAATCGAATATGGTTTATGGCCCAATCAATAAGCCACGCTGGATCTATGCTTGCTCCAAGCAATTGATGGACCGCGTCATCTGGGGTTACGGTATGGAAGGCCTGCGATTTACCCTCTTCCGTCCATTTAACTGGATTGGCCCTGGCTTAGATAGCATCTACACACCAAAAGAAGGCTCCTCACGCGTGGTGACTCAGTTCTTAGGCCACATTGTTCGCGGTGAATCTATCAACGTCGTTGATGGCGGCGCCCAGAAACGTGCCTTTACTTATGTTGACGATGGTATCGATGCCCTAATGCGCATCATCGATAACAAAGATGGTGTTGCTAACGGCAAGATCTACAACATCGGCAACCCAAAGAACAATCACTCCATTCGTGAGCTTGCTAATCAGATGCTTGAGATTGCTCGTAGCATTCCGGAGTATGCAAAAACAGCGAATGAAGTAAAGATTGTCGAAACCACTTCTGGCGCCTACTACGGGGAAGGCTATCAAGACGTTCAGAATCGCGTTCCTGCAATTGACAACACGATGAGTGAATTAGACTGGAAGCCAACTACCAATATGAGCGACGCGCTGAAGAATATTTTCGAAGCCTATCGCGAAGATGTGGAAAAAGCACGTCATTTGGTTGATAACGAATAAGCACAGAGGTTCATGGCTAAGATTGCACTCAAGGTAGATGTTGATACCTTACGCGGCACCAAAGAAGGCGTCCCCAATCTAGCGCGTACGCTTGAACGCTTTGGTCTTAAAGCCACTTTTCTATTTAGCTTGGGTCCCGACCATACTGGTTGGGCTCTCAAGCGAGTCTTTAAGCCGGGTTTTTTAAAGAAAGTAAGTCGCACTTCTGTTGTTGAACATTACGGCCTTAAGACCTTGCTCTACGGCGTCCTCCTACCCGGACCTGACATTGGAAAACAAGCTGCTGCAGAGATGCGCGCCATTGATACTGCCGGTCACGAGACTGGCATTCATACCTGGGACCACGTAGCCTGGCAAGATGCAGTGCGTAATCGCGACCCAGAGTGGACTAAAGCACAGATGCAAAAAAGTTGGGATCGCTTTGTAGAAATTTTTGGTCATCCGCCAATTACGTATGGTGCTGCCGGCTGGCAAATGAATGAGGCTGCTTTTGAGCAACTCGATCAATGGGGTATTAAGTATTCCTCTGATGGCCGGGCAGAACCCAATTTAATGCCCTATCGTTTTGCCCTGCCTTCCGGGAAAGCGAAACATGTGCAATATCCAACCACCCTACCAACGTTTGATGAGTTGATTGGGATAGATGATGCAGATGAGTTTGGCGCCGTGAAGAAGTTGCTTGAGATTACCCAAAGCAATCCAAATGACCAGGTATTTACTCTACATGCCGAGCTAGAAGGTCAAAAGCTGCTACCCGCTTTTGAACAACTGCTGGCCGGGTGGCTAAACCAGGGTCACGACCTAGTCACCATGGGCGAATTGCATCAATCCTGGGAAGCCACCAAGCAACTCGATAAAATAGCTGTACAACCCATCACTTGGGGAGAGATCCCTAACCGAAGCGGTGAACTCATTTTGCAAACAGTTTAATAAACCTCAGAATACCTAATACATAAAATTAATTAAGGGAGATCATCATGACAGTAGAAATTGGCAAGCCAATGCCCCAGTGCGCAATCCCAGCAACATCCGGATTAACCTTTACGCCAGATTCCGCTAAGGGTAAAAAGCTGGCCATCTACTTTTATCCAAAAGATATGACTCCTGGCTGCACTGCTGAGTCTGGTGAATTCCGTGACAACATTGATGCCTTCACTAAAGCCAATACTCTGGTGGTTGGCGTTTCTCGAGATAGCCTGAAATCCCATGATAATTTTCGCAGCAAACTTGAGTTGCCATTTGAGCTGGTTGCCGACACCGAAGAAACCCTTTGCCAACTCTTTGGCGTCATGAAGTTGAAAAACATGTATGGCAAACAAGTTCGTGGCGTTGAACGCAATACCTTCCTTTTTGATTCCTCAGGCAAGCTCGTAAAAGAGTGGCGTGGCCTTAAGGTTCCTGGACATGTGACAGAGGTATTACAAGCAGCCCAAGATACTAAATAATTTTTTAAAGAATTTAATCTAGGGTACTTGCAAAGCCCAAAATTTGGGGTAAAGTTGTTTATATGCACCGTAAACGACGGGAAAGTCTAACAATCCGTTTGACTCATCAGCCTGAATACTTCAGAACAGGCTCGGTAAACATCCCCCGCCGTTTTACAGATTGTTTTACACCCAGTTTTGTTATAAACCGTCAATGCAATCCGCTTGACGGTTTTTTCTTTTAGGAGAGTCTGCATGCCATTGCCCCCAATCCCAACTCAAATTGCTGGTCAAGTAAAAATTAGCAGTAAGGACACTCCAAACTTAAAAAAGCGCCCTGCACCAGCAAAAACTGTTGTGATGGAAAGTCATGCTCCAGATTGGGCGACAGATGCAGAAGAGGATTTATCTGCCGCTGAAGTCGCGCTCGAAAAAATCAAAAGTGATCGCAGTCCCGTTGCACCACGTAATGACCGCGGTGATAGGAAAGCGGCAAGCGTCCCAGAAAAGCCAAAGCGCATTGTTCGCACTGGCCCACCTAGCTTATTTGTCCTTGATACCAACGTATTGATGCATGACCCGAGCTCCCTGTTCCGCTTCTCAGAACACGACCTCTTCCTACCGATGACCACTCTTGAGGAATTAGATAACCACAAGAAAGGGATGACTGAAGTTGCACGCAATGCCCGCACCGTCAGTCGCTCATTGGATCAGCTGGTGGCTGGAACTAGCGGCACATTAGATGAAGGTATTCCACTCAACAAGCTAGGCAATCAGGATGTTTCTGGTCGACTGTTTTTCCAGACCAAGTTAACTACCCAAGCGCTTCCAGAGGGATTACCTGAGGGCAAAGGCGATAACTTGATCTTAGCGGTGGTTAGCGAGCTCCAAAAAACCCGTAAAGGCCAGGAAGTTGTCTTGGTATCTAAAGACATCAATATGCGCATTAAGGCTCGCGCCTTAGGCCTCCCTGCTGAAGACTACTTCAACGATCAAGTACTAGAAGATCGCGATTTAATGTATTCAGGCGTTATGACATTACCAGCAGACTTTTGGCATAAACACGGTAAAAACATGGAGAGTTGGGCTGACGGCAAATCTGGCACGATGTTTTATCGCGTTACAGGCCCCTCAGTTCAAAGCATGCTGGTGAATGAGTTTGTCTATCAAGAAAATCCTGATGGCTCGACACCTTTCTATGCCCAAGTCAAAGAGATCAACGGCAAAACTGCCCTCCTTCAAACTTTACGAGATTTTTCTCATCAAAAGAATAATGTATGGGGCGTAACAGCTCGCAACCGCGAACAAAACTTTGCCATGAATCTGCTCATGAACCCGGATGTGGATTTCATTACATTACTGGGCCAAGCTGGTACCGGAAAAACCCTGCTGGCCCTAGCTGCTGGCCTGGAGCAGGTGTTGGATAGCAAGCGCTATAACGAAATCATCATTACGCGCGCAACTGTTCCTGTCGGTGAAGATATTGGCTTTTTGCCAGGTACCGAAGAGGAAAAAATGCAGCCTTGGATGGGTGCTTTTGACGACAACCTTGAGGTCTTGCAACGCAATGAAGATGGTGGTGCTGGTGAGTTTAGTCGTGCCGCTACACAAGAATTGATTCGCTCACGCATTAAAGTGAAGAGCATGAACTTCATGCGTGGTAGAACTTTTGTGAGCAAGTTTGTG
Source organism: Polynucleobacter necessarius (assembly GCF_900095175.1). Taxonomy (NCBI): domain Bacteria; kingdom Pseudomonadati; phylum Pseudomonadota; class Betaproteobacteria; order Burkholderiales; family Burkholderiaceae; genus Polynucleobacter; species Polynucleobacter necessarius. The sequence goes on from NZ_LT606946.1 coordinate 1,251,176, forward strand.
ATTATTGATGAAGCACAAAACTTAACACCAAAACAAATGAAGACTTTAGTAACTCGTGCAGGCCCAGGAACGAAGATTATCTGTTTAGGCAATATTGCCCAGATCGATACACCTTACTTAACCGAAGGCTCTTCAGGTCTTACTTATGTAGTGGATCGCTTTAAAGGCTGGCGTCATGATGGGCATGTGACTTTGGCTCGTGGTGAGCGATCACGTCTTGCGGATCATGCTGCTGACGCACTCTAAGTCATCTCTCTTATGCCGCACTCTAATAGGGTGCGGCATTTTTATTTGCACCCTTCTCTCGCTATCGGGATGCGCTAGCTTTGGATCAAAAAATAATGCTGCCAAGGTTTCTCAATTCAAACAAGATACTAGCGTAGGCACTGAAGATATCTCCATTGCTGCAGTAGGTTTAGTGGGTGTGCCCTATCGCTATGGAGGCAATAATCCAAAGGGCGGATTTGATTGCAGCGGACTCATTGCCTACGTTTACAACAAGTCTGCCAATATCAAGCTACCGCGCACTATTCAAGAAATGAGTACCAAAGGTAAAAATGTTGAAAATCAACCACCCGCACCAGGGGACCTGGTCTTTTTCAATACTACCGGCGCAAAGTATTCACATGCGGGGATCTATGCGGGGCAAGGTAGATTTGTACATGCCCCAAGTGCTGGAGGAACTGTGCGCCTAGAGCACATCACTAAGCCCTATTGGGCAGCAAGATTTACTGAGGCAAGAAGACTGACTTCAGCAAGTCCGCAGAACTAAACTAAAGCCCAATCGTATAGGTAGCCATGACTGTAGTTGAAGTAATGGCCTGATAAGCCTCTTGCCGATAAATTGCCGAGAGTCCAATGCGCTCATTGACGCTTAAATCATGAAAAGCTCCCAAACTTGCAGTTGGCCTTGTGCTTCGATAATTATTATTCATTGCAATATTGAAATAACCATTGCCAGTTGTAACTAAATTGCCAACATTGGAATTGGTATCTTTTTCTACGCCAGCGCTCGCAAGTAAACTTGTTTTCTCGCTCAGCCTATGAACCTCAGAAACACCTGCGAGCACAGTGGTTGTGTAATTATTAATAGCGTCATACGTCAGCGGACTAGAAACCGTATTTGATTGACTCTCACCGTACCCGCCCATTCCACCAACCATATAGCGCATGCTAGCATACGGTGAAAGTATCGTTTTATTTCCCATACCAAATCCATATTTAAGCAAGCCAAGAACACCTTGTGAAGTCAGAGAGGTGGAGCCCGTGCCCGCCTCAGAGACACCAACCACTGGACGGGTTAAGCTTGCACCCTTGTTTGCATACCCCGCAGAAAGCTTTGCCTCTACACCCGTGCCATCTGGGTTTTGCAACCATACCCCAAATACACCAACCATTGGACTGCCATTATTTAATTGAGCAATTTCACCTGGAGTACTTTGAGATAGATTCTGATCTAGATATCCACCAAATCGAAGATTATTTGAGAAGCGGTAAGCCCCAATGATCAGCGCACTGCTATTGTTGTATGGATAAGAACTAACATTAGTAAATCGACCACCTGCCGAAATGCATACATTATTAGCACCAAATAGCGAGCAGTCATAGCTCATGCCATTAATCACACCTGCAGACTGCATTGCAAATAATCCTTGCAAGGTGTTAGCCATTGAATTGAGAGCAATCTCAGTATCGGGTCCAATCGGAACAATTAAAAGAGACTGAGCCGCAAGAGTCTCCTCGAGAGCAACTAAGGTTGGCTGCACAACCGCACTCAATACTAAGTCTGCCTGATCGGCAGACCCATTAATGCGATGTACCAGCGCCCACTGATACTCAGTTCCACCAATAGTGACCGTCCCATAAGAGTTAGCAAGATTATTAATTTTGATACCTGAAAGTGCTGTGGAGTATGTTGCTGGAGATACTGTTGAGTTGATTGTAATGCCAAAGTTCATTGCCCCAGTTACCACCCCATTACTAGCATCCAACTTTCCATAATTGGTCGCACTAGAAATCTTGGTGTTGTAATTACTTGGCAGCACTCCTGAGTATGTTAGCGGGTTCGATCCGCCTTGAGAATTGGTCAGCGTGGTGATATTTCCAGCACTATATATGCCAAATGAATTTACCCCATTAGCTGTGATCGTCCCAGTGTTTTCAATAGCTACTGTCCCAACCCCCGATACTTGAATACCATGAGCCGCTGAACCATTTGTCGTAATGAGGCCAGTATTAACAATGGAATTCAGCACAGAACCTGATGTGGCGCCAGAAACCAAACGCATGCCTGCGGCACCCACACCATCAGTCTGAATACGACCAGCATTAGTTAAGGCATTAGCAGCTGATGAAGCATTGGTAGCGCTAATGTACATACCTGCCGCATAAGTTCCACCGGTAAAAATCGTGCCATCTGATTCATTCGTGAAAGAGGTTCCCCCTGCTTGAGACCGGCCGTTTGCGCCGGAAGACATGCCATACCCGTAATAAAAAGAGCTGGTATTTAAATTTCCATGGTTACTAACACTTGCATTGCCGCCAAGCCCGATGGTTGAACCATTAATTACGAGCGAAGTTCCATTTGCAACATCTATCGTTACATTATTTCCAACTGTAGTTGAATTCTGAGTTGAAATGACGCCTGTAGTTGCTGCCGGAGTTACGCTACTAGTACAAGCAACCGTCTGAGAACTTCCGCTTACTGTATTCGGAGTGTAGGAGTCGCATCCTCCAGTAGATTGCGCGATCACAGAATTGGGCATGGTAGACAAAGCAACCGTCGCTGTAGTCAAAATTAAATAATGGCGGAAGAAACCTATAAATTGCATGGCTGGGTATGTAGAAGAAAATATTCAAATTTTCTCCAATAATAATTAGCTATAAAGTTAATATCTATTAACCCTTAAGCTAATATCCTTATATATAGTTATTAGAAATAATCACTATTAATGGGTTTTTATATTTTTGCTTAAACCACACAGGAATTTAGCAATGAATCAAATTGATTTAGATCGTATTCAGGAGATTTTGGTAGCTGCGGCTACGGATATTGGCCTCAAGATCTTGGCAGCCATTGTCTTTTGGGTTGTTGGCTCAGCTGTTTCCGTAACCTTGAACATTCTGCTGGTTATTGGAATTCTGGGTTATTTTGGCATTCAAACTACCAGCTTCGCCACTTTAATTGCTACCGCTGGTATTGCAATCGGTGCCGCATGGGCGGGTCTACTTTCCAATTTTGCAGCTGGTGTATTTGTGATTGTGTTGCGCCCCTTCAAGGTGGGTGACTTCGTTACTGCAGGTGGTGTAACTAGAACCGTTAAAGAGATTGGACTGTTCTCATCAACCATCTATACGCCAGACAATATTGCAACGATGGTTGGCAATACCAAAATTTTGGGTGACACCATTCAAAACTTTAGTAACAGCTCCTATCGCAGAGTCGATCTAAAATGCCAACTCTCTGGGGCTGCCGACCAAATCGCTGCGATGCAACTTTTACGTGAAAAAATTTCTGCAATACCAAATGCATTGCAAGATCCAACAGTTGAAGTAAATATTTTGGAGTTCAATTTAGTAGGTCCAGTATTGGCTGTTCGCCCTTACTGCAACAATGATCGCTACTGGCAAGTCTATTTTGATAGCAACCGCGTCATGAGTGAGGCTCTTACTACAGCTGGCTTTCCTGCTCCAGTAGCCACCCAGAACATGGCGATGAAACAGAGTTAATTTCGCAGCAACTAACCAGGAGAATTTCACATGAAGAAAATTATCATTGCTTTAAGCATTGCATTTAGTTTTGCTATTCCATCTATCGCTTTTGCAGATCAAGCTGCTTGCGAAGCTAAGGCAGTCAGTAAAGATGGTAAACCACTCTACGGGGCAGCTAAAGATGCATCTATTAAGAAATGTATGGGTGATGCCAAACCCAATGATTGCGAGGCTAAGGCAGTCAGTAAAGATGGTAAGCCACTATATGGTGCAGCTAAAGCAGCTTCTATTAAGAAATGCGAAGGCGGCAAGTAAATACCTTTTGCATCAAGTTAAAAAGCCTCGCATTGCGAGGCTTTTTTATTCTTAATTACTTTTGAATTAGAACGGCTCGTATCCACCAGAAGAATAGCCAACCGATCCCATAGCCAAGTTATCGAACTTGGTATACGGACCTTGCCAGCTAACACGCACAGTACCAATCGGTCCATTACGCTGCTTACCAATAATAATTTCAGCTATACCCTTATCCTGAGTTGTATCTGGGTGATACACCTCATCACGATAGATGAACATAATTAAGTCAGCATCTTGCTCAATTGCACCTGACTCACGCAAATCAGACATGATTGGGCGCTTATTAGGGCGCTGCTCTAGACCACGGTTTAACTGCGACAAAGCAACTACTGGGCACTGTAATTCTTTTGCGAGTGATTTGAGTGAGCGTGAAATTTCAGAAATCTCAGTAGCACGGTTCTCAGAACCTGAACCGCTCATTAACTGCAGGTAATCAATCACAACGAGACCAAGTGTTCCGCCAAAGTTACGAGCAATACGACGTGCGCGTGCGCGGAGCTCTAGACTGGAAAGGGCGCCAGTTTCATCAATCAAAATTTGAGTATTACTCAAGCGTGCAATGGCATCAGTAACACGCGGCCACTCATCATCTTGAAGCTTTCCGGTGCGCATGCGACTTTGGTCAACGCGCCCTACCGAACCCAGTAAACGAGCTGCCAGTTGCTCACCTGACATCTCCATCGAGAATATAACGACTGGTAAACCTTCTGCCAAGGCAACATTTTCGGCGATGTTTAACGCCATCGCGGTTTTCCCCATTGACGGTCTTCCAGCAACAATCACTAAGTCGCCTTTTTGCAGGCCGCTGGTTTGTTTATCTAGATCAATAAATCCAGTTGCAATACCGGTGATATCACTTCCACCCTGACGGTTGTATAGCTCATCAATGCGAGCGACAACGGTTTTGAGTAATGGTTCGATTTCGAGGTAATCAGCTTTACGACTGCCCTCTTCACCAATTTGCAAAATGCGGGACTCCGCTTCATCTAAAAGCGTTCTGACTGAACGACCTTCTGGAACAAATGCAGAGTTCACAATGTTGTCAGAAACTTCAATTAGGCGACGCAGAATGCTGCGATCGCGAACAATGTCGGCATAGCCTTTGATATTCGCTGCACTTGGAGTGCTTTGCGCTAAAGAATTGAGGTAATCAATCCCAACCAAAGCACCACCCTGCTCAGACTTAACAGCCTCATGAACAGTAATGACGTCAGCAGGATGATTGTCGCCAACTAAACGCTGAATGACCTTATAGATCAGAGCATGTTCAGGGCGATAGAAATCTTTATCAGTTAACACGCCACCTAGGCGATCCCAGGCTGTGTTATCGATCAGTAGACCGCCGAGCAAAGATTGCTCGGCTTCTACAGAATGCGGGGGTACTTTTAAGGCCTGCAAGGCTGCATCCCCAGAACCCATCATGCCAGGATTTGACATAAGGGAGCGAGAACGGGATTCAGCCATGAGGCTAGCTTACAGATCTAAAACTTAGGCTTGCTCGCCAACGACACGGATAGTGATGTCAGCCACTACATTGGTATGAACAGCTACCGCTACAGGGTGATCACCAACCATCTTCAACGGGCCAGTAGGCATACGTACAGAAGCTTTTTCGATTACAAAGCCTTTAGCTTTCAAAGCATCAGCAATGTCATGATTGGTTACAGAACCAAACAAACGACCACCAACACCAGCTTTTTGACCGATTTCGAGAACCAAGTCTTTGAGCTTTGCGCCAACCGCTTCAGCAGCGGCTAATTTCTCAGCAGCTAATTTTTCCAACTCAGCGCGACGTACTGCAAAGTCAGCGATAGCTGTTTCAGTTGCACGACGAGCTTTGCATTGTGGGATTAGGAAATTACGAGCGTAACCGTCTTTAACACGAACGATGTCACCGAGGTTGCCCAGGTTAATTACTTTTTCTAAAAGAATGATTTGCATTGAGGGCTCCCAATTATTTCTTGTGTTGATCGGAGAATGGCAACAAAGCCAAGTAACGAGCACGCTTGATAGCAGTGTCTAACTGACGCTGATATTTAGCTTTTGTGCCTGTCAAACGTGCAGGAGTGATCTTGGCGTTTTCGCCAATGAAGTCCTTCAATGTGTCTACATCTTTGTAGTCAATCTGTTCTACGCCAGCAACAGTGAAACGGCAATAACGCTTACGCTTGAACAATGGGTTCTGGGCTGGTTTCTTTTTGAAATCGGGTTTCTTTCCAAACGCCATGATGATTTCCTCTTTAATTTTTCAATTGAATATGGGTGATATGGAAAACAAGTCTTTGATTACGTAGAGTCTTGGGTGCTAAGAATCCCTCAAACACTGCCTCGGTTCCTAAATCCATTTGCTCCAAGCCCTTTTGTATCGGGCCAATCGCTATGGCTTCAACGCTCATCTGAATTTTCCTTGCATTTCCTACCTCGCTTACTTCGCCGCTATGTTCTAGCTGGCAATGCATCACTGGTATTCCTGCAGGTGTAAATCGAATTGCGTCTTTAGCTACCAAGAATGCAGTTAGGGTGAAATGATTCAACGCCGCTCCGTCACTCTGATACGTTTTCTAGTCTGTGTATTCCTCTTCAAATTTCTAGCTTAAGCCGCTGCTACAGGAGCGTCGGATTGAGCTGTTTTGCGCGCTTCTTCACGTTGCACTTCTTTCATCATGATGGAAGGCTCTGTTTCAGCTTTCTTAGTCTTGATGATGAGGTGACGCAAAACAGCATCGTTAAATTTGAATGCGTGCTCGAGCTCGTCCAGAGTTTTCTGGTCGCACTCAATGTTCATACAAACGTAATGGGCTTTAGCAAGTTTGTCGATCATGTAAGCCATCTGACGACGACCCCAATCTTCCATACGATGAATTTTGCCGCCAGCAGCAGCTAATGTCGCTTTGTAGCGATCGATCATCGCAGGCACTTGCTCGCTTTGGTCCGGGTGGACGATAAAGACGATTTCATAATGACGCATCTAACACTCCTTAAGGATAAAGTCACCTGGGCGTCTTGCTAACTTCCGATGGTTTTAAAGTTAGCGCCAGTGTGGCAAGGTGGCAACAAATTGTAGGTAAAACTAACTACACATATTTACAACTTTTAAGTCCTTACCGAATTTCAGGTAAGTCCGCTATTCTAGCAAAAAAATCCTGCCAAGTCAGGGGTTTACCAGCTTTATTCGCCTGCTTTGCCGCATTTAAAGCCAATTGGAGGGCAATTCTGGCTCTTGGAGCGGTGAATGATCCAGAGGCTCTGCATCCCGGGAGATCTAGCTCAGGAATATTAAGCAAAGTAGATCCAGCGCCAGTTCTAGTTGTCCTGACCAGAGCAATACCTTGAGCCATTGCCAGATCTAAGGGCTGTACCCATGCATCATGAAAGCCGCCATGCCCTGAACCAGCAAGCACAAAGCCCTGTACAGCACTACCCAGCCACTGCAAGATGGTTTCAGGACGTGCACCTGCATGACTAGTCAAAATCTCTACCCAAGGCCACTCACTCGCCTCAGGAATAGGCAAATCTTCACTCCAAGCTGACTGTACGGCCTTCACCCCGGATAACCAAGATGGATTAATCAGGCCTACTGAGCTTGATGGGGCATTTTGCAAAGGAGCATTCAGAGCCGTAGCGTGGCGCTTAGCCAAATCCATTGCCATACATCCACGCCCATCCATCACCGCATAGACGCCACCAGGACAGTTATCAATAGAAGTTGACGCCCAGCGTAAGGCATCCAGCAGATTTGAAGGGCCATCAGCCCCAGGTGCATTACTTGGCAACATTGCCCCTGTCAAAATAACCCGTTTATTCTGTGCCTGAGCCAGCTTTCCGCAAGTTGCCTGCAAAAATAAACCGGTCTCCTCAATCGTATCCGTACCGTGGGTAATCACAATCCCCCTTACAGCGGTATCCAACAGAGCTTCTCTTACTCCAAATCCCAGTGTGCTGAGATTGGCATCAGTCAAATTGCGACTATTGATGTTTGCCACCTGACGTGACACTAGCTTGACTCCCTCAGGCACAACTGATTGAACATGCGCCACCAATGCGTCAACCCCTACCTGTCCAGCCTGGTATTGGAGAGGGTTTTCTTCAGGGTTAGGCGCCAGGCCTGCAATCGTGCCGCCCATACCTAAAACTAAAAGATGGGGTGTATTTTCAGAAACGTTCGAAATTGAGCTCATTTCTCCATTATCCGCCTCTAAATTGCTTGAATATTCAAATAGTGCTGTATACAATCCCAGTATGGACATAAATACAGTCGATTTTCCAGAGGAGCTGACTGCCCTCCCCAAACTCACCTCACGTCAAAGTGAGATTTTGGAATTGATCACCAAGGCCATCGATGAGAGTGGCTCACCTCCGACCCGTGCTGAAATCGCTACGCAACTCGGCTTTGCTTCTGCTAACGCCGCTGAAGAGCACTTACGCGCATTAGCAAAAAAAGGATACATCGAACTGACGCCGGGAATCTCGCGGGGCATTCGGATTCCACAACGCTTTAACCAGACGCACAATCCAAACAAATATCGTCAGATGTCTTTACCCTCTGGCGCGCTTCAGCAACTTACGCTGCCACTCATTGGTCGTGTTGCTGCAGGCTCTCCCACAGCAATCGAACACATTGAAAAACAAGTGCCGATTGACCCAAGCTTGTTTAGTAAAGGTGCTGATTACTTACTCAAAGTAGTTGGCATGAGTATGCGCGATGCTGGCATTTTGGATGGCGACTATCTTGCCGTCAGAAAAACTTCTGAAGTACGCAACGGCGATATCGTGGTTGCACGCCTTGATGATGAAGTTACAGTAAAGCGTTGGAACCAGAAGAAAACTGCAGACGGCATGGTGCTTGAACTACAAGCCGAGAACCCAGACTTTAAAAACATTTTGGTAGACAGGCGTCAACCAAACTTCGCTGTAGAGGGCCAGGCTGTTGGCTTAATCAGGGCTGGCGGACTCTAAGCTGCCTCACCCGGCAAAGAGGCCTCGTTAGAGGCCTTTTCTATTGCTAACTGTTGCAACTGATTTATTTTTTGGTCGGTGCAACTACGTTTGCATTTTTTGGTGATGCCGTAATAGTGATGATTGTTTTAGGCCCACCAAATGAACCTTCATTTAATTCAATAGTTGATGTGCGGTCGCCTTTAGTGAAAACCAAAATACTGGTTTTTGATTTCACGGCACTAATCGTGGTCCAACCAGCTCTTGGATATTCAGCCTGGAAAAAAGCGTAAATATCGGTTGGGGTTTGTACGCCAGATAAAACTACGCGACCTACCCAGTTATCACCACGGCCAATGATTAAAGAATCTGAGCCAATAATTTTTGATGCCGCAGGCAATGGCATATCACCTAAGAGTTGTGACTGAATTTCTTGAACTTCACTAGGGGTGCCTGTAGGAGAGTCGCCAGAAGATGCGCAAGCAGCTAACAGTAGAGATAGCGCTACCGCTGATGTAAATATTTTGAGTCGGATCACCATGTTCTTGCCCTGGTAATCAATCTAAATTACTGGAGGCGCGTGAGGGAATCGAACCCCCGTACGAAGCTTTGCAGGCTCCTGCCTAACCACTCGGCCAACGCGCCATATGCTTGAATCAAAAATGGGAAGCTTTTTAGGGCTTCCCATCGAACTTGGAGCGGGAAAGGAGGTTCGAACTCCCGACCTATACCTTGGCAAGGTATCGCTCTACCAGCTGAGCTATTCCCGCATAACAGGGCAGTAGTTTAACAAACAATTTGAGAGAACGCATTATTTCTGGGTAAGACTAAAAACTGACAGCCTTTATGTTTACACCAAACCCTTATCGGCATTGGGTTTGTGGACTTTATTTAGCCTTCTCTACGAGTTGAGGCAAAGCTTTTTTCATATAATAGAACATCGACCAAAGCGTTAAAAAAGATGCGATCCAGATTAACCAAGTCCCTACTTGAACACAATTTAGCCACCCAAATAAAGTGTCGTTTAGCAATAAAAATGGAATGGCCACGAGTTGAGCAGTAGTTTTTAACTTACCCACCATGTGAACCGCAACGCTTTTTCCAGCACCTAAAAGCGCCATCCACTCTCTTAATGCTGAGATAGTAATTTCGCGACCAATAATGATTAATGCCACCCAAACTTGGACGCGATCCATATTCAGCAAAACGAGTAATGAGGCGGCGACAATTAATTTGTCTGCTACCGGGTCTAAGAATTGACCAAATGCTGACTCTTGTTTCATTTTGCGGGCCAAGAAACCATCCAGCCAATCAGTCACTGCCGCAAAAACAAAAATCACGGTAGCGGTGAGATTCTTATCAAAAGGAGTTAGCCAGCTATTAGGTAGATAGAACACTGCAACCACGAGCGGGATTGCGGCTACTCGCAACCAGGTCAGGGCAATAGGCAGATTAAATGGCATGACTCAAGCATAAACTAATGTGCATGCGCTGGGCAATCAATGGAGCTGCCTGTAGATTTACTCAGCCAATGCCGTAGATATTCCCTCAACGCTGGAAAGCTCTTCAATGGAGGCATTAGAAACGCCACGTAATCCACCAAAACGAGCCAGTAATTTTTGACGGCGTTTTGCGCCAATCCCCTCAATCTCTTCTAACTGAGAAACCGTTCTGGCTTTTGCCCGCTTTGCACGCATTCCCGTAATCGCAAAGCGATGCGCCTCATCACGGATTTGCGCCACTAACAGCAAGGCGGCACTATCAATACCCAGCTCGAGCGACTGCCGTCCATCTGCAAAGATCAGAGTCTCAAGACCCACCTTACGCCCCTCACCTTTAGCGACACCCACAATCAATCCGATATCCATACCGAATTCAGAGAGAACTTGCCTTGCCATTTCAACCTGGCCTTTGCCGCCATCAATCAAAATCACTTGCGGCATCTTCTCAACAGGAAGTTCCTGGAAGTTCGCATAACGGCGTTGCAAGACCTGACGCATGGCTGCGTAGTCATCACCTGGGATAATGTCATTGATGTTGAAGCGGCGATATTCACTAGGCTGCATCGCATTTTTGGAATACACCACACAAGAAGCTTGCGTAGCCTCACCAGAAGTGTGGCTAATATCAAAACACTCGATACGCAACTGCTCAAGACTTTCTAATTCCAAAGCCAATACATCTGCTAATGCTCTTGCTCTTGCTAGTTGACCACCCGTCTCTACCAAACGCTTTGCTATCGCAATCTTGGCATTGCCTTCAGCCATAGCCAACCAATGTCGTCTCTGTCCTTGCGGCTGGTGAAGGAAGGTAATACGCTTACCAGCTTGTGCATTGAGTAAATCGTGCAAACCTTCCGGAGCTGATTGCTCGGAAACATCTTCAGCACTCTCTTCCGGAGCTGCAATATCATCCACTAGCTTTCTCAAGGGATGATTCAGAATCAGCACAGGCGGAATTAAATTAGTAGTCGCTTCACCATCACCAGACTTCTCCTCCAAATAATGCTGAGCAATAAAGGCTTCCAAAATTTCTGCAGGCGGCGACAGCTCTCCCGAACTTGAGCGCAAGCCTTTCGGGAAATAAGCGCGGTCGCCTAAATGGCGGCCACCACGAATCATTGCCAAATTGACGCAGACCACGCCCTCCATTTGAGCGACGGCAATCACGTCAACATCACCTTCGCCATCAGCAACAGTGTCCATTGATTGCTGTTGCAACACGCTTGAGAGATCTGCAATGCGATCCCTTAGCACTGCAGCCATTTCAAATTCCATGGCATTGCTATAGGCGTGCATCTTCTTTTCAAGCTCAGAAAGTACGCGACTATGGTCACCTTCTAAAAACCGAGTTGCTTGGGCTACGTCCTGCCCATACTGCTCAACACTCAGACGCCCAACACAAGGTGCGCTACAACGATGAATTTGATGCAGTAAACAAGGACGGCTACGATTTTTAAATACAGAGTCCTCACAAGTTCTCAGGCGAAAGACTTTCTGCAGAATCTGCACGCTATTGCGAACTGCCCATGAATTCGGGAATGGTCCAAAGTAATTGTTGCGCTTATCCGTTTTACCGCGATAGAAGGCCAAACGTGGGAACTGGTGCCCCGTCAACATCACATAGGGATAGGACTTATCATCTCGAAAGAGAATATTGAATGGGGGAGCCAACTCCTTAATGAGATTGTTCTCTAGAATTAAGGCTTCGGTTTCTGAGCGTGTTACTGTAGTTTCGTAGCGGGCAATTTTTCCCACCATCAGCTCTATTCGTGGTGAAAGCTGGGCTCGCTGAAAGTAACTTGATACACGCTTTTTGAGGTTGCGCGCTTTACCGACATACAGAATATGTCCCGCCTCATCAAAGAGGCGATATACCCCCGGCAATCCGGGTAGCCGTTTAACATCCTGCTGAAGGGTTTCAAAAAGCGAATTGCTCATGCGTTGGGATATTTTCTGTCAAATCGTAGACAACTATGGTGATGCCGGTGTTTGCTGGCGTCTAGCAAGAAGCTTAACAAGTCTTCACGGCCAAGACGTGCGCATTTTCTGTGACGATCTGCCAACCCTTAATTTACTCGCTTCCGGAGTGGACTGGGAAATCAAAGATCGCATTGACATCCAGCCCTGGGAAGCTAGTTATAACAATAACCGCCATCCCGTAGAAGCGCCTGACGTGGTGATTGAGGCATTCGGGTGCGACCTTCCCGAACGCTATCTTGCGGGCCTGCTGATTGCCCCTAAAAAACCCATCATCATTAACCTAGAGTACTTAAGCGCAGAGCCCTGGATTGTGGACTTTCATCAAAAGGCATCCCCACAGGCACATGGCATTCCGAAGTACTTCTTCTTCCCAGGCTTCCAGGAAAATGTGGGCGGCATTTTGATTGACCCAACACCTATGCAGCAATCACTCACCGAGCAACTGATTTCAGACAGTCTCAAAGCGAGCTGGGCACTCCTGCGACCCAACACCAAACGCATCAGTGTTTTTTGTTACCCAGGTGCACCACTTCTGAAATGGTTAGAAGATCTGGCAACATTAGATGAGAACTTTGACATCGTGTTGACACATGGTCAACGTGAGCAATTGCAGTTTAGCTCTGCCCACCCTACTCAGCAACTTGCCCTACCCGACTCTATTCAGTTGGTCTCCATTCCATTTGTTTCTCAAGATGAATACGACTGGGTACTTTCACAATGTGACTTCAATATCGTTCGAGGTGAGGATTCTTTTGTCAGGGCACAGTTAGCTGGAAAGCCCTTCATTTGGCATATTTACCCCCAAGAAGATGGTGCTCACAAAACCAAGTTAGCCGCCTTTTTAGACCTCTATCTTGAAGACGCATCACGGGAGCTTAAACACGCTGTAATAGCTGCAATGACTTGGGCAATGCCTAGCGAGTGGCATCAATCAATTGATGAATGGGGCGTCCATTCCAAGGCTTGGCGAGGAGATTTGCTTGGAAAACAAGCTGATGGTGGCCTGGCTGCCCGTCTAATGAGGTTTGTAGCCTGATCTAGAGCGAAATCAGCCTGCGGGCGGTTACAATCTTGTTTTTGATAAAAACCGCAGAAAATCAGCTCTGCACCCAGGAATAGCAAGATGAAAACAGCACAAGAACTCCGCGTTGGTAACGTAGTAATGATCGGCACCGATGCCATGGTCGTTTTAAAAGCAGAATACAGCCGCTCAGGCCGCAACTCTTCAGTTGTAAAAATGAAATTTAAGAACTTGTTAACCGGCGCACCTAATGAAGGTGTTTACAAAGCTGATGACAAGTTCGATGTAGTGATCCTCGACAAGAAAGACTGCGCCTACTCTTACTTCGCAGATCCAATGTATGTATTTATGGACGGCGACTACAACCAGTACGAAGTTGAAGCTGAATTCATGGGTGATGCATTGCATTACCTCGAAGAAAGCATGCCTTGTGAAGTGGTGTTCTATGAAGGTAAAGCACTCTCAGTAGCAATGCCAAACTCTTTGGTTCGTGAAATCATTTACACAGAGCCGGCAGTTAAAGGCGATACCAGCTCAGGCAAAGTATTGAAGACTGCAAAATTGGCTACTGGCTATGAATTGCAAGTGCCATTGTTCTGCAACACTGGCGACAAGATCGAGATTGATACTCGTACCGGTGAATATCGTAGCCGTGCTAACTAATTAGCTCGCTCGATAGCAAAAAGCCCGGTTCGCCGGGCTTTTTTCTTTCCCAAGTACAAGTCATAATATCCAAACTATGACTAATACCACCCCCCAGAAATCACCAGATTAAAGCCAGCCAATCTTCCTCAGCTGATTGACTGCGTTCGCCGCTGTTATGGTGAAAGCTATCCAAACAAGGTGATGTATGACATCAATCAATTAGAAGAAATTATCGAGAATAAGTTGATGCACTCAGTGGTAGCAAAACTCGGTAGCGGTCAAATCATTGGGCATTGCGCACTTACATTTGATGGTACTCATAATGTTTCGCCTGAAGCCGGAAAGATGATGGTTGATCCAAATTTTAGAGGTCAGCATATCGCCGAAATCATGGCAAAGGAGCGAATTGAGATTGTCCAAGAACTTTCTTTGCCGGGGTTTTGGACTAAGTGCGTAACAAACCACCCATATAGCCAACATGAAATGATTGCCTTTAACGCCAAAGAAGCGGGTTTGTTTATTGGCGATACCCCAGCAACCATCTCTATGAAAGGCCTAGAAAATCATCCTGATACTCGGATGTCACTGCTAGCTTTTTATTTGCAGCTAAATGATCGCCCGCACACCATTTTTATGCCAGTCCAACATGCTGAGCATGCAAAATCATTGGTGCAGAATTTAAATATTCAACGCAATACTGTAAGCTCGAATATAGCGGCTAGCGGAACAACGACTTTTCATACCATTATCAATTCCAATATTCAAACAGCCAATATTGCAATCGATCGCATTGGCAGCGATTTAGTCGCCGCAGTCAAACATGAACTCGCTAAATTAGAAGCCCTCAATCTGGCATCTATTTATTTAGATATACCAATTGAACAAGAAGCGGCAGCCCATGCTTATCTTGAGCTAGAGAGTATTGGATTTTTCTGGGGATCCTGGATGCCAAATTTTTCAACTAAAGGTGACATGCTAAGACTGCAAAAGATATATCAGCCGGTCGATGTAGAAACTATTGTCTGCGCCAGAGAGCAAGGTTACAGCATTAAAAAATTTGTTCTCGCTGAATGGGAAAGAGTCTCAAGAAAAGAGAAGCTCTATCCAATCAAATTCAGTTGCTGGAGCAAACCTTTGGCATGTTGATATTGGGCTTCAGACTGCAACTCATCCCAGGTTGGAGCTGTGGCAGTTGGCATCAAACGATTTAATCGAATAGCAGACTCCGCTTGTTTTGCTTTTGAGACTTTCAACTGACTGAGCAATTGATCTGCAAGGTCTGGACGATTGCAAATCAGCACTGCATCACATCCCGCTTCAAGCGCCATATCTGCACCTTTCACTACAGAGCCGGCAACACTGGCACCTTCCATCGAAAGATCATCACTAAAGATCACGCCTTCAAATCCCAACTCTTGACGCAAAATGGAATGGAGCCAAACTTTAGAAAAGCCTGCAGGGTTTTTATCTACTTTTGGATAGATTACATGGGCCGGCATGACTGCAGTTAGACTCAGGTCCAACCACTCGTAAGGCTTAGCATCCTCATTCAGAATTTCTTTCAAAGGACGCTCATCCACCGGAATAGCCACATGAGAATCTGCTTCAGCCCAGCCATGTCCAGGGAAGTGTTTACCGCAGTTCGCCATACCTGCAAGACGCAGACCTTCATTCAAACTCTTAGCTAATGCAAAGGTAATTTGTGGATCACGACTAAATGCACGATCTCCAATTACACCGCTACGACCAAAATCGAGATCCAGCACTGGGGTAAAACTAAAGTCCACACCGCAAGCACGCAACTCGGCAGCCAAAACATATCCACAAGCTGTTGCTGCTGCCATCGCAATAGCAGCCGATTCTGCACTATGTTTTGACTTATTTTCAGATCCCCAGAGTTCACCAAGCTTACGCATAGCAGGCAAATGGGTAAAGCCATCAGTCCTACAGCGCTGAACACGCCCACCCTCATGATCAATTGAGATCAATACATCGGAACGCAGTTTTTTAATTTCTGCAGTGAGTTTGGTGAGTTGCTTGCGATTGCTAAAATTTCTGCCAAACAAAATTACACCGCCAGTCAGTGGATGAAAGATGCGACGACGATCTTCTGCATTTAACTCAAGGCCCACAACATCTAAAGTAATTGGGCCTGGGCTCATAGTCGACTTACTCATATTTTCCTCGGTATGTAGATAGTGTATTGCTGTTATTTATTACTGTGTTTATCTTTGCGTAACAATGACATGGGCAATTGCCATATCTTGCTCATCACTGACCGTGACATGCGCTTCCCAGTTCTTTTCTTGCATAAATTGGGCCAGAGCACCTAAATAAGAAGTGACCGGCTTACCGCTGGGCTCATTTAAGGTTTGCAAAGAGCGCCAAGTCATAGGCATTCTCATGCCCAGGCCAATTGCTTTGGAGAAAGCCTCTTTAGCAGCAAAGCGTGTTGCCAAGAAAGCAATGCTCCGCTTGTGATTTCTGGCTAAGCGATGCTTGAAAACCAGCATCTCATCTGGCCCCAGGATTTTTTCAGCCAGGCGACCATTAGTACGATCGTAAGCAGCTTGAAGCCGCTCAATCTGCAAAATGTCTGTGCCAATACCAATGATCATGTTTATATTACTTAGCTGATTCTGGTTTGGAAGCGTTAGCCCTACCCTGATCCATCAGAGCTTTCATATCGGTAATTGCTTTTTGCCAACCCTTAAAGAGCGCCTCGGCAACAATGGCGTGGCCAATATTGAGTTCGGAGAGTTCGGTAATGGCAGCCATCGGCATCACATTACCCTCGTGCAAGCCATGACCTGCATTAACTCGCAAGCCAATACTTTTTCCAAACTGCGCTGTTGTTCTTATGCGCTCGAGCTCTTGCTTCTGTTGATCGCCAGCCAGGTCTGCGTAGCGACCAGTATGTAATTCCACAACGGTTGAACCAACATCTTTAGCTGCCTGAATTTGCTTTTCTTCTGGATCAATAAAAAGTGAGACTCTGATACCTGCAGCTTTTAACTGCGCAGTGGCTGCTTTGACTGCATCAAAATGTCCCAGCACATCCAAGCCACCCTCAGTGGTCACCTCCTCACGCTTTTCTGGAACCAGGCATACGTCATGAGGTTGCACTCTACAAGCAATATTGATCATCTCAGGCGTTACGGCGCACTCCAAGTTCATACGTGTCTGAACCAAAGGTCGCAAAGCCATCAAATCCGAATCTTTAATATGACGACGGTCCTCACGCAAATGTAAGGTAATTAAGTCAGCACCCGCCTCTTCGGCTAATCGTGCAGCCTTTAAAGGGTCTGGGTAAACCGTGCCACGCGCATTACGCAAGGTAGCGACATGATCGATGTTGATGCCAAGCTCAAGCTTTGATTGGGTATTCATTAGCTTAGATTACTAGATTTTCTTCAGATCAATCAAAATCTGACGGGTGGTGAGCACTTGATCCTGAAGATGCAATCCCAATAAGAAGCGCATGAGCTGTTTACTCTCAGAAAGCGTCTCTTGATCAGAAAAATCTCCCGCTGCAATAGCTAGCAGGGATTTGCCACTCAAGACCGGCCAGTGTCCCGGATCGTCCCCTTGAGCAGGCCTCACGCCACGCTCTGGCTGATAAACATATTGCTCATTCGAGATGGGGGCGCTATTGGTTTCGACACAGCGATCCAGCGCTGCTGCATAACCAGTTTCTTGTAAGAGCGTTAATTCAAAAGGACGTAGAATTTCTTCTAAGCCTTTGGATTCAAATTCAAGATTAGATAAAGCAGATATCGTATCGGTGTAATGATCATAGAGTTTTTCGTAGTCATCCTCACGAGCAAGAAATTTTAATAATAACTCATTGAGATAAAAACCGCATAAGAGTGCATCCCTAACTAGAGATGGCGTGCCGCCAACCCACTCTGATTTCGTTAAAGTACGCAGCTCGGACTTGCCACTCCAAGAAACCAATAGCGGTTGAAAGCGCTGCAATACTGGACGGAGGGTTGAGTGCGGACGCTTAGCTCCCTTAGCAATCAAGGCCATTCGGCCATATTGCCGAGTAAAGACGTCCAGAATTAAGCTGGTTTCCTTATAAGGAATGCTGTGCAATACAAAAGCAGGTTCGTCAGCAACACGAATGGAGGCCATGAATGATTACTCTAGACTTTGCGCCCGTAATTCAGCACGATCATCTGCCCAGCCACGCTTAACCTTGACCCAAGTCTCCAGGAATACCTTCCCATCAAAAAGCTTTTCCATATCAATGCGGGCGTCAGTTGAAATCTTCTTGAGTCGCTCACCCTTGGCGCCAATAATCATCGCCTTATGGCTATCGCGATCAACCAAAATGGTTGCTGCGATACGGCGCATCTTGCCATCCATCTTGAACTGATCAATGACTACTGTGCTGGTGTAAGGCAATTCCTCGCCAGTAAAGCGGAAGACCTTCTCACGTAGGATCTCAGCAGCCAAGAAACGCTCGCTGCGATCGGTGATGGTATCGCCATCATATACAGCCGGCGCCTCAGGCAAGTAGTCCTCGAGCACATCTAATAATCTTTCAACATCTCCGGGACTCTTAGCGCTCATCGGGACGATTTCAGCGAACTCACACTTCTGATCTTCATGGCCACCTAATTCACACCAAGGACGGGCCATCTCTTTGATAAAGTTGAGTAATGCTTGATCACGCTCAGAAGGAGTCTGAAAACGACTATTAAATAAATCCAATTTATTTAATACCAAAACAACAGGCAGATCATCTGGCAGCAACTTCAAAACTTTCTTGTCATCCTCACCAAAGCAACCTGCTTCAACTACAAAGCAAGCTACGTTCACATCCTGCAATGCTGTAGTTACAGTACGGTTTAATGCCTTGTTGAGGGTGTTCATTAAACGAGTCTGAAAGCCTGGCGTATCAATGAAGATAAACTGCGCTTCTTCGCGATTCTGAATACCTAAAATACGGTGGCGCGTAGTCTGAGCTTTACGGGAGGTAATACTGATCTTCTGACCAACCAAAGCATTCAAGAGAGTCGATTTGCCCATATTGGGACGACCAACAATGGCGATAGTGCCGCATCTAAACACGATTAACCCTTCAGCTTAAGATTTAACTGCTCTTCGGTAGCTACTTTTTTTGCCGCTTTCTTTTTCGCTGACCGAGTCTTTTTAGGTTTACCCAATTCTTGCGGCAAAGCTTTTAGTGCGGCAATTAAGGCAATTTTCGCGGCTGCCTGTTCTGCTGCACGTCGAGATGCGCCCTCACCCTTAACCGATACCTTGAGATTCGGTATTAAGCATTCAACCTCAAATTGCTGGTTGTGGGCCGTACCACTTGTACCAGTAACGTTATAAGCAGGTAGTGGCAACTGATAACTCTGCAAACACTCTTGCAACAAAGTCTTATCGTCTTTACCCAGAGTCTTAGGGTCAACGTTAGCCAAGATGATGGAATACAGCTTACGAAGACACGTCTTAGCTGCGTCAAATCCACCATCCAAAAAGATTGCACCGGTGACTGCCTCAAGCGTATCCGCCAGAATAGATGGACGACGGAAGCCACCGCTCTTCAACTCGCCCTCGCCTAAGCGTAGATAGTCTGATAGAGATAAGGTTTGAGCAGTTTCATAGAGCGCTTGCTGTTTGACTAAATTAGCTCGAACACGAGAAAGGTCACCCTCATCTAAATCGGAATAACGCTCATAGAGCATTTCAGCAACAACACAATTCAAAATCGAGTCACCTAAAAACTCAAGGCGCTCATTATTTTTCTTGCTGTGGCTTCGATGCGTGAGAGCTTGATTCAGTAGCTCTAGCTTTTTAAATGTATAGCCCAGTTGTGCTTGCAGTGGTGCAGTTTCGATGACGGCGCGGGCATTCATAGCATTACTCGAAGCCGCCAATGCGACCAAGATCTCCGAGATTCAACCAAACAAAGAATGCTTTACCTACGATATTTTTATCCGGCACAAATCCCCAGTAACGAGAATCCGCACTATTGTCTCGGTTATCGCCCATAGCAAAGTAATGGCCAGCAGGCACCTTGCAGGTAAGTCCAGCATTAATGTATTGGCAGTTTTCAAATCCAGGAAAACGTTCTGTAGGGAACATGCCAACAGGTCGATCAGGATGATTCAAGATCTCATGCTGGTTGCCACCCAAGTCTGCAGGAAATGTTTCTGAAAAGCGCTTGGCATAACGCATATTTTCTGGGTCAAGGTAAGGCTCGCCGCCGCTGTATTGCAATGGCTGATTATTTACAGTTAAACGCTTATCTTGATAAGTAATAGTGTCGCCAGGTATGGCCACCACGCGCTTGATGTAATCAATGGATTCATCGCGCGGATAGCGAAATACCACAACATCACCACGTTTTGGAGATCCTAAATCAATTACCTTCTGATTGATTACTGGCAAACGAATACCGTAGGTAAATTTATTCACCAGAATAAAGTCGCCAATCTGCAAGGTTGGAATCATCGAGCCCGA